>NZ_CP048836.1:2420939-3026174 GCF_010983895.1 Nitrogeniibacter mangrovi
CGCCGTGGTCGGATGGACGCCGTCCCAGAACAGGTACTGGTCCTGCACCGCCGGGTCGAGCACGCAGGCGAGGCTGTCGAGGCAGGCGTCGGTCACGTTGGTGAGGCCGAAATCGGCCGGGGTGTCGATGGCGGCGCGCATGAAGTTGAAGGTGTCGAAGGCGACGATGGAGGCGTCGGGCAAGGCGAGCTGCAGTTGCATCAGGCTGGCGCTCAGCAAGGTGTTGAAGCTTTGCGAGATGAAGCTCATCTGGCCCTGCAGCGGGGTGCCGAGGAATTCGGCCGTCAGGCCCAGGTCGGGCAGGTTGGGGAGGAAGAAGTTGCGCGCGCCGAGGGCGTACAGATCGCCGACGACACCGATGAGGTTGGCGACCGATTCGGGCGGTGTGAGGCCGGCTTCGAAGTAATCGTTGGCGCCACCCCAGATGCCGTAGAGCGCGTTCGCATCGGCCGAACCGGCGCCGAGCGAGGCGGCGAACATGCCGACCTGGTTGGGCAGGCCGGTGCCGTCGAGGCCCAGATCCCAGCGGTAGTTGTCGTGGCCGAGCGCGTCCGGACCGGTCTTGGCGCCGCCGTAGGCGTAGTCGCTCAGGCTCAGGCCCAGGGCATTGGCCATGGTTTCGGCCGCCACGGGGCCGTTGCTGAAGCGCCCGTTCCAGTAGGGTGCGGGCGGAAACTGGCCGCCGCTGAGCGCATAGATGTTGCCGTTGTCGGACAGGCTGTCGCCAAAGAACACGAGTTGCGAGTAATGGCTGAGCAGCGCAGCGGCGCTGGCGACGTGGGTGAAGACGGCCAGGCAGATGCCGGCCAGCACATGACGCGTCGAGACCATGGGGACTCTCCTCCGGAGTTTGTTGTCGATTCGCCACGTCCCCCTGCGTCGCGGCTGTTTCTCAACTTAGCCACTCGTTCAGCAAAAATCAAACGGCCGTTCGCCCGCGTTTGTTGCGTCTTTCGATTCCCTATAATGAGCCGTTCAACCCCGATCCTCGAGAGTCAACATGCGCTTCGAAGGCAGCGACACCTATGTCGCCACGGACGATCTGAAGCTGGCGGTCAACGCCGCCATCACCCTGCAACGGCCGTTGCTGATCAAGGGCGAGCCGGGCACCGGCAAGACGATGCTGGCCGAGGAAGTGGCCGGCGCCCTAGGCGTGCCCCTGCTCCAGTGGCATATCAAGTCCACCACCAAGGCGCAGCAGGGCCTGTATGAGTACGACGCGGTGTCGCGCCTGCGCGATTCGCAACTGGGCGACGACCGGGTCAGGGACATCGCCAACTACATCGTCAAGGGCGTGCTCTGGCAGGCCTTCGAGCACGACCAGCCGTGCGTGGTGCTGATCGACGAGATCGACAAGGCCGACATCGAGTTCCCCAACGATCTGCTGCGCGAGCTCGATCGCATGGAATTTCACGTGTACGAGACGCGGGAAACGATCCGCGCCCGCAGCCGCCCCATCGTGTTCATCACCTCGAACAACGAGAAGGAGTTGCCCGACGCTTTCCTGCGCCGCTGCTTCTTCCACTACATCCAGTTCCCCGACCGGGAGACCATGCAGGCGATCGTCGACGTGCATTTCCCCGGCCTCAAGCCGGCGCTGCTCAAGGAGGCGCTCGAGGTGTTCTTCGGGCTGCGCGAGATCTCGGGGCTAAAGAAGAAGCCGTCCACGTCGGAGCTGATCGACTGGCTCAAGCTGCTCGTGGCCGAGGACATTCCCGCCGAAGCACTTCATGCCCGAGATGATGCCGACGCGCTGCCGCCGCTGCATGGCGCGCTGCTCAAGAACGAACAGGACGTGCATCTGTTCGAGCGCCTGGTGTTCATGAACCGGCGCAATCGCTGAGGCGTCCGGCGGATGGCGGGTTGAAACCCGCCCGACAACGGCGAGCCCCGCAGGGCCGGTGTCAACCGGCCGGGATGCCTGCATCGACCGACGACGGAACCGGTAAAAATACCACCCGGGTGACGACGACACGAGGCAGAAGCTATCCTTCCCGTACACGGTCACTGGAACCGCCAAGGCATGGACGGAATCTTCATCAGCTACCGCCGCGACGACTCGGCCGGTTACGCCGGCCGGCTCTACGATCGCCTGGTGCAGCACTTCGGTGCCGAGCGGGTGTTCATGGACGTGGAGGGGATCGAGCCGGGCACCGACTTCGTCCTCGCCATCGAAAAGGCGGTCGCCTCCTGCCGGGTGCTGATCGTCCTCATCGGCGACGAGTGGCTGAACGTGGCGGACACCTCCGGCCGGCGGCGGCTGGACGACCCGCACGATTTCATCCGCCTGGAAACCAGCACCGCGCTGGCGCGGGACATCCGCGTGGTGCCGGTGCTGCTCGACGGCACCCCCATGCCGCCGATGGATGCCCTGCCCGAAGACCTGCAACCCCTGGTCCGACGACAGGCTGTGGAACTCACCCACAAGCAGTGGGAGGCCACCTCGGGCGAGCTGATCCGCACCCTGGAGAAGATTCTTCAGACACCGGCGGACATGGCCGAGACCGCCCCCGCGAACGAAGCGCCGGTCGCAGCACCGCCTTCGCCACCACGGCGCCGTTGGCTGCCCGCATGGGCCGCGCTGGGCGCGCTGGTGCTGGGGGTGGGCGCATGGACGCTCACGTCGGTGCGTCTGGAAACCCCCGAGACCCGGGTGACGGTGTCGCGAACGCCGGCGCCACCCGCCGCGTCAGCGCCCGCCGACGCATCGCCGTCGCCGCCCGAATCGTCGCCGGTCGAACCGACGCCGGCCCCCGCCCGGCTCGCCGCCACCGACACCCGACTCGCCTTCGGCCCCCTCGCCACGGGCAGCGCGCAGGTGCGCGAGTGGTCGCTGCGCAACGACGGCGGACAGGACGCGCCGGTCACCCTCGAACTGGGCGGCAAGGATGCCGCCAGTTTCCGCATTCCGGTCCAGACCTGCACCGCGGGCATCGCCGCGGGCGCGCGTTGCAGCGTCTCGATCCAGTATCGTCCCGCGAACCCGGGCACACACGAAGCCACCCTCAGCGCCGTCAGTGGCGCGAACCGCATCGTCCTGGCGCTGTCCGGCAGCGCCGAGGCGCCGCCCCCCAGGCCCCCGCCCGAGCCCGCCACCCCGGCCGCGCCGCGCCCGCCCAAACCCGAGATCCTGGCGCTGGAAGCGACCCCCGAGGCCGGCGGCGCCCGGCTCTGCTACCGGGTCAAGGATGCGGACACGGTCGTCCTCGAACCGCAAGGCGGACGCATGGCCAACGCCTCGCGCGACTGCACCCGTGTGACGCTCGACGCCCCGGCCACGATCACGCTGATCGCCTCCAACGGCATCGGCACGGTCAGCCGGCGGCTGCGTGTCGAACCGGGCGCCAGCACCCCGGCGACACCCACGACCACCGCCAGTTCCCTGCTTCCCGCGCCGGGCGACACCTGGGTGTATCGCATGCGTGGCAAATGGGCCAACAGCCCCAAGCGCACGCTCTCGATCACCGTCGACAAGGTGGACGGCGGGCTCGTGACCGAAACCATGACCCTGCTCGAACCGCGCCAGCGCCCCGGCGGCACGCACCGCTCGAGCAACGCGGCGCCCGCCTTCGTCGACTGGACCTGGATGGGCTGGGAGTTCACCCCCTGGTTCATCACCTCGGAGGCGATTCGCGAAGGCCGGTGGTCGGGCTTCAAGGTGCCGGACATGGACAACCAGTGGTTCGACTGGCGCGCCGAGGCCAAGGTGAGCGGGCGCGAGGACGTGAGCGTACCGGCCGGGCGCTTCTCCGCCATCACGGTGCAGGTGCTGGCGCAGCGCCGCCAGACCGGCAGCCAGATCCAGGCCGACGTGGAACCGACCCAGGCGAAATTCACCCTGTGGTACGCCCCCCAGGCCAAGCGCTATGTGAAGATGGAACGCATCATCCAGTCGGCCAGCGGCATCGAGATCGAGCGCGACCGGATCGAACTGGTCCGTTACACGACCCACTGAGCCGGCGAATCCCGAAACCCCATGTTGATCGACTTCTTCCTTCATCTGCGCCAGCACACGCTGCCGGTCTCGACCAAGGAGTTCCTCACCCTGCTCGACGGCCTGCGCCAGCATGTGTGCGGCCATTCCATCGACGATTTCTACCATTTCTCGCGCACCTGCCTGATCAAGGACGAGGCCCACTACGACAGGTTCGACCGGGCCTTCGGCAGCTACTTCAAGGGCGTCACCGAGATCCCCGGACTCGACGCCGATCTGCCTGAGGCATGGCTGCGGGCGCTGATGAAGAAGCACCTCACACCCGAAGAGAAGGCCGCGCTCGAAAAACTCGGCTGGGACAAGCTCATGGACGAGTTCCGCAAGCGCCTCGACGAACAGCAGGGGCGCCACCAGGGCGGCAACAAGTGGGTCGGCACCGGCGGCTCCTCGCCTTTCGGAAACGCCGGCTACCACCCCGAGGGCATCCGGGTCGGGGGCGAGTCGGCGGGCAACCGCACCGCCATCAAGGTGTGGGACAAGCGCGAATACCGCAACCTGGACGACAGCGTCGAGATCGGCACCCGCAACATCAAGGTGGCGCTGCGCCGGCTGCGCCGCTTCGCCCGCGAAGGCGCGGCCGAGGAACTGGACCTGGACACCACCGTCGCCGCCACCGCCCGCAATGCCGGCTGGCTCGACCTGCACATGCGTCCGGAACGCCACAACGCGGTCAAGGCGCTCATGTTCTTCGACGTGGGCGGCTCCATGGACGACCACATCAAGGTCTGCGAAGAACTGTTCTCCGCCGCGCGCACCGAGTTCAAGCACCTGGAGTACTACTACTTCCACAACTGCGTGTATGAACACGTGTGGAAGGACGCGCACCGCCGCCACTCGGACCGCACAGCCCTGCTCGACGTGCTCCACACCTACGGGCCGGACTACAAGCTCATCTTCGTCGGCGACGCCACCATGAGTCCCTACGAAATCCTCCACCCCCACGGCGCCATCGAAACCATGAACGCCGAGCCCGGCGCCGCCTGGCTGCGCCGCCTGCTCGACGCCTATCCGGCGGCCGCCTGGCTCAATCCCGAACCGCAGCGACTGTGGGAATACCGCCAGTCCATCCGGATCGTGCAGGACATCATGGGCGCCGAGCGCATGTACCCGCTTACTCTCAGCGGGCTGACGGCGGCCATTTCGGCGTTATCGAAGAAGCGGTAGATACTGTTATCCGCGTCAAGTCTCGTGAAGCGTCGGGTCGAACGGCTTGCCCGACTTGAGCACACCATAGGCCACCTGAAGCAGTTTTCGCATCATCGCCCCGATGATCAGCTTCGGATGCTTCCCGCGCCGCACGAGGCGTTGGCGGAATCGGCCACCCCATGTCGTTTTGTACGCGGTCACAACCGCTGGCATGTATAAGGCCTTGCGGATGAACGCATGGCCGACCTTGGACAGATGCGAACGTCCTCTGACGCTCGAACCGGATTCGTGCTGGCGCGGATCGAGCCCGGCAAATGCAACGGCCTGGCGCGCATTGCCAAAGCGCGCCGGATCGGCATAGAAAGCAAGCAAGACCGCGACCGTGCGCTCGCCCACACCGGGAATGGATTCGAGCAACTGTCGTTTGTCATGCATGTCCGGATCATTGTCGATGTGATCGTTGATCTGGCGCACCAACTGGGTAATCTGTTCATCAAGCCAGGCCAGATGCGCTTCGATGCCCTCGCGCACGGCATCGCGGGCGACCAGCAAACGGTTGCTCTCCTGCCGATGCATGTTCTGCAACGCCTCCAGGCGCAGCACCATGGCGCGAAGCGCCTGCTCTTGGGCACTCGGTGCTTGCCAGGGTGGCGGGCAACGCTCGGCGCAGAACTGGGCGATCAACGAAGCATCGACCTTGTCGGTCTTGGTGCGCACCAATCTCGATGCACCGAACGCCTTGATCTGGGCTGGATTGATGACGCTGACAGTCGTGTGCTCGCGACCAGACAAGTACTCTGCCGAAGCTTCCCAGTAGATGCCGGTCGCTTCCATGCATACGTGCACTTGGCCAACGCCGCGCTGGGCGAGCCACTCGTCCAGCCGCTTGAAGCCCTCTGGCGCGTTGCTCACCACCTTGTGGCGCAGCTTGCCATCGGGCAGCTGTAATGCGCAGTCGAGCTTGTCCTTGGAAACATCGATACCCAACACAAAAGAACTCATCCCGATTCCTCCCGTGATCTACCTTGTTCATCCGGGCTGCCGGCCATGCCGGGCCAAAGATACTGTCCGATCTATTGGTGAGGGTGAGCGGCTGGTGCATGGATCTACGCGGCGGGCTCGCGGCCCAAGGGCGGAATCGGCATCCAGCCGCTCGGCTCGGGGGATCCCCCGAGCCGATCTGAGAACTGCCAAAGCAGAAGATATGGCAATCTCAGATCTGAGGAAAACAATACAAGGGCGGAAAAGCGAAGCGCCTTCCGCCAAAAGGCGTTCACATCAGGCCGATCACGGCATCCAGACACCACAAACAACGGTGGCAACAATGGCTGCGACTCGTTCACAGACTCATGTTTCAGACATTCAGACAAGCGAGCGGCGCGGATGATTGAGATGGCGCCATACGGCGGAAAAGCTCAGCGCATTTCCGCCCTACCGACGTAAGCAATGGACATGAACCCGCCCGAACTCGACGTCGTCATCGAAATCCCCCGCGGCAGCTTTCTCAAACGCGGCTCCAGCGGGCACATCGATTTCGTCTCGCCCCTGCCCTGCCCCTTCAACTATGGCGCCGTGCCTCACTTGCTCGGACAGGAAGGCGATCTGCTCGACGCCGTGGTGCTGGGCCCGCGCCTGCCGGTGGGCACCCGCGTGACCCTGCCCGCCTGGGGCGCGGTGATCCTGATCGACCGGGGCATGACCGACGACAAGCTGATCTGCAGCGCTCATCCGGTAAGCGCGGCCGAGCGCCGGCGCATCCTGCGTTTCTTCGCCTTCTACGCCCGCTGCAAGGGGGTGCTCAACGCGTGGCGACGGCGCCCGGGGCGAAACGCCTGCGGCGGCTGGTGCGGCACCGACGAGGCGCTGGCACGGGCACGGCCATGCGGGCCGGATTGGCACGGCCCGTCGGTGACGTTCTAGGACGGAGAAGCCATCGGAACGCGGTCAGCGGTTGCACCCGGATTCCGGCCTGCGGCCTTCAGCCGGGCTACACCGATGTGAGGCAAGACATCGTGACCGGCCCAAGCCGAACACCGTCGGCCCGCTGACGCGGCACGGCACGGCACCCGGAATCGACATCCCAATCCGGACCATGCGGCCAATCACACGCCCAGCCAGCCGCCGCGCAGGCGACGCGTCTTCGCGTCGGGCCTCGCGACGAGGCTCAGCTGCGTCGCCACCTCCCCCGCCGCAAGCACGAGATCCACGCACATCAACTCGTCACGGCGGAAGAAATGCACCTGCAGCGTCGCGCCGGCCGCCTTGCGCTCGAGCATGCCGTCGAGCGTTTCGGCGGTGACCCGCAGGCCGTCGATCGCGACGAGGGTGTCCCCCGCCGAGAGGCCCGCCAGATGTGCAGCGCTGCCTTCGTGAACGGCGGCCAGTATGGCCTTGCCGGTCTTGGACTTGAGGCGCACGCCCAGCGACGGGCGCGGGCCGGCCGTCGTCGTCAGCGACACGCCCACCGGCTTGAGCAGTTTCGCCAGCGGCAGGTCGTCGGTGCCGTTTACCGCGCGCTTGAGCCAGCGGGCGATGGCGTCGCCGCCGATCTGGGCGACGATCTCGAACACGCCGGCCTCGGGCACGCCGAGGCCGGTCTCGCCATGGCGGCTCCACAGGGTGCGCATCACGTCATCGAGACTGAAGTCGCCACCGCTGGCCTCACGCAGCTTGAGGTCCAGCGCCAGCGCGATGAGCGAGCCCTTGGTGTAGTAGCTGACGATGGCGTTGGGCGCGTTTTCGTCCTGCTTGTAGAACTTGCTCCAGGCGTCGAAAGAGGAGTCGGCCACGCTCTGCTTGAGGCGGCCGCTGCCGCGTTCGACGCGGGTGATGGTCTCGCCCAGGCTCTTGAGATAGGCCTCGGGCGTCACGACACCGCTGCGCACCAGGCACAGGTCGTCGTAATAGGAGGTGAAACCCTCGAACGCCCACAACAGGCGCGTATAGCTCTCCGCAGCCAGCTCGTATGGCGTGAAGCGCGCCGGCTTGATGCGCTTGACGTTCCAGCTGTGAAAGTATTCGTGGCTGCACAGGCCGAGGAAGCGCTGGTAGGCCTCCGGCGTCCCCTCCATCCCGGCCCACGGCAGTTCGTTCCGTGAGGTGAGCAGCGCGGTGCTGGCGCGGTGTTCGAGGCCGCCATAGCCGTCGCCCACGACCAGGGTGAGGAAGACATAACGATCCATCGGGGGCGTGCCGCCGAACAGGTCGATCTGCCATTGGCAGATGCGCGCCAGGTCCGCGCACAGGCGCTCGGTGTCACAGTCATGGCGCCCGGTGAGCACGACTTCGTGGGGGATGCCGCCAGCCTTGAAACTGGCGAGGGTGAACGCGCCCATCTCGACCGGATGATCGATCAGCTCGTCGTAGTTGTCGGCGCGATAGAGCCCGAAACCGTGGCGCTTGGCCGCACCCGCCCGGCCCTTGGCCTCGCGCATGGCGGTGGCGACCCGCCAAACACCGATCGCGCCGCTGCGCGGTGGCCGGATGTCGACCAGACAGGGCTGCGCCTCGTGTCCGTCCGCGCTCAGGAACACGCTGGTGCCGTTGAAGAAGCCGTGGGTCTGGTCCAGATGCGCGGCGCGCACCGACAGATCCCACGCATAGACGGCGTAGCGCAGCACCAACGGCTCGCCGACGGGCACCCGGCCACAACGCCAGGTCTGCTTGTCGAGCTTCTCGACCGCCACCGGCTTGCCACCCGCCTCGGCGGTCAGGGTGACGATGTTGCGCGCAAAATCGCGAATCATGTAGCTGCCCGGAATCCACGCCGGCAAGCGCACGCATTGCCCGTCACGCAACGGTTCCGGAATCTCCATGGTCACCTCGAACAGGTGGCCGGCCAGGTCGACGGGTTCGATACGGTAGTTGATCGCGGTCATGGGCGTTGGTGCTCGGGGCTGAATAAGGACAAAAAAACAGGGCCGGCTTTGAAGCCGGCCCTGTCAGCGCTGAGGGGGTCAGGCGGCGGGCGCGGGTGCCGTCGGTGCGGCATCCGGCGAGTCGTCGCCCGACTTGGGCGCCGGCCCGCTGCTCGGTTTCGGTGGCCGCGGCTCGCGGCCTTCCATGATGTCGTTGATCTGCTTGGCGTCGATGGTCTCCCATTCGAGCAGCGCCTTGGTCATCATCTCGACCTTGTCGCAGTTCTTCTCGATCAGGCCACGCGCCAGCGCGTACTGCTGATCGAGGATGCGACGGATCTCGGCATCCACCTTCTGCATGGTCGATTCGGACACGTTCTTGTGCGTGGTCACGGCGCGGCCAAGGAAGATTTCGCCCTCCTCCTCGCCGTACACCATGGGGCCGAGCACATCGGACATGCCCCACTGGGTCACCATGCGGCGCGCCAGATCGGTGGCCCGCTGGAAGTCGTTGGACGCGCCGGTGGTCATCTGCTTCATGAAGATCTCTTCGGCGATGCGGCCGCCGAACAACACCGCGATGGTCTGCATCAGACGCTCACGATCCTGACTGAAGCGATCCTCCTCCGGCAACTGCATGGTGACGCCGAGTGCACGGCCGCGCGGGATGATGGTGACCTTGTGCACCGGATCGGTCTTGTCGAGCAGCTTGGCGACCACCGCATGACCCGACTCGTGGTAAGCGGTATTGCGGCGCTCTTCCTCGGGCATGACCACGGACCGGCGCTCGGCGCCCATCATGATCTTGTCCTTGGCGCGCTCGAAGTCCTCCATGTCCACCAGGCGCTTGTTGGCGCGAGCGGCGAACAGGGCGGCCTCGTTGACCAGGTTGGCCAGATCGGCACCGGCAAAGCCCGGCGTACCACGTGCCAGCACCAGCGGCTCCACGTCCGGCGCGATGGGCACCTTGCGCATGTGCACGCGCAGGATCTGCTCACGACCGCGGATATCGGGCAGCGGCACCACCACCTGGCGGTCGAAACGGCCCGGGCGCAGCAGCGCCGGGTCGAGCACGTCGGGACGGTTGGTGGCCGCGATCACGATGATACCGGTCTGGCCCTCGAAACCATCCATCTCCACCAGCAGCTGGTTGAGCGTCTGCTCACGTTCGTCGTTACCGCCGCCGAGACCGGCGCCGCGCTGACGACCGACCGCGTCGATCTCGTCGATGAAGATGATGCACGGCGCCTGCTTCTTGGCCTGCTCGAACATGTCGCGCACGCGCGCGGCGCCGACACCGACGAACATTTCCACGAAATCGGAACCGGAGATGCTGAAGAACGGCACCTTGGCCTCGCCGGCGATGGCCTTGGCGAGCAGCGTCTTACCGGTACCCGGCGAGCCGACCATGAGCACGCCCTTGGGGATGCGGCCACCGAGCTTCTGGAACTTGGACGGGTCACGCAGGAAGTCCACCAGTTCGGAGACCTCCTCCTTGGCCTCGTCGCAGCCGGCGACGTCGGCGAAGGTGACGGTATTGGCCGAATCGTCGAGCATGCGTGCCCGCGACTTGCCGAAGGAGAACGCGCCCCCGCGCCCGCCGCCCTGCATCTGGCGCATGAAGAAGATCCACACACCGATGAGCAGCAGCATCGGGAACCAGGACACGAAGATGTTCATGAGGAAGGACTGTTCCTCGTCCGGTTTGGCCGCACGCACCTTGACGCCGTAGCGCATCAGGTCGGATTCCATCCAGATGTCGCGTCCGGTGCTGTAGACCACGAGCGGACGGCCATCCTGCGTCTTGGCGCGGATGGTCTGCCCATCGATCTGGACCTCGGCGATGCGACCGGCCTTGGCTTCCTGCATGAAGTCCGAGTAGGCCATGGTCTGCTGCGCCATCTGGCGATTGTTGAACTGGTTGAAAACGGTCATCAGGACGACGCCGATCACCATCCAGATCGCAAGGTTCTTGAAGAGATTATTCAACGCAACTTCCTCGTCCGCCCCTTGGGGAATCTAGTAAAGCTCTTGTAGCTGACTCATTCTATTAGCGATCGTTCCCGCAGGTAAAGCAATCGCCGGCATAGCCAGCCCCTATCCGTCGGCCTTCCTGCCCAGGCCCAGAAAATACACTTCGGCACTGCGATCACGGGACGCGGCGGGCTTTCGCACCACGACCTTCTCGAACACGTCCTGCATGCTGCGCCGATAGGCATCGATCCCCGCGCCCTGGAACACCTTGACGAGGAAATTGCCGCCGGGTTTCAGATGGCTGGCGGCAAAGTCCAGCGCCAGCTCACACAAATAAATGGCGCGCGCCTGATCGGCGGTGGCAATACCTGACATGTTGGGGGCGATATCCGAAATCACAAGGTCCACCGGCTGACCGGCGAGCGCGGCTTCAAGCTGATGCAACACCGCGTCGCTCTGGAAGTCGCCCTGGATGAAATGCACATTGTGCAGCGGGTCGATCTCGAGCAGATCGAGGGCGATCACCCGGCCGCTGTCCCCCACCTGCCGAGCCGCGATCTGACTCCAGGAGCCGGGGGCGGCGCCGAGGTCCACCACCGTCATGCCGGAACGCAAGAGGTGGTCCTTCTGGTCGATCTCGAGCAGTTTGAAGGCGGCGCGGGCCCGGTAACCCGCCGCTTTCGCCTTGTGAACATAGGGATCGTTCACGTGCTCGCGCATCCATGCCTTGCTGGTCTTGCTTCGCTTCATGGGAGTAGAATCACGCCCTTCCTTGAAAGGATTGAATGGAATGACCGAACTGACCAGCGTCCAGCGCCGCGCCCTGCGCGCCCAGGCGCATCACCTGAACCCGGTGGTGAGCGTCGCGGGCAATGGCCTCTCGCCCGCCGTCGTCGCCGAAATCGACGCCAACCTCAAGGCGCATGAACTCATCAAGGTCCGCGTCTATGGTGAGGATCGCCATCAGCGCGACGCCCTCATGGGCGAGATCTGCGAACAGACCGGTGCCGCCTCGGTCCAGCACATCGGCAATATCCTGGTCCTCTATCGCGAGGCACCGCCGACCGCCCCCAAGCCCGCCAAGCCCGCGCCGCGACGCACCTCCACCGGCAAACCGATGACGGCCAAACGCGCCAACCGCTGAGCGCTCAGCGCGCCGGCGTCGTGCGCCAGAGCGCGACCACACCCAGCAGGCTGCACACCAGGAACAGACTGCTGGAAATGCCGTGCCACATGCCGAAATCGGCACGCACGGCCCCACTCATCTGCGCCCCCGGTGCCACCTGCGCCTTCAAGCCCGCCATGATCGGCTGGATGCCGAACTGCCCCACGGCGGTGATGATCAGCATCAGGCCCACGCACCACAGCGCCACCCGCGTCAGGCCGGCCGCACCGGCGCGCCATTGCAGGCCGAGGATGACCACGCCGGACACCAGACCGAACCACGCCAGCCGGGAAAACAGGATGCCGGCAATGGCACCGGCCTGCATGCGGCTGTCCAGCGACGCGAACAGTACCGGCGCCGCGAGGTATCCGATGGCCCACATGCCGCCGACCCACAGCGCCAGCAGGACACGCTGGACGCCGTTGAGCCGATGGGCGGGCATGGACGGATTCACTCGTAGCGGACGTCGACGATTTCGTATTCGCGCACGCCGCCCGGGGCCTGCACCTCGGCCACGTCGCCTGCGTACTTGCCGATCAGCGCCCGGGCGACCGGCGAGCTGACGGAGATCTTGCCCTGCTTGATGTTGGCTTCGTCCTCGCCGACGATCTGGTAGGTCACGGCATCACCGCTGTCCACGTCCTCCAGGTCGACGGTGGCGCCGAACACGCAGCGGCCGTCGGCATCGAGCAGCTTCGGGTCGATGATCTGCGCATTGGAGAGCGTGCCTTCGACCTCCTTGATACGCCCTTCGATGAAGCCCTGGCGCTCCTTGGCGGCATCGTATTCAGCGTTCTCGGACAGGTCACCGTGGCTGCGCGCCTCGGCGATGGCCTCGATCACGCTGGGCCGTTCCACGGTCTTGAGTCGATGGAGTTCCGTGCGCAGCTGCTCGGCACCTGCGACGGTCAATGGAATCTTGTTCATAAGTATCAGTTCAGTTCGGCGTGCAGCGCCTGCACGGCGTACACCTCCAGCTGGTCGAGATGCTGCAGCCCCATGCAGGCCGCGCGGGCCCCTTCCGCCGTGGTATAGGCGGTGATCTTGGCACCCAGCGCACTGGTGCGGATCGAGCGCGAGTCGGCCACGGCCTGACGACGCTCCTCCACGGTGTTGATCACCAGCGAGATTTCGTGGTTCTTGATCATGTCGACGATGTGCGGACGCCCCTCGTTCACCTTGTTGACCGGCGTCACCGGAACGCCCGCCGCGCTGATCGCCGAGGCAGTCCCGCGCGTGGCCACCAGACTGAAGCCCAGGTCGTGCAGCTGACGGGCCACATCGACGGCGGCGGGGCGATCGGTGTGCTTGACGCTGATGAAGGCGGTCCCGCCCTTGGGCAGACGCACGCCCGCCGCGATCTGCGACTTCACGAAGGCTTCCGCGAAGGTGCGGCCCACACCCATCACCTCCCCGGTGGACTTCATCTCGGGGCCGAGGATGGTATCGACGCCCGGGAACTTGTTGAACGGGAACACCGCTTCCTTGACCGCGTAGTACGGCGGCACGACTTCCCCGGTGACGTTCTGGTCGGCGAGCGAGCGGCCCGCCATGCAGCGCGCCGCGATCTTGGCCAGCGGCAGCGAGCAGGCCTTGGAGACGAAGGGCACCGTCCGAGAAGCGCGCGGGTTCACTTCCAGCACATAGACGACGGCGTCGTCACCCTCGCCCTGGATGGCGAACTGCACGTTCATGAGACCGCACACGTCGAGCGCCTTGGCCATGGCCTCGGTCTGGCGGCGCAGCTCGTCCTGCAGCGCGGCCGACAGGGTGTACGGCGGCAGCGAGCAGGCCGAATCGCCGGAATGCACGCCGGCCTGTTCGATGTGCTCCATGATGCCGCCGATGATCACCTGCTTGCCGTCGGACAGCGCGTCGACGTCCACCTCGGTGGCGTCGTTCAGGAAGCGGTCGAGCAGCACCGGCGACTCGTTGGAGACTTTGACCGCCTCGCGCATGTAGCGCTCCAGGTCCTTCTGCTCATGGACGATCTCCATGGCACGGCCCCCGAGCACGTAGGACGGACGCACCACCAGCGGATAGCCGATCTCGGCCGCCAGGCGCACCGCCTCGTCGGGTGTGCGCGCGGTGCGGTTGGGCGGCTGCTTCAGACCCAGGTCCTGGAGCAGTTTCTGGAAGCGCTCGCGGTCTTCGGCGGCGTCGATCATGTCCGGCGAGGTGCCGATGATCGGCACGCCATTGGCCTCGAGCGCGCGGGCGCGCTTGAGCGGTGTCTGGCCGCCGAACTGCACGATCACGCCCTCGGGCTGCTCGATGTGCACGATCTCGAGCACGTCCTCGAGCGTGATCGGCTCGAAGTAGAGCCGGTCGGAGGTGTCGTAGTCGGTCGAGACCGTCTCGGGGTTGCAGTTGACCATGATGGTCTCGTAGCCGTCCTCGCGCAGGGCGAGCGCGGCATGCACGCAGCAGTAGTCGAACTCGATGCCCTGGCCGATACGGTTCGGCCCGCCGCCGAGCACCATGATCTTGCGCTTGCCGGTCGGACGCGCCTCGCATTCCTCCTCGTAGGTGGAATACATGTAGGCGGTCGAGGTGGCGAACTCCGCCGCGCAGGTATCGACCCGCTTGTACACCGGCCGCACCCCGAGGGACTGGCGGTGCAGGCGCACCGCGGTCTCGTCGGCACCGAGCAGCTTGGCCAGCCGGCGGTCGGAGAAGCCCTTGCGCTTGAGCGCGCGCACCTGCTCGGCGGTGAGCGCCTTGAGCGAGCGCCCGGCGAGGGATTTTTCGGTGGCGACGATGTCTTCGATCTGGGCGAGGAACCACGGATCGATCTTGGTCAGGTTGAACACCTGCTCCTGCGTCATGCCCTCGCGGAAGGCCTGGCCGACGTACCAGATGCGCTGCGCGCCCGGATCGGACAGCTCGCGCTCGAGTTCGTCCGCGTCGGCATCGATCTCGTCGAGACCGTAGGCGCCAACCTCGAGACCGCGCAGTGCCTTCTGGAACGATTCCTGGAAGCTGCGCCCGATGGCCATGACCTCGCCCACCGATTTCATCTGCGTGGTGAGGCGGTCGTTCGCGAGGGGGAACTTCTCGAACGCGAAACGCGGGATCTTGGTGACCACGTAGTCGATCGAGGGCTCGAAGGACGCCGGGGTGGCACCGCCGGTGATGTCGTTCTTGAGTTCGTCGAGGGTGTAGCCCACCGCCAGCTTGGCGGCCACCTTGGCGATCGGGAAGCCGGTGGCCTTGGAGGCCAGCGCCGAGGAGCGCGACACCCGCGGGTTCATCTCGATGACGATCATGCGGCCGTCTTCGGGGTTGATCGAGAACTGGACGTTCGAGCCGCCGGTGTCGACGCCGATCTCGCGCAACACCGCGATCGAGGCGTTACGCATGATCTGGTATTCCTTGTCGGTCAGCGTCTGCGACGGCGCCACCGTGATGGAGTCGCCCGTGTGGACGCCCATCGGATCCAGGTTTTCGATGGAACACACGATGATGCAGTTGTCGGCGCGGTCGCGCACGACTTCCATCTCGTATTCCTTCCAGCCGATCAGCGACTCCTCGATGAGCAGTTCGTTGGTCGGGCTGGCCTCGAGACCGTTCTTGC
This sequence comes from Nitrogeniibacter mangrovi, assembly GCF_010983895.1. Lineage (GTDB taxonomy): Bacteria > Pseudomonadota > Gammaproteobacteria > Burkholderiales > Rhodocyclaceae > Nitrogeniibacter > Nitrogeniibacter mangrovi. The sequence goes on from NZ_CP048836.1 coordinate 2,436,653, forward strand.
AGATCTCGGAGAACTCTTCCATGTTGTAGGCGATGCCGCCCCCGGTACCGCCGAGCGTGAAGGACGGGCGGATGATGACCGGGAAGCCGATGCCGGCCTGCACCTGCAGCGCCTCTTCCATGGAATGGGCGATACCGGAACGTGCGGAACCCAGGCCGATCTTGGTCATGGCCTGCTTGAACTTTTCGCGATCCTCGGCCTTGTCGATGGCCTCGCGCGAGGCCCCGATCAGTTCGACGCCGTACTTTTCCAGCACGCCGTGCTTGGCCAGATCCAGCGCGCAGTTGAGCGCGGTCTGCCCGCCCATGGTGGGCAGGATGACATCCGGGCGCTCCTTGTCGATGATGCGCTCGACCGCCTGCCAGGTCACCGGCTCGATGTAGGTCACATCGGCCGTACCGGGATCGGTCATGATCGTGGCCGGATTCGAGTTGACCAGAATGACCTTGTAGCCTTCCTCACGCAGCGCCTTGCAGGCCTGAGCGCCGGAATAGTCGAACTCGCAGGCCTGGCCGATGATGATGGGGCCGGCACCGATGATCAGAATGCTTTCAATGTCTGTGCGCTTGGGCATTTCTTGTCTCTAAAAACGGTGTTGGGGTGATGTGGTCGCGGCTATCGGCCGGGCGCCATCGGGCGCCCGCACACATCACGCCCGCTCTTCCATCAACTTGATGAATCGATCGAACAGATAGGCCACGTCATGCGGGCCGGGGCTGGCTTCCGGATGTCCCTGGAAGCTGAACGCGGGCACATCGGTGCGCGCAATACCCTGCTGGCTGCCGTCGAACAGGGACACGTGCGTGGTGCGCAGGTTGTCCGGCATGGTGTCGACATCGACCGCGAAGCCGTGGTTCTGACTGGTGATGAGCACCTGACCGCTGTCCAGATCCTTGACCGGATGATTGGCGCCATGATGGCCGAACTTCATCTTCATGGTCCGGGCACCGGAGGCCAGCGCGAGCAGCTGGTGGCCGAGGCAGATGCCGAAGGTCGGCGTGCCGGTGGCAAGAATCTCCCGGATCGCGCTGATCGCGTAATCGCAGGGTTCGGGGTCCCCCGGACCGTTGGAAAGGAACACGCCGTCCGGATTCATGCCGAGCACCTCGGCAGCGGACGTCTGCGCCGGCACCACGGTGAGCTTGCAGCCACGACTCGCGAGCATGCGCAGGATGTTGCGCTTGACGCCGTAGTCGTAGGCGACCACATGATATTTCGGTGCTTCCTGAGCGCCGTAGCCGGATTCGAGCGACCACTCGGTCTCGGACCACGCGTAGGATTCCGGCGCGGTCACTTCCTTCGCCAGATCCATGCCGGCCAGCCCCGGAAATCCCTTGGCCGCCGCCAGCGCGGCGTCCACGTCGAGCACGCCGTCGGCCCCTGCGGTGACGACACAGCCCGCCTGAGCCCCCTTCTCGCGCAGCACCCGGGTGAGTTTGCGGGTGTCGATGTCGGCGATGGCGACGATGTTCTCGTCGCGCAGATAGGCGTCGAGCGTGCGCGTCGAACGCCAGTTGGAGGTCAGCAGCGGCAGATCACGGATCACCAGGCCTGCCGCGTGCACCCGTCCTGCCTCCACGTCTTCGTCGTTGACGCCGGTGTTGCCGATGTGCGGATAGGTCAGGGTCACGATCTGGCGTGAATAGCTCGGATCGGTGAGGATCTCCTGATAGCCGGACATGGCGGTGTTGAACACCACCTCGCCTACCGTCTGGCCAACGGCGCCAATGCCTTTACCGCGAAATACCGTCCCGTCGGCGAGAACGAGAATGGCGGCCGGGAATTGAGTCACGACGAAACTCCTGATTGAGGGTCCAGCGTTGATCGAGGCCACCTGCGGACCGGCATGCAGAGCCCCGCAGCCCACACGTGAAAAACGGGACCGGCCGCTTCGGCCCATCCCGCTCGACAATCAACAAGATAATCCCGTCAGTTTATCGAATCGGGGCCATTCAGGCAACGCACTGCAACATGACGCGCGTTCGATCACACCGACGCGACGCGACGCTTGCGCAAGGCCGTTGCCAACTGGTTCAGGGCGTCGAGAAGGCCCTGGAGCGCCGTCCGCGCGCCGTCCATATCGCCAGCGCGCGCCGCACGCTCGACGCGCTGCGCCGCTTCCAGCGCGGGGAATGCGTTGAACACCCCGGCGGACCCCTTGATCGTGTGCGCCGTCGACGCCAGACGCTCGGCATCGCCCGCAGTCGCCGCCGATTTGAGCACCTGAAGATGGGTGGTCAGGTCAGAGAAGAATAAATCGACGAGCTGCTGCAGGGCATCCCGGTCGCCATCGAGCAGTTCCAGCGTCTGCTCCAGATCCATGACGACCAGATCGGCCGCCCCTCCCATCTCCTCGAGCAGGCTCGATTCGGGTTCGGACTGATCCATGTGATTCAGGCTGGTGACACGCCCGATGGCGGCAAACAGTTCTCGCGGTTTGATCGGCTTGGAAACGTATTCATCCATACCCGCCTCGAGGCAACGCTGACGATCCCCGGCCATGGCATGCGCGGTCATCGCAATGATCGGCACCGCGCGCCAGTTGCCGGCCATCGCCCAGCTCTTGCGCGCCTCGCGGGCGCGGATCGCCTGAGTGGCCTCGATGCCCCCCATCACCGGCATCTGCACGTCCATCAGCACCACGTCGAAGTTCGAATGCCCGACCTGCTCGAGCGCCTCCTGTCCGTTGGCGGCCAGCGTGACCCGATGGCCGGCCTTCTCGAGCATCTTCGTCGCCACCGTCTGGTTCACCGGGTTGTCCTCGACCAGAAGGATGTCGAGCGAATCGTCCTGCGCCTGCCCCAGCTGGGTGAGCGTCATCTCCGGATCGAAAGCGAACAGCGCGTCCTCGTCTTCGTCTTCTGTCGCGCCCGTCAGCGCGCAGAGCAGGACCTCAACCACATCCTCGCCCGAAAACGGTTTCACCAGCCGGGAGTTCAACCCGAGCTGCTTGCAGCGCTGGGTATCCGCCCGTTGCGTGCGCGAGGTCATCATCAGGACGATGCGATCGAGACAGTCGGTCTCGCTGCGAAACCGCTCGGCCAGGGCAAAGCCGCCCGGCGCGACCATGTTCGACGCCACCAGGAGGAAATCGAAAGGCGAGAATGCCTCGGCTGCCCGTTCCAGCGCCTCCGCCATGGCCTCACCCGTCGTGGCCACCCGGGCGTGCAGCCCGAAGCCGGTCAGCAGGCGTTGCAGAACGCCGGCCACCAGCGCATTGGGCTCCACCACGAGGGCGCGACGCCCCGCCAGCCGCGGGTGTTCGACGTGCCGTGCCGGCACCACGATACTCAGCTGCGCGGTGAAGCTGAAGGTGCTGCCGCGCCCCTCTTCGCTGGCGACGTTCATGCGCCCGTTCATGAGCGATACCAGGCGCTGGCAGATCGCCAGCCCGAGCCCGGTTCCACCGAACTTGCGCGTGGTGGACGAATCGGCCTGGGAAAACGCCTCGAACACCGCAGCCTGCTTGTCCGCGGCAATGCCGATGCCCGAATCGGCCACCGAAAACCGCAGCTCGACCTCGGACGCCCCGGGCGTGGCGACCTCGACCGACACCAGCACCTGGCCGGCCTGGGTGAACTTGATCGCGTTGCCGACCAGATTGAGCAACACCTGGCGAATCCGCCCGGGATCGCCACTGACGACGGTCGGCACGTCCGCCGCCACCTCATACACCAGCTCCAGATCCTTCTCGTGGGCGCGCAAAGCCAGCGTCTTGACGGTTTCCGAGATCAGGGAGCGAGGCGAGAAATCGATGCGCTCGAGCTGCAGCTTGCCTGCCTCGATCTTGGAGAAATCGAGGATGTCGTTGAGGATGGTCATGAGCGCCTCGCCGGACGCCTTGACGCTGTTGAGATAGCCACGCTGTTCGGTGTCCAGCGGCGTATCGAGCGCCAGCTCGGTCATGCCGATGATGCCGTTCATGGGCGTGCGGATCTCGTGGCTCATGTTGGCGAGAAAATCGCTCTTGGCCCGGCTCGCCGCCTCGGCCGCATCGCGCGCCTCACGCAGGCGCTCCTCGACCAGACGTTCCTGGGTCACGTCCAGGTAGGTGCCGAGCATGCGGCTCCAGCGCCCATCCGGCGTTCGATCGTAGGCTTTGCCGCGGGCCTGGAACCAGCGCCAGCTGCCGTCTTTGGCGCGCGCCCGGAAAATCAGTTCAAAGGTCTCGGACTGCCCCTTCAGATGGGCCCGAAGGATGTCTTCATACCCCTCGATCTGAGCCATGTCGACGGTGGTTCGCCAGCTAGCGAAATCGTCACCCAGTTCGGAATCGCCGTAGCCCTGACACGCCTTCCAGGTTGAGTCGACCTGGATCTGGCCGGACACCAGATCCCACTCCCAGAGTCCGACGCCGGAATTGCGCATCGACAGCTGCAAACGATGTTCGGCGCGCGAGCGCGCGTCGTTGGCATGTGCCAGCGCGTCTTCATAGCTTCGGATCAGGGTGAGCAAGGCGGCGGCCGGGGCGTCGCCAAGCCCGAGCCGAGCCAGCGCCGTTTCGGCCGTCTCGCCACGCGGCTGGCCCAGCGCCGTGGCTGCCAGCGCGGACAATGGCGTCTGACTCACGCGCGGAAGCCCTTCCACGAGAACCGTTCCTCGCGGACGCTCGCTGCAGTCATGTCGATAGACCTCCCGGTTGGAACCTCTCCCGACGCATGTTGCGCCGGGGATGACCGGAGTTTTATCGGCACGAAGGCACGCCGTCTTTAACGATCTTCAGGTGCCGATCAGCGCAGTCCGAGCACGTCCTGCATGTCGAACAGGCCATTGCGGCGGCCGCGCAGGAAGCGCGCACCGCGCAACGCACCACGGGCATAGGAGACACGGCTTCCCGACTTGTGGGTAATCTCGATGCGCTCGCCGATACCCGCGAACAGCACCGTGTGATCCCCCACCACATCGCCGCCGCGGATGGTCGAGAATCCGATGGTCTGCTCGTCGCGCACGCCGGTCACGCCCTCGCGACCATAGATGGCACAGGTTTCCAGATCGCGCCCCAGTTCACGGGCAACGATCTCGCCCATGCGCAGGGCGGTGCCCGACGGCGCATCCACCTTGAGACGGTGATGGGCCTCGATGACTTCGATATCGTAGCCTTCGTCGAGGATGCGCGCGGCCACCTCGAGCAGCTTGAACACCGCGTTGACGCCCACCGCCATGTTGGGCGCGAACACCACCGGGACCGACTCGGCAGCCTGGGCGATCCGGGCCTTCTGCTCGGCCGAAAACCCGGTCGTGCCGATCACCATCGCCTTGCCCTGGCGTTCCACCTCGGCCAGATGGGTCAGGGTCCCCTCGGGCAGGGTAAAGTCGATGACGCAATCGGCCGCCTGCACCGCAGCGGCGATGTCATCGGTGATCGTGACCCCGGCCGGCTGACCGATCAGCTCACCGGCATCGCGGCCGACGAACGGACTTCCCGCCCGGTCGAACACCGCCGCGAGTTCCACGTCGGGTGCGTCGAGGCAGGCTTCGATCAACATCCGCCCCATGCGTCCGCCGCCACCGGCGACGGCAATCTTCAATTTGTCTTCACTCACGCTTACTGCTCCGTCTTGGCCGGTTTGTCTGCGTCGGCCCCATCCGGCGACGCGGCGCTGGCACTCAGATCGAGTTCGCGAATCCGGCTCTTGGGCGCCTCGGCGGTCGCATCCGGGTTGGCGGCGGTCACGTCCCCGGCCACCCGCGCGAGCTTGTCGTTCTCGAAGTACAAGGTGACGATGCGCTGCTCCGTCTCGCCATAACCGGGTTTGAAGCGGTAGACGTAATCCCAGCGGTCGGCATGGAATACATCGGTCAGCAGCGGCGTGCCCAGCGCGAAGCGGACCTGCTCGCGACTCATGCCTTTCTTGAGCTGGGAAATCATGTCCTGGGTGACGAAGTTGCCCTGGCGGATGTCGAGCCGATAGGGGCGAAGCTTTTCGGTGACGCCACATCCGGCAACGGTCAGTAAGACGGCAGCGGCAATCAACGCACGGGCAAGAAAATCAGGCATAAGGGTCGGTCGCTCGGTGGCGGCGGAATCAGCCGCATTCTCAGAAAGGGGCAAAAAATATATCATACCGCTCAGCTCGACTTTCCGTGACCTCGCCGTCACGCGGACCGGACACCGAAATGCCCAACAATTCCCAGAGCCTGAAAAGCATCGGCCTGAAGGCAACCTTTCCCCGACTCAAGATTCTGGAGCTGTTCCAGCACACGGAGCAGCGCCACCTGACGGCCGAGGATGTCTATCGCCTGCTCATGGACGAGAGCATGGATATCGGGCTGGCCACGGTCTATCGCGTCCTGACCCAGTTCGAGCAGGCGGGCCTGCTCGAACGCCATTTCTTCGAGTCGGGCAAGGCGGTCTTCGAACTCAACGAGGGCGGTCATCACGACCACCTGGTGTGCGTCGAATGCGGTGCGGTCGAGGAATTCTACGACCCGGAAATCGAGAAACGGCAGAACCTGGTCGCCCAGGAGCGTGGTTTCGTGGTCAAGGAGCACGCCCTGTATCTGTACGTCGAGTGCAAGCGCGAGCAATGCCCGAACCGGGAAAGCGCCAAGAAATAACCCGGCCTCCCCACAGGTACGATCTTGCTCGAAGCGTTTCTCACGTCCACCGCCCTGGTCGCGGTGGCCGAAATCGGTGACAAGACCCAGCTGCTGTCGTTCATGCTCGCCGCCCAGTTGCGGCGACCGTGGCCGATCCTCTGGGGCATTCTCGTCGCCACCGTGCTCAATCACGCCCTCGCGGCGGCGGCCGGGCGCTGGCTGGCCGGATGGATTCCCGCGCACTGGCTGCAGTGGGGACTGGCGGCGACCTTCATCGCGTTCGGCCTCTGGGCACTGCGCCCCGACACGCTGGACGAAACAACGACCACGCCCCCGGCCCACCATCGCTGGCGGATCTTCCTGATCGCGCTGGTGGCCTTCTTCGTGGCCGAGATCGGCGACAAGACCCAGTTCGCCACCGTCGCCCTCGGCGCCCGCTTCGATGCCCTTGCCTGGGTCACCGCGGGCACGACGCTGGGCATGATGATCGCCAACGTGCCGGCGGTGCTCATCGGCGAGCGCCTGGCCGAACGCCTGCCGGGTGAGCTCATGCGCCGGATCGCCGCCGCCGGCTTCATCCTCACCGGCATCCTCACGCTGCTGGCCTGATCAGGCCGGCTGACGCTGCAGCATCTCGGCGGCGTGCCGGCGCGTCGTCTCGGTGATCTCGACGCCACCGAGCATGCGCGCGATCTCGTCCACCCGGCCGTTGTCGTCGAGCGCCATGACGCGACTGAGCGTCTCCCCCGCCACCTGCTGCTTGGCGATGGACCACTGCCAATCCGCGCAGGCCGCCACCTGCGGCAGATGGGTCACGCACAGCACCTGGCGCTGCTGCCCCAGGTCCTGGAGCATGCGCCCGACGATTTCGGCGACGCGACCACCGATACCCACATCGACCTCATCGAAGATCATCGTCGGTGTGGCCGCCGCGCGGCTGGTGATCACCTGGATGGCCAGACCGATCCGCGACAGCTCGCCGCCGGAGGCCACCTTGGCCAGCGGCCGCAGCGGCTGGCTGGGGTTGGCGGCGACCCGGAACTCGATGCGCTCGTCGCCGTGGGCGCTGCCCTCCGGCTCGGGGACCAGCGTCACCTCGAACGCACCGCCGCCCATGGACAGGGTCTGCATGGCGGCGGTGACCTGCTCGCCCAGCTGGGCGGCCACGGGAGTGCGCGCCTCGCTCAATCCACGGGCCAGATCCCGGTAGGCGGCTTCGGCCTCGGCCACGCGCGCGGCCAGCTTGTCCGGGTCCGCCGCCTCGCTCAGATCGGCCAGCTGCGTCGCCAGCCGCTGGTGCAGCCCGGCCAGTTCCTCGGGGGCCACATGATGCTTGCGCGCCACGTCGGTCACGGCGGCGATGCGCGCATCGAGCTCCGTGAGCTGCTCCGGATCCACGTCGATGCGATCGCGATAGGCGCGCAGCGCGTGCAGCGCCTCGTCGGCCTGGATCGCGGCGCCGTTGAGCAACTCCTGGGCGGCGGCCAACTCGCCGTCGATGCGCGCCATCTCGGCCACACGCACCGACAGACGCTCAAGCGAGGCGACGATGGGCGCCTCGCCCTCCTCGAGCGCGTCGATCGCGCTCGAGGCGCCTTCGATCAGGCCGGCGGCATGACTGAGGCGCGCATGCTCCTGATTCAGCTGCGCCCATTCCTCGAGCGAAAAGCCCAGTTCGTCGAGCTCCTTGACCTGCCAGCCGAGCAGCTCGCGCTCGCGCTGCACCCCTTCGGCATCCGCTGCCGCCTGGGCCAGCGCCTGGCGGGCGTCCTGCCAGTGGCGCCAGGCACGGGCGACGTCGCGCGCCAGGGTCTCGAGACCGGCATAGCGGTCGATCAGTTCGCGCTGCGCGTCGCCCCGCAAGAGCGCATGATGGGCATGCTGGCCATGGATGTCGGCCAGCCATTCGCCGACCTCGCGCAGTTGGGTCAGGGTGGCGGAGGTGCCGTTGATCCACGCCCGCGACCGCCCGGCGCTATCGACCACGCGGCGCAGCAGCAAGCCCTCCTCGGCGTCGATCATCTGCTCGTCGAGCCAGGCCTTGAGCGGGGGGGCATCGGGCACGTCGAACTCGGCGACGATCTCGGCGCGGCTCTGAGCGGCACGTACCACGCCGGATTCGGCGCGATCGCCCATGACCAGCCCGAGCGCGTCGAGCAGGATGGATTTGCCCGCGCCGGTCTCCCCGGTCAGCGCGCCGAAGCCGGCGGCGAAATCGAGTTCGAGCGAATCGACGATGACGAAATCACGGATACTCAGGCGACGCAGCATGGTGGACCGGGGGGCGAGAAAATCAGGGATGACGCGGCGAGGCGCTCCAGTGGAGCTTTTCGCGCAGCATGGCGAAGTAGCTGTAGCCGGGCGGATGCAGCAGACGGATGCAGTTTGCCGAGCGGGCCACCCGGATGCGGTCGCCGGCGCGCGCATCGAAACGTTCCTGGCCGTCGAAGTGCACGCTGGCATCATGCGGTGCGAGCAGCACGATGTCGATGGTGCAGCTGTCGGGCAGGGTCACCGGCCGCGCGGTCAGGGTATGCGGGCACAGGGGCACGAGGGCGATTCCGACGACGCTCGGATGCAGGATGGGACCGTTGGCCGACAGCGCGTAGGCGGTGGAACCGGTCGGCGTCGACACGATCATGCCGTCGGAGCGCTGGGTATAGACGAATTCGTCATCGATGCACACATCGAATTCGATCATGCGGCCCAGGTCGCCCTTGTTGACCACCACGTCGTTGAGCGCATTGGTGTGAAAGACCCGCTGCCCGCCACGCAACACCTCGACCTCGAGCATGAAGCGGGACTCTTCCTCCGCCTTGCCGGCCAGGATCGCGTCGAGCGCGGCACGGGCATCCTGGCGCGCCACGTCGGTCAGAAAGCCGAGCCGCCCCTGGTTGATGCCCACCAGCGGCACATCGAAGCCGGCCAGCCGGCGCGCCGCGTTGAGCATGGTGCCGTCGCCACCGACCACGACCGCCAGGTCCGCCTGGGCGCCGATCTCTTCGTAGGAGCTCACCGCATGGGCAGAGGCGAGCCCGGTGGAACTCGCCGTGCCCTGTTCGATTCGAACCTTCAGGTCGCGCTCCTGCAGCAGGCGGGCCACCTCCACGAGGGTTTCGGCAACCTCGGGGCTCTGGTATTTGCCAATCAGGGCGACGGTTTCGATGGACATGCGCATATTGCGCAGATTAAACCACATCTCGTGTGGCGATTCGATGCCGCCCCCGCGGCACGACATGCACCGCATCGCGCGCTTTGCAGCATCCTCAGACTTACTTAGAATCCGGATTCAATGGCACACGACGCTGAACACACTCCCCTGGACGAACGCTCGCGCGTCCTGCTGCGTACGCTCATCGAGCGCTACATCGCGGAAGGACAGCCGGTGGGTTCGCGCGCCCTGTCGAAACACTCGGGCCTCGACCTGTCGCCGGCCACGGTACGCAACGTGATGTCCGATCTGGAGGAGATGGGCTTCATCGCCAGCCCGCACACCTCGGCCGGGCGCATTCCGACACCGCGCGGCTACCGGCTGTTCGTCGACCGGCTGCTGCGCGTGCGGCCGCTGCACGCCAATCTGCTGCACGAGCTCGAGGGCCATCTGCAGCCCGATCAGCCGCAGCGGCTCATTGGCGCCGCCTCCAACCTGCTCTCGCAGCTGACCCACTTCGCCGGGGTGGTCGTCGCCCCGCGCAAGGACGCCATCCGCATCCGCCAGATCGAATTCGTCCCCCTGTCGGACGAGCGCGTCCTGCTGATCATCGTCACCACCAGCGGCGACGTGCAGAACCGGATCCTCGCCACCAAGAAGAAGTACTCCTCGTCGGAGCTGGTCACGGCGGCCAACTACCTGAACGCGCACTACACCGGGCTCGATTTCGAGGCGATCCGCCTGCGTATCCAGGCCGAGCTCAAGCAGTTGCACAGCGACATGTCCGAACTCATGACCGCCGCCGTCGATGCCGGCACCGAAGCGGTCCAGGATTCCGCCTCCCAGTACGTGCTCTCGGGCGAGACCAACCTGCTCGACGTGGAGGAACTGTCCTCCAACATGGTGCGGCTGCGCGAGCTGTTCAAACTCTTCGATCAGAAGACCAGCCTGCTGCAGTTGCTCGACCTGTCGAACCGCGCCGACGGCGTGCAGATCTTCATCGGCGGCGAATCCGGCCTGGCCCCGCTGGACGAATGCAGCGTGGTCACTGCCCCCTACGAAGTGGACGGCATGGTGGTCGGCTCGGTGGGCGTGATCGGCCCCACGCGAATGGCCTACGAGCGCGTGATTCCCATCGTGGACATCACCGCCCGGCTGCTCTCCGGCGCGCTGTCGTCCCGCGCCTGAGCCCTGATTTTCACAACCTTCCAGGAGAACGATCCATGGCCCGCCTCCGGCCCGAGCCCCCGCACACCCACGGCCAGACGCCGCGCACCGGCGTGCTCGTGGTCAACCTCGGCTCCCCCGAAGCGCCGACGGCCGCCGCCCTGCGCCCGTACCTGAAGCAGTTCCTCTCGGACCCGCGCGTGGTTGAGATCCCACGCCTGCTGTGGTGGCCGATCCTGAACCTGATCATCCTCAACACACGTCCGGCCAAATCGGCGGAAAAGTACGCCAGCATCTGGACCGACGCGGGCTCGCCCCTGCGCGTGCACACCGAACGTCAGACCAAGATCCTGGCCGGCTACCTGGGCGAGGCCGGCCATCGCGACTGGGTGGTGCGCTGGGCCATGCGCTATGGCGACCCGGCGATTCGCGCCACGCTCGAGGAGATGCGCGCCCTGGGCTGCGACCGGATACTCGTCATGCCCATGTATCCGCAGTACGCCGGCAGCACCACCGGCAGCGTCATGGACGAGGTCGCCCGGGGCCTGCTCGAGTGGCGCAATCTGCCCGAGCTGCGCTTCGTGCGCAGCTACCACGATCATCCCGGCTACATCGCCGCGCTGGCGGATGCGGTGCATCGCCACTGGCAGCACAATGGCCAAGCCGAACGCCTCATCCTGAGTTTCCATGGGGTGCCGCGCTTCACCCTCGACAAGGGTGACCCCTATCACTGTGAATGCCACAAGACCGCGCGCCTGCTCGCCGAGGCGCTCGGGGAGGACGGCAAACGCATCCAGGTGACCTTCCAGTCCCGCTTCGGCAAGGCCGAATGGCTCCAGCCGTACACCCAGCCGACCCTCGAGGCGCTGGCGCGAGACGGGGTCAAATCGGTGGATGTGATGTGCCCGGGATTCGCCGCCGACTGCCTGGAGACGCTCGAGGAGATCGCCATGGAATGCAAGACGGCCTTCATCGCCCATGGCGGACGCCAGTTCAACTACATTCCGTGTCTGAACGAGGATGATGCGTGGATGCGCTGCCTGCGCGACATCGTCCTCGAACACGCCGGCCACTGGTGCCGGGACGATCCGCGACGTGGCGCAAGCGACCGCGGCACTGGCGCACAACATGCCCGCACGATGGGCGCCCTCCAATGAACTGGCGCCTGCTGGCCCGCTGGGCCCTCAACGCGGTGGCGCTGATGCTGGTGCCCGAGGTGGTGCACGACATGGCGGTCACCTCCTTCGCTGCGGCGCTGGTGAGCGCCCTGCTCATTGGCCTGGTCAACGCCCTGATTCGCCCCCTGCTGCTGCTCGTCACCCTGCCGATCACGGTGCTGACCTTCGGCATCTTCGCCCTCGTGATCAACGGCCTGATGTTCTGGCTGGTCTCGGGCCTCGTGGCTGGCTTCGTGGTCCCCGACTTCGGCACCGCGTTCTGGGGAGCGCTGGTGTACAGCCTCCTGACCGGCCTGGTGAGCCTCGCTCTGAGCGAGCCGCTACCGGTTCAGCGACGCTGAAACGACAAAGGCCGCCGGGATATCCCGACGGCCTTTGTCCATCATTCGTGGTCAGAGCGTAGCGGCCTTGGCCTCGGATTCGCGCCCCTCGCGCGTCCGCCGCGGGCGTCGGCGCACCGCCCCCGGGTCGAAGTGCCCGTCCAGTTTGCGCAAGGCCTCGTTGCGCGCGTCCAGCGCCCGCTGGAACGCACCGTCCTCGCCATACTTCTTCACCGAAAACTTGACCCGCTTGCGGCGGCCGTCGGGCAAGGGCCAGGAGGCGACCCAGAACCAGCGCTGCTTGTCTTCGGGCAGATCGCGCGTCTCCGAAGCGCAATAGCGGCACACGCCGACCACGCCGGAGCGATTGTTCTTCTTGCGGATGGAAGAATACTCCTGCATCGACAGGGGCGGATGAGCCGCGATCACCTCGTCGCGATAGGCCTTGGCCTCGGCGAAGGCCTTGCGCTTGCCGCCGAACACGCCGTCGCTGAAGTGCTTGCGGTAGATCACGCCCCGGCGCTGGATGGTGACGAGCCAGCCATGTGTCCGACTCGCCTCGTTGTCGACCCGGCTGATTCCATAGACGCTTCCTCTTGCCACTCCCGCTCCTCCGCTCTTGTTGGCTGGGGACATACGAAAAATGTCGGCCGCGAACGGAAAAACTTTACCGGCAGGGACGGAAGGGGATTGAAAGCCGACCGGCGGTCACCATCTCTTACCCAGACCCAACCGGGCGGACCGCATCGTCCGCACATCACGCGGGAGCCAGTCCTCATGAGTACCACTGTTCAAGTCGCCTGCCCGGCCTGTGGCGGGATCAATCGCCTGCCCGAAGCGCGCCTCGGCGAGCGGCCCAACTGCGGGCGCTGCCACCAGCCCCTGTTCACGGGCCAACCCATCGCTGCCGATGCCGACACCTTCGAGCGCCATGTGGGCCGCGGCGACCTGCCCGTGCTCGTGGATTTCTGGGCACCCTGGTGCGGCCCCTGCCGCATGATGGCCCCGGCCTTCGACGCCGCGGCGCGCACCCTGTCCCCCGATGTCCGCCTCCTGAAGGTCAATACCGAGGAACAGCAGGCGCTGGCGGCCCGCTACGCGATCCGCAGCATTCCGACACTCATCCTGTTCGAAAACGGTCGGGAGAAGGCGCGCAGCAGCGGCGCGATGAACGAATCGCAGCTGGTGCACTGGGTCCGCAGCCAGGGCTGACGGCAGCTCTCAGTCGTCGACCAACTGCAGATCGATCCCGGCGGCCATGCCCTTGCCCCGCGTGGCCTCGGGTGCATGCGCCCCCACGCTTTGCGCGAGCGCGGCAAGGCGCTTGGTCATGGTCGTGGTCAGGCGCGCGCGAAACGCCTCGAGGGTTTCTTCGGTCGCCAGCGCCAGCGCAGCCGGGCTGATCTCGAGGAAGGTGACGTCGCTCACCGAGGTGACGGTAAACATGTGCTTGTGATCGATGCCGTCGAGATACGCCGTCTCGCCGAAGGCCTCGCCAGCCTCGATCTCGCAGATGCGCTTGCCGCCGGCCGCCAGTTCGACGGTGCCCTCGATGAGCAGGCCGAAACGCTGGTCCTGGTCACCCTCGCGAACAAGGATTGTGCCGGCCTCGATGACCCGCCAGCGCGAGATGCGCAGCGCCTCCCACAGTTCGACGTCCTCGAACTCGGTGAAGAACGGCATCTTGCGCAACTGCCCGAAACGGCTCGTATCGGGCGGCACGAACTTGTCGTCGACGATCTTGTAGCGCACTGCCGACAGATCCTTGGCGAACTCGGCGCCGTTCTTGTAGCGCGAGTACAGATCCTTTTCCAGGGCCTTGCGGATGACCTGTTCCATGAGTTCGGGCAGATCCGGTTGCAACTGGCACACCGACGGCGGCTCGGCGTTGATGATCTTGTAGATCAGCTGTGCCGGGTTCTTGGCGCGGAACGGCAGACGCCCGGTCAACAGGTGGAAGAGCACCACCCCGAGCGAATACAGATCGGTCTTCTGGTTGAGCGGGTAGCTCTTGATCTGCTCCGGCGACATGTAGGCGGGCGAGCCGACCCCCATGATGAAGGTCGAATCGGTGTCCACCCGCTTGTTGATGTTCATCGCCAGGCCGAAATCCGTGATCTTCACGTTGTCGTTGTCGTCGACCATGATGTTGGCCGGCTTGATGTCGCGATGGACCACGCCCTGGCGATACGCGTAGTCGAGCGCCATGCAACACTTGAAGACGATCCCGATGGTGCGATGGATCGGCATCAGGTTGGCGAAGTCGCAGAACTTCTCCAGTGACTGCCCGGCAAAGTACTCCATGACCACGTAGGCGTACTTCTCTTCCACCACGCCGTCGAAGATGCGGATGATGTGCGGATGCTGGAGGCGGCTGGCGACCGATTTTTCCGCCTTGAGCAGCTTGAGCAGACGACGATTCCACTTGGCCTCGTCCTTCGACTTGTCGTCGAAACGGATGAACTTGAGCGCCACCGGCTCCGGGTAAACGGGACTTTCAGCGAGATAGACGGTCGCCGTCGCCCCGCGGCCCAGTTCCCGGATGATCCGGTAATTCCCGATCTGGCTCGGGATATCGCTCATCGCCCCTCCTGCATGAATGTGACACGCACCCATCGTGCGCATCAATTATGCCCCGCTTGGCGGCGCAATCCTATGGTAACGACCGGATCTCACTTTTTTTCAAGAATAGGCTTGAAAAGCCACCCCGTGCCCCAATGTACCGCTTCGTTGATCAAGAACCGAATTCAGGACGCGCTGATGCAAGAGAACAACCCGACCCAGCAAGCCCCGGACACCGAACCGCAGCAGGACGCCGCGGCCGAGCCGCAATCCAGTCACACCGACACCATGCCGAGCCTCCAGGAGGCCCTTCGGGCCGCCGAACTGAAGGCCGAAGAGCACCACGATGCCTGGCTGCGCGCCAAGGCCGAGACCGAAAACCTGCGCCGCCGCGCCCAGGAAGATGTGGAGAAGGCGCACAAGTACGCCGGCGAGAAGTTCGCTCAGGCCATGCTGCCGGTCAAGGACAGTCTGGAGGCCGCGCTCAACGCCGAGAACGCCAGCTTCGAGAACCTGCGCGACGGCGTGGAGCTCACCCTCAAGCAACTGGCCTCCGCGTTCGAGGGCGCGGGCGTCGAGATGGTCGATCCTGTCGGGGAGAAGTTCGACCCGAACGTGCATCAGGCCATCAGCGCCCAGCCCGACGACGGCGAACCGAACCGCGTGCTCACGGTGCTGCAAAAAGGCTACACCCTGCACGGCCGGGTCATCCGTCCGGCGCTGGTGATCGTCTCTGCCGCCAAGGGTTGAAAGGCCCCAGGCCGACCCCACATTGAAAACAGACGCAGGCCGGTGTTTCGGCCGATCCAAGAAATCAAGTCAAAGGAATCATCATGGGAAAAATCATCGGTATCGACCTGGGCACCACCAACTCCTGCGTGTCCGTGATGGAAGGTGGCAAGGCCAAGGTCATCGAGAACGCTGAGGGCGCGCGCACCACGCCGTCCGTGGTCGCCTACGCCGAAGACGGCGAGATCCTGACCGGCGCACCCGCCAAGCGCCAGGCGGTCACCAACGCCCGGAACACCCTGTTCGCGGTCAAGCGCCTGATCGGCCGCCGCTTCGAAGAGAAGGAAGTGCAGAAGGACATCGACCTGATGCCCTACACGATCTGCAAGGCCGACAACGGCGACGCCTGGGTGGAAGTGCGCGGCAAGAAGATCGCCCCGCCGCAGGTCTCCGCCGAAGTGCTGCGCAAGATGAAGAAGACCGCCGAGGACTACCTGGGCGAGCCGGTCACCGAAGCGGTGATCACGGTGCCGGCCTACTTCAACGACAGCCAGCGCCAGGCCACCAAGGACGCCGGCAAGATCGCGGGCCTCGACGTCAAGCGCATCATCAACGAGCCGACCGCTGCCGCGCTGGCCTTCGGCATGGACAAGAAGCCGGGCGACTCGAAAGTGGCCGTGTACGACCTGGGCGGCGGTACCTTCGACATCTCCATCATCGAAATCGCCGACCTGGACGGCGAGCACCAGTTCGAAGTGCTGGCCACCAACGGTGACACTTTCCTCGGTGGCGAGGATTTCGACCAGCGCATCATCGATTACATCGTCACCGAGTTCAACAAGGAACAGGGCGTCGATCTGAAGAAGGACGTGCTGGCCCTGCAACGCCTCAAGGAAGCGGCCGAAAAGGCGAAGATCGAGCTGTCCTCCGGTCAGCAGACCGAGGTCAACCTGCCCTACATCACCGCCGACGCCTCCGGGCCGAAGCACCTGGCCATCAAGATCACCCGCGCCAAGTTCGAGTCGCTGGTCGAGGATCTGATCGAACGCTCCATCGAGCCGTGCCGCATCGCCATCAAGGATGCCGGTCTCAAGGTCGAGGAGATCGATGACGTGATCCTGGTCGGCGGCCAGACCCGCATGCCCAAGGTGCAGGAGAAGGTCAAGGCCTTCTTCGGCAAGGAACCGCGCCGCGACGTGAACCCGGACGAAGCCGTGGCCATCGGCGCCTCCATCCAGGGCGGCGTGCTCCAGGGCGACGTCAAGGACGTGCTGCTGCTCGACGTGACCCCGCTGTCGCTCGGTATCGAGACCCTCGGTGGCGTGATGACCAAGCTCATCCAGAAGAACACCACCATCCCGACCAAGGCGAGCCAGGTGTTCTCCACCGCCGACGACAACCAGTCCGCCGTGACCATCCACGTGCTCCAGGGTGAGCGCGAGATGTCCGCCGGCAACAAGAGTCTGGGCCAGTTCAACCTCTCCGACATCCCGCCGGCCCCGCGCGGCATGCCGCAGATCGAGGTCACCTTCGACATCGACGCCAACGGCATCCTGCACGTGTCGGCCAAGGACAAGGCCACCGGCAAGGAGAACAAGATCACCATCAAGGCCAACTCCGGCCTGTCGGACGACGAAGTCGAACGCATGGTGAAGGACGCCGAAGCCCATGCCGAGGAAGACAAGAAGGCCCATGAGCTGGTCGACGCCCGCAACCAGTGCGACACCCTGATCCACTCGATCAAGAAAGCGCTGGGCGAGCATGGCGACAAAATCGACGCCGACGAGAAAGGCAAGATCGAAGCGGCGCTGGCCGAAGCCGAAGAAGCCATGAAGGGCAACGACAAGGACACCCTCGTGGCCAAGACCGAAGCCCTCGCCCAGGCCAGCCAGAAGCTGGGCGAGAAGGTGTATGCCGACGCCCAGGCCGAGGCGGGCGCAGCCGGTGCGGCCGGTGGCGACACCGGCGGTGGCAAGGCCGACGACGCCGATGTCGTGGATGCCGAGTTCACCGAAGTCAACGACGACAAGAAGTAATCCGGAACCTCGCCCATCCCGGCCGGACCGAACTGCACCCTCCGTGCAGGCCGGTCCGGCCGCGCCACGACAGAGCAAGCTGGAACTGAGCAATGGCCAACAAGCGTGATTATTACGAAGTGCTGGGCGTCAATCGCGACGTCGACGAAGCGGACCTGAAGAAGGCCTATCGCAAGCTGGCGATGAAATACCACCCGGACCGCAATCCGGGCAATGCCGAGGCGGAGGAACACTTCAAAGAAGTCAAGGAAGCCTACGAGGTGCTGTCCGACGGGGACAAGCGCGCCGCCTATGACCAATACGGCCACGCCGGCGTGGATCCGAGCATGGGCGCCGGGCCCGGCGCGCGGGGCTTCGACGGCTTCGCCGACGCCTTCAGCGATATCTTCGGCGACATCTTCGGCGGCGGCGGCCGCGGCGGGCGGTCGAACGTCTACCGTGGCGCGGACCTGCGCTACAACCTCGAAATCTCCCTGGAAGAGGCGGCCCGCGGCGCCGAGAAGACCATCCGCATCCCGACCCAGGAACATTGCGACGCCTGTAGCGGTTCGGGCGCCAAGCCCGGCACCCAGGCCAAGCCCTGCCCCACCTGCGGTGGCGCCGGCCAGGTCCGCATTCAGCAGGGTTTCTTCTCGATCCAGCAGACCTGCCCGAAATGCCACGGGTCGGGTTCGTACATTCCCGAACCGTGCACCACCTGCCATGGCGCCGGCCGGGTGAAGAAGCAGAAGACGCTGGAAGTCAAGATTCCGGCGGGCATCGACGACGGCATGCGCCTGCGTCACGGCGGCCATGGCGAGCCGGGCATCAATGGCGGCCCCGCCGGCGATCTCTACGTGGAGATCCACATCCGCGCGCACTCGGTGTTCCAGCGCGACGGCGACGACCTGCATTGCGAAATGCCGATCAACTTCGTCACCGCGGCGCTCGGTGGCGAGATCGAGATTCCCACCCTCGACGGCATGGCCCGCATCAAGATCCCGCCCGAGACTCAGACCGGCAAGGTCTTCCGCCTGCGTGGCAAGGGCATCAAGAACGTGCGCAGCCATGTCCAGGGCGATCTGATGTGCCACGTGCTGGTGGAGACGCCGGTCAAGCTCACCGACCGCCAGAAGGAGCTGCTGGAGGAATTCAACACCATCGCGCTCGAGAATGCCGACCGGCAGAACCCGAAAGCGAAGTCGTGGATGGACAAGGTCAAGGAGTTCTTCCAATAGACGCCGCCAGTCACGACCACCGGCCCGGGCCACGCCCGGGCTTTTTTGTCGACGCGCCCCTGGCACATCGCGCTCAAGTTGGCCGATGACGCTGCCGTAGTCCCATCAGTACATGCGCAAGTGCCGATCGGCCTGTCATCATGCCGCAGTGCGACTCGCTCATTTCGTTCGATTCAACGCACCCATCGCGAAGCAACAAAAACACATACGAGACTATGCGATACGACATTCTTGGCCGTAGCTTGCTGGCGCTGGCGGCGAGCGCCCTGTTTTCCTTTTCCGCCCATGCCGACCCCGGGGTGACCGACACCTCGATCCATCTGGGCATGTCATCCCCCTTCTCCGGCCCCAACGGCGAGTACGGCATCACCATGCGCACCGGTGTCGAGGCCGCGCTGGCCGAGGTGAACGCGAAGGGCGGTGTCAACGGGCGCAAGATCACGCTCACCGCCCTCGACGACGGTTACGAGACCGAACGCAGTGTCGCCAACACCCACAAGCTCATCGAGAACGACAAGGTCTTCGCCCTGATCGCTTACTACGGTTCGAGCCCGACCACCGCCGCCATGAAGGTGTTCAGTGCCGCGCAGGTGCCGCTGGTGGGCACCATCAGCGGCGCCGGCACCCTGCGCGATCCGGTCAATCGCTACATGTTCAACCTGCGCGCCAGCTATGCCGACGAGACCGCTGCCATCGTCAAGCACCTGCTGGGCATCGGCATCACCAACATCGCGGTCTTCTACCAGGACGACGGCTTCGGCAAGTCCGGGCTCGACGGCGTGACCCGTACGCTGGCCGAGCATGACCTCAAGCCCAGTGCGGTCGCCGCCATCGCACGCAATGCCACCGACGCCTCCGCCGCGGTCAAGACCATCGCCGCAGCCAACCCCCAAGCGGTCGTCATGGTCACCCTGCTCAAGCCGACCGCCGCCTTCGTCACCGCCATGCACGCGGCCGGGCAGCAACCCCAGTTCGTGACCCTCTCGCCCATCGGCGCCGATCTGCTGGTCAAGGACATGGGTGCCGACAAGGCCCGCGGCATCGGCATCACCCAGGTCATGCCCTATCCGTGGAACGACGCCCTGCCGCTGGTTCGGGACTACAGGCATGCGATCGGCGTGGTCGACAAGACCGCGGAACCGTCCTACTACGGACTCGAAGGCTATGTCGCCGGACGCGTCATGATCGAGGCGCTCAAGCGCATCAATGGCGAACCGACCCGGGAAAAACTCGTCGCCGCACTGGAGCAGGCGCCCATCGACCTGAAGGGTTTCAGGGTGCAGTTCACACCGGACAACCATTCCGGCTCGCGCTTCGTCGAACTGACCATCCTCGGACGCAACGGCCAGATCCTGCGCTGAACCCGAGTTCAGGGTCTGCATCATCGAAAACGGGCGCCCCGGTCGGGGCGCCCGTTTTATTCGAGTGGCGATGAAATCGCCGTAAATCCGTCAGAAACCGCCGGTTTCCGCTTCCACTTCGAGCGCATCGATGTCCGCCCGCATGACCGCACTGCCCGGCGCTGGGGGCATGAGAATGCCTTCACGCTTGAAAGCCGCCACCACCCGACTCGCCGTCTCCACCGTGATCCCGAGAATGGCGGCAATGTCCGCCGAGGCGAGACGGATGATCTGGGTGCATTCTCGCGAGGTCCGCAGACGCAGGAGCAAGCGCGCCACGCGCACCCGCGCCGGTGCGCTGCCGGCGGTCAGCTCGGCCAGCCACACCTGCGCCTCGGTGAGCGCGTCCGCCGCTTTCTCAAGCATGCGCTCGGCCACGCCCGGGTCGAGCGACTTGAGCTTGTCCACGGAGGCGAGCGGCAGGCGGCAAATGCGTACCGGCCCCACCGCGATCGCAGAAGCTTCGTAGTCGCGCCCGCTGAGCACCTCGAGCCCGGCCAGATCCCCGGGCTTGACGATGCGCACGATGCGCGCGGAGCCGTCGACACCGTGACGCACCAGCTTCACGGCGCCCTCACGCACGGTGTACAGCGCCTCACTGCGGGCCCCCTGATGGTAGAGCACTTGCTTGGAGGCACAGCGCAGGTCGTCGAAACAGTCCTGCACGATGGCGATCTGCTCGGGTTTGAGTACCGAAAACAGCGCAGAACGACGCACCGGGCAGGTCGAGCAGTCGGTGTGCCCGATCCAGTGTGCAGAAGAAGCCGAACGCGTCATGGGATCAGATTGTGGCCGGTTCGACGGACAAAGACCGTGACATAGCTGTCAGAACTCCTCACGCGCGCCGCCAGACGGTGCCCTGCGGCCCGTCTTCGAGGACGATGCCGTCTTCGAGCAGGCGGGCACGGATGCGATCCGCAGTGGCGAAATCCTTCGCCTTCTTGGCGGCCAGGCGCTCCGCGATCGCCGTTTCGATCGCCACGACATCGGCCGATTCGCCCGGCACGTCGCCTTGCAGGAACTCGGTGGGCGCTCGTTGGAGCAGGCCGAGAATGCCGCCCAGCGCACGCAACTGCGCCGCCAGCGCCACATCCTGACTGCGGTTGACCTCGGAGGCGAGCTCAAACAGCACCGACACCGCCCCGGCGGTGTTGAAGTCATCGTTCATCGCGGCCTTGAAGCGCACGCACCACGGATTGTCCCAGTCTGCCTCGACCGCCCCCCCTTCCGGCGCCAGCTTGAGCGCCGTGTACAGACGCGTCAGCGCCTGGCGCGCATCATCCAGATGGGCGTCACTGTAGTTGAGCGGGCTGCGGTAGTGCGCCCGCAGAATGAAGAAACGCACCACCTCGGCGTCATAACGGGCCAGCACGTCGCGGATCGTGAAGAAGTTGCCCAGGCTCTTGGACATCTTCTCGTCATCGACCCGCACGAATCCGTTGTGCATCCAGTAATTCACATAGGCGTGACCGTGCGCGCCCTCGCTCTGGGCGATCTCGTTCTCGTGATGGGGAAACTGAAGATCCTGGCCGCCACCGTGAATGTCGAAATGCTCGCCGAGCAGTGCCGAGCTCATGGCCGAACACTCGATGTGCCAGCCGGGTCGGCCAGCGCCCCAGGGCGATTCCCAGCGCGCCTCGGCCGGTTCGTCGGCCTTGGCATGTTTCCACAGCACGAAGTCGAGCGGATCGCGCTTGCCGTCAGCGACATCGACCCGCTCGCCGGCGCGCAGGTCGTCCAGCGACTTGCCCGACAGGCGGCCGTAGGCGGGAAACTTGCGCACCGAATAGCACACGTCCCGGTTTGCGGCGACATAGGCCAGGCCGTTGGTCTGCAACGACTCGATCATGGCGAGCATCTCGGCGACATGATCGGTGGCCCGGGGCTCCGCGTCGGGGCGCACAACCCCCAGTGCGTCGGCATCCTCGTGCATGGCGGCAATGAAACGGTCGGTCAGCGCGCGAATCGACTCACCGTTTTCCTGCGCCCTGCGGATGATCTTGTCGTCGATATCGGTGATGTTGCGCACGTAAGTGACATCGAAGCCACTGGCCCGCAGCCAGCGCACCACCAGATCGAAAACCACCATCACCCGCGCGTGACCGAGATGGCACAGATCGTAGACCGTCATGCCGCACACGTACATGCGCACCCGGCCGGGTTCGATCGGTTGGAAGACTTCCTTTTCCCGCGTCAGCGAGTTGTATATCGTCAGCATCGTGCAGTGAATCGGTCCTGACCGCGCTCCACCACGCCGTATACAAAAAAAGCGGGCTCGTCGAGGAACCCGCCCGGGCCGGCGGCAGTCGTGCGCTGATTGAGACTGGTATCGGGTTTGTTGGTAGAATGCCGCGTTGATCCAAGGCCTTTGGGCCGCAACATCAGGCGCCGAAGTATAACACAATGACCATTCCCTTCTTTCGCACGGGCAGCGCGGTTCTGGCCTTGTCGTTCCTGATCTGCCAGCCCGCGTTCGCGTCGGTGGCCGACATCCAGTCGATGATCGACAAGGGGCAGTACGCCGAAGCGCTCAAACAGGCCGACCAGGATCTGACCGCGTCACCGCGCGATCCGCAGACGCGATTCCTGAAGGGCATCGCGCTGACCGAGATGAACCGGTCCGACGACGCCATCGAGGTGTTCTCGAAGCTCACCCACGACTACCCGGAATTGCCCGAGCCATACAACAACCTGGCGGTGCTGTATGCGCAGAAGAGCGAGTTCGACAAGGCGAAGAGTGCGCTCGAGATGGCCATCCGCACCCATCCAAGCTACGCCACCGCGCACGAAAACCTCGGCGACGTCTATGCCCGTCTGGCCCGACAGGCCTACAACAAGGCGCTGCAGATCGACGCCGCCAACACCTCGGCCAAATCCAAGCTCGCCCTGATCCGACAGCTCATGACGGTCTCCGGCGTCCCGGGCGAGACGGTCTCCGGCGTCCCGGGCGAGACGGTCGCCGCCGCAGCACCCGCCACGCCGGCACCGCCCACGCCTGTGGCCGACACTGCTCCGGCATCCGAGGCGCCCGTTGCCACACCGGCACCGGAAGCCCCTCCCGCGCCGGCGCCGGCCAAGGAGGCCCCCGCGAGCCCGCCACCGGCGGTCGCGGCACCTCAACCGGCCGCGCCCGAGCCTGCCCCGGTCGCCACCAATGACAGCGCGGCGATCGAGACGGCCGTTCTGGCCTGGGCGCAGGCGTGGTCGGCCAAGGACGTGACCGCCTATCTGTCGCATTACGCCACCGACTTCGACCCGCCGGGGGCAAATCCCGTCAGCGCTGGGAGGCCGAGCGCCAGCACCTGGTCGGCGAAAAACCCGGGCAAATCGACGTGAACATCGACGACCTGAGCATCAAGATCACCGGCAAGGACACCGCCTCGGCCGTGTTTCGTCAGCACTATCGTTCGAGCACCTTCACCGGATCGACCGACAAGACCCTGAAGCTGGTGCGCCGCCAGGGTCAATGGAAGATCCGTCAGGAACTGATCGGGCGGCATTGAGCATGAAGCGTCTATCGTTGTTCGTTCTGCTGGCGCTGGCCTGCCTGCTGCCGCTCGGTGTCCGGGCAGCGGCCACAGTGACCGACAACGGCCCCGGAGCCGACCTGCAGCGCGTGTTCGACGCCATCGAGCAGAACGACCTCGAGCTCGCGCTCGAGCGCACCGACGCCCTCCTCAAGGTGTATCCGAACTTCCGCCTCGCCAACCTGATCAAGGGCGATCTGCTCCTGGCGCGGGCGCAGCCACTGTCGACCTTCGGCAACGTGCGCGGCGACCCGGGCCAGATCGAGGATCTGCGCGAAGAGGCGATCGCCCGCCTGCGCGCCTACCACAACAAGCCCAACACCGACTACGTTCCCCGTTACCTGCTGCAGATGGGGCCGGAACAGAAATACGCGGTGGTGGTCGATACCCGTCGCGCCCGACTCTACGTCTATCGCAACGATCATGGCACGCCGCGCTTCGTCGCCGATTTCTACGCCAGCCACGGCAAGGCCGGTGCCGACAAGACGCGCGAGGGCGACATGAAGACGCCGGTGGGCGTCTATCACGTGGTCTCCGAGATTGATGGCGGCAAACTGCCCGCGCTGTACGGCGACGGCGCCTTCCCCCTCAACTACCCCAACGCCTGGGACAAACGGCTCGGGCGTACCGGCTACGGCATCTGGCTGCATGGCGTCCCGCACGACACCTACTCGCGTCCGCCGCGTACGTCGGAAGGCTGCGTGGTGCTGGCCAACCAGGATCTCAACACCCTGTCCCACTACGTTCAGGTCGGTCTCACCCCGGTCATCATCAGCAACGAGATCGAGTGGCTGTCGCTCGACGACTGGCAGAACGAACGCAGCGCCCTGAAAATGGCCATCGAGTCGTGGCGCAAGGACTGGGAAAGCCTGGACGTGGATCGTTACCTGGCGCACTACGCACACGCGTTCAAGAGCGACACGCTGAGTCAGGACGCGTGGCGTGCGCGCAAGCGCGCTGTCGCGCAACACAAGTCCTGGATCAAGGTGGGGGTGGCCAAGATGAGCATGCTGCTCAGCCCGGGACGCGACGGCGCGGTCGAGGTCACATTCGAACAGAACTATCGCAGCAACAACTTCAACGAGGTCAGCCGCAAGCGCCAGTACTGGATCAAGGAAGACGGCCAGTGGCGTATTGCCTATGAGGGCGCGGGCTGACCGCCAGCGGAACCACTACCGATGAAATCGATGCTTCTCGGCGCCCTGCTCGCCGTCACCACCCTTGTCGCCCACGCCGGCCCCGCGGTCGTGCTCGAGACGTCACAAGGCAACATCACGCTGGAACTGGATGCCGAACGTGCGCCGGTCACCACGCAGAATTTTATCGAGTACGTGCGCAGCGGTTTCTACGATGGCACGATCTTCCATCGCGTGATCGACGGCTTCATGATCCAGGGCGGCGGCTTCGAACCCGGCATGAAGCAGAAGCCCACCCGCGACCCGATCATCAACGAAGCCAAGAACGGCCTCAAGAACGCAGTGGGCACGATCGCCATGGCGCGCACCCAGGATCCGAACTCGGCCACCGCCCAGTTCTTCATCAACGTTGCCGACAACCGGACTTTGGACTATCCCTCCTTTGACGGCTGGGGATATGCCGTGTTCGGCCGGGTCGTCGACGGCATGGACGTGGTCATGCGGATCGCCAAGGTCCGCACGGCGCAAAAAGGCTACCATGGGGACGTTCCGGTCGAGGATGTGATCATCCGCAAGGCCCGCGTCCTGGCCGACCGTCCCTGACACACCACTGGAAACACCCAAGGAGAAACTCCTCATGGCAGTCAAGCTGCACACCAATCATGGCGTGATCACCCTGGAACTGGACGCCGACAAGGCGCCCGAGACCGTCAAGAACTTCCTCGCCTATGTCGAGGCCGGCCATTTCGACAACACCCTGTTCCATCGCGTGATCGACGGCTTCATGATCCAGGGCGGCGGGTTCGAGCCGGGCATGACGCAAAAGCCCACCAACGCCCCGGTCAAGAACGAGGCGGACAACGGCCTCAAGAACGAGCGCGGCACCATCGCCATGGCGCGTACCCAGGATCCGCATTCGGCCACCGCCCAGTTCTTCATCAACGTGGCCGATAACGACTTCCTGAATTTCCGCTCCCCCACCGCCCAGGGCTGGGGCTACTGCGTCTTTGGCCGTGTCAGCGAAGGCATGGACGTGGTCGACGCCATCAAGGGCGTGCAGACGCGCTCTGCCGGCTTCCATCAGGACGTGCCGGCCGAGGACGTGATCATCGAGCGCGCCGAAGTGGTCTGACCGGCGGCTCGATGGCCATCTCCGACCTGTTCATCGCCGATCTGCATCTGTGCAGCGAAACGCCCGACACCGTTCGGGCGTTTTTCGCTTTTCTGGACGGCCCGGCCCGGGAGGCTCGCCGCCTGTTCATTCTCGGCGATCTGTTCGAATACTGGGCCGGCGACGACGACCTGGACTCACCGTTCAATGTGCAGGTCTGTGAGCGCTTGCGACACCTCACCGAGGGCGGCATCGAGACCTTCTTCATCGCCGGCAACCGCGACTTCCTCATCGGCCCGGCCTTCGCCGAGCGCACCGGCATCCACCTGATCGACGAGCCCTTCCCCATCGACGTCGGCGGGCGCAAGGCGATCCTCATGCACGGCGACGTGCTGTGCACCGATGACGTGGCCTATCAGGCGTTCCGCGCACAGGTGCGCCAACCGGCCTGGAAAGCCGCCTTCCTGGCCAAACCACTGGCCGAGCGCAAGGCGCTGATCGCACACATGCGCGAGCGCAGCGAGGCAAGCAAGCAGGCGACGGCGCTGGAAATCATGGACGTGAACGGCGACGCGGTGACCGAGACCTTCCGCGCCAACACGTGTGATCTGATCATTCACGGCCACACGCATCGCCCGGCAACCCATCGCCAGGAGATCGACGGCAAGGTGTGCGAACGGTGGGTGCTGGCCGACTGGCACGGCAACGCGCCGTGTCTGGTCGTCGAAGACGACCGCTTGCGCAGGCGCGATTTCGCGCCGGGCTGAATACGCCAGGTTTGGCGGCTCAGCCGAGCCCGCGGGCCAGATCGGTCTTGAGATCGTCGATCGACTCGAGCCCGACAGCGACGCGGATCAGTCCTTCGCTCACTCCCATGGCCGCCCGCGCCTCGGGCGAAATACGCCCGTGCGTGGTCGAGGCCGGATGGGTGATGGTCGACTTGGTGTCGCCCAGGTTGGCCGTGATGGAAATCAGCCGGGTCGCATCGATCAGCCGCCACGCCGCCTCGCGTCCGCCGACCACGTCGAAGCTCACGATCGCCCCACCCATGCGCTGCTGGCGGAGCGCCAGAGCATGCTGCGGATGGGACGGCAGGCCCGGGTAGTACACCCGGCTCACCCAGGGCTGGCCTTCCAGCCACTCGGCCAGCGCCAGCGCGCTGGCGCTCTGCGCTTCCATGCGCAGGCGCAGGGTCTCGAGCCCCTTGAGGATCACCCACGCGTTGAACGGCGACAGCGTCGGCCCGGCGGTGCGCAGGAAACGGAACACCTCGTCCATGAGCACCTTGTTGCCGACCACCGCGCCGCCGAGCACGCGCCCCTGACCATCCAGATACTTGGTGGCCGAGTGGATGACGACATCCGCACCGAGTTCGAGCGGGCGCTGCAGCGCCGGCGTGCAGAAGCAGTTGTCGACGGCCAGCAACACCTCATGCCGATGCGCCACCTCGGCCACGGCGGCGATATCCACCAGCTCGGTGAGCGGGTTGGACGGCGTCTCGACGAAGATCAGACGCGTCTGCGGCCGGATCGCCGCCTCGTAGGCCGCCACATCCGCTGCCGGCACGAAGGTGGTCTCGATGCCGAACTTGGAGAAGATGTTGCCGAACAGCTGCTGGGTGGAACCGAACAACCCCTGCGAGGCGACCACGTGGTCGCCGCTCTTGAGCAGGGCCATGACCAGCGCCAGGATCGCGGCCATGCCCGAGGCGGTGGCGATGCACGCCTCGGCGCCCTCGAGCGCCGCCAGTCGGTCCTGCATGGCGGTCACGGTCGGATTGGTGAAGCGCGCATAGACGTAGCCCTCCTCCTCACCGGAGAAGCGCGCCGCGGCCTGGGCCGCACTGTCGAACACGAAGCTTGAGGTCAGGTACATCGCCTCGCTGTGTTCGTTGAACTGGCTGCGTTCGATGCCGGCGCGAATGGCCAGCGTATCGAAATCCTGGATGTGCTTTTCTTGCCTGTCGCTCACGTGCGGTTCCGTCTTCAGTCCTGCGTCTCGCTGGCGAGGTTGAGGTCGAGCTGGTTGGTGACCGCCCCGTCGGCGTCCTCGACCGTCACCGGTGGCGAGCCGCGCTGGGTCTCGATGGTGGCCAGGTATTCGGCGGTCACGTCCCCGGTCACGTAGCAGCCGTCGAAACAGGAGGTCTCGAAGAAGTTCAGCGCCGGATTGATGGCGCGCACCGAGGCGCGCAGGTCGTCCAGATCCTGGTAGATCAGGCCGTCCGCGCCGATCTCGCGGCAGATGGCCTCATCGTCCCGGTCCGAGGCGATCAGCTCGCCCCGGGTGGGCATGTCGATGCCATAGACGTTGGCATAGCGCACCGGGGGCGCGGCGGAGGCGAAATACACCTTCGTCGCACCGGCATCGCGGGCCATGTTGACGATCTCCTGGCTGGTGGTGCCGCGCACGATCGAATCGTCCACCAGCAGCACGCTCTTGCCCTTGAATTCCTGATGGATCGTGTTGAGCTTCTGGCGCACCGACTTCCGGCGCACCGCTTGCCCCGGCATGATGAAGGTGCGACCGATGTAGCGGTTCTTCACGAAGCCTTCGCGATAGGCCACACCCAGCTTGTTGGCCATCTCCAGCGCCGCCGGCCGGCTCGAATCGGGAATGGGGATCACCACGTCGAGATGCACATGCGGCATCACCCGCTTGAACTTCTCCGCCAGGTATTCACCCATCTTCAGGCGTGCCTCGTACACCGACACGCCGTCGATGAGCGAGTCCGGACGGGCCAGATAGACGTACTCGAACATGCACGGCGCGTGCATCGTCTGCTGCGCACAGGCGCGGGAGCGGAAGCGCCCTTCCATGTCGACCAGCACCGCCTCACCGGGCTCCACGTCCCGCAGCAGCTTGAAGCCGAGGGCGTCGATGGCCACGCTCTCGGAGGCCACCAGCCATTCGGTCCCGTCCGCCGTGTCGTGCTTGCCGATCACCAGCGGGCGGATACCGTACGGATCGCGGAAGGCGAGCAGCCCCACGCCCGCGATCATCACCACCGCGGCGTAGGCGCCGCGACAACGCCGATGCACCGCCGCCACCGCCGCGAAGATCGCGTTGTCGTCGAGCTTGCATCCGTTGGAGGCCGCCTGCAGTTCGTGCGCGAGCACATTGAGCAACACCTCGGAGTCCGAATTGGTGTTGATGTGGCGCAGGTCGGCGAGGAACATCTCGCGCTTGAGTTCGTCGGAGTTGGTCAGGTTGCCGTTGTGCGCCAGCATCAGCCCATAGGGCGAATTGACGTAGAACGGCTGCGCCTCGGAGGCGTTGTACGCGGAACCGGCGGTCGGATAGCGCACATGTCCGATGCCCCAGTTACCGACGAGGTTGCGCATGTTGCGGGTCCGGAACACGTCACGCACCAGGCCCGAGCCCTTGTGCATGAAGAAGCGCCCGCCCTCGGTCGTGGCAATGCCCGCCGCGTCCTGTCCACGGTGCTGGAGCACCTGCAAGCCGTCGTAGAGCAACTGATTGACTGGCGATGTTGCGACAACGCCCAAAATCCCGCACATGGAATCACCTATCGAAAACGCACCCGCTCGGCCACCGCAGCCGGCAACCAAGGTTTGGCCGCCACCACGGCCGTCTCAAGCAGCGGCGAGAACATCGCCGCCTCCCACCAGGGCGCCCGCGACACACCGCTGACACCCCCCAAAGCCACCAGCAAACAGGCGATGACCACCGCCTTCACCGTGCCGAACATCGCACCGAGCCCACGGTCGACGAAACCGAGCCCCACCGCCCGGATCAGCGCCCGAAGCAGATAGCGAACCACCGCCACCACCACCAACACGGCAATGAAGATGAGCGCGAAGCCGGCCACATAAGCGAAGGCTGGTTCGGTCAGCCAGTTCACGAACAGCGCCGCTGCCTGTTCGGCAAACAGGCGCGCGGCGACGAACGCCAGTATCCATCCAACCAGCGCCAGCACTTCGCTGACCAGGCCCCGCCAGAAGCCCAGTGCCGCCAGGACGGCCACCAGACCCAGAAACGCATAATCGAAAACCGTCATCGATGCTTCCCCGCAGCGCTTCAGCCGCGCGGCATCACTACGCCCTTGAACCCCTTGCCAGCCATCCGGTCCGCCACCGATTCCGCCTCGTTGCGGTTCTCGTAGGGGCCGACACGAACCCGTGTGGTGGAACCCACCTTTCGAGTGTAGGCCTTGAAACCGGCCTGGCGAATCTTTTCGGCCAGCGCCGCGGCACTGCCGGCATTGGCAAAGGCGCCGACCTGGACCACGAAACCGGGGCCCTTGTCGTCCGCGGCCGGGGCCTTGGCGGCGTCGCCGGAGAGGATGGCGGCGACGCGCTGTGCCTCTTCACTGCGTTTTTCGACGGATGAAGTGGTCACCTCGGGCGACGCGCTCGGGGTCGCTTTCACAGCCGGCGCGGGCTTCGGCGACTCCGATGTCTTCGCGGGCGCCGGCGCATGTTCGGGTGTTGACGTTTTCGCCACGGATTCGTGCGACGGCGTGGCGACCGGCGCCGGCTCGGGACGCTTCACCGGTTCGGCCACGGGGGGGGTGGCCGGCACATCGATGGTTCGCGCCGCCACATTGTCGCCGGCCACCGCGGGAATGCGCACCTCGATGTCTTCCCCGACCGGCTTGGGCTCGGGGTCCATGATCATCGGCAGCACGATGACGGCGAACAGGGCCAGCGCGGCCGCACCGACCAGACGTCGTCGGGCACGCTTCTTCAGATCGGTTTGGGCGTCGTCGTTGGCCATCTCGGTTAACGCTCTTCGCGGATCGCCGTCATGACGTCCGCCACGGTCAGGAATGAACCGAAAACGACGATTCTATCACTGTCGTCGACCCGGGCCCGGGCCGCTCGATAAGCGTCCGCCGGGGTGTCGAACACGCCCTCCACCGACAAGCCCAAGCCGGTCAGGCGCGTCGCCAGCGCATCGGCCGACAACCCGCGCGGCGCCGGCAGCCCGGCCACCAGCCAGTGATCCACGCGGCCCGCGAGACGCTCGACGGCCGCCTCGACCGCCTTGTCTGCGAACATGCCGACGACTGCCCAGGTCTCGGGGTAGTAGCCCATGTTGGCGAGGTTTTCCGCCAGCACTCCCACGGCCTGGGGGTTATGGGCCACGTCGAGCACGATGGCCGGCTGCCCCGGCAGGGTCTGGAAGCGGCCCGGCAGTTCAACGAGCATCATTCCCTGACGAATCGCCTGCATGGAGACCGGCAGTCGCTCACGGATCGCTTCGAGCGCGGTGATGACCGCCGCCGCGTTGAGCAGCTGGTTCGCCCCGCGCAGTGCCGGATAGGCCAGGCCGCCACGCTTGACCCCCGGCCCCCAGTAGGCCCACTGGGTGCGGTCACCGGAAAACCCGAAATCACGTCCGCTGACCAGCAGCCGCGCACCGATGGCCTCGGCCGCATCGAACACGCTCTGCGTCGGCATCGGGTCGGCGCAGATGGCAGGCTTGTCGGCGCGGAAGATGCCGGCCTTTTCGCGTCCGATGTCCTCCCGCGTCTCGCCCAGATAGTCCATGTGATCCATGGCGATGCTGGTGAGGATGGCGCAGTCGGCATCGAAGATGTTGGTGGCGTCGAGACGACCGCCGAGGCCGACCTCGAGCACGATGACGTCGAGCTCGGCCTGGGCAAAACACACCCACGCGGCCAGTGTGCCGTGCTCGAAATAGGTCAGATGAGTCCGACCGCGTGCCGTCTCGACCCGCGCGAACGCGTCCGCCAGGCGCTCGTCGTCCACTTCCCGCCCGTCGATGCGCACGCGCTCGTTGAAACGCAGCAAATGCGGGGAACTGTACAGACCGACGCGATAGCCCGCCGCGAGCAGGACGGCCTCGAGCATGGCACAGGTCGAGCCTTTGCCATTGGTGCCAGCGACGGTGATGATGACCGCGTCACTGCCCACGCTCAAAGCATCCCGCACCGTCGCGACCCGTTCCAGGCCGAGTTCGATGCGCTGGCCGTGGCGCGCTTCGATCAGCGCGAGCCAGCCGGCCAGGTCCTGCGGTGGAGCGGTGTCAGGCATTGACGGCGGCTTGACGTGTCAGCAGCGTCAGCAGGTCGGCCAGGCGCTCACGCATCTGGCGACGGTCCACGATCATGTCGATGGCCCCCTTCTCGAGCAGGAACTCCGCCCGCTGGAAGCCTTCGGGCAGGGTCTCGCGTACCGTCTGCTCGATCACCCGCGGTCCGGCGAAGCCGACCAGCGCATTCGGTTCGGCGATCACCACGTCGCCCATGAAGGCAAAGCTCGCCGACACGCCGCCCATGGTCGGATCGGTCAGGATCGAGATGAACGGCAGTTTCTGCTGCGCCAGCCGGTTGATGGCCGCGGTCGTCTTGGCCATCTGCATCAGCGAGAACAGGCCTTCTTGCATGCGCGCGCCGCCGGTGGCGGTGACGCACAGGAAGGGCATGCGCTGATCGATGGCGAACTGAACCCCGCGCACGAAGCGCTCGCCCACCACCGACCCCATGGAGCCGCCGAGAAAATCGAACTCGAAACAGGCAACGACGGCCGGCACGGTCTGGATCGCGCCCTGCATCACCACCATCGCGTCGGCCTCGCCGGTGGCCCGCGTCGCGCTCTTGAGGCGATCCGTGTAGCGCTTCTGATCCTTGAACTTGAGCGGATCGAGCGGCTGGACTTCGGAGCCGATCTCGAAACGGCCCTCCTCGTCGAGCAACATGTTGAGCCGCTCACGGGCGCGCAGGCGCTGGTGATGGCCGCACTTCGGGCAGACATTGAGGTTGCTTTCCAGATCCGAACGATAGAGCACCGCTTCGCAGGCGGGACACTTGCTCCACAGGCCTTCCGGAATCGACTTGCGCCCCGT
Organism: Nitrogeniibacter mangrovi; assembly: GCF_010983895.1. Taxonomy (GTDB): domain Bacteria; phylum Pseudomonadota; class Gammaproteobacteria; order Burkholderiales; family Rhodocyclaceae; genus Nitrogeniibacter; species Nitrogeniibacter mangrovi. The sequence goes on from NZ_CP048836.1 coordinate 2,469,561, forward strand.
GGAATCGTCACGCTTGATCTTCGGGGGCAACAGTTTTTGCAACCAACTCATGCTCGGGACACTCCATTGTGGTCAAGCGCGTCGCGAATGCCTCGCACGAAGGCGGTGACACGTGCCGGCGCCTCGGCCTCGGGGCCGGCCTCGATTTCCTCGATGATGCGGCTGCCGATCACGACCGCATCGGCCACTTCGCCGATGGTTCGCGCGGAGTCGGCATCGCGGATCCCGAAACCGACACCCACCGGCATGCCGACCCGTTCCCGGATCGACGGGATGCGCGCGGCCACTTCGGTCAGATCGATCTTTGCCGATCCGGTCACGCCCTTGAGCGACACATAGTAGATATAACCGCTGCCTGCCCGCGCCACGTCGCTGATACGTGCGTCGGTGGACGTCGGTGCCAGCAGGAAGATCGGATCGACGCCGGCCTCACGGCAGGCACGCGCGAAGGTCTCGCATTCCTGTGGCGGATAGTCGACCACCAGAACCCCGTCCACCCCTGCGTCCACCACCGCACGGATGAAGGGTTCGAGCCCCATGGCCTCGATCGGGTTGGCGTAACCCATCAGCACCACCGGTGTGGTCGTATCGGTTTCGCGGAAGGTCGAGACCGCCTCGAGCACCTTGCGCAGCGACATGCCGTTGGCGAGCGCACGCTCGGAGGCGCGCTGGATGGTCGGGCCATCGGCCATCGGGTCCGAGAAGGGGACGCCCAGCTCGATGATGTCCGCTCCGCCCGCGACCAGCGCATGCATGAGCGGCACGGTGGCCGCCACGGTGGGATGCCCCGCCGTAATGAAGGGGATCAACCCGCGACGGCCTTGGCCCCGCAGCTGATCGAAAGTATTTTGGATTCGGGACATGTGATGTGTGCCGGGCCGAACCGGCCCGGAAAGAATCAGAACTGGATGCCGGATTTTTCCGCGACGGTGTGCATATCCTTGTCACCCCGTCCGGACAGGTTCACGAGCAGGATCTTGTCCTTCGGGAGCGTCGGCGCAAGGCGCGCAGCATAGGCCAGCGCGTGCGACGATTCAAGCGCCGGGATGATGCCCTCGAGACGACACAGGTCGTGGAAGGCCTTGAGCGCCTCGCTGTCAGTCACGCCCGCGTACTCGGCGCGCCCACAATCCTTGAGCCAGGCGTGCTCGGGACCGACGCCCGGATAGTCGAGACCGGCGGAAATGGAATGGGTCTCGATGATCTGCCCGTCCTCGTCCTGGAGCAGGTAGGTGCGGTTGCCGTGGAGCACGCCGGGGCGCCCGCCGATCAGGGACGCCGCGTGATGCCCGGTATCGAGTCCTTCGCCGGCCGCTTCGACACCGATCAGGCGCACATCGTCGTGACCGATGTAGGGATGGAAGATCCCCATGGCGTTGGAGCCGCCGCCCACACAGGCGATCACCGCATCGGGCTGTCGCCCGGTCAACTCCGGCATCTGCTCGATGCATTCCTTGCCGATCACGGTCTGGAAGTCGCGCACCATCTGCGGATACGGGTGCGGCCCGGCCACCGTGCCGATGATGTAGAAGGTGTCGTGGATGTTGGTGACCCAGTCGCGCATGGCCTCGTTGAGCGCGTCCTTGAGCGTGCGCGAGCCGGACTCGACAGGCACCACGGTGGCGCCCAGCAGTTTCATGCGATAGACGTTGGCGGCCTGCCGCTTGACGTCCTCAGCCCCCATGTACACCACGCATTCAAGCCCGTAGCGGGCCGCCACGGTGGCGGTCGCTACCCCATGCTGTCCGGCGCCGGTTTCGGCGATCACGCGCGGCTTGCCCATGCGACGGGCCACCAGGGCCTGACCGATGCAGTTGTTCACCTTGTGGGCGCCGGTGTGGTTCAGATCTTCACGCTTCAGGTAGATCTGCGCGCCGCCGAAAGCCTCGGTGAGACGCTTGGCGTGGTAAATCGGGCTCGGCCGGCCCACGTAGTGCTTGAGCTCGTACTCGAACTCGGCGACGAATTCGGGATCGCGCTGGCATTCGGCATAAGCCGATTTGAGTTCCTCGAGCGCGGGGATCAGGGTCTCGGCCACGAACACGCCACCATAGGGGCCGAAATGGCCCTCGGCGTCTGGCAACTGGTACGGCATTTCAGCCATCTGCATCACGTACTCCGGAAATGAATCGGCGGATCGCGCCGGCATCCTTGATTCCCTTCTGCGCGGTCTCCACTCCGCTGGAAACATCGACGGCCCACGGCCGGACACGTCGGATGGCTTCGCCGACGTTCTCGGCATCCAGCCCACCGGAGAGAATCAGCGGCGCATCGAACCGGGGTGGAATCAGCGTCCAGTCGAACACCTTGCCACCCCCGCCATAGCCCTCCACGAAGGCATCGAGCAGGAAACCGCGTGCCGAGGGAAAACAAGCTGCGTATTCTATCAGATCGACCCCGGCACGCATCCGCACGGCGCGCACGTAGGGCCGTCCATAGCGGACGCAATCCGTCTCGGTTTCGTCGCCATGAAACTGCAGCAGTTGCAGGGGCAACGCGTCCAGCGCCGCCTCGACGGCCTCGGGCCGGGCATTGACGAACAGACCGACCGTGGTCACGAATGGCGGCACGTGCGCCATGAGAGCGCGTGCCTGCTCCACGGTCACATGGCGCGGACTGGGCGGGTAGAAGACGAAACCGATCGCATCGGCCCCTGCGGCCACCGCCGCCTGCACATCCTCGACGCGGGTCAGTCCACAGATCTTGATTCGGGTGCGCTGCAAGGGAACACCATGGGCAATTCGGGAGGACAGATGATACGCCCGCCATCGGGCAAGGACCACCGGTCGGGGTACTCCACACCGCACAGATACAAGCCGTCGGGAGCGAAGGTCGGCGCCGCCTTGGAACGATCCCTGCCCGTAAGCAGCATGTCCATCCACTCGGGCGGATGCTTGCCCTTGCCCACGTACACCAGCGCCCCCACCAGATTGCGGATCATGTGATGCAAAAAGGCGTCCGCGCAAAAATCGAACAGCCAGTACGGGCCATGGCGTGTCACCCGGGCATGGCGAATCGTGCGTACCGGCGATTTGGCCTGACAGGCGGCGGCGCGGAAGGCCGAGAAGTCATGGGTGCCGGCCAGCCGATCGGCGGCGGCGCGCACCCTGTCCTCATCGAGGGGCAGGTGAAACCAGCCCACCCGCCCCGACAGCAGCGCCGGCCTGACCGGCGCGTTGTAAAGGAGGTAGCGATAATGACGCGCCGTGGCCGAGAAACGGGCGTGAAAGCTGGTGTCGACCTCATGGGCCCAGCGGATCGCCACCGACGCGGGCAGGTGACTGTTGGTCCCGCGCACCCAGGCCGACCGGGGGCGTTCGACCGGCGCATCGAAATGCACGATCTGGGTCGTGGCGTGCACGCCGGTATCAGTGCGTCCGGCGCAGACGAGGTCGACCCCCTGACCCGCCACGCTGGAGACGGCCGCCGTCACGACATCCTGCACCGTCCGACCGTGCGGTTGCGTCTGCCAGCCTTCGAAGGCATCGCCCGCGTACTCGACGCCCAGCACGATCCGGCTCACCACATCCCCCACAACACAACGGCTAGCGACAAAAGCGCCAAGGCTACACCATCGGGCCAGCGAAACGCCTGAATCTGGACCGGAATCACGCCTGGCGTCCCTGCACTCTCCGCTTCGAGAAACCAGGCCCGCCATCCGCTGCGGGGAGATTCGACGGCGCGCAGCACCAGGGTCAGGCGCACGGCGATGAGTTCGGCCGGCACACCGAGCGGTCGCAGGGTGGAAAAGACGGCATGCAGCGCGCACACCAATTGCGCATTGCTCATGCGTGTGAGCAACAGCGCCACCATGCTCACCATGGTCACCAGCCGGAGTGCGTGTTCGGCGCCCAGGGCCAGCCCGTCCCAGGTCAGTGCCAGCCAGGTCCACTGCGGCAGCAGGCGCACGCCCGGTGTCGCCAGGCCGAACAGAACGATCGTGACGAGCAGCAGAATCCGGATCCGCCGCAACAGGCGAAAAAAGCGTTCGCCGGCCATGACCGAGGCCAGCACAACGACGCCGGGTATCGACCACCACAAGGCGGGAGGGTGGAGCAGCTGAAGCAAAACGGCGGCGCCGGCCCACAAGGCCAGCACCGCCGCCGGATGCAGCAAACTCACGCCACTACGCAAAAGGCTGCGCCATGGCACCGCCCGCCATCAGCCGAGACGGGCAAGGATACTGCGCGCCTGCTCCTGCTGGGCGGCATCGCCATCGCGCATGACCTCGTCCAACAACTCACGCGCGCCCTCGCCGTCGCCCATCTCCTCGTAGGCCCGGGCCAGTTCGAGCTTGGTGTCGATTTCCTGGTTGAGCTCCTCGTCGGCAGGCAGATCGGGCATGGCCCGGCTGTCGGTCAGCGAGGTCACCACGCTCTTGGTCAGCGACGCCATCATGGCATCCTCCTCGGCGTCGGCCGGCTGCGCGGTGGGCGACTGCTCGGTGAAGGATTCCGGCGCGGTCGCTTCGGCTTCGAACGTGGGCGCCTCGGGCTCGACCGTTTCGGCCGCCTCGGACAGCTCGGGCAGATCGAATTCGACAGACGCATCATCGGATTCCGGCTGGCCCTCGGCGGCCGGCGCATCCGCACCTGACCGGCCTTCGTCCGCATCGGCGCCTTCGAGATCGAGATTGATGTCGGACAGATCCAGCGAGGTGGCCATCATCTCCTGCTCGCCGCCTTCACCCTTCTGTTCATCGAGTTCGAAGTCGAAGTCGAGCAGGCTGCCATCGAAGTTCGTCTTCTCGAGATCGACGACGGCCATATCCTCTTCCGGTTCGTCCTGCGGGGGCGAGTCGACCGCCGGCGCCGCTTCGCTGAAGGACGACGGGAAATCGATTCCGGAACTCGTCCCCAGATCCGTCGATTCAAGATCGACGGTCACTTCTTCATTCGCATCGGTGGCGCCAACCCCCTCGCCGGACAACTCACCGCGCAAATCCGTGCTTTCGAGATCGGTCTCGGGGGAAAACCCGCTGACGCTGGTCTCGGCCATCGAATCGCCGGCCGGCGGCGCCTCCAGATCGAGATTGAACTCGAGCGATGAATCCGCCGCCTCGAAGGACGAATCGATCTCCGGTGATTCGTCCTTCGGCGCTTCCGTCGCGGCGCCCTTCTCCTCCGTGCCGACCTCATCCAGATCGAGATTGAAATCCAGATCCCCCGTGTCGACGCCGAGCGCGTCGCTGTCGCCCTCCGCCTCCGGCGCGGCCTGTTCGGCAATACCCGCCAGATCGGAATCGGTGAACTGGTTCAGGTCGCCGGGAATGGCCCAGGTATCTTTCATTTGCGACGGCGAGGGCTCTTCCGCGGTGGGAATCGACGCCGAGAAATCAAGCATCTGGTCGTCATCGGGCACCTGTTCTGCCGATTCGCCACCAGCATCGGGCGCCTCGGCGACCGCCTCCTGATCTTCTTCCGTGGCCTCGCTCGCGGCGACGCCGGCGATCACGCCCGCTGCCGCGGCAGCGGTGACGTTACCCGCGTCACCGGACGGCGCCGTAAAGCCGGCTTCATCCGATGCGACCTCCCCCTCACCGACCATGTCCGCCGTGCGCGAGAACAGGGGATTGTCGGGGTCGAGCTTCAGACCCATCTCGACGGCCTTTTCCCAGGCCTCGCCCTTGCCGCCGGTCACGGTGTAGAGCTCGGCCGCCGTGGTCTCGAACTGCTTCAGGTTCTTGCGCTGGCTGTAGATCTCGAGCAGCTTGAGGTGAATCGCCGTGCGGGACGGATCCGCCTTCATCGCGTCGAGCAGGATTTCCTCAGCCTGGGCGTCGCGTCCATAAGCCATATACACATCGGCTTCAGCAACCGGATCGACGCCTTCGTCGGTGTCGATCGCCGACAGGCCGGACTGGCTGAAATCGGTCTGGATCAGGCTGCTGCTGCCGGTATCCACACTCTGGCCGCCGGTTTCACCGAACACCGAATTCTGGTCGGGCGGGAAGACCGAAGCCATGGCCGTCTCGTCCGGTGACCCACCGGCGTCCCGACTCTTGCGGCTGCGCCACAGACCGAAACCGAGCACACCGATCAGGGCCGCCGCACCGCCATAAAGCAGTGCGGGGTTTTCCATCAGGCTGTCCATGAAACCCGGCTCCTGCGCCGGGGCGGGTTTGGGCGGGGCCGCGGGCGGCGGCACCGGTTTCGTCGCCTCTTCGACCGGCATCGGCTCCGGTGCCGGGGCGGGCGCTTCGGCGGCCGGATGCTCGGCGCCGGCCGTCTCTTCGGCCGCGGGCGGCTTCACGAGATCCTGCAGTTCCTTGTCCAGCGCATCTTGCGCACCCGCCGGCATCGCTTGCTCCGGCTTCTCTTCCGCGCCGGCCTTGGGCTCGGCTGCCGGCATCGGTTCGGCGCCCTGCGACACGGGCGCGGCCTCGGTCATCGGAGCGGCCGCTTCAGCCGGCGCCGGTGCGGCAGCGGGCGGTTGCCCCTGCGCCTGTTGCTGCAAGGAGGCCAGATTCTGGTTCTTGAGCTCGATGAGCTTCTGCAGCTCAGCGATGTTCTTTTCCAGCGCTGCCAGACGGTCGTTGGCCTCCGTCAGCGCCTTGTCGCGCGCGACGACGTCCTCTTCGAGCGCCTGCATGCGCCGGTTCGCTTCCTGCAAGGCCCCGGCGTCGCCGGCACCGGCCGCCCCGGTGTCGGTCTTGGAGACCTTGACCTGGTCCTTGCTCTCGGTGACGGCCGTCGGCGTCTCCTCGACCTTGGCGGTGATCTTGCCGGCGCTGGCCTGCGTGCTTTGTACCGGCTCGGCTGGCGCCGATGCCGCCACACGCTCGGCCACCCGGCGTCGATAGGCGTTGAAGTCGGCGGCGTGGGCGATCACCTGCTGCCGCGCTTCGGCGCGCGGAATGGCGCCGGCGGCCTGACCGTCCGGCACGTTCAGGACGACCCCGGCGCGCAGGCGGTTGATGTTCTCATCGATGAACGCTTCGGGGTTGGCACGGTACAGGGCGATGAGCATCTGATCCATGCTCACCCCCTCGGGCATGTTCTGACGCGCAATCTTGGCGAGCGTGTCGCCGCGTTGCACCCGGTAGTCGCCGGTCGCCGCCTGACGGATCGGGCGTGCAGCGCGGGCCACCGGCTGCTGCACCGGCGTTCCGACGTTGGTCGCAGCCGCCGGGGCCGGCATATCCGGGGGATCGAGCAGGAAGGTGTACTCTCGCAGCAGCCGACCGGCCGACCAGTTCAGTTCGACGAGCATGTCCACGAACGGCTCGTTGATCGGCTTGGTGCTCGTCAGCCGCAGCACGTTGCGCCCACCGCGCCGTTCGACGCTCATGCGGATGCTGGCCAGGGCCGGCACGTAGGCGACGCCCGCGTCCTTGAATGCGGTGGGCGCGGCAACGGCGGCCGTCATCGAGGTGAGCTCGTTCGACGTCGCGGTCAGCTCGATTTCCGCCCGCAACGGCTGCCCCAGGGCGCTGAGCACCGAAATCCGACCAAGGCCGGCGGCGTTCGCCGCGAAGGGCATGGCCGCAAGAGTGGCCGCAATCAGCGTGGCCCGAAGAGAGGTCTTCTGGAAGGTATTCAAAACCGCATCCTCATGCTGGAGCACTACATTGGAATGCGAACATATCATCATGGGTATGTCGCATCAAGCCAGTATCCACTTTAAGTATCGTCGCCAATGCCTTAAAACGGAAGGAAATTTCGTTCTGCTGGCTCCAGCCACGTCGTCGACGCGGTTTTACGTGTGTCATATTCGCCACACGCGGGGGTCGGCGGCCCGGCGGGTTTTGTCCACACCGGGCCCGTCGCCTCACTGCTCGAGGAGGATCCTCAGCATGCGGCGAAGCGGCTCCGCGGCGCCCCACAGGAGTTGATCGCCCACGGTAAAGGCGGAGAGATACTCACCGCCCATGCCCATCTTGCGCAGACGCCCGACCGGTACGGTCAGGGTTCCGGTCACGGCCGCTGGCGTCAGATCCCGCATCGACGCCTCGCGCTCGTTCGGCACCACCTTCACCGAGCCGTTGGCTTTTGCCAGCATGTCATTGATTTCGTCAAGCGGAGCGTCTTTCTTTAGCTTGATTGTGAGCGCTTGCGAATGGCAGCGCATGGCGCCCATGCGCACGCACAGGCCGTCGATGACGATCGGGTGGGCTTCACGGCCGAGAATCTTGTTGGTTTCGGCCTGCCCTTTCCACTCCTCGCGGCTCTGGCCGTTGCCCAGATCGGTGTCGATCCACGGAATCAGCGAACCGGCCAGCGGGACGCCGAAATGTTCGGTCGGGTAATCGCTGTTGCGCAGCGCCGCGGCGACATTGCGGTCGATCTCGAGAATGGCGCTGGCCGGATCGTTGAGCGCCTCGCCGGCGACCGAATGCAGGTAGCCCATGCCCTTGAGCAGCTCGCGCATGTGCTGCGCACCGCCGCCGGAGGCGGCCTGGTAGGTCATGGACGTGGCCCAGTCCACCATGTCGTTCTGGAACAGCCCGCCGAGCGCCATCAGCATGAGGCTGACGGTGCAGTTGCCACCGATGAAGTTGTTCGCGCCACGGGCCAGACCGTCGCGGATCACGCCGTCGTTGACCGGGTCGAGCACGATGATCGCGTCGTCGTTCATGCGCAGCGCCGAGGCGGCGTCGATCCAGTAACCCTTCCAGCCGGCCTCGCGCAGGCGCGGGAAGATGGACTTGGTGTAGTCACCCCCCTGGCAGGTGACGATCACCTCCATCTCCTTGAGCGCGTCGATGCTGTTGGCGTCCTGCAACGGCGGGACATCCTTGCCGACGTCCGGCCCCTGCCCGCCCGCGTTCGAGGTGCTGAAGAACACCGGTTCGATATCCGCGAAGTCGTTTTCCTCGCGCATGCGCTGCATCAGCACGGAGCCCACCATGCCCCGCCAGCCGACCAGACCTACTCGTTTCATTGCCATGTCGATTTCCTGAACTATCCGGTTGTTGCCTACAGCGCCGCGACCACCGCGTCACCCATGTCGATGGTACCCACCTTGCGGGTACCCGGCTCGTAGATGTCGCCGGTCCGCAAGCCGTCGGCGAGCACCTTCTTGACCGCCTTTTCGATGCGAACCGCCGCCGCCTCCTGGTTGAAGGTGTAGCGCAGCATCATCGCCACCGACAGAATCGTGGCCAGCGGGTTCGCCAGCCCCTTGCCGGCGATGTCGGGCGCCGAGCCGTGCGACGGCTCGTACATGCCCTTGTTGTTCTCGTCGAGCGAGGCCGACGGCAGCATGCCGATGGAGCCGGTGAGCATGGCCGCCTCGTCCGAGAGGATGTCGCCGAACATGTTGCCGGTGACCACCACGTCGAACTGCTTGGGGTTCTTCACCAGCTGCATCGCCGCGTTGTCGACGAGCATGTGGCTCAGTTCCACATCCGGGTAGTCGGCCGACAGCTCGATCATCACGTCGCGCCACAGCTGGGTGCATTCGAGCACGTTCATCTTGTCCACCGAGCACAGCTTGCGGTTGCGCTTGCGGGCGATGTCGAAGGCGACCTTGCCGATGCGGCGGATCTCGCTTTCACTGTAGATCATGGTGTTGAAACCGACGCGCTCGCCGTCGCGACTCTCGATGCCGCGCGGCTGGCCGAAGTAGATATCACCGGTCAGTTCGCGCACGATCATGATGTCCAGCCCGGCCACCAGTTCGGGCTTGAGCGAGGAGGCATTGGCCAGTTCCGGGTAGAGAATCGCCGGGCGCAGGTTACCGAACAGGTTCAGCGCCTTGCGGATGCCCAGCAGACCGCGCTCGGGACGCTGCTCGCGCGGCAGCGCATCCCACTGCGGCCCCCCCACGGCGCCGAGCAGCACCGCGTCGGCCGCCCGCGCCAGCGCCAGGGTCGATTCGGGCAGCGGCACGCCATCGGCGTCGACGGCGCAGCCACCGATCTTCGCTTCCTCGATCTCGAACGCGAGCCCGTCGGTGCGCAGCGCCTCGAGCACGCGCACGGCCTGCGCCATGATTTCCGGACCGATGCCGTCACCCGGCAACACACAAATCTTCATGCCTCTCTCCAACCGGCCTTGCGCACTGAACGCAAGGTTTTGATATCAAAGAAAATAATAGGGATGCGTCGCCTTGCGTCGGTCCTCGAACGCGTGAATCTCGTCCGCGTGACGCAGGGTCAGGCCGATGTCGTCCCAACCGTTGAGCAGACATTCCTTGCGGAAAGGATCGACCTCGAACGGGATCGCATGCCCATCCGGACGCCGGATCCGCTGCTCAGGCAGATCGACCTCCACCGAGTACCCCGGGGCGTGCTCCACTTGCGCGAACAGGGCGTCGACCTCGGCTTTGGGCAGCACGATCGGCACGATGCCGTTCTTGAAGCAGTTGTTGAAAAAGATGTCCGCAAAGGACTCGGCGATGATGGCGCGGAAACCGTAGTCGAGCAGCGCCCACGGGGCATGCTCGCGGCTGGAGCCACAACCGAAATTGGCCCGGGTCAGCAGCACCTGTGCACCCTGGTAGCGCGGCTGGTTGAGCACGAACTTCGGGTTCAGCGTGCGCTGGCTGTTGTCCATGCCCGGCTCGCCGCGGTCCATGTAGCGCCATTCGTCGAAGGCATTGGGGCCGAAGCCGGAACGCTTGATCGACTTGAGGAACTGCTTCGGGATGATGGCATCGGTATCGACGTTGTTGCGGTCGAGCGGCGCCACGAGTCCATTGAGGGTGATGAATTTTTCCATATCGGTATCTCCGGAGCCCGCCGTTCAGAGGATGGTGCGCACGTCGGCGAAATGGCCGGCAACCGCCGCTGCCGCCGCCATGGCCGGACTCACCAGATGGGTCCGGCCACCGGCCCCCTGGCGTCCCTCGAAGTTTCGGTTGGAGGTCGACGCACAACGCTCGCCCGGCTCGAGCCGGTCGGCGTTCATCGCCAGACACATGGAACAGCCCGGTTCGCGCCACTCGAAACCGGCGGCGAGGAAGATCTTGTCGAGCCCCTCCTGCTCCGCCTGGCGCTTGACCAGCCCGGAACCCGGCACGACCAGCACCTGGCGCACGTTGTCGGCCTTGTGGCGTCCGCGCACGACCACCGCCGCCTGGCGCAGGTCCTCGATGCGGGAATTGGTGCACGAGCCGATGAAGACCTTGTCGATCTTGATGCTGGTCACCGCCATGTTGGGTTTCAGCCCCATATACTGCAGCGCGCGCTCCATGCCTTCACGGCGGACCGGATCGGTTTCCTTCGCCGGATCGGGCACGGTGCTGCCGACGGGGACGACCATTTCCGGCGACGTGCCCCAGGTGACCTGCGGCTGAATTTCCTGACCATCGAGCACGACCACCTTGTCGAACTGCGCGCCGTCATCCGAGCGCAGGGTGCGCCAGTAGCTCACGGCCTTGTCCCAGTCGCTGCCACGCGGGGAGAAGGGGCGGTCTTTCAGATAGTCGATGGTGGTCTGGTCCACGGCCACGAAACCCATGCGCGCGCCGGCCTCGATCGCCATGTTGCACACGGTCATGCGTCCTTCCATCGACAGCGAACGGATGACGTCGCCGCCGAATTCGATGGCGTAACCGGTCCCGCCGGCCGTGCCGATGCGGCCGATGATGGCCAGCGCCACGTCCTTGGCGGTCACCCCCTTGCCCAGACGACCGTCGACCCGCACCAGCATGGTCTTGGAGCGCTTCTGGATCAGGCACTGGGTGGCGAGCACGTGCTCGACCTCGGACGTGCCGATGCCGTGCGCCAGACAGCCGAAGGCGCCATGGGTGGAGGTGTGCGAGTCGCCGCACACCACGGTCATGCCCGGCAGGGTCGCGCCGTTCTCGGGGCCGATCACGTGCACGATGCCCTGGCGTTCGTCCTTGAACGGGAAGTAGGCCAGCGCGCCCACAGCGCGGATGTTCTTGTCCAGGGTCTCGACCTGCTGGCGGGAGACCGGATCCTTGATACCCTCGTCCCAGTGGTCGGTCGGCGTGTTGTGATCCGCGGTGGCCACGATCGAGTGTGTGCGCCACGGCTTGCGCCCCGCCAGCTTCAGCCCTTCGAAGGCCTGCGGGCTGGTGACCTCGTGGATCAGATGACGGTCGATGTAGATCAGCGCCGTGCCGTCCGCCTCTTCGCGAACCACATGGCTGGACCACAACTTTTCGTAGAGCGTTTGCGCCTGTTGCATGATGCTTCCCAACACATCGGAGAACCTTAAATTAAACCACAGGGAAGCAAGACTGAATAGCGGGATGCCGCGACGCAGCATCCCGCGCCCGGGCCTCAGCGCTTGTGCGCGGCCTCGTAGAGGGGCAGCACGCGCTGAGCGTCGCGCGCCAGATCCTGCTGCCGGGTGGCGTAGGACGGATGGGTCGACAGCCACTGCGGCGGCGCGCCGTTACTGTGCTGCTCCATCTTCTGCCACAGCCCCACCGCCGCGCGCGGGTCGTAGCCGGCGCGGGCCGCCAGTTCCACGCCGAGGCTGTCCGCCTCGGTCTCGTGCAGACGCGAGTTGGGCAGCTCGAAGGTCACCTTGGCCACCGCCCCCATCAGGTCGGCACCGCCCTGCCCCAGGCCCACCGCCGCGCTGAGCACCGACAGGCCGATGTTGGTCACCATCTGCTGGGAGGCGCGCTCGCGAGAATGCTCGCGCAGCGCATGGGCGATCTCGTGGCCCATCACCACGGCAATCTCGGCATCACTCAGCTTGAGCTTGTCGATCAGGCCGGTATAGACGGCGATCTTGCCGCCCGCCATGCACCAGGCGTTGAGCTGGTCGGAGGTGATGACGTTCACCTCCCAGTTCCATGCCAGGGCGTCCTTGCGGAACACGCCGGTCTGCGGGATCAGGCGCGAGGCGATGCCCCGCACCCGGCTCACCTGCGCCTTGTTGCGGTTGAGCGTCCCTTTCGCCTTGGCCTCCTGCAGCACCTGCGCATAGGCCTTGGCCGAGGCCGTCTCGATGTCCTGCTCGGACACCAGCATCGACTGCCCGCGGGTCACGCCCACGGCGCCGGCGCGGGTGGTCTGCACCGTCTGGCACCCGACCGTGAAACCGGCCACCGCCACCAGCGCCAGCATGCGCACCAATCGCATCGTCATGGTTCTATTCTCCTCGTCGTTCCGGGGGCCAGCCATGGCGGATCACCCACCACCCCACCAGAGCAAAACCGGCCCCGATGGTATACGTCCAGGCCGGTCCGAGCCCATCCCATGTGTAACCGCTGAGCAATCCGCCCAGCATACCGCCGGCGCCAAAGCTGATACTGCCATAGAGCGCCTGTCCGCGCGCCTGCAGCCGCCCCGGGAACCAGGCGTTGATCGCCGCGATCGACGCCGCGTGATAGGCCCCGAAGGTCATCCCGTGCAACAGCTGCGCGAACAGCAGCACGGCGAAGGTACCGACGCCCCAGCCGATCAAGACGAAGCGCAACACCGCACTGAGGTAGGCCACGAGCAGGATCGCGCGCAGTGAAAAGCGCTTCGTGAGCCGCGGCATGAGCATGAACACCACGATCTCCGCCAGCACGCCCAGGGTCCACATCCAGCCGACGACCGATTTGCTGTAACCGGCCTCGACCAGATAGATGGAATAGAACACGTAGAGCGCGCCATGCGCCGCCGACATGAAGAAGCAGGCGCCGAGCACCGCGCGCACCTCGCGCCGGCGCAGCACCGACCACAGCCCCGGCGCCTCGTGATGATGGGGCGGTCGCCCCGCCTCCGGCACCATGAACGCGAGCACCATGATGCCGGCGAGCACGGTGGCGGTCATGCCCAGCTGGCTGTCCACCGGCCACCGGTTGAGCGCATAGCCGATCCCGAGCACCGAGACGATGAAGCCGACCGAGCCCCACAGGCGGATGTTGCCGTAGCGGCCCGTCTGCCGTTGCAGATGGGCAAAGGTCAGGCTCTCGATCAGCGGCAACGCGGCACTCCAGAAGAAGGCCATCACCGCCATGCCGACGAACACGCCGGCGAAGCTGGTGGTCTGGAAGAACACGCAGAAACCCGCCAGGGACGCCACGGCTGAAAAACGGACGATGGGCATGCGTGCGCCGAGGCGGTCGGCAAGCCAGCCCCACAGGTTGGGAGCCACCACCCGCATGACCTGCATCAGGGACATCAGGATGGCGATATCGGCCGCCGAAAAATTCAGCGATTGCAGGTAGAGGGTGAAGTACGGCGCGAAGGCACCGATGAAGGCGAAGTAGAAAAAGTAGTAGCCGGACAGACGCCAATACGGAAGCATGGCCGGCATTGTAGCGGCCCCGACAGCGCGGCTGGAGACAAAATGCCAGGGGCGCCTGCCGGCGCCCCTTCACTTGCGTCATTGCGGCCGGATCACTGACCGCGCTGCTTCCTGAGCATGTCGTGCAACTCGTCCTTCAGGCGCAACCGCTCCTTCTTCAGATCCTCCAGTTCCGGCTCCGTCGCCACCTCGGCCTGAACCTCGATGCGCACCACATGACGATTCACATCGTGATACGCGTCGAACAGCCGCTGGAAATGCGCATCCGAGGTCTTGAGGGCGTGGATCTCGTTGCGATATTCGGGAAATTCGTTATGCAGATCATGGGCCTGCAGTTCCATCGGCGCCTCCTGATTGATTTTCGTGGTGTCCGATTTCAGGTTACGCCCGCCACCTGCGCCGACGTTGATTCAGGTCAAGCCTTGGGTGACGGTACCCGTTGGCTGCCGTTCGGTGCCAGACCGGCGATCTTGGGCGTCGGGCAGACCACATCGGCATTCTGCGCACGGTGCCGCAGGGCATGGTCCATGAGCACGATCGCCAGCATGGCCTCGACGATGGGCGTGGCGCGGATGCCGACGCACGGATCATGGCGCCCCTCGGTGTGCATGTGCACCGCCTCGCCGGCCTTGTTGATGGACCGGCGGTCGAGACGGATGCTGGAGGTGGGCTTGATGGCGATGCTGGCGAGGATGTCCTGGCCGGTCGAGATACCCCCGAGCACGCCGCCCGCTTCGTTGCTGAGGAAGCCCTCCGGGCTCAGCTCGTCGGAATGCTCCGTGCCGTGCTGGACGACACTGTGGAAACCGGCCCCGATCTCGACCCCCTTGACCGCGTTGATGCTCATCATCGCGTAGGCGATATCGGCGTCGAGGCGGTCATACACCGGCTCGCCCCAGCCCACCGGCACCCCGGTGGCCACCACGTCGATGCGCGCACCGATGGAGTCGCCCGACTTGCGCAACGCATCCATGTAGGTCTCGAGCTCGGGCAGCATGTCGGTATTGGGGGCGAAGAAGGCATTGCCTTCGGCATCGATGTCATCCCAGGCGCGGAACGGAATCTCGATGGGGCCGAGCTGCGACATGAAGGCGCGGATCACGATGCCATGGCGCTCGCGCAGCCACTTGCGCGCCACCGCGCCGGCGGCGACACGCACCGCGGTTTCGCGGGCGGACGAGCGGCCGCCGCCGCGATAGTCGCGGATGCCGTATTTCTGCCAGTAGCCGTAGTCCGCGTGCCCGGGCCGGAAGGTGTCGGCAATGTCAGAGTAGTCCTTGCTGCGCTGATCCTGGTTGCGGATCAGCAGCGCGATCGGGGTGCCTGTGGTGACGCCTTCGAACACACCCGAGAGGATCTCCACCGTGTCCGGCTCGCGGCGCTGGGTGACATGACGCGAGGTGCCCGGCTTGCGCCGGTCGAGCTCGGTCTGGATGTCGGCCTCGGTGAGCGCCAGCCCCGGCGGGCAGCCGTCGATCACACAGCCGATGGCCGGCCCATGCGATTCGCCGAAGGACGAGACGGAAAACAGGGTGCCAATCGAATTGCCGGACATGGGCGCAGCCACCAAAAACAGTAAACGAATGATTTTATCAAAAGGCGGGCGTGGACAAGACAACGGCCGGCACGCATGCCGGCCGTTGTCACGACGAGCCGTTCAGGCGAAGAACTCGTCCAGCCGCGTCAGCACCGCGTGGTCGGCGCCATGGCGGCGCACCGCCAGCACGTCCTCGAGCTTCTCCACCTGCTTGACCATCTGCTCCAGGCGCTGGTCTTCATATACCACCAGCCAGATGCGGCTGTGGTCGGTGTTGGGCACCGGCATGCACAGGATGCCTTCGACGTTGAAGGCGCGGCGCGCGAACAGGCCGCAAATGTGCGACATCACGCCCGGATGGTTGTTGACTTCCAGTTCGAGCACCACCTTCACCAGGCCGGCGGCACCACGATCAATGACGGTAGACATGGGTTGTTCTCCTTAGCCGATCATCTCGGTGTTGGCGGCACCCGGCGGCACCATGGGGTAGACGAATTCGTCGCGGTCGATGGAGACGTGGATCAGGCAAGGCCCCGGCTTGCGCAGCGCCTCGGCGAGCGCGGCGGTCGGGTTTTCGGCCGCATCCAGATCGCACACGTCGAGACCGAAGCCTTCGGCCACCTTGAGGAAGTCGGTGGCGCGCTTGTACTTCGAGGCCATCACGCGCTTGCCGTAGAACAGGTTCTGCTGCTGGTACACCAGACCCAGCGAGTTGTTGTTCATGAGCACGATCTTGACGTTCAGGTTTTCCTCGGCGGCGGTCGCCATCTCCTGGATGTTCATCTTCAGGCTGCCATCGCCGGAGAAGCACACCACGGTGCGGTCCGGCTCGGCCAGCGCAGCGCCGATCGCCGCCGGCATGCCGAAGCCCATGGTGCCGAGGCCACCGGAGGTCAGCCACTGACGCGGGCGGCGGAAGGGGTAGGCCTGCGCCACCCACATCTGGTGCTGACCCACATCGGTGGAGACGATCGCCTCGTCGCCCAGCGCATTGGCCACCGCCTGCACCAGCCCGTAGTGGGAACGCGGGTTGTCCACCCCCGGCATCTCCAGCGGGAAGCGGCTCTTGAGCCCTTCCACATGGGCCAGCCAGCGCTTGCGCAGCTTCACCTCGATGCGCGGCAGCAACTGTTCGAGCACTTCGGACACGTCGCCGTTGATGCCCACGTGCGCCGTCTTGATCTTGTCGAGTTCGGACGGGTCGATGTCGATATGCACGATCCTGGCCTTGGGACAGAACTGCGCCGCCTTGCCGATGGCGCGATCGTCGAAGCGGGCACCCACGCACACCAGCAGATCCGCCTCCTCGAGCACGTAGTTGGTGTAGCGCGCCCCGTGCATGCCGAGCATGCCGATGGACAGCGGATGGTCGACCGGCATCGCGCCCAGCGCCATCAGGGTCATGGTGGTCGGCATGCCGGCCTGCTCGGCCAGGGTCACCGCCTGGTGGCTGGCGCCGGAGTGGATCACGCCGCCGCCCAGATACAGCACCGGCTGCTCGGCGGCGTTGATCATCTGCGCTGCGCGCTCGATGGCCGCCGGATCGGGCGTGGGGGTCGGCGCGCGGGTGACCGGCTCCGGATAGGCTTCGAAGCTCACCATCTGGGTCTGCACGTCCTTGGGCACGTCGACCAGCACCGGCCCGGGACGCCCCGACATGGCGAGGCGGAACGCCGCCGGGATCACCTCGAGCAGCTCGTTGGCGTCGCGCACCAGGTAGTTGTGCTTGGTGATGGGGATGGTCATCCCGTAGGTATCCACCTCCTGGAAGGCGTCGGTGCCGATCATGGCCAGCGGCACCTGGCCGGTGATGGCCACCATGGGGATGGAGTCGAGCTTGGCGTCGGCGATCGCGGTGACCAGGTTGGTCGCCCCCGGCCCCGACGAGGCGAGGCACACCTCCGGCCGCCCGGACACGCGGGCCATGCCCTGGGCCATGAAACCGGCGCCCTGCTCGTGGCGCGCCAGCACATGGTGGATCTTCTCGCTGTGCGACAGCGCGTCGTAGAACGGCAGGATCGCGCCGCCGGGCACGCCGGCCACGGTCTCGATTCCTTGGCGTTCCAGCAGGCGGACGATCAGTTCCGCGCCACTCATCTGCATCATGATGCTCTCCTTAAAAGGGGGGCCGGGGGCCATTGGCTGACGCGGAAATGAAGAAACCCCCGCCAGCTTTGCGCCGGCGGGGGTTTCGAAATCCTTGCTTGATTCTGTCCCGCTACGACGCGCCGATGCCTACGCTGACTACGCGTACTACGACGACGTCAATGGCGAGGGCGAAAATTCGGCGCAT
Organism: Nitrogeniibacter mangrovi; assembly: GCF_010983895.1. Lineage (GTDB taxonomy): Bacteria > Pseudomonadota > Gammaproteobacteria > Burkholderiales > Rhodocyclaceae > Nitrogeniibacter > Nitrogeniibacter mangrovi. The sequence continues at coordinate 2,487,556 of NZ_CP048836.1, forward strand.
GAAGATGCGGTTCCAGTCAGTCAATCAAATCAACCCGGCGATGAAACCACGATTGACCCGAAAACGCAAGGACCGCCACGGCACGATCACCGGCAAAGCGCGCCACAACGTGATCCACGCCGCATCAGGCGGGCGACTCGTCACGCAGGGCGCGGCGCAGGATCTTGCCCACGTTGGTCTTGGGCAACTCGTCGCGGAACTCCACCAGGTGCGGCACCTTGTAGCCGGTGAGGTTCTCCCGGCAGTAGGCGACGAGCGCCTCCTGGGTGAGCGCCTTGTCCTTGCGCACCACGAAGATCTTCACCGCTTCGCCGCTGTGCTCGCTGGGCACGCCGACGGCCGCGACCTCGAGCACCCCCGGATGGGCCGCCACCACATCTTCGACCTCGTTGGGATAGACGTTGAAACCGGAGACCAGAATCATGTCCTTCTTGCGGTCGACGATGCGCACGAACCCAGCCTCGTCCACGGTGGCGATGTCGCCGGTGCGCAGGTAGCCGTCGGCAGTCATCACCCGCGCGGTCTCCTCGTCGCGGTGCCAGTAACCACGCATCACCTGCGGCCCCTTGACGCACAACTCGCCGGGTTTGCCGATCGCCACTTCACGCCCCTCTTCGTCACGAATGCTGATCTCGGTCGAGGGCACCGGCAGGCCGATGGCGTGATTGAATTCGGTGAGGTCGAGCGGATTGATGGTCACCGCCGGCGACGTCTCGGTGAGCCCGTAGGCTTCGATCAGCGGCTTTCCTGTTACCGCCAGCCAGCGCTCCGCCACCGCCTGCTGCACGGCCATGCCGCCGCCGAGGGTGATGTGCAGGCGGGAGAAATCCAGGCCGGCGAAATCCGGATGATGGAGCAGCGCGTTGAACAGGGTGTTGACCCCGGTGATGGCGGTAAACCGGACCTTGGCCAGTTCCTTGACGAAGCCGGGGATATCGCGTGGATTAGTGATCAGTACGTTGGTGGCGCCGATCTTGAAGAAGGTCAGGCAGTTCGCGGTGAGCGAGAAGATGTGATAGAGCGGCAGCGCGGTGATGATGATTTCGCCACCGTCGCTCAGGAAGGGCTTGATCCAGGCGTGGGCCTGCTGCAGGTTGGCGATGATGTTGCGGTGGGTGAGCACCGCCCCCTTGGCCACCCCGGTGGTGCCGCCGGTGTATTGCAGATAGGCGATATCGTCATGGCCCACATCCACCGGCGTCAGCGCATGGCGCGCCCCGGCCGCGAGCGTCGCCTTGAAGCGAACATGGCCGGGCAGCGACCAGGCCGGCACCATCTTCTTGACATGCTTGACCACCAAGTTGACCAGCGTGCCCTTGAGTGCGCCCAGCATGTCGCCCAGCTCGGTGACGATCACGTGTTTGACGCCCGAGTGCGGCAAGGCGTGCTGCAGGGTGTGGGCGAAGTTCTCGACGATGACGATGGCCTCGGCACCGGCGTCGGTGAGCTGGTGTTCGAGCTCGCGCGAGGTGTACAGCGGGTTGCAGTTGACCACCGTGTAGCCGGCCCGCAGCGCCCCGTACATGGCGATGGGGTATTGCAGCAGGTTGGGCATCATGAGCGCGACGCGCGCGCCCCGCGGCAGCTTCAGTTCATGCTGGAGATAGGCGCCGAAATGCGCCGAGAGGCGATCGAGCTCGCCATAGGTGATCGCCTTGCCCATGTTGACATAGGCCTCGCGATCGCCGAACTGCCGGCAGCTTTGCTCGAACATGTCGCCGATGGATCGATAGGCATCCACGTCGATCTCGGCCGGCACGCCAGGGGGGTAGCTTTTCAGCCACAGCTTTTCCATGTTGTCTCCTCGTCGGTAGCGTCGGATTGTCACCCGATCGGATCGGGCCCGCCCTCCCAAGGCATCCGGCCACCAAGGGCGGCCACCATCCAACGACCACCGCGCGGCGCCCCCCTGCGGCACCACGCGGCATCCGGTTTTCGCAATCAGGCGTCGTCGGCTTCGGCCGGCCAGTTGCGGATATAGTTTTTCAGCATGCGGTTCTCGAAGCTCTGCTCCTCGAGCACCGCCTTGGCCACATCGTGGAAGGAGATCACCCCCAGCAGGGTGTCATCGTCCATCACCGGCATGTAGCGCTGGTGATGCGTCACCATGTGGCGGCGCAACTCGTCCATTTCCATGTTGGCGCCCGCCGTGAGCGGATCGCGCATCATCGCGTCGGCAATGGTCTTCTGCTGCCATTCGGCGCCGGCCACATGCACCGCCATGAGCACTTCGCGGAACGTGAGCATGCCCACCATCTTGCCGTGCTCGAACACCACCAGCGAGCCGACGTCCTGCTCGGTCATGATGGCCACCGCCTCGGACAGGCTCCGGGTCGGCGCGATCGTGTAGAGCACCTTGCCCTTGATCGCGAGAATTTCGCTCACCTGCATGATCTACCTCTTGTCCTTGTTCTGAACGCGCCCGGGCGCGTGCTGTCGTGTCGATGGTAGTCGATTGCGGCGCGGGGGAAAAGCCGGCCCGGCGACCCCGCTCACAAGGGCTGGCGCGTCCCGTCGGGGAACACCAGCAGGCCGCGCACCGGGCGCGCGCCGAACAGGCCGTCGAGAGCCGTGGCGTAGGAGCGCAACTGCTCCCGGTAGCCCGCCAGCTGCGCCGCGTCCGCCTGACCGCTCTTGTAGTCGAGCACCCACACCTCGTCGGCGAACACCACCAACCGGTCAATGCGCCCGAGCCGACCATCGGTGCGAACGATTTCCACCTCGTTGTAGGCGCTCTCGAAGTGGGCCGGATCGAAGAAGCGCTGCAGGTCGGGGGCGCCGAGGATCGCGTCGGCCGCCGCCCGGATCGCGGCCGGCACCGACGTCGGCGCCACGGCCCCCGGCGTCGTGCGCGCCTCGATGAGCGCATGCATGGCGGTGCCGAACGCGCGCCCCTCGGCGTCGTCGGCGACCTCGACACGCGTGCCCACCGGCGCGGCGCACGGTGGCACCGATTCGGGCGACACCGGCGCCGCCACGCACGCCGCCGGCGCCGCGCACACTTCCATCGCACCATGACCGTCGGGGCTGCCGAGCCGTTCGAGTGCCTGCGCGATGCGCCCGTAGTCCGACAACTGCTTGCCATTGCCGACACTGCCGCTGGCGACGAAGCATTGTTCCGCCCGGGTGATGGCAACGTAGAGCAGATTGAGCGCCTCGCGCCGTGCGGCGGCCTCGTCGGCCTCGAACACATGGGCCCGGGCACGACCCCGCAGTGCCTTGGTGGCATGCAGGGAGAAGTGTGTCGGCGCCGGCGCGCCCACCGGCCAGTCCATCACCGGCTGGTAGTTGTCGGGCTGCTGCCGGGTGTTGTTGGCATCGATCATCCACACCACCGGCGCCTCCAGGCCCTTGGCGCCGTGGATGGTCATGATGCGTACCCGCCCCTCGCCACCGCTCTCGGCCAGCGTGCCTTCGTCGGGGGCCTCCTCGTCGCCCGCGCTGCCGAGGCGGCGCAGTTCATCGACGAAGCGCGGCAGGCTGGGGAAGCGGCCGCCATCCACGTTCAGCGCCAGGGCCAGGAAGGCCTCCAGGTTCGCGCACACGCCGGGCCACATGGCCGGCGGCACCCGGGCCTGATAGGCGCCGGGCACGTCGGCCTCGTGATAGATGTGGTCGAGCAGGTCGTGCACCGGCAGGCGCCGCGCCAGCTGCATCCAGTTGCCCAGCCACGCCACCGCGCGCCGGGCATCCGGCGCATGGATCGACGGCGAGGCGGCCAGCCGCCGCAGCCGCTGCCACCAGTGCCCGTCACCATGCCGCGCGATGTCGATGAGCAGTTCGTCCGAGGCCGCGAACACGGGGGTGCGCAGCACATGCGCCAGCGCCAGATCGTTGCCCGGCGCGACCAGGAACTCGAGCAAGGCGCCCAGATCGGCCGCCTCCAGCGTGGTCAGCAACTGGCCGCGGCTGACGCTCACATAGGGCACGCCGGCCTCCCGCAGGGCACGCTCGTACTCGGGCAGGATGCCGCGCTTGCGGGTGAGGATGAGCACGTCACCCCAGTGCATGGGCCGGCGCGCCTCGCCCTCGCCCACCATCAGCCGCCCGAACCACGCCTGCAGCTGGGCGACCATGACCCCGGCCTCCTCGCTGCGCGCCAGCGATTCGGCCACCGGCGCCGGCGTGGTGAGCGGGTCGCGCAAGCCCCCCGGCGCCGCGTGGTCGACCACCGCCGACGGCGCCTCCACCAGCGGCGCCAGCAGCACCTGGCCGGGCCGCGTGGCGCGCCGCGCCGTCTGCGCCGAGAAGCCGACGAATTCGGGCGCGTCGGCGAACACCGCATTGACCACGTCCACGATGGGTGGCGCGTTGCGCCAGGTCTGGTCATTGGGCAGGCGCACCGCATCGAAGCGCTCGCCCAGCCAGTGCGCAGCGTGCTGGAAGATGCGCGCGTCGGCGCGGCGAAAGCGGTAGATGGACTGTTTCGGATCCCCGACCAGGAACATCGACGGACGCCAGGCGTCGGCGTCGTAGGCGCCCAGCCAGGCCAGCAGGATGCGCCACTGCACCGGGTTGGTGTCCTGGAATTCGTCGAGCAGGATGTGCCGGTAGCGCGCATCGAGCCGGGCCTGCAGATACGGTCCCTGCGCCTCGTCGGTGAGCAGCCGGTCCACATGGATTTCCAGATCGGCGAAGTCCATGACCCGGCGCGTGCGCTTGAGCGCCTCGAATGCCTCGAGCAGCGCGCACCCGGCCCGCAAGCCCGCCGCGTTGAAGGCCATGACGCGCACCTCGGTACGCGCGTCGAGGCAGGCCTGGACGCGTTCGCACAGTTCGGCATGCAGCGCCAGCAGCTCGGCCTCCCCGGCCTCGCCGAGGCGTTTGGCCTGCGCGGCGGCCGGCTTGCGGGCACGCGGCTGCCCCTCGGTGGTGAGCATGACCGGCACCAGCGCCTCGAAGCGTGCCCCGTCGTCGGTCAGCGCCAAGGCGTCGATCAAGCGTGTCGCCAGGGTCTCGTCCTTGGCGGTATTGCGCCCGAGCAGCGCCGCGTAGGCGTGCAGCTTGTCGTCGAGCGCTGGCGCGGCAAAAAAGTGGGCCAGCGCATGCTCGTCGCTGGTCGCGCCCAGGGCGTCGCCGATCCGGGCGATCACCGTGTCGAGCGGCTCGCCCGCCGCGAACACCGACCATTCGGCCCGGCGCGCCACGAACTGCTCGAGCAGCGCGCGGGTGTTGAGCATGCCGAAGCCGCCGAACAGCGCGGTCAGCGCCTGCGCCTCGGGGCCATCGGGTTCGAGCTCGCAACGGCGCGAAAGCATGGCCCAGGCCTCGTCCATCAGCGGACGCTCGGCATCGGCGAGCGCATAGCCGGCCATACCCGAGCTCAACGTCGCGCCGTTGAGAATGCGGGTGAACCAGCCATGGAAGGTGGTGATGGTCATGCCCGGGCTGGCCTGCTCGACCCGCTCGATGAGGCCACGCGCCGCCGGCAGCGCGGCGCGGGCGGCCGCTTCGTCCAGACCGCGCTCCATCAGGAAGGCCACGGCCGTGGCGTCGTCGGCGCTGGCCAGCTCGCGCAGCCAGTCGCGCAGGCGCTGGCCGATCTCGCGCGCCGCCTTGCGGGTGTAGGTGATCGCCAGGATGTCGCCCGGGCGTGCTCCGGCGAGCAGGATGCGCAGCATGCGCGAGACCAGCAGCCAGGTCTTGCCGCTGCCGGCGCAGGCCTCGACCACCACGCTGCGCGCCGGGTCGAGCGCAGTGGAAACGAAATCCTCAGCGCGCATGATGATCCTTGCGGCACACGCCGCGCACCTCGCACCAGTCGCAAGCACTGCCGACGCCGTTGGCGACCATGCCCGCGCCCTGCCCCAGGCGCTCGAACAGGCCGCTCAGGCGCGCCAGGTGGGCCGTGGCGTGGGCGGCCGGGTCGGCCACGGCGGCCGCCCCGAGCCGATCGCCGTCGAGCGACACATAGGCGGCCTGGGTGACGCTCTCGCCCATCAAGGCCGCGTAGACGGCCAGCTGCACATCCTCCGGATCGTTTGCCTGCTTGCGCAAGCGGTCCAGATCCCGTGTCTTGTAGTCGAGCACCGCCATCTGCCCACCCTGGCGGTCCACCCGGTCCAGGCGGCCACTGAGCGTGAGCGGACCGCCGTCATCCAGCGGCAACGGCCGCGTCACCGCGTGCTCGCCGACCGCGTAGCGCCACCCCTCGGCCTCGCGCCCACGCTGCCAGGCCAGGTAGTCGGGCAGGCGCTCGCACCAGCGCAACAGCCAGGCACGCTCCAGAAACCCGCGTCGGCCGGCAGCCTCGAAGGCCTCCTGGCTCAATGTCTCGAGCACCGCGAGCATGCGCGCATCGTCCTCGCCGGTCACCACCGGATACTGCTGGTGGAAGCGGTCGAGCACGACATGGACGAACTGGCCGTAGTCGCGCTTCTCCATCGCCTCCTGCACCGTCTCGACGCCGTCGAGCCCGAGCACGAAGCGCACGAAATACTGATACGGGCAACGCACGAGGGCCTCGTAGCCATAGGCGGTGATCCGCGCCGGGCGCAGGTCGGCCGGCATCGTCGGCGCCGGCACCGGCGTGCCCAGCGGCGCCCGCGCCGGCATCGGCACCGGGGCCGCCGGCGCCACCAGCGCGGTGCCGAAATGCATCCGGTGCGCCAGATCCAGCAGATCGAGGTCGGCGGCCAGGGCATTGGGCTCGCCCTCGCGCAGGCGCTGCCAGGTAAACACCACCCGGCCGCAGCCGGCGATCAGCCCCGCCAGATCGTCACGCAAGCGGCGGATGCCGGAGGGCCGACCCGGCAGGCCGAGGTCGAGGCGCACGCCTTCATGCGCAAAGATCGGGCGCGCATCGTCCGCCTGCAGCTGCGCATCGTCCGCCCCCACGACGATGGCCACGTCGAAACCGCGCAGGCGGCAGGCGGGCAGGTGGGTCAGGATCACTGGCGAACGGATGCTGCGGTCGCGGAACAAGGCCTCGTCGAGCCCATTCTCGAACCAGGCGCGCCATTCGTCGAAATCCAGTTCGCAGGCTTCGCCCTGCAACTCCAGGGCGCGCGCCTCCAGCCAGTCGAGCAGCACCTGACCGGCCGCATCCTGCGCCAGCGCGCTCGTTGCCCCCAAGGCGTCGAGCATGGCCGCGATCCGTTGCAGCCAATGCCGTGGCGTGCCCGGCTGAGTGGAAAAAGCGGCGCGCGCGGCGAGCAGGCGTTCGAGCAGCGGCGCCATGGGGGGATGATTGGCCTGCAGCGCCGCCAGGGCGTCGAGCCCGAGCACATGGTTGTGCGCACCGATGGCCTGCTCCAGCGCGAGCACGGCCTCCTCGCGCACGGCATCATCCAGATCGGAGAGCACGAACGGCGACTTGGCCAGATCGAGCACGTCGCGGTGATAGCCGTCGTGGTGGAATACCTTGAAGCAGGCGTCCACCAGGGCCGCCGCCCGGGTGGTGGACAGTTTCCAGCCGGATTCGTCGGCCACCAGGATGCCGTCGCGCTCGAGCAGCGCCCGCGCGCGACGCGCGACCACCCGGTCCACCGCCACCAGGGCGACGGACTGGGCCCCCGCCACGAGGGCACGATGCACTTCATTCACCACCGCGTGGGCTTCCTGCTCGAGGCTGTCGGCCGAGCGCATGGCGATGCGCCCGACCAAGGGCGTATCGACCGACAGGTCGCTCAGGCGGGACTTGAGCGGCAGCATCGAGCGTGCCGGATCGGTGGGCCAGGTCGCCTCGAGGCACTGCAGCACCGGATCGTCCGCCCCCGATCGGTCCGCCTGGCAGAGCATCACCGGCGCACGCTCGGCATGCGCTTCGAGCCACGCCTGCCACGGCGCCGCCAGCGGCCCTTCGGCGATGACCAGCAACGGCGCCGGGGCGCTCGCCGTCCACCGTGCCGCGCCCAGCAGGCGCGCGGCCACCAGCGACGGCGCCCCCACGCTCTCGGCCAGCCACAGGGCATGCACCACGCGGGCCTCGAAACGCAGCGCGTCGTCATCGCGTGCCGCATAGGCCCGCGCCAGCTGGTCGGCCAGGGCCTGCGCGTCCTGCGGCAGGCCGGCGCCGTGTTCGGTCAGTTCGTCGAACAGCGCAATGAATTCGGCGCACAGCGCCCACAGGTTGCCTTGCGCGAACCAGCGCTTGTCACGCAGTTGGCGGTACAGCGCGAAGCGCCGCCGGTGCTCGGCCATGGGCGCGAACGCGTCGGCCCAGGGCGCCAGATGCACCTGCAGGGTCTCGACCGGCGGGAGCAGCAGCGCACCGCCGGCCATGCGCACCAGCGCCTGCTTGAGCGCCGGCGCGATCATGAGGTTGGGTACGACCACCCGCCAGGCGGTCAGGTCGCGCGACCGGGCGGCCGCCAGCAGGGTCTGCGCGCAGGTGTCGACAAAACCCGCACCGGGTGCGATGCGGTGGAACTGCACGCCCCCCATGGCGGCGCCGTTCAGCGTTCGAGCAGGTGCTTCTTGTCCTTCACCTTGGCCCACTCATCCGCATCGGGCAGCGCGTCCTTGCGCTCGATGATGACTTTCCACTGGGCGGCCAGCTCGGCATTGAGGGCGATGAAATCCTGTTGATCGTCCGGCACGTCGTCCTCGGCATAGATCGCCTCGACCGGACACTCGGCCACGCACAGGGTGCAGTCGATGCACTCCTCCGGGTCGATGACGAGAAAGTTGGGGCCCTCGTGAAAGCAATCCACCGGACAGACATCGACGCAGTCGGTGTATTTGCATTTGACACAGGCTTCGGTCACCACGTAGGTCATTGGATCATCTCTCCATTTATCGCTTCGGTGCTGCATGCGCCGACGTTCGCCGCATGCAGCACGTGTAGGCAGACTATAGCGCGACTGAGGCCCCGCCGGGAGCGCCGTGAAGCGTGCCGGCAGGCGCGTTTGCTTGACGTTCGCGGCGCCTTGACATAAGTTCGCTGGATAACAGGGTAAAACCACCGGTTTCCCCGACACATTCGGCCGCGTCCGGCCAATCCCCGATACCATCTACTCTCATTACCCCTGACGCGAGGAATCATGAGCGAGCATATCCATTACGTCACCGACGGCACGTTCGAAGCCGAGGTGCTGCAATCCCAAACCCCGGTGCTGCTGGACTACTGGGCAGAATGGTGCGGCCCCTGCAAGATGATTGCGCCGATCCTGGACGAAGTGGCCAAGGAATACGAAGGCAAGCTGAAAGTTGCCAAACTGAACATCGACGAGAACCAGGACACCCCGGCCAAGTTCGGCATTCGTGGCATCCCGACCCTCATGCTGTTCAAGGGCGGCAACGTCGAGGCCACCAAGGTCGGCGCCCTGTCCAAGTCGCAACTGACCGCATTCATTGACAGCAACCTCTGATCGGCCCACAATCCGCTTCCATTAACCGCGACGCCCCGCGGGCCCTCCGCCCTGATCCTCCGGCGTCGCGGTCGAAAAAATCCCACCCGCACGACCTTCTGGCCACGACCGGCCTGCAATCCCCACATCTGTAGAAAATCATGCAACTATCGGAGCTCAAGAATCTCCACGTCAGCCAATTGCTGGAAATGGCGCAGGAGAACAGTATTGACGGTGCGAACCGGCTGCGTAAGCAGGAACTCGTTTTCGCACTGCTGAAGAATCGCGCCAAGAAAGGCGAACCGATTTTCGGGGATGGCGTGCTCGAGGTGCTGCCGGACGGCTTCGGCTTCCTGCGCTCGCCGGAGGCCTCCTACCTGGCCGGAACCGACGACATCTACGTGTCGCCCTCGCAGATCCGCCGTTTCAACCTGCACACCGGCGACACCATCGAAGGCGAGATCCGCACCCCCAAGGACGGGGAGCGCTACTTCGCCATGGTGAAGGTGGACAAGATCAACCACGAGCCGCCCGAGGCGTGCAAGCACAAGATCCTGTTCGAGAACCTCACCCCGCTGCACCCCACCGAGTGCCTGACGCTCGAGCGCGACATGAAGGGCGGCGAGAACATCACCTCCCGCGTCATCGACATGATCGCTCCCATCGGCAAGGGCCAGCGCGGCCTGCTGGTAGCCCCGCCCAAGACCGGCAAGACGGTGATGCTGCAGAACATCGCCCACGCCATCACCGCCAACCATCCCGACGTCTCCCTCATCGTGCTGCTCATCGACGAGCGCCCGGAAGAAGTGACCGAGATGCAGCGTTCGGTCAAAGGCGAGGTCGTGGCCTCCACCTTCGACGAACCGGCCGCCCGCCATGTGCAGGTCGCCGAGATGGTGATCGAGAAGGCCAAACGCCTGGTCGAGCACAAGAAGGACGTGGTTATCCTGCTCGACTCCCTGACCCGTCTGGCGCGCGCCTACAACACCGTGGTGCCGGCCTCCGGCAAGGTGCTCACCGGGGGTGTGGATGCCAACGCGCTGCAAAAGCCCAAGCGCTTCTTCGGCGCTGCCCGCAACATCGAGGAAGGCGGCTCGCTGACCATCATCGCCACCGCGCTGATCGACACCGGCAGCCGCATGGATGATGTGATCTACGAGGAGTTCAAGGGCACCGGCAACATGGAACTGCACCTGGACCGGCGCATGGCGGAGAAGCGGGTGTACCCCGCCATCAACGTCAATCGCTCCGGCACCCGTCGCGAAGAGATGCTCATGGCACCGGACGTGCTGCAGAAGATGTGGATCCTGCGCAAGCTGCTCTACGGCATGGACGATATCGACGCGATGGAATTCCTGCTCGACAAGATCAAGCAGACCAAGAGCAACGGCGAATTCTTCGACGCCATGCGTCGGGGATGACCCGCACTCGTCTGCCCACGAAAACGCCACCTTCGGGTGGCGTTTTCGTTGTCCGGCTCACGGGGTCCGCCAGGCGTCTGCGGCAAAGGTCATCGACTCGGCATCACGCCGCCACTGCACGCCGTCGACGCTGACCGCCAGCCACCAGGTCTGGGTCGCCGCCAAGGGCTTGCGGTGGGCGAACCCGGCCGGCGTCAGCAGGGCCAGGCACCAGGCCGGCACGGCACTGCGCACCGACCGATAGAGGATGCCGCCGACCCGCGCCGAGCGCGCGACGCGGGCGAAGGCCTGGGTATGGCGGTAATCGGTCGGGTGCGTCCAGGCCTCGGCATCGCGATCGAACGGGGCGCAACGCACATCCACCGTCGTCGTCGCCACCTCCGCACCGAAGGCGGTGTGCGGCACCGGCTCGAGCCGCTCGAGATCGACCGCGTCGTGCAGGAATCGCCAGCGCCAGTAGCCGAGTTCGGCCCCGGCCGTCGCCACCGTGTCGGCCCCGTAGAACACCCCCGGGTCGATACCCGACCGAAAGCGCGAGCCGCCGGGCAGCGGCGGATAGCGAAACGGCGTCGCAAGCAGGTAGTCGAGCGGCTCGGCCTCCGGCGGCAGGGCCGGCTTGGCACCATCGAGCAGGGCTTCGAGCACGTCCTGCTCGGCCGGCGAGTCGACGATCTTCATGGTCGAGGCCACATGCTGGGCCTCCACCATGCGCCACACCACGCCCGCCCAGCGACGCGCCTCAGACGATACCGCGGGAGGCGTCCAGGTACTGAACGACACGCACCAGTCCTTCGGCAGAGACAATCAGATCGATGGGGCGGCCACCCAACGCACGGTTGTCGCTGGCCATCCACTTGCGCGCCGTGCCCTCCTCCCCGACGATGGAGTCGAGCGAGCGGAACGCGCGCACCAGCAACAGGGCGAACTCCCATTCCTTGCGCGCCGGATCGAGCACATAGGCGCCCCCGTGCAGGCGTGACACGGTCGCCGGGCTGATCCCGAGCACCCGCCCGAACACGGTGCGGCTGATCCCGAGACGTTCCGCCGCGCGGGCGACGGCCTTGCTCAACACCTGTCTGGCGTCGGCTTGGGATGCCACGGATTCGACAGCGGCCACCATTCACGCCTCCCTTTTCATTTCCATAGAACAAATCATACGACAACTTTTCCAAGGAAACAAACCGGCGGCGATTTGTCAGGGTGATTACGAGTATTCATACCCCGCGAGCCTGACCGATGATGCAATATCGACAAATCCGGCAAGGGAGAGGCCCGATGCGAGACGCCCGCACGACGCTGACCGCGATGTTCGACGCTGCGCTGGCCGCCGCGGACCCGGCACGCATCATCCCGGCTGCGCTCGATGGCCTCGAACCGCCTCGCGGCCGCCTGGTCGTCATCGGCGCGGGCAAGGCATCGGCGGCCATGGCGCGCGCGGTGGAGCAGCACTGGTCGCATCTGGGCGAACGCATGAGCGGCCTGGTCGTGACCCGGGACGGCCATGCGGTGCCCTGCGAGCATGTGGAGATCGTCGAGGCAGCCCATCCGGTGCCGGACGCCCGCGGCTACAACGCCGCACGCCGGCTCATGCAGGAGACCGTTCACGATCTGACCGAGGACGACCTCGTCCTCGCGCTCATCTCCGGCGGCGGCTCGGCACTGCTCACGCTGCCCGCGCCGGGCATCCTCCTGGAAGAGAAACAGCAGTTGAACCGCGCCCTGCTGCGCAGCGGCGCGTCGATCCGCGAGATCAACTGCGTGCGCAAACACCTGTCCGCCCTCAAGGGCGGCCGGCTGGCGCTGGCCTGCGGCCCGGCCCGCCTGGTCACCTGGCTGATCTCCGATGTCCCCGGCGACGATCCCGCCGTGGTCGCCTCGGGCCCCACCCTGCCCGACCCGAGCACCTGCGAAGACGCGCTCACCATCCTGCAACGCTACGGCATCGATATCCCCGAAGCGGTGGGCGAGTTGCTCGTCGGCGGCACCGGGGAGACGCCCAAGCCCGGCGATCCGCGATTCGATGCTCACCAGGTCGCCTTTCTCGCCACCCCGCAGATGGCCCTGGAGGCCGCGGCACACACCGCCGAAGCGACCGGGCTGCGCGCCCATATCCTGTCGGACGCCATCGAGGGCGAAGCACGCGACGTGGCCGCGGTGGTCGGTGCGATCGCCCGCCAGGTGGCCGATCGGGGCCAACCCTTCGCCCCGCCCTGCGTGCTGCTCTCGGGTGGCGAGACCACGGTCACGGTGCGCGGCAGCGGCACCGGCGGGCGTAACGTCGAATTCCTCACCGCGCTCGCCCTGTGCCTGCACGGTCATGCACACATCCACGCCCTGGCGGCCGACACCGACGGCATCGACGGCATGGCCGATTTCGCCGGCGCGATCATCGATCCGGGGACCGAAGCGCGCGCCCTGGATCACGGACTGGCATTGCAGGCCGTGCTCGACAACAACGATGGTCACGCCCTGTTCCAGACCCTGGGCGACAGTGTCGTGACCGGGCCGACGCTCACCAACGTCAACGATTTCCGGGCGGTGCTGATCGATACCCCCGCGTGATCGTCTCCAGCAGCGCCAGGAACCGGTCCACCACCGGCACTTCCCGCCCGGTGGGCATGGCCACCGACAACGGCACGCTGGCGCCGGCATCGCGCACCGGCAGGTAACGCACCCCCGCCAGACGCACGTTCTCCAGCTGCGCGGGCAGCAAGGCCAGGCCCACGCCGGCGGCCACCAGCGCGATCTGCGTCGTCGCCTCCCGCGCCACCTGGACCACCCGGGGCTCGAATCCGGCGGCCCGCGACAGCTGGGCAAGCAACAGGGGCAGACCGGTGCCGCCGTCGGCCGGGAAGGTGATGAAGGCTGCGTTGCGCAGCTCGTGCAGGTGCACCCCGGCCCCCTGCGCCAGCGGGTGCGCGGCCGGCATCACCACGATCACCGGGTCGCGCCAGATCTCGCGCAGGACGATGCCCTTGGGGGCATGGCTGGCCGGAATGCGCACCAGGCCGACATCCAGGCGCCCCTCGCGCAGCGCCTCGAACTGACGGTCGCTGAACAGTTCCTGCAGCTGCAGATCGACGCCGGGGTAGGCGTCGCGGTAGGCACGGATCACATCGCTGAACACCGGGCTGTACGGCAAGGACGACGTGAAGGCCACGCGCAAGCGCCCGAGCTCGCCCCGTGCGGCGCCGAGCACCTCGTCCCGGGCCTGGTCGGCATCGGCCAGCAGCTGCCGCGCCCGAACCAGAAACGTCTCGCCGCTGGCGGTCAGCGCCACCTTGCGCCGGGTGCGCGCGAAGAGCGTCACCCCGAGTTCTTCCTCGAGCGCCCGGATCTGCATCGACAGGGGCGGCTGCGCGATGTGCAGGCGCTCGGCGGCGCGCGTGAAGCTCAGTTCCTCGGCGACGGCGACGAAATAGCGCAGATGACGAAATTCCATTGATACTTTATATATATCATTGAAAAACAAATCATATATTGGACGAAATAAAAGCACCGGTCTAGCATCGACACATCCTCCGCTGTCCGCTTCACCAGGAAGACGCATGCAAGACCACACGCTCCCGCCCGATCAGCTCGAAGCCGGCACCCCCGCCTATCGCCGTGCCAATTTCGCGGTCTTCCTGGGCGGCTTCGCCTGCTTCGCCATGCTGTACGGCACCCAGCCCCTGCTGCCCCTGCTGGCCGAGACCTTCGCCGTGTCCCCGACGCATGCGAGCCTGAGCGTGTCCTACGGCACCGGCGCCCTCGCCCTGGCGCTGATTCCCGCCAGCCTGCTCTCCGACCGCTTCGGCCGGCTCGCCCTGATGCGCATCGCGCTGGCGCTGGCCGCGATGCTGGCCATGACCTGCGCCTTCGCCCGCAGCTTCGACGAACTGCTCCTGCTCCGGGCCCTGCTCGGCGTCACCCTGGCGGGCCTGCCCGCCGCGGCGATGGCCTACCTGGGCGAGGAGATCGCGCCCAGCGCCCAGGGGCGGGCCATGGGGCTGTACATCGCGGGCAACGCCTTCGGCGGCATGAGCGGCCGCTTCATGGCCGCCGCCATCACCGACCTGAGCAACTGGCGCGTCGCCCTGTTCGTGATCGGGGTCGTCGGCGCCGCCGCAGCCTTTGCCTTCTTCTTCGCCCTGCCCGCCTCGCGCCATTTCAGGCGCCGCAGCATCCGCCTCCAGGCGGTGGGCCGAGACGCCGCCGCGCTGTTCTCCGACGCGGGCCTGCCGTGGCTGTTCCTGTGCGCGTTCCTGCTCATGGGCGCCTTCGTCGCGCTCTACAACTTCCTCACCTTCCGGCTCGTCGCGCCCCCCTTTTCCCTCGGCCAGACCGCCATCGGCGGCATCTTCCTGCTCTATCTGGTGGGCACCTGGGCATCGGCCTGGGCCGGCCAGCTGGCCGACCGGATCGGCCGGCGCAACGTGCTGTGGATGATGGTGTGCCTGATGCTCGCCGGTGTCGGTCTGACCTGGCTGAGCTGGCTCCCCGCACTCATCGCCGGCGTCGCCCTGTTCACGCTGGGGTACTTCGGAGCCCACACCACCTGCAGTGGCTGGGTGGGACGGCGCGCTGGCGCGCGCCGCGCGCTGGCGGCGGCGATCTACCTGTCGAGCTACTACCTGGGCAGCAGCATCCTCGGCTCGACCGTCGGTCTGGCCTGGGATGCCGGCCAGTGGGCGGCGGTCGCAAGCGTGCTGATGGGTCTGTGCGCCGTCGTCCTCGGCGTGGCGATGCACCTGCGCCGGATTCCGCGCGTCGGACAGAGCGTCACCACCCGCAACACCGCCACTGCGCTCGGGGCGGGCTGCCGCAGCTGAAATGCGTCCTCGCGGGCGCCGGGCAACCGCAGACGACGCGCACTGCCGGTGCAGCCCGTTGCCGCGGCCAATCTCAGCCGAACACACCCCGGAGCCACAAAAAACAAAAACCCCGCCGATTCCGGCGGGGTTTTTGTTCGGCCTGTCGCTGTCGATCAGACTTCGACGGTGTCGGCCACTTCCTTGAACTCGTCGATCTGGTCGAAGTTCATGTAGCGGTACACTTCGCCGGCCTTGGCACCCAGCGCCTCGACCTGAGCCATGTACTCGGCCGTGGTCGGGATCTTGCCCATCAGCGCGCACACCGCGGCCAGTTCGGCCGAACCCAGATAGACCTGGGTGTCGATACCAAGACGGTTCGGGAAGTTGCGCGTGGAGGTGGACATGGCGGTCGAACCCTTGCGGATCTGCGCCTGGTTACCCATGCACAGCGAGCAGCCCGGCATTTCCATGCGGGCGCCGGACTTGCCGAGCACCGAGTAGTAGCCTTCCTCGTTGAGGATCATGGCGTCCATCTTGGTCGGCGGGGCGATCCACAGGCGGGTCGGGATGTCCGACTTGCCTTCGAGCACCTTGCCGGCGGCACGGAAGTGACCGATGTTGGTCATGCACGAGCCGATGAACACCTCGTCGATGTTGGCGCCGGCGACTTCGGACAGCGTCTTGACGTCGTCCGGGTCGTTCGGGCAGGCCACGATCGGCTCCTTGATGTCGGCCAGATCGATCTCGATCACGGCGGCGTACTCGGCATCGGCGTCGCCCTTGAGCAGTTCGCCGTTGGCGATCCACTCTTCCATGGCCTTGATG
Organism: Nitrogeniibacter mangrovi; assembly: GCF_010983895.1. Lineage (GTDB taxonomy): Bacteria > Pseudomonadota > Gammaproteobacteria > Burkholderiales > Rhodocyclaceae > Nitrogeniibacter > Nitrogeniibacter mangrovi. The sequence continues at coordinate 2,503,885 of NZ_CP048836.1, forward strand.
CGACGGCCCAGGGTGCGCTTGTCTTCGTAGCCGTTGGCGATCATCCACTTCATGAGCGTGATGTTCGAGTTCATGTACTCGACGATCGGGGCCTTGTCCAGATGCACCGTGCACCCGGCGGCGGAACGCTCGGCGGAGGCGTCGGACAACTCGAACGCCTGCTCGACCTTCAGGTCCGGCAGCCCTTCGATTTCGAGGATACGACCAGAGAAGATGTTCTTCTTGCCCTTCTTCTCGACCGTCAGCAGACCTTGCTTGATGGCGTACAGCGGGATGGCGTTAACCAGATCACGCAGGGTGACGCCCGGCTCCATCTTGCCCTTGAAGCGCACCAGCACGGACTCGGGCATGTCCAGCGGCATCACGCCGGTGGCGGCCGCGAAGGCCACCAGACCGGAACCGGCCGGGAAGGAGATGCCGATCGGGAAGCGGGTGTGCGAGTCGCCGCCGGTACCGACGGTGTCCGGCAGCAGCAGGCGGTTGAGCCAGGAGTGGATCACGCCATCGCCCGGGCGCAGCGCGACGCCGCCACGGGTGGAGATGAAGGACGGCAGCTCGCGGTGCATGCGCACGTCCACCAGCTTCGGATACGCGGCGGTGTGGCAGAAGGACTGCATCACCAGATCGGCGGAGAAGCCGAGGCAGGCCAGATCCTTCAGTTCGTCGCGGGTCATCGGGCCGGTGGTGTCCTGGGAACCGACGGTCGTCATCTTGGGCTCGCAGTAGGTGCCCGGGCGGATGCCCTGGCCTTCCGGCATGCCGCAGGCGCGACCGACCATCTTCTGCGCCAGCGAGAAGCCCTTGCCGGAATCGGCCGGGTTCTGCGGCAGGCGGAACAGGGTGGAGACCGGCAGACCCAGGGCTTCACGCGCCTTGGCGGTGAGGCCGCGGCCGATGATCAGCGGGATACGGCCGCCGGCGCGCACTTCGTCGAGAATGACCGGCGTCTTGAGCGGGGCTTCGGCGATCTGGGCGCCGTTCTTGAAGGCGGTGACGACAGCGGTGTCGCTGTTCACCTTCAGCTCGATCTCGTCGCCCATCTCCATGTCGGAGGTGTCGATCTCGATCGGCAGCGCACCCGCGTCTTCCATGGTGTTGAAGAAGATCGGGGCGATCTTGCCGCCCAGGCACACGCCACCGAAGCGCTTGTTCGGCACGAAGGGGATGTCCTCGCCGGTCCACCACAGCACCGAGTTGGTGGCAGATTTGCGGGAGGAACCGGTACCGACCACATCACCGACGTAGGCGATCAGGTTGCCCTTGGCCTTGAGCGCCTCGAGTTGCTTGATCGGGCCGCGGGTACCCGGCTCGTCGGCGTCGATGCCCGGACGCGGGTTCTTGAGCATGGCCAGCGCGTGCAGCGGGATGTCGGGGCGGGACCAGGCATCCGGCGCCGGCGACAGGTCGTCGGTGTTGGTCTCGCCGGTGACCTTGAAGACGGTCAGCTTGAGCGAGGCCGGCACTTCCGGGCGGCTGGTGAACCACTCGCCATCGGCCCAGGACTGCATCACCGCCTTGGCATTGGCGCTGCCCTTCTCGGCCAGTTCCTTGACGTCGTGGAAGTAGTCGAACATGAGCAGGGTCTTCTTGAGCGCATCGGCTGCAATGCCCCCCACTTCGGCGTCATCGAGCAGATCGATCATCGGCTTGATGTTGAAGCCGCCGAGCATGGTGCCCAGCAGTTCGGTGGCCTTGGCACGAGACACCAGCGCACAGGTTGCCTCGCCCTTGGCGAGCTTGGCCAGGAACTCGGCCTTGACCTTGGCGGCGTCGTCCACACCCGCCGGCACGCGGTAGGTCAGCAGTTCAACCAGGAAGGCTTCTTCACCTGCGGGGGGTTCTTGAGAAGTTCGACCAGCTCGGTGGTCTGCTGCTTGTCCAGCGGCAGCGCGGGGATACCAAGCGCCTCGCGCTCGGCGGCATGCGTACGATAGGCTTCTAGCACGGCGACATCCTTCCTGTTACACGGTGACTCACACACCCCGGGGCGGCGCCCGAGGCAAACGGACCAATTATATATCTTTTATAAGACTTACATTAACCGATGCGACTTACGGCTCCCTGACGCACCTGCAGCAATTCTACGCGTGTTGCAGCGCGGCGTAACCTTCCCGGGGAACAACGGATGCAAAAAACGGCCCAAAACCCCGAGCCCACCGAGAAGGATCCGATCGACACGGAGGTCATCATGGCAGCCACACTCCCCAAGACACTCGCCCAATTCACCACCGCCTCGGGCCACACCGGCCGTCTGCACCAGCTTTCGGCGCTCGACGCGCTGGGCGCCGGGCCCATCGCCAGACTCCCCGTCTGCCTGCGGATCGTGCTCGAATCCGTCGTTCGCAACTGCGATGGGAAGCGGATTACCGCCGAGCATGTACGCCAACTGGCCGGCTGGCGCCCGAGCGCCGAACGCACCGAGGAGATTCCTTTCGTCGTCGCACGCGTCGTTCTCCAGGACTTCACCGGCGTGCCGCTCCTGTGCGATCTGGCCGCCATGCGCAGTGTCGCCGACCGGATGGACCGACCCGCCAAGGCCATCGAGCCGCTCGTCCCCGTAGATCTCGTTGTAGACCATTCGGTCCAGGTGGACTACTTCGGCACGCTCGATGCACTGCACAAAAACATGGAGATGGAATTCCAGCGCAACCGCGAACGCTACCAGTTCATGAAATGGGGCATGCAGGCCTTCGATGGCTTCCGCGTCGTGCCGCCGGGCATCGGCATCGTGCATCAGGTCAATCTCGAGTACCTGTTCCACGGCGTGCGCAACGCGCCCGGTGACGACCTCTATTATCCAGACACGCTGGTGGGCACCGATTCGCACACCACCATGATCAACGCCCTCGGCGTGGTCGGTTGGGGCGTGGGCGGCATCGAGGCCGAGGCCGCCATGCTCGGCCAGCCGGTCTATATCCTCACGCCGGACGTGGTCGGCGTGGAGCTGACGGGCGCCCTGCCCGAAGGCACCACCGCCACCGATCTGGTGCTGACCGTGACCGAACGGCTGCGCAAGGAAAAGGTGGTCGGCTGCTTCGTCGAGTTCTTCGGCGAAGGCACTGCCAGCCTGTCGGTGACCGACCGCGCCACCATCGCCAACATGGCGCCCGAATACGGCGCCACCATGGGCTTCTTCCCCGTCGACGACAAGACCGTCGACTACATGCGCAAGACCGGCCGGGAAGAGGCCGACTGCGAACGCTTCGAAGCCTGGTTCCGTGCCCAGGGCATGTTCGGCATCCCGCGCGCTGGCGAGGTGGACTACACCCGCGTGGTCAAGATCGACCTGGACGCACTCGTGCCTTCGCTGGCCGGCCCCAAGCGCCCCCAGGACCGCATCGAATTGCCGGCCATGCGCGAGCGCTTCGAATCGCTTTTCGTCGCCCCGTCGTCAGAGAACGGCTTCAACAAACCGCCGAGCGTGCTGCACGAGCGTTACCCGACCGAGATGACGGATGTGGACCTGGGCCATGGCGATGTCCTCATTGCCGCCATCACCTCGTGCACCAACACCTCCAACCCGGCGGTGATGATCGCCGCCGGCCTGCTGGCGAAAAACGCCGTGGCCCGTGGCCTGCATGTGAAGCCCCACATCAAGACCTCGCTGGCCCCCGGCTCGCGGGTGGTCACCGACTACCTCACCCGCGCCGGCCTCATCGAGCCGCTCGCCGAGCTCGGCTTCACCCTCGCCGGCTACGGCTGCACCACCTGCATCGGCAATGCCGGCGACCTGACCCCCGAACTGAACGAGGCGATCGCCAAGCATGACGTGATCGCCGCCTCGGTCCTGTCGGGCAACCGCAACTTCGAGGCACGGATCCACCCCAACATCCGCGCCAACTTCCTCGCTTCGCCCCCCCTGGTGGTCGCCTACGCCCTGGCCGGCACGGTGAACATCGATCTGAGCACCGAGCCGCTGGGCACGGACGAGGACGGCCAGGCGGTGTACCTGAAGGACATCTGGCCCGGCTCGGAGGACATCAACGCCGCCCTCCCCTACGCCCAGGACCCGGTCACCTTCCGCAAGCTGTATTCCGACTTCAGCCAGGAGGTGGACCTGTGGTCGGAGATCCCGGCCCCGACCGGCGATGTCTACGACTGGCCCGCGTCCACCTACATCGCCCAGCCGCCCTTCTTCGACGGCTTCGACATGACACCGCCCCCGGTGGGCGACATCCACGACGCCCGGGCACTGCTGTTGCTGGGCGATTCGGTGACCACCGATCACATCTCCCCCGCCGGGCGCTTCAGCGAGCAGACCCCGGCCGGTCAGTGGCTCGTCGACGCCGGCGTCGACCGCAAGGATTTCAACTCCTACGGCTCGCGGCGCGGCAATCACGAGGTGATGATGCGCGGCACCTTCGCCAACGTGCGCATCAAGAACCTCATGCTGCCGCCCGACGAGCACGGCTCCCGCATCGAGGGCGGCTTCACCCTCTACGACGGCGAGCAGACCACGGTCTTCGATGCCGCCAGCCGCTACATGGCCGCGAATACGCCGACCGTGGTCTTCGCAGGCGAGGAATACGGCACCGGCTCCTCCCGCGACTGGGCGGCCAAGGGCACCTTGCTGCTGGGCGTGAAGGCGGTGGTGGCCAACAGCTTCGAGCGCATTCACCGCTCCAATCTCGTGGGCATGGGCGTGCTGCCGCTGCAGTTCATGGCGGGCACCTCCTGGCAGTCGCTGGACATCGGCCCCGAAGACCGGTTCGACATCGAAGGGATCGAGGCGGGCCTCGCCCCACGCCAGACGCTCACCCTGCGCATCCACCGGACCGACGGCAGCACCGAGGAAGTGCCGCTGCGCTCGCGCATCGACACCGAGGTGGAGGTCGCCTATTTCCGCCACGGCGGTATCCTGCCCTACGTGCTGCGGCAGATCCTGGCCTGAGGCATCGTCGGACCGGCCCCGCCGGCCCGACGCGCGCCGTGTCAGAATCCCGCCATGAAACCGACCAAGCGCACCCCCTGCCCCTGCGGCCGCCCCAGAATCTTCGACGCCTGCTGCCGGCCGCTCATCGAAGGCCAAGGCGTCGCCCACGACGCCGAATCGCTGATGCGCTCCCGCTACAGCGCCTTCGCCACCGGCGCGGTCGATTACCTGCGCGCGAGCTGGCACCCGTCGACGCGGCCTACCGAACTCGACCTGGACGACAACCCGCGCTGGATCAGCCTGAGCATCGTGCGTAGCGAAACCACCGGTGACGCCACCGCGATCGTCGAGTTCATTGCCCGCTACCGGGTCGGCGGCAGAGCGCAGGCCTTGCACGAAATCAGCCGCTTCGTGCGCGAGGACGGGCGCTGGTACTACGTGGACGGCGACATCCAGGGCGACTGACAGGCGTTCGGGGCATCCCTATAATCAGTCATCTTCCATGACGACAGGGATCGCCCGCGCATGAATCTGGAAAAGGTCATCTTCGGCTTCTTCATCGTCCTGGCCGCCACGCTCAACTTCGGTTTCTTCGTCGGCGATCTGGACAACCCGGCCCACCATGACATCTACGAGCTGTTCGCGGCTATCGTCGTCAACTTCATCGCCACCGTGCTCAAGTTCGGCGATCGCACGCAGATCGGCGCGGTGCACCTGTCCACCTCGCTGGTGGCCGACCTGCAGCTGATCGCCGCTGCCCTGGTCTGGGGCTACGGGGTGCACATCGCCGGGGTGGGCATGTCCCCGGACATCACCGCCAAGGTGGTGTCCCTGTCCGGCGGTGCCATGCTCGCCAACGTGGTCTCGATCGTCATCCTGATCTCCGAGACCATCATGCAGCGCCGATGAACCGCAACACCCACCTGAGCACCCTGTTCCTGGCCATGCGGCGCCTGCGGGCGCCGCTGATCACGCTGATCGTCATCTATGGCATCTCGGTACTGGGCCTGAGCATCATCCCGGGCGCGGACGGGCAGCCGATGAGCTTCTTCCACGCCTTCTACTTCATCAGCTACACCGCCACCACCATCGGCTTCGGCGAGATTCCCGGCACCTTCTCGGAACCGCAGCGCCTGTGGGTGCTGATCTGCATCTATCTGGCCGTGGTGGGCTGGGCGTATACCCTCGGCGCGCTGTTTTCGCTGCTGCAGGACGGCACCTTCCGCGAGGCGGTCAGCGCCGAGCGCTTCGGTCGCGCCGTGCGGCGCCTGCACGAACCCTTCTATCTCGTGTGCGGTTACGGCGAGACCGGCCGGCGCGTGTGCCGCGCGCTCGACCAGATGGGCCTGCGCTCGGTGGTGCTGGAAACGGCGCCGCAGCGGGTCGGCGAGGTGGACCTGCACAACTACCTGGCCGACATCCCGGTGCTGCGCGCCGATGCCAGCCACCCCGACCAGCTGCGCCAGGCCGGCCTCGGCAGCCCCCACTGCCAGGGGGTGCTGGCACTGACCAACGATGATCGCGCCAACCTCGCGGTGGCCATCTCCGCGCGCCTGCTGGCGCCGCAGATCCCGGCCCTGTGCCGCGCCGAATCCGCCGAGGTGGCGGCGAACATGGCCTCCTTCGGCACCCGCCACATCATCAACCCATACGAAAAATTCGCCGACTACCTGGCCCAGGCGCTGCATGCGCCCAACGCCTACCACCTGCTCAACTGGCTCACCGGCCCGCCGGGCACCTGCGTGGAACGCCACCGCGACCCGCCGCGGGGCAAATGGATCGTGTGCGGCTACGGAGACTTCGGCCGCGTGCTGGTCGATGCCTTCGACCAGGAGGACGTGCCGGTCACCATCATCGACCGCGACCCGGCCGAACCGGGCGAACACGACCGCCACCGGCGCGTTCGCGGCGACGGCACCGGCGCGGCGGTGCTCGAGCGCGCCAACATCGACCAGGCCGCCGGCATCGTCGCCAGCACCGGCGACGACATGGACAACCTGTCCATCGTCATGACCGCGCGCGAACTCAATCCGGATCTGTTCGTGATCCTGCGCATGAACCACTTCACCAACCACGAGCTGTTCGAAGCCTTCGCCGCCGACGCCACGGTGGTGCCCAGCCAGATCATCGCCAACGAATGTCTCGCGGTGCTGACCACGCCGCTGCTGGAGCGCTTTCTCGAGGAGATGCGCCAGCGTGACGACGCCTGGGCCGGCCGGCTGCTCGAACGCCTCACCGGGCGCTTCGGCTGGATGGTGCCCAGCGTATGGAGCGTGCGCCTCACCGAGCGGGATGCGCCGGCCCTGCACACGCGTCTGCAGCGCGACGCGCCGACGATCACGCTCGGCGAGCTATTGCGCAGCCCCCATGACCGCAACGATCCGCTGGACGCCGAGGTCCTCTATCTGTGCCGCGAAGGCAGTGTGCACGTCACCGCGCCCGCCCCCACCCTGCCGGTGTGCCTCGGTGACGAGCTGCTGCTGGTCGGGCGCCGTTCGGCCCGCGCCGCCCTGGCGCTGACCCTGGAGAACATCCACTCGCTCGCCTATGTGCTCACCGGCGCCGAACTACCGGGCGGTCTGATCTGGGAGCGGATCGCGCGCTGGCGCCAGTCCGGCCGTTGACGGCGGATCGGCCAGATGACCGACCGCGCGCAGCACCTCGGCCGGTGCGACCGGCCGGATCAGCAGACCGTCGAAACCGAGCGCGAGCAAGGCATCCCGCTCCGCCGTGTCCACCGGCCCGGTGTAGGCGATGATGCGTACATCGCGATGCTCTGGCGATGCGCGCAAATGACGGCACAGCCGAATGCCGCCCATGCCCGGCATGATCAGATCGAGCAGCACCACATCGATACGCAAGTGCGAGAGCACCCCCAGGGCGGCTTCGCCGCTGGCCGCGCAACTGACCTCGAAGCCGGCGCGACGCAGCACCACCGCGGGCAATCGCCGGTTGGCCGTCACATCGTCCACAATCAGCACATGCATGTGTTGCCCCTCTCGATGCCGAAACGACGGCATTCAGGTGAACCATCGGCCCGGCGCCGGCTTTCTGGAGCCGGATCGGTGGCCAAAGATCCGAACCGTTCATGAATCAGATCCCCCCGATCGACCTGGCCCGAATCGACGCCACCACCCGCGAGGCCCTGGCCAGCCACGCACTCAAACCCATTGAAACCGAACGGGAATTCGTCGAGTCCGAAGGCCTGCCCTTCGTGATCAAATGGGTCTCGACGCTCGCCGACAAACCCCGCGCCGCCAAGCCCGCCCGGGGCGGCCCGCACAACCCCTTCGCCGCGCCGGAACCGGCCCTGCTGCTGGGGGATCTGCCTCCGTCGCACCGCGTCCTGCTGAACAAATTTCCGGTCATGGCCCGGCACCTGCTGGTGGTCACGCAGCAGTTCGAGGCCCAGAGCGCAGCTCTGAGCGTCGGCGATCTTCACGCCCTCGCCGTCCTCGTCGGGGGAAACGGCGGCCTCGGTTTCTACAACGGCGGCACCGTCGCCGGCGCCAGCCAGCCGCACAAGCATCTGCAGTGGATCCCCGAACTGCCGCCCCTGGCCGCCTGCCTGCCGCGGATGCTGGCGCGGCGAGCCGAGGTGTTCACCTTCCGTCACGCGTTCGCGAGCATCGACGCCTCGGCATGGCGCACACCGGACACCGGCGCCTTCCTGCAGGCGACCTACGCGCGACTGCTGGCGCAGGCGTTCGGATCGCCCCCCGCGGGTGACCCACCGCCCTACAACCTGCTGCTCACCCGGGACTGGATGTGGCTCGTGCCGCGACGCGCCGAATTCTGGGAAGACATGTCCATCAACGCGCTCGGCTTCGCCGGCTCCCTGTTCGTGAAGTCGCGAGGGCGCTTCGACGCGCTGAAGGCCGCCGGCCCGATCAACGCACTACGGGCCGTGGCGGTGCCTGCCTGAACGCTCCGCGCCCTCAGGCCGCGCTCGGCAGTGGCGCCCAGTCGAGGGGCGGCAACCCGATCGTCGCGCGCAATTCATTGCAGCGCGGATTCGGCTCGCCGTTGTCGAGATAGACGGGAAACTCCCGGCACGGGGTGGGGCGTTGCGCGTAGATCGTGCACGCCACCGCCTCGCCGACGGTGCCTGACAATGCACAGCAGCGACGCGGCAGCTGGTTGCTGCCTTTCATGCAGCGGTAGAAGTCATTGACCTTCTCGGTCATGTCGACCGGCACGGTGCCACCCGGCGCGTCGTCGCCCTCGGCCCAATAGAAGGAGATACGGAAATGGGTGCAGCAAATGCCGCACCCAAGACACGGATTCGGTTCAGTCATGTCCAACACACGCTCGAGACGCCGGCGCGGACCCCCATGGTCCATGCCACCGAATCGATGACGCTGCGCGTCTGCTGGACGACGCCACCCGGATCGGGCAGCGCGTTTGACTAATTGTAGGCTCGGCCCATCGATTACGGCGCGCTGATTATAGCGATTTCCATCCGCAAAACAATGGCTTCCGTGCGCCTCATCGCACCTTGTGACGCACCGCCAGACTGCGCTGCGCATCCGCCTTGAAGGCGTACTCGATATGGCCCCGATGCACCACGCCGAGCACCAGCATGTTCTCGGTGATAGCGTCGTGATCGGCCGGCGTGAAGGGCTGGATGTACGTCGTCACCACCCCCTCCACCCCCCGGTCGAGGTGCTCGAGCGCCCGACGGATGGCGTCGCCGTCGGTACTCCCCGCCCGGGCGATGGCGTTGAACAGGACGCGCATGGCGTCGTAGCCCTGAGCGGCCGACATGGCCGAGGCCATCGCGTCGGGGCCGTAGCGCCTGGCAAATTCGCTCAGGAACACCCGGTGGCGCGGACTTTCGGAGCCGGGAATGAAACTCTGCACGGCCATGACGCCCTCGCCCGCTGCACCCGCCTGATCGAGAAAGTTGCGCATCGAGATGGTCCAGCTCGCGAACACCGGCACCTGCCACCCCATCGCCTGGCGGTCGCGCGCAATCGCGGCCAGCTCAGGACCGATGCCGAACATCACGAGCACCTGGGCGTTCGCCTCGCGTGCGCGTTCGAGCTGGGCGCGCATGTCGCGGTCACCGATCGCGAAACGCTCGACGACCACCGGCTCGACGCCCAGAGGCTTGAGCGCGGCGACCAGATCGCGCTTTTCCGCCTCGCCGTAGCCGGTCTCGTCGGCGAGGATGGCGATGCGCCGGGCCCCGAGGCGCTCCACCAGATGGCGGGCGAGAAAGCGGTTGCCGACCGCGGTCGGCGGGGACATGCGGAAGATGAAGTTGCGCGGTGCGGCCGGAGGGGCATATCGCCGCGTCAGCTCGGCGCCGGTGGATACCGCGACCACCAGCGGCACACCGGCCCGCTGATAGGCGTCGATGCTGGCGAGGCCGACGCCGGTGTTGACGATGCCGACAGTGGCGACGACCTTGTCCTGCTCGATCAACGCCGTGGCGATGGCCTGGCCTGTGGCCGGATCGGCCGCGTCATCGCGTTCGACCAGTTCGATCTTGCGACCCAGCACACCGCCGACGTAGCGGTTGATCTCGTCGACGGCCATGCGGATGCCCAGACGCATGCTCTGCCCCATCGGCGCACTGCCGCCCGAGAATGGACCGGACAGACCGATCCGGATCGACTCCTGCGCCATCACCGGGGACAGCGATACCCCCACCAACAGCAACGCAAACAGGCTGCAACGCGCAATGCGCGCCACGCCGGCCAACGGGTTCCGCATGACATGTACCTCCGCTTGCCGTCACTCGTGGGCGTGACGGTCCGCGGGCCAGTCTAGCGGCCTCGTCCCGGCCCGTCCGGTCGGGACTTTCCCGATTCGGGATTTCCCCCAGGGGTGAGCGGAGGCAGACCGTGCCGCCGCCGTGCGCGCGCGCAACCGGCATCACCGATGCCGAGCGGCGCATACGGGGCGAAGTCGCGGCATGGGGACGGGCGGTCGGTGTAGATGCCGCATTTCGCGCCCCACCCGATCTGCCCGACCAGCGCCACGCAGCGCGGCTCCGCGGCATCGGTGCCGCGCATGCGCACGAGTCGGGGCGTTACCGGCACGGTCAGCGCCGGCGGCACCCCGGGGCGACCCTCGGCGCCCAGCTCACTGACATGAAAATCCACCCGAAACGCGGCACAGCAGGCACCACAGCGGGTGCAGGGGTCGTCGCCCGCCTCAGGCGTCTGCGCCACAGCAGGCCTTGTACTTGCGGCCGCTGCCGCAGGGGCACGGATCATTGCGCCCCACGGGCGCGGCGGTAGCGATGGCAATGGCCTGGGCGGCAGCGGGCACCGGCGGCAGTCCGCAGGCATCGCGCAGATGATGAATCGCGCGCACGGTGGCGGCGGTCGCCGTCAGCCACTCGATGCGGGTCTCGTCGTCGGCCTGCTCCATGTCTTCGGCGGTCCACGGCGTCATGGCCTTCTCGATGAGGTCTTCGAAGGTGTCGGCGTCATGGGCCTCGAGGTCCTCGCGCCAGTCCTCGTCCCACAACTCCAGGCCGAGCTCGAAGCCAGTCATCCATTCGTCGCCCAGCCGGACCTCGTCGGCGGTTTCGTCGGAGGCGTAGCAGAAGGGCTCCCACCCGTCCGGATCACCCAGCGTCTGGGCGATCTCGTCGTGGTAGCGCAGGATCAGGGTCAGCAGCCGCTGCACACCCCCACCGGTCGGCAGCGCTTCGGTGTCGGACCACACCGAAGGCAGCCACTCGACGGTCTCCAGGGGACGGGGCGACACGGTGACCGCGGCCAGGTAGCCGTCGAGCATCTCGAGGCTCATGCAATCGTCCGGCACGGCATCCGAGGCCAGCAGCGACTCGAGTTCGTCGAGTTCCGCCTCGCTCAGGCTCACGTCCGCATCGTCCATATCCACCATGATCCTCTCCCGATCCAAGCTGGCTCCGATTCACCAGCGCTCGCAGCATGCACCTTTATGTCGGTGCGGGCAAGCGCTCAAACGGCGTCCAGATCGACGCTGGCGCGATACAGACGCTGTCCGGAATCCCGGTACTTGCGCTCGAAGGGCGTGAGCGGCGACGCGGCCTCAAAGGGCTCCCAGGGCACGGGCCGCCCCAGGAGGATCTCGAGCGCGGTGCTGAACTCGGCGATATACACCTGCCAGTTGGTTCGGCACTCGAGCACGCCACCGAGCCGGGGCACGAAGGGAAACACCGGATGGGCGGGCCAGCGCCGGCCCAGATGGCCAATCTTGGGCCACGGATTCGGATAGAGGATGTAGTGCCGGGCCAGACGCAACTGCGCCTCGGCGAGCAGGCGCCAGAAGTCCACCAGGTCGGCCCGGATGAGCACCATGTTCTTCGGCAGCAGGGCTTCCGGGTAGGGTTTGCGCCGGTTCAGGCGGTCTTCCGACTGATCCACCCCGATGACCCAGTGATCGGGATGGGCGCGCGCCAGTGCGATGGTGCTGTGGCCGACCCCGCAGCCAGCATCGAGAATCAGTGGCGCCCGTTGATCCCAGTCCGCCAGCGCGGCCTCGAAGGCACGGCGGTTGTAGTCGGCAAAAGGCTTCCTGAACGGCGCGTCGCGATGGCGCGCCACGCGCTCGGCGAGCTTTTCATGCACGCCCTGCTGGGCGCTGACGGGAATGGTGGAATTGGCGTAACTCATGGTGGATGCTCAGGCCGCTTCGCGTTCGACGACGATCCCGGCCGCCTGCAGGCCCAGATCGATCCGGTGAAGTTCGCGCAGCGGCCGCAACTGGGCGAACAGCTCCGCCGCCTGGGGAAAACGCCGCCCGAGCAGGTTCAGCCATTGCTTGAGCCGCCCTGGCGCATGGCGTGCCTCGAGCTTGTGACAGACCCGCTGCCAGAAGTGTGCGATCACCGGCTTGAGGGCCTGCCAGTCGGCCTCGCGCGGATCGCGCGGATCGTGGATGAGGTCGCTGCGGATGTCGCGCGCGAGGAAGGGATCGGCCACCGCGCCACGACCGATCATCACGTCGGCCACGCCGCTTTCGGCACGGCAGCGGCGCCAGTCGGCCACGGTCCACACCTCCCCGTTGGCCACCACCGGCACCGGCACCGCCTCGGCGATCCGGGCCACCCAGGACCAGTGCGCGGGCGGCCGATAGCCTTCGAGCTTGGTGCGCGCATGCACCACGAGTCGCTCCACGCCGGCCGCCGCCAGCGCCTGCGCGCACTCGACCGCACGCCCCTTGTCGGCGACGCCGAGGCGCATCTTGGCGCTCAGCGGCGCACCGCCGACGGGCATCACCTGACGCACCGCGGCGGCCACTGCATGCAGGGTTTCCGGCTCATCGAGCAACACCGCCCCGCCGCGATGACGATTGACCGTGGGCGCCGGACAGCCGAAGTTGAGATCGATGCCCGCCGGCGACAGGGGCAGCGCGACCGCGGCACTCGCCGCCATGCGTTGCGGATCGGCGCCGAGCAGCTGCACCTGCACCGGCGTGCCCGAACGGGTCCGCCCGCCGTTGCGCAGTTCGGGGCTGACACGCAGGAAACTGCGCCGCGGCACCACGTTGGCCGAGACACGGACGAACTCGGTGACCGCCTGATCGTAGCGCGCCAGCTCGGTGAGCGCCTCGCGCAGCACCTCGTCTGCCAGCCCCTCCATGGGAGCGAGCATCAGGCGCATCGGGCGACCTCGACGGCGCAAGACGCTAGAATCGCGATTCGCTTCTCCTGCATGGTGTTGTTCATGTCCGCATCGATCACGCTGTATCACAATCCCCGCTGCTCCAAGAGCCGGGCCGCCCTCGCACTGCTCGAGGAACAAGGCATTGCGCCCACGGTGGTGCTGTATCTGGAAACGCCGCCCGACCGCGACGAGCTGGCCGATCTGGTGGCCAAGCTCGGCATCGCCCCCCATGACCTGATCCGCACCGGAGAGGATCTCTACAAGGCCGAGTACAAGGGCAAGACCCTGGACGACGCGAGCTGGCTCGACGTCATGGCCGCCCACCCCAAGCTCATCGAACGCCCGATCGCGGTGCGCGGCGCGCGGGCGGTAATCGGCCGACCGCCCGAAAACGTCCTGTCTCTGCTCGATTGAGCCTGCTCGGGGACGGCTGCGCATTGTAGCGGCCGGCCCGCGCACTTGAAAAGTCCGGGCGCACGACAATCGCTTGATCCGACGCGCTATTTCCGAGATAATGCGCGTTTTTCCAGACTCAAGGGGCGGTCACAATCGCCGCCCGCGCAACCGAAGCGAGACCCCCGATGAAAGCGGACATCCATCCGAACTACCAAGAAGTGTCGATCACCTGCAGCTGCGGCAACAGCTTCAAGACCCGCTCCGCTGCTGGCAAGCCCGAGATGCACATCGAAGTGTGCTCCGAATGCCACCCGTTCTACACCGGCAAGCAGAAGATCGTCGATACGGCCGGCCGTGTCGAGCGCTTCCGCCAGAAATACGGCAACGTGCAGCGCGGCTGATCGGCCACGCTCACGGAAAAAGGCAGCCACGGCTGCCTTTTTTCTTGCCTGTCGCGCGGCGCCATCGCGCATCCGCTGTCGCTGTGTCGCCCCGCCTTCCAGTAGAATCTGCTCGCCCAATCATCATCGCCAGCATGAGCCCCGCCCGCCCCGATCCGTTCGCACCACCCGCCCCGCGCCCGCCCCGCTCCATCGTGCTGTGGACGATGGCGCTGGTCTATCTGCTCGTCGGGGTCATCGGCCACGACCCCTGGCGCGGCGACGATGCGCGCTATTTCGGCCCGGTGCTGGAGATGCTGCACGGGCAGCACTGGCTGATTCCGCACCTGAGCGGTGATCCGTTTCTCGAATATCCACCGCTGTACTACTGGGTCGCCGCGACCACGGCGCGCCTGAGCGCCTGGATCCTGCCGCTGCACGACGGCGCGCGCCTGGCCAGCGCCGTGCTCGTGGGCCTTACCCTGTGGCTGTGCGCCGACGCCGCGCGACGCATGCACGGCGACGCGGCGCGCGCCTCCGCCTTCCTGCTCATGCTCGGCACCCTGGGCCTGGTCGTGCATGCGCACGAAACCCAGCCCCTGCTCGCCGTCATGACCGCCCAGGCCCTGACCTTCTGGGGCGTGGCCTATGCCCGCCGGCGGCCCATGGCCGGGGCCGTCGCCACCGGGCTCGGGATCGCGCTGGCGTTTCTCGCACATGGCATCAACGCCCTCATCATCACCGCTCCGGCCCTGTTCTTCCTGCCCGGCATCGGCCCTCTGATGCTCGGGCTCGCGGTGGCGGTGGCGGTCGCGTGCGCCTGGCTCGTCCCCGCCGCCCAGCTCGCCCCCGATCTGCTCGGCGCCTGGTGGAAGACCCACCTGCTCGAATACACCCCCAGCCTGACCAAGCTGCACGAGGCCGACGCCCTGATCAGCCTGCTCAGCTGGTTCACATGGCCGCTGTGGCCCATCGCCGGCTGGGCCCTGTGGCGCGAACGGCGCCATCTGGGCACCACCCACTGGCGCATGCTCATCGCCTGCAGCCTGCTCACGCTGATCACCACCGTGTTTCTGGGCCCGTTGCGACCGGCCAACGCCCTGCCCCTGCTGGTGCCCCTGACCCTCGTGGCGGCGCCGGGGCTGACGACGCTGCGCCGCGGCGCGGCAAACTCCTTCGACTGGTTCTCGGGCATGAGCTTCGCGGTCTTCGCCCTGCTCCTGTGGATCGGCTGGACGTCGCTGACGGTCGCGTGGCCACCGGGTTTGAGCCGCCACGTGGCCAAGGTGGCGCCCAACTTCGTGGTCGGCGATCCACTGTGGCCGTCGGTGGCGGGTGTCGTGCTGTGCGCCCTGTGGATCGGCATCCTCGCCAATTCGCGCCGCAGCCCCTACCGGGGCGCCAAGAACTGGGCCGCCGGCATGACCATGCTGTGGTGTCTGGCGGTGGTGCTGCTGCAACCCTGGTTCGAACACGGCAAGAGCTACCGGCCCGCGGCACGCTCGCTGCAGCGTGTCGTCACCGAAGCACGCCTCAACTGCATCGAACGTATCGGGCTATCGCCCAGCCTGCGGGTCTCGCTGGACTATTTTGCCGGCCTGCGGACCCGGCCGTTCACCGGACACGGCAGCGCCTGTGACGCGGTACTGGTGTTCGGCAAGGAACGCCCGCACGCGCTGGACGCGCGTTGGCACGCCAAGTGGACCTATGCACGCGGCGGCGGCGACAAGCGCGAGGAGCTGAGGCTCTACACCCGATAAGGCCGGTCCGCCACCGCGTCACGCCCCGTCGGGCAGGCGCAGGAAGGTGTCGCGGTAGTGGCGCAGTTCTTCGATGGATTCGTGGATGTCGGCCAGGGCCTCGTGCTTGCCCTGCTTCTTCACCCCCTGGGCCACCGCCGGATGCCACCGGCGCGCCAGCTCCTTGAGCGTGGACACGTCCAGGTTCCGATAGTGGAACCAGGCTTCCAGCCTCGGCATGTAGCGCGCCATGAAGCGCCGGTCCTGGCAGATGGAGTTGCCGCACATGGGGGACGCACGCTCGGGCACATGCTGCTGGATGAATTCGAGCATGCGACGCTCGACCTCGGCCTCGCCCAGGGTCGAGGCCTTGACCCGCGCGGTCAGGCCGGACTGGCCATGAGTCCGGGTGTTCCACTCGTCCATCGCGCCCATCACCTCATCGGGCTGATGCACCGCCAGCACGGGCGCCTCGGCGACAGTCTCGAGGCGGCTGTCGGTGATCACGATGGCCAGCTCGATGATGCGGTCCTTGTCCGGATCGAGACCGGTCATCTCCATGTCGAGCCAGATCAGGTGGGTGGAATCCTGTTGTGCCATAATTTTGCCGCGAACCGAGAAACGCGCATTGTGTCACAGTTCCAGAAGCGCGCACCGACGGGGGCCCGGATCACCGAAAGGCTCCACACCCGCCAAAGAGACATGGACAACACGACTTTTTCCTTCATCTTCGTATTCTTCCTCGCGGCGACCACGGCGTTCAAGCTGTGGCTGGCCACCCGGCACGCACGCCATGTGCGGCGCCATCGCGAGGCCGTGCCGACCGACTTCGCCCAGAGCATCAGCCTGGAGGCACACCACAAGGCGGCGGACTATACCGTGGCGCGCAGCGTGCTCTCCCGCACCGACGTGGTCGTCGGCGCGTTGTGGGTCCTGCTGCTGACCCTGGGCGGCGTGCTCCAGTGGGTCCATGACGCCTGGACGGGCGTCTTCGAGGCCGGCGGCATTGCCCACGGGGTCGCCTTCCTGGCGACCGTCGGCGTGCTCGGCTGGCTGGTGGACCTGCCCCTGGCGATCTATCGCACCTTCGTCGTCGAAGCCCGCTTCGGCTTCAACAAGATGACGCCCGCCCTGTTCGCCAGCGACACCCTCAAGACCGCCGCGCTGGCGGCCGTGATCGGCCTGCCGGTGCTCGCTGCGGTGCTGTGGATGATGCAGGCGACCGGCTCGCTTTGGTGGGTCTGGGTGTGGGCGTTCTGGATGGGCTTCAACCTGCTGGTGCTGCTGGTCTATCCAACCTTCATCGCGCCCCTGTTCAACAAGTTCAGCCCACTCGAGGACGGCCCCATGCGCCAGCGCATCGAGGCCCTCCTGGCGCGCTGTGGTTTTCGCAGCAGCGGCTTGTTCGTCATGGACGGCTCGCGCCGGTCCGCCCACGGCAACGCCTACTTCACCGGCTTCGGCAACAGCAAACGCATCGTCTTCTTCGACACCCTGCTCGCGAAGCTCGATCCCGGCGAAATCGAAGCGGTCCTGGCGCATGAACTGGGGCACTTCCGCTGCCGCCATGTGGTCAAGCGCCTCGTCCTCATGGCCGTGGTGACGCTGGCCATGCTGTGGATACTCAACCAGCTCATGCAATCGGCGTGGTTCTTCGGCGGCCTCGGCGCCACGTCCACCGGCACCGCGATGGCGCTGGCCCTGTTCGTGACCGCCCTGCCGGTGTTCACCTACGCCTTGTCGCCGATCATGAGCGCCTGGTCGCGCAAGCACGAGTTCGAGGCGGACGCCTACGCGGTGGCGCGTACCGAGCGCGAAGACCTGGTCTCCGCCCTGGTGAAGCTGTACCGCGACAATGCCGCCACCCTGACGCCCGACCCGCTGTACTCGAGTTTCTACGACTCACATCCGCCCGCCACCATCCGCATTTCCCGGGTGCGCGCGGCCTGACAGGAGCCCCGCCATGAAACCGTTGATTGCCATGTCGATGTTGTTGATCGGAGCACCCGTGCTCGCTGCCGACCCGTTCGAAGGCGCGGACGAAGCGGCCGGCGAAGCGCTCCATGCCAAGTACTGCGTCGCCTGCCACGAGATGAAATACGGCGGCGAGAACGGCAGCGCCATCTACCTGCGCCCCGATCACCGCGTGCGCACACCGGGCGCGCTCAAGTCGCAACTGACCATGTGTACGACGCAGCTGAGCCTCGACCTCTTCCCGGAAGACGAAGCGAACATCGGCGCCTACCTCAACCGGCACTATTACAAGTTCGGGACCCCATGACCGCCCACGTGCTCGCGGCATGACGGCCGGCACCATCGTCGCGGCCTTCGGTCGCCATTTCGAAGTCCTCGACGACGCCGGCACGCGCTGGCATTGCGTCACCCGCGGCAAGCGCACGAGCTTCGCCTGCGGCGACCGGGTCGAGTTCAAGCCCACCAGTGGCGGCGAAGGCGTGATCCAGCACAACGCGCCGCGCACCAGCCTGCTGCACCGCTCGGATGCCTTCAAGGAAAAGCTGCTGGCCGCCAACGTCACCCAGGTGTTCATCGTCGTGGCGACCGAGCCGAGCTTTAGCGACGAGCTGATCTCCCGCTGTCTGTGCGCCGCCGAAGACCAGCATCTGAAGGCCCATATCGTCCTCAACAAGATCGACCTGAGCGACCGGCTGCCCGCGGCGCGGGCGCGGCTGGCACTCTTCGCCGAGCTGGGATACGAGCTCATCGAGGTGGCCGCCAACACCGACGCGGGCGCGATCGTGCCGCATCTGGCCGGGGAAGTGTCGATCCTGGTGGGCCAGTCGGGCATGGGCAAGTCCACCCTCACCAATGCGCTGATCCCCGACGCCAATGCCGCCACGCGCGAGATTTCCGATGCCCTCGACACCGGCAAGCACACGACCACGGCCACCCGCCTCTATCCGCTGGCCGGCGGCGGCGCCCTGATCGACAGCCCGGGCCTGCAGGCCTTCGGGCTCGCCCATCTGGATCAGACGGCGCTCGCGGCCTCGTTCCGTGAGTTTGCGCCCTATCTCGGTCAATGCCGCTTTCGCGACTGCCGGCACGAGCACGAGCCCGGATGCGCGATCCGCGATGCGGTCGACAGCGGCCACATCGCCCGCCGCCGCTTCGACCACTACCGGCTGCTGCGCGACGAAATCGACCACGCCCGCCGTCAGGCACAGGGCTGGTAAACGCACACGCCCCGCCAATCGGCGGGGCGTGTGCGTTTCGGTCGAGACCGGTGTTACATGCGCTCGAAGACCGCGGCGATACCCTGACCACCACCGATACACATGGTGACCAGCGCATAGCGACCGTTGATGCGCTGCAGCTCGTACAGCGCCTTGGTGGCGATGAACGCGCCGGAGCAACCCACCGGGTGGCCCAGAGCGATGGCGCCGCCGTTCGGGTTGGTCTTGGCCATGTCGAGCTCGAGGCCCTTGGCCACCGCCAGCGCCTGGGCAGCGAAGGCTTCGTTGGACTCGACCACGTCCATCTGGTCCACCGTCAGGCCGGCACGCTGGAGAGCCAGTTTGGAGGCCGGAATCGGACCTTCACCCATCAGATGGTTGGGCACACCGGCCAGCGCGTAGGACACGAGGCGGGCCATCGGCTTGTAACCGGCCTGGGCGGCGGCATCAGCCCCGGCGAGCACGAAGAACGACGCACCGTCGTTGATGCCCGAGGCGTTGCCGGCGGTCACGGTCCCGTCCTTCTTGAAGGCCGGGCGCATGGCGGCCAGCTTCTCGAGCGTGGTGGCACGCGGATGCTCGTCGGTATCGAACACGGTCTCGCCCTTGCGGCTCTTGAGCGTGATCGGCACGATCTGGTCCTTGAAGTAACCGGCGGCAATCGCACGGGCAGCGCGCTCCTGCGACTCGAGCGCGAAGGCGTCCTGCTCTTCGCGGGTCAGCCCCCACTTCTCGGCGAGGTTCTCGGCGGTGATGCCCATGTGGCCGGCACCGAACGGATCGGTCAGCACAGCGACCATGGCGTCGAGCATGGACGTATCGCCCATGCGCGCACCGGAGCGCATCGCCGTCGACAGGTAGGCGCCGCGGGACATGACTTCCACGCCACCACCGATACCGTAGTCGCAGTCACCCAGCATGATGGCCTGGGCGGTGCTCACGATGCCCTGGAGGCCGGACGAGCACAGGCGGTTGACCGCCATGGCCACCGAATCCATCGGCAGACCCGCCTGGATGGAGGCGACGCGGGCCACGTACGGATAGCGCGATTCGGTGGGGATGCAGTTACCGACGGTCACGTAGTTGATCTGCTGCGGATCGACGCCGGAACGACTCACGGCCTCCTTCATCACCGTCCCTGCCAGGTCGGCCGGCTCAATGCCGCTCAGCGAACCGGCGAAGGTCCCGATGGCGGAACGGACTGCACTCAAAACGACGACTTCACGATTTGCCATGAATGGCTCCCTCCAAAAAAAGCATTACGGTGCTACCCAAGCGGCGATTCCCATCAGGGCCAGCACGAGCAGACACAGACACAAGGCGCGCCATATCAGGCCGACGGCACCCTGCATGAATTCGATGCGCGCATCGTCGCCGCATCCCAGTTCCGGTCGATCGACGATTCGACCGGATTCATGCCGCGGCAAGCCGAGACGTACTCCCAACGCCCCGCCACCGCTGGACAACAATATACCCGAACTCGGATGCGCCCACTGAGTCGCCTGTGTCCGCCAGCACAGGAGGGCGTCTTCGAAGTTGCCGACCACGGAAAACGAAAACGCGGTCAGGCGCACGGGCAACCAGTCGATCCAGTGAAAAACTTGTCGGGCGGCGACACCAAAACGGCCGATCTCATCATCTTGCCGCGTCCCCCAGATCCGATCAAGAACACTGGCCAGACGGTAGAACACCGCACCGGCCGGACCGGGCAGCACGAGAAACCAGAAGATGGGCCCATAGACGTTGCGGTGCGCGGCGATGAAGGCCTGCTCGATGGCCAGACGCGTCACCTCTTGGGCATCGGCGTCGCCACAGTCGGCGCCGGACCACTCGGCCAGCAGCGTGCGCGCCCGACCCAGGTCACCGAGACGAAGCGCCACGTGAATGTCGGTGAAGAAATGGCTTTCGTGGCGGATGCCCATGGTCAGGTAAAGCACGCCGAGCGAGAACAGGAACGCCAACACCGGATGGAGCGCCCAGAGCAGCCCATGCGCGGCCCAGGTCAGTGCCGTTCCGCCGGCCACGAACACCAGCCACGCCGCCCGGCCACTGTTGAGACGTCCGTCGTTGAAGCGCTCTTCGATCCAGGCGGCCACGCGCGACAGCGGCGATCGCACCCAGCGTTCTACAGGCAACGGGCGCACCTGCTCGATCAACAGGGCCAGCACGATGACGACAAGACTCATGTAAGACGAAACGGCTCCGGCCCATGCGGTCGAGGATCACGACGATAGCACAAAGCGCCGCCGGTGAATGCGCCCGGCAGCCGCTCAAATCTCACGCAGGATTCCGGACAGGGCGACGAGCATGCCGGCGGTCGCCCCCCAGATGTGATAGTGCCGCCAGGGCATGGCGTAATAGGTCCGTTCGCGCCCCCGGTAGAACAAGGTTTCACGTCGATGGTTGAGCGGGTCGACGAGAAAGTCGAGGGGCACCTCGAACACCTCGGCCACTTCGAAACTGTCGGGCGACAAGTCGAACGGCGGATGCACCAGCCCGACCACCGGCGTGACGCAAAACCCGGTGCCGGTGCGGTATTCGGGCAGTTGGCCGAGCAACTCCACATGCCGGCGATGGAGTCCGACCTCCTCCTCTGTCTCACGCAATGCGGTGCCGACCGGCCCCTCGTCGCCGGCTTCGACACGCCCGCCGGGAAAGGATATCTGGCCGGGGTGATGATGCAGGTGGTCGGTGCGTTGAGTCAGCATCACGGTCAGGCCGCCCGGGCGCGTCACCAGCGGCACGAGCACCGCCGCCGGGCGGAACCGCCCCTCGGCCCCCTCTTCGACGATGGCCGCGCTCACGTCGATGCGTGCAAACCGATCGCGCACGTGCTCGATCGACAGGTCCGGCAACGAATCAGCACGAGAGGAATCGGCAACGGCGTCGGTCATGGTCGTTCTAGTATCGGCGACGCAGCGTGAGCGTATCGCCCTCGCGTTGCATCTCCATGCGGTTGAGGAAGCTCATGCCGAGCAAGGCGACCGGCAGGTCGGTATCGTGCACGGCGGCATCCACGTTGTGAAGTGTGACATCGCCGACCTTCACGGTGTTCAATTTCACGATCCAGGTCCGCACGATGCCATTGGCCGTCTGCGCCGCGCTGGGTCGGCCGTGCTTGCGATAGTCGATACCCGCACGTTCGGCATCGGCGCGGCCGAGCGAGACGAAACTGGCGCCGGTGTCGACGATGAAACGCATGGTCGAGCCGTTGATGGTGCCGATGGTCACGAAATGGCCACGGCCGTCGGCATGCAGATTCACGACGCTGCCCGGCGCTGCACCGCCACCGCGATTGACCACCCGCTCGCCGAGACGCAGCGCCTTGCGCTGACCGTCCACGTCCACCACCACCTGCTCGCCATGAATGGCGACGACCCTGACCCCGGCGACGGTCCGGCCCGGCGCCACCAGGGTCGGTCGCCCGCCGTCGATCACCAGCAGGGCCTTGCCCGGAAACAGCCCGGAAACGGCCACCTCGGTCGCGCCAGCCATGGTCGCCAGCAGAGCACCGACCACACCCACCGCAGCGTGGATCCTCGACATCCATCCAGTCACGTGCGCCCTCCCGCTCTTCCTTGGTGCAAGCCTGCCACGGTAACGTGACACCGCGCCGACGGCAAGTCACGCCACCGGCATAGGGCGGTCACGTCGCGACAATGAAAAAAGCCGACCCTCTGGCCGGCTTCGAGCAACGCACTCACGGGTACGCGAGGCATTGATTCACGCGAACACGTCGATCCGCGATCCCACCGTGGCATTCGGATCGGGCGTCGGCTGCGCCTTCGGCAGGCTGTTGATCAGCTGCTGCGCGTTGCGCTCCTGAATCTCCTCGGCGCGACGCTGCACGAAATTGCCCACCTGGGTCTGCAGGCCTGAAGCCGAAGCGGAGGAGGCGGAAGAAACATCCATCGGACTAATCCCTGAAGTTGCCGTACTGCAAAGGATAGTCGGTGATCTCCTTGCGGACCAGGGCGATACAGTCTTGCAGGTCGTCGCGCTTCTTGCCGGTCACGCGAACCACCTCCCCCTGGATGGAGGCCTGCGCCTTGAGCTTGGCATCCTTGATCAGCTTGACGATCTTCTTCGCCAGATCCTGCTCCACGCCGACCCGGACCCGCAGTTCCCGCTTGACCTTGTTGCCGCCGACCTTCTGCAACTCCCCGTGGTCGAGGCAGCGCACGTCGATCTTCTTGCCGGTCATCTCGGGCAGGAGGATCTGGGTCATCTGGTCGATCTGGAATTCGTTGTCACCGTGCAGCACGAGCAGCTTGTCGTTCTGCTCGATGTGGGCGCCGGTGCCCTTGAAGTCGTAGCGGTTGGTGATCTTGCGATTGGCGCCCTCGACGGCGTTGCGCAGATCCACCAGGTCCACTTCGGAGCTGATATCGAATGAAGGCATATCGGTTTGGCGATGTCGTGAAATCAGAAGCCGACGGCCGCAGGCGCGGCCGTCGAACGGGTCAGGTCAACCGAAGTGGCAGACATAATGCAGCGGCGCACCGACCACCTGAATGTCGAAGTTCGACTTGCCCGGGACCTCGAACTGCTGACCGGCTTCGAAATTGCGCCATTCGGCGTCACCGCCCAAGCGCACGCTGCAGGTGCCGCTGACGATCTCCATGATTTCCGGTGCGTCGGTCGAAAACGTGAGCGTCGCCGGAAGGACCACGCCGATGGACTTCTTCGTTCCATCGGCCAGGGTCAGGCTATGGCTCACACATTTTCCACCAAAATACACATTTGCGGCCTTGGCAACGGTCGCCCCCTCGATGAATGCCTCCTGCGACATGATCCCCTCCCTCGTGTTGAACCGACGGGTTATTCGATCCCCATCAGTTTTGCAATGATGGCTTTGGCCACGAAGCCGACGAAGCCCAGCCCGAGCGCAACGAACATCCACATGGTTCCGTACCGGCCGGCCTTCGACTGCCTGGCCAGATTGCCGATGATGAACAGCATGTAGAGGATCAGGCCGGTGAAACAGACCTTGAGCGATATGTCCTCGAACTCGGCGACGGTGAGTCCGAAGATGACGGGCCCTGTGACCACTGATCCCCCTCAGCCGCGCGTGTTGCGGGCATTCTCCGCGATACGCATGCGCAGCGCGTTGAGCCGGATGAAACCGTGGGCATCGGCCTGATTGTACGCGCCGGCGTCGTCTTCGAAGGTCGCGATGGTCGGATCGAAGAGCGAATCGGTCTTGGAGTCGCGGGCGACCACGATTACGTTGCCCTTGTAGAGTTTGACGCGCACCCAGCCATTGACGGTCTGCTGGGTCTGGTCGATGAGCGCCTGGATCGCCAGACGCTCCGGTGCCCACCAGTAGCCGTTGTAGATCATGCTCGCGTAACGCGGCATGAGATCGTCCTTGAGATGGGCGACCTCACGGTCCAGGGTGATCGACTCGATGGCGCGGTGCGCCTTGAGCAGGATGGTGCCCCCCGGGGTTTCGTAGCAGCCGCGCGACTTCATGCCCACGTAGCGGTTCTCGACCAGATCGAGGCGACCGATGCCGTGCTTGCCGCCCAGGGCATTGAGCCTGGCGAGCAGTTCATGCGCCGCCATGCGCTCGCCGTTGATGGCGACCAGGTCGCCCTTCTCGAACTCGAGATCCAGATATTCCGCGGCATCGGGGGCGGCCTCGGGCGACACCGTCCAGCGCCACATGGACTCCTCGGCCTCGGCGGAGGGGTTCTCCAGATGACGACCTTCGTAGGAGATGTGCAGCAGGTTGGCGTCCATCGAGTACGGCGCGCCGCCCTGGCGATGCTTCATCTCGATGGGGATGCCGGCCTGCTCGGCATACTTGAGCAGCTTCTCGCGGGAGAGCAGATCCCACTCGCGCCACGGCGCGATGACCTTCACGTTCGGCATGAGCGCGTAGTAACCGAGCTCGAAGCGCACCTGGTCGTTGCCCTTGCCGGTGGCGCCGTGGGACACCGCGTCGGCCCCGGTCGCGCGCGCAATCTCGATCTGCCGCTTGGAGATCAGCGGACGGGCGATGGAGGTCCCGAGCAGGTACTCGCCTTCATATACCGTGTTGGCGCGGAACATCGGGAACACGAAATCGCGCACGAATTCCTCGCGCAGGTCGTCGATGAAGATGTTCTCCGGCTTGATGCCGAACTTGAGCGCCTTCTCGCGCGCCGGATCCAGCTCCTCGCCCTGCCCCAGGTCGGCGGTGAAGGTGACCACTTCGCACTGGTAGGTGTCCTGCAGCCACTTGAGAATCACCGACGTATCCAGCCCGCCCGAATAGGCAAGCACCACTTTTTTCACATCGCTCATGCTTCTTCCTGACATCATCTTTGCCGGGTCGCCGTGCCGGCGCCCCGAATTGAATTCCCGGGTTCGCCGACCTCAGCCGTCGACACCCCCCACCACCAGATACTCGAGCAGCGCCTTCTGCACGTGCAGGCGGTTCTCCGCCTCGTCCCACACCACCGACTGCGGCCCGTCGATGACCTCCGCCGTCACCTCTTCCCCCCGATGCGCCGGCAGGCAGTGCATGAAGACCGCATCGGGAGATGCCACCTTCATCATGTCCGCATCGACGCACCAGTCGGCAAATGCGGCCGTGCGGGCCTCGTTCTCGGCTTCGAAGCCCATGGAGGTCCACACATCGGTGGTCACCAGGTCCGCGCCCTTGCAGGCGTCCATGGGGTCGGCAAACTGCTCGAAGTTGGCGGTGCCGTACAGCCCCGCGCGTTCCGGTTCGACCTCGTAGCCCGGCGGCGTGGACACGTGAACATTGAAGTCCAGCAACTCGGCCGCCTGCAGCCAGGTGTTGCACATGTTGTTCGAGTCGCCGATCCACGCCACGGTCTTGCCGCGAATGTCGCCGCGATGCTCGATGAAGGTGTAGATGTCGGCCATGATCTGGCACGGGTGATATTCGTTGGTCAGCCCGTTGATGACCGGCACGCGCGAGTTCTGCGCGAAGCGCTCGATCACGTCCTGATCGAAGGTCCGGATCATGACCACATCGCTCATCCGCGAGATCACCTGGCCGGCATCCTCCACCGGCTCGCCACGCCCCAGCTGCGAGTCGCGCGTATTCAGGTAGATGGCCGAGCCGCCCAGCTGATGCATGCCGGCTTCGAAGGACAGGCGCGTGCGCGTGCTGGCCTTCTCAAAGATCATCACCAGGGTGCGATCGAACAGCGGATGGTGGGTCTCGTAGCGCTTGAACCTGTCCTTGATCCAGCGGGTGCGCTCGAACAGGTAGGCGTATTCCTCTCGGGAGAAGTCCTTGAACTGAAGATAGTGTTTGATGGCATCCATGGGACAGCCCTGTTCCGAATTACGCCGCAAGGAAGTTCCGGATCAGCGGCACGATGCCGTCGATCAGGGCGGCCGCGTCCGCCTCGGTGAACGTGAGCGGCGGCAACAGCCGGACGACACGCTCGGCGGTGACATTGATCAACAGACCCGCTTCGAGCGCCTGTCCCACCAGCGCGCCGCAGGGCCGGTCCAGCTCGATGCCGATCATGAGGCCCTCGCCGCGAATGGCGACCACGCCCTCGACGCGGTCGAAGGCCTGTGCGATTGCATCGCGGATCTGCTGACCACGCAGGCTCGCGTTGGCCAGCAACTCGTCGCGCGCGAGCACCTCGAGGGTGGTCAGGGCCGCGGTGCAGGCCAGCGGATTGCCGCCGAAGGTCGAACCGTGGTTCCCCGGCCCGAATACATCCTGGGCGCGCCCGGCCGCCAGACAGGCCCCGATGGGCACGCCAGAACCGAGCCCCTTGGCCAGGGTCATCACGTCGGGCCGCAGCTCGGCCCACTGATGGCCGAACCACTTGCCGGTGCGACCAATACCGCACTGCACCTCATCGACGATCAGCAGCCACTCGTGCTGATCGCAGATCCGGCGCAACGCCTTGAGATAATCCAGATGGGCCACGTGAATGCCGCCCTCGCCCTGGATCGGCTCGAGCATCACCGCCACCACGTCGTGGTTGCTCAGCGCCACCTGCTCGACCGCATGCAGATCGTCGAAGGGCACCCGCACGAAGCCCGATACCAGGGGCTCGAAGCCGGCCTGCACCTTGCGGTTGCCGGTGGCCGACAGGGTGGCCAG
Organism: Nitrogeniibacter mangrovi; assembly: GCF_010983895.1. GTDB lineage: Bacteria > Pseudomonadota > Gammaproteobacteria > Burkholderiales > Rhodocyclaceae > Nitrogeniibacter > Nitrogeniibacter mangrovi. The sequence continues at coordinate 2,531,159 of NZ_CP048836.1, forward strand.
CGTACGCCCGTGGAAGGCGTGTTCCATGACCACGATCGCCGGCTTCTCGACGCCGCGCTTGTGCCCGTAGTAGCGGGCCAGCTTGATGGCCGCCTCGTTGGCCTCGCAGCCGGAATTGCACAGGAACACCGACTCCATGCCGGAGAGGGCCGCCAGCCGGTCGGCCAAGGCCTCCTGGGCGGGAATGCGGTACAGGTTTGAGGTGTGCAGCACCCGGGCCGCCTGAGCGGCAATGGCCTGGACGAGGTCCGGATGATTGTGTCCCAGCGTGGACACGGCAATGCCCGCGAGCGCATCGAGGTATCGCTTGCCGTCGGTATCGAACAGGTAGGAACCCTCGCCGTGGGAAAAAGCCACCGGCAACCGACCGTAGGTGTTCATGACATGCGACATGACGCGTCCTGCCTTGAAAAATTCGAGCCTTGAAAAATGCGTACGGCGGCCGCTGCCGCCGTTTACCGCAAGCTATCGATCTTAAGTGAAACGCCTTATCTTGTAAAACCTTGGGCGCCGCCGCGAGGCCCTGATCGCCGCCTGCATGACACCGGGCTCGACATGCGATCACGTGGCCGAAACACGATTTCTGATAGAATCCGCCTCTTACACGACGGCACCACCAGAGGCAAACCGAACCGCCCGCAGGCGCCGTGTCCAGGGGAGAGGACAGCCTGAGCTTCAGGCGCGGTTTCAACTATGACACTCAAGATCGACAGCTTCGTCATCGTCGGCCTGACGAAGGACAACAAGAAGTTTCGCCCCAGCGACTGGGCGGATCGCCTGTGCGGCATCATGTCCGCCTTCGGCGCCGACAATCGCATGATGTATTCGCCATACGTGCGGCCCAGCTGCACCCTCGACGGCCACAAGTCGGTCATCGTCGACGCCCGCCTCTACGACATCGAGCCGCTGGCCTACAAGTTCCTGATCAACTTCGCCAACGACAACAACCTGACCATCGAGCCCATCGCGCCCGACGAAGCCAGCGTCTGAATCCGGTCACGACAGGCGCACGCGTCCATCGTGCAACGCCTGACGATGCACCCAAGAAAAAAGGCGACCGAAGCGGTCGCCTTTTTCAATGAACGTCGTAACGACGATCAGGCAGCCATTCCCTTGATCGCTGCGACCAGGCGGCTCTTGTGGCGCGCGGCAGCGTTCTTGTGAATGATTTTCTTGTCTGCGATGGCGTCGATGGTCTTCTGGGAGGCGCGGAACACGTTGCGAGCCGCTTCCTGATCACCGGCATCCACCGCCTTGCGCACGTTCTTGATCGCGGTGCGCAGACGCGAACGCAGACTGGCGTTTTGAGCGCGGGCCGCCGTTGCCTGGCGGGCGCGCTTGCGGGCTTGTGCCGAATTGGCCATAAGATGTTCGTCCGTGAGGTGGTTCTGAAAACCCGCGATCATATCGCTTAAGCGGAGCGAACGCAAGTGCCAGCGCACATCCACGAGCGGGACGCGAACACAGTATCATTCGGCTTCCCTGCCCGACCACCCGATCCTATCGTCGATGAATCTGCTTCGCGCGCTGGCCACCGTCAGTGGCATGACCCTGCTCTCCCGCATCCTCGGCTTCGTGCGCGATTTCGTCATCGCCCTGGGCTTCGGTGCCGGCCCGGCCACCGACGCCTTCTTCGTCGCCTTCCGCCTGCCCAACCTGCTCCGGCGCATGTTCGCCGAGGGCGCGTTCTCGCAGGCCTTCGTCCCCATTCTCGCCGAATACAAGAATCGCCAGGGCGAAGCCGCCGCCCACCAACTCGTCAACCGGGTCGCCACCCTGCTCGGTGCGGTGGTGTTTGCGATCTCGGTGATCGGCATCCTTGCAGCGCCGGTGATCATCTACATCTCCGCGCCCGGCTTCGCCGATGAGCCGGACAAGTTTGCGCTCACCGTCGCGCTCACCCGCATCACCTTTCCGTACATCTTCTTCATGTCGTTGGTGGCGCTGGCCGGCGGCGTGCTCAACACCTGGAGCCGCTTCGCCATCCCCGCGTTCACGCCGGTGCTGCTCAACATCAGCTTCATCGCCATGGCGCTGCTGGCGGCGCCCTGGTTCGATCCGCCGGTCCTCGCGCTGGCCTGGGCGGTGTTCATCGGAGGCTGCCTGCAGCTGGTCTTCCAGTTACGTCCGCTGGCGCGCATCGGCATGCTGCCACGGCCCGAGTGGCAGCCGCGCGACCCGGGCGTGCGTCGCGTCCTCAAGCTCATGGCGCCGGCCACCATCGGCGTCTCGGTGAGCCAGATCTCGCTGCTCATCAACACCATTTTCGCGTCCTTCCTGGTCAGCGGCAGCGTCTCCTGGCTCTACTATGCCGACCGGCTCATGGAATTTCCGGCCGGCATGCTCGGCGTGGCGCTCGGGACCATCCTGCTGCCGAGCCTGTCCAAGTACCACGCCGACGAGAATCCCGAGGGCTTCTCGGATCTGCTCGACTGGGGCTTGCGCCTCACGCTCATGCTCACCCTGCCGGCCGCGCTCGCCCTCGCCGTGCTGGCGGTGCCGCTCATCGCCACCCTGTTCAACTACGGGCAGTTCACCACCACCGACGTGCTCCAGACCCGGCCGGCGCTGGTGGCCTACAGCCTCGGGCTGACCGGCCTCATCCTCATCAAGGTGCTGGCACCGGGCTTCTACGCCCGCCAGGACATCCGCACCCCGGTGAAGATCGCGGTCGTCACCCTGATCGCCACCCAGCTGATGAACCTGGCCTTCATCGGGCCGTTCAAGCACGCCGGTCTGGCCCTGTCCATCGGTCTGGCGGCCTGCCTCAATGCCACCCTGCTCTATCGTGGCCTGCGCCGTCGCGCCATCTTCCGACCCCGCCCCGGCTGGGGCCTCTTCACGCTCAAACTGGCTGCTGCGCTGGTGGTCCTGGGGCTGGTCATGGTGTTGACCAAGGGGTCGGACGCCGGTTGGCTCGACGCCCCGGGATGGGCTCGCGGCGCGCATCTGGCCGGCGTGGTCGGCGCCGGCATCGCGAGCTATTTCGCCATGCTCTACGCCCTCGGCTTCCGCCCCCGGGACTTTTCCCGGCGCGCGGCCTGACCCGGGACGTTCATCCAACGGAGCCTCCCGGGTATCGGGGTTAGAATCGATCCGTCGCGATCACGCATTCAACGGAGGCGCCGCATGAAACTCACGAGCCAGAGCCTGACCGACGGCCAGCCCATCGACGGCCGATACGCCTTCGGCGTCCCGGCGGCGGAGGGCCACGTCGCCCTGAGCAGCAACATCAACCCGCATCTGGCCTGGTCGGACGTACCCGAGGGAACGCGCAGCCTGGTGCTCATCTGCCACGATCCGGACGTGCCCAGCCGCGGCGACGATGTCAATCAGGAGGGGCGGACGGTGCCGGCCGACCTGCCCCGGGTGGACTTCTTCCACTGGGTGCTGGTGGATCTCGATCCGTCCCGGGGCGAGATCCGCGAGGGCGAGTTCTCGAATGAAGTCACCGCGCGCGGCAAGGCCGGCCCCTCGGCGCCGCATGCCACCCGCCAGGGCATCAATGACTACACCGGCTGGTTCGCCGGCGATGCCGACATGGCAGGCGACTACTATGGCTACGACGGGCCGTGCCCGCCGTGGAACGATGCCATCCCCCACCATTACGTCTTCACGCTCTATGCCACGGATCTGACGTCGCTACCCATCGACGGGCGCTTCACCGGCGCCCAGGTGCGCGACGCCATCGCCGGCCATGTGCGGGGCTCGGCCAGCCTGACCGTCACCTACAGCCTCAATCCCGACGTCCCCGCCTGAACGATCCGTACTCAGTCGACGCCGACCGTGCCCTCTCGGCGCGGATCGGCCGCACCCACCCAGTCCGGCCCGTCGCGCACGATCACGTGCAGGCCGCTGGTGAGGTCCCGCAACGTCACCGCCTGCCCGAAAAGCGTCGCGAGCGACGTGGCCAGCTGTCGTCCGGCGGACGTGTCCTCCACCTCCGTCATCCGGTTGCGATTGCTCACATGCGGCATCGCGAGCACCTGATCCGGCGGGAGGTGCCAGTCGAGCAGACCCACCACGGTGGCCGCCACGTAGTTGATGATGTGGCTGCCACCGGGTGAGCCGAGCACCGCGTAGAGCTGGCCGCGGGCGTCGTACACCAGGGTCGGCGACATGGAGCTGCGTGGCTGGCGGCGCGAACCGGCCCGGTTCGGATGGGGACCCGACACCCCGCGTGGCGAGAAGGAAAAATCGGTGAGCTGATTGTTGAGGAGGAAACCGTCCACCAGCGTCCGGCTGCCGAAGGCGTTTTCGATCGAGGCGGTGAGCGCCACCGCATTGCCCGCATCGTCGACGATCGACAGGTGGGAGGTGGAGGGTCGCTCCGGCGAACGCGCCGGTACCGCCGCGACGCCCTCGGGCCGACCGGGCAGGACGGCTCCCGGATGCGCCCGGGTCGGATCGATGCGTGCCGCGCGCCGTTTCAGGTACGCCGGCGCGATCAGCGCGCGCGGCGACACGGCCATGGTGGCCGGATCCCCGTACCAGGCATCCCGGTCGGCGAAGGCGAGGCGCCCGGCCTCGGCGAACAGGTGCATGGCGAAGGCCGAACCCGGCGCCAATGCCGGCAGGTCGAAGCGGGTCAGCAGCCCGAGGATCTCGAGCACCGTGCCACCGCCGGAACTCGGCGGTGGCATGCCGCACACGGTGTACTGGCGATAGGGGCCGCACAGCACCGGGCGGCGCATGGCCCGGTAGTCGCGCAGATCCGCCAGGCTGAGCCGACCCGGATGGCGCACCGAGCGGACCCGCGCGACGATATCGCGCGCGATCGAGCCGGTATAGAAGGCGTCGGGCCCGTTCGCCGCGACCTTGCGCAACACCTCGGCGAGCGCCGGATTGCGCAGCCGCGTACCCACCGCGAGCGCCCGACCCTGCGCGTCATAGAACAGCGCCCGCGCCCCCGGGTCATCGGCCAGGAAGCGGTCGGCCGCCAGGAGGGCATGCAGGCGCGGCGACACCGCAAAACCGTCCTGCGCCAGCCGAATCGCCGGCGCCACCAGGCGCGCCCATGGCAGGCGGCCATGATCGCGGTGCGCCAGCGCCAGCATGCGCAGCAGGCCGGGCACGCCGACGGAGCGGCCGCCCACGACCGCATCGAAGAAGGCCATGGGCTTGCCGTCGGCATCGAGGAAGAGCGTGTCGTCGGCGGCGGCCGGTGCACGCTCGCGACCGTCGTAGGCGATGCGCCGACCACGACGGGCGTCGTGCACCAGCATGAAGCCGCCACCGCCGATGCCCGAGGACTGCGGCTCGACGACATTGAGCACCAGGGCCGCAGCGACCGCCGCATCGGTGGCCGAACCACCCTCGCGCAATACCTGCAGCGCGGCGTCGGTGGCGTGGGGATTGGCGGTGACCGCCATGTGCCGATGCGCCCGTACGGCCGGTTTCGTGTCGACACCGGAGGCGGCCTCCGGCGTCGCCTGCTGGGCCCGGCCCGGCGGCGTGGCTGCCGCCAGCACCAGGGCGAAGCACAGTCCGATCCAGCGCCCTGCCGTCATGGCACGTACGGGCCCAGCCGGCGGGCCAGTGGCGGGCAATCGGGACACCGATAATCCGGCAGGCCGGCCACGTACGGGGGCGGCGCTTCGCCCTCGATCAGGGGACGCAGCCAGCGCAGGCCCGCCTCGCTCAGATCGAAACCGCAGTCGGACATGAACGCGGTGGGCACCCGGCGCTCGGCGTTGGCGATGCCGGCCAGATCGGCCGGCGCGACCTCCCAGCGGTAAGGCACGTCGCTGCGCCGGACGATGGCCGGCATGACGCCGTCGCGCCCGGCCACCGCGTATTGGACCGCGGCCCAGCCCACCGCCTCGGCCTGGGCGAGGTCGGTGGCCGACACCAGATGGCCGGCCGCGCGTTGCAGGTAGTCCGGCACTGTCCAGTGGTGCTTGTAGCCGAAGGTGGTGTGCAGCAGGCGGGCGAGGTACTGGCCGATGCCGCCGAGCTGGACGTAGCCCTTGGCGTCCTCGTCCTGCTCGATCAACAAGCGGCCGTCCGGGGCGCGAATCCCTTCGGAGGCGGAGATCGCGCAGTAGCCGAGGCGCTGCACGCAGGCCTCGACCCGCGCCAGGAACGCCGCCTCGTCGAAGACGCGTTCGGGCAGGAGGATGAGGTGCGGCGGGTCGTCGGGCGCGCGCCGGGCCAGGGCGGTGGCGGCGGCCAGCCAGCCGCAGTTGCGCCCCATCACCTCCATCACGAAGACACGCCCGCGCCGGCTCGACATGGCCTGGATGTCCAGCCCGGCTTCACGCATCGAGGTGGCCAGATACTTGGCCGCCGAACCGTAGCCCGGGGAACAGTCGGTGCCGACCAGGTCGTTGTCCACGGTCTTGGGGATGCCGACGCAGGTGAGCGGATAGCCGCGGGCCCGGGCGGCGCTCGAGAGCTTCATCACCGTGTCCATCGAGCCGTTGCCGCCGTTGTACAGGAAGTAGCCCACGTCGTGGGCCGCCAGCACCGCGATCAGGCGGTCGAACTGGGCGGGGTTCTGCTCGGGCGGGTCGAGGTCGAAACGGCAGGAGCCGAACGCGCCACCGGGCAGTTGCTTGAGTGCGCGACAGTCGGTCTCGTCGAGGACCGAACAGTCGAGCAGATCTTCGTCAAACACGCCGAGAATGCCGTGACGGGCGGCGATGACCCGATCCACCGCCTCGTCATGAGCCCGTGCCGCCGCGATCACCCCCGCGGCGGAGGCGTTGATCACGGCGGTCACGCCCCCCGACTGGGCGTAGAGCAGATTCCTGCGTTGCATCGGCGCCTCAATTCTCCGGGGCAAACAAAAACGCGACGGCATGCCGGCACGGGCCGGTCGCCGTCGCGTTCATCCTGACGCGTCGCGCCGATCAGTTCAAGGCGCCGAACACCCGTGCGGTGATCTCGTCCACCGAACCGAGGCCGGAGATGACCTCGACCTTCGGCGCCGCCGCCTCACCGGTGGCCGACCACGACTGGTAGTAGTCGAGCAGCGGCTTGGTCTGGGCGTGATACACCTCCAGACGCTTGCGCACCGTCTCTTCCTGGTCGTCGTCGCGCTGGATGAGATCCTCGCCGGTGACGTCGTCCTTGCCCTCGACCTTGGGCGGGTTGTACTTGACGTGATAGGTGCGGCCCGAGGCCACGTGCACCCGGCGCCCGCTCATGCGCTCGATGATTTCCTCGTCGGGCACATCGATCTGCAGCACCACATCCACGGGGACGCCGGAATCCTTGAGCGCGTCGGCCTGCGGAATGGTGCGCGGGAAGCCGTCGAACATGTAGCCGGCCTTGCAGTCGTCCTGCTGCAGGCGCTCCTTGACCAGGCCGATGATGATGTCGTCGGACACCAGGCCGCCGGCATCCATGACCTTCTTGGCTTCGATACCCAGCGGCGTGCCGGCCTTGACCGCGGCACGCAGCATGTCGCCGGTGGAAATCTGCGGAATACCGAATTTTTCCTTGATGAAGTTGGCCTGGGTCCCTTTACCCGCCCCCGGCGGTCCCAACAGGATCAAACGCATGACGCCCTCCCTTGTGGTGCGTTGCTACGGTCAAAGCCGCATTTTTGAAAACGGCGAAGTTACTCGGAAAGCCCTGACGGGTCAAACATCGCCCGGACGCGCGCCAGATCCTCCGGGGTATCGACCCCGGGTGCCGGCGCATGATCGACCTGCAGCACATGGATGCGCTCGCCGTGCCACATGGCCCGCAGCTGCTCCAGCGCCTCCCACTGTTCGATCGGTGCCGGGGTGAGCGACGCGTAGCGGCGCAGGAAGCCGGCACGATAGGCGTAGATGCCAATGTGGCGCCAGGCCGGCAGTGCGGCCGGCAGCGTTCCGCGATCGGCGGCAAAGGCGTCGCGCGCCCACGGCAGGGGCGCGCGCGAGAAATACATGGCACGACCGGCCGCGTCGGTGACCACCTTGACCACGTTGGGATTGAAGAAGTCCTCGGCCGAATCGATCGGATGCGCCGCGGTCGCAATGGCCGCTTCCGGATCGGCGGCCAGGGCCTCGGCCACGTGGCGCACCAGGGCCGGATCGATCAGCGGCTCGTCCCCCTGGACGTTCACCACGATGGCCTCGTCGGCCCAGCCCAGCGCATTGACCACCTCGGCCAGCCGGTCGGTGCCGGTAGGGTGGTCCTCGCGCGTCATCAGTGCCTGCGCCCCCGACGTGCTCACGGCCTCGGCCACGTCGGCGTGATCGGTCGCCACCCAGGTTTGTTGCGCCCCGCAGTTCGCCAGGCGCTCGAGCACCCGCACGATCATCGGCTTGCCGGCGATATCGGCCAGCGGCTTGCCGGGCAGACGGCTCGAGGCATGCCGCGCGGGGACCACGACATGAAAGGCGGTCACGCGCCCTCGCCTTCGGTGGCGCCCAGTTCGCGCGCCTCGTCCTCCAGCATCACGGGGATGCCGTCGCGGATCGGATACGCCAGCCGGCACGGGCTGCACACCAGTTCCTGCTCGGTCTTGCGGTAGTCCAGCGGCCCCTTGCAGATCGGGCAGACGAGAATTTCAAGCAGCTTGGCGTCCATGGCGTTCCAGTGTCTCCAGGATGGGCCGCAGGGCGGCCTCGGAAATGTCGGCATGCACCGGGAACACCCACGTGTCGGCCGGCGCGAACGAGGCGCATTTTACCGCATCCTTCTCGGTCATCAGCAGGGGTTCGTGCGCCGCAAAGGCGAGGTCGTCGGCCACGAAACGATGATGGTCCGGAAACGGGTGCTCGACGACGTCGAGCCCCATCGCCCGCAATTGGTCGAAGAACCGGCGCGGGCGGCCGATACCGGCCACCGCATGGACCCGCCGGCCGGCGAAATCGACCGGCGAGCGGCATTCGCCGCGATCGGCCAGACGTTCGAAGTGATGCCCCACCAGGGACATCGGCGCCGTGCGCGCCGGGTCAAGATGACGGGAAAGCCACGGGCCGGGAACGCCGTGGCACAACACCAGGTCAGCCGCGCGAAGACGCCCCAGCGGTTCGCGCAGCGGGCCGGCGGGCAGCAGCCAGCGATTGCCCAGCACCCGCTCGTCGAGCACCACGATCTCCAGGTCGCGCGCCATGGCCAGATGCTGCAATCCGTCGTCGCTGATGATCACATCCACGGCCGGATGCGCCGCCAGCAGCGCGTCGATGACGTCGGGCCGACGCCGGCCCACGGCCACGGGACAGGCCGTCAGGTGCGCCAGCAGGACCGGTTCGTCGCCCACCGTCGCGGGGGTGTCGTCAGGCGTGAGCACCCGGATGGCGTCGTCGGCACGACCGTAGCCGCGGCTGACGATGCCGGGCTGAAAACCCTGCCGCAGGAGCCGCGTCGCCAGCCACGCCACCACCGGTGTCTTGCCGCTGCCGCCGACGGCGATGTTGCCGACGACGATGACCGGCACCGGCGCGCGTCGCACCCGGCGCCGATCGAGTCGATAGACCCAGCGCCGCAGCTGCGCGATGAGGAAGAACAGGCCCGCCAGGGGAAGCAGCAGGATCGCCCGCCAGCCGCGCTGCTGCCAGAAGGTCGGCGCGTTCGCCGGCACCGCGGCGCCTATTGCTCGCTGCGGGTCGCGAAGGTGATGTGCGCCAACCCCACGCGCTGCGCCGCCTGCATGACATCGATGACGCGCTGATGCGTCGCCTTGGCGTCGGCGTTGATGACGACCAGCGGCGCCTTCTTGCCCGCCGGGGCCGCCCGCCCCAGGGCTGCGGCGATGGCATCGACGTCGCGCCCGGTGACCGGCACCCGATTGACGAGCACGTCGCCTTCGGCGGTCACGGCGATGTTGATCTCGTCGGGCTGGCCCTCGACCTCGTCGGCCGCCGCAGTGGGCAGGGTCAGCTCCATGCCCGAGAAGCGTGCATAGGTGGTGGTGAGCATCAGGAAGATGATGATCACCAGCATCACGTCGATGAGCGGGATCAGGTTGATCTCGGGCTCTTCCTGGCGGCGGTTGGACTGGAAACGCATCGGTGCGACCCGGCCGTCAGCTCTTGCGCTCGCCGTGGACCACCTCGACGAGCTTGACGGCCTGCTGCTCCATCTCGAGCACGAAGCTGTTGACCAGGGCACGGAAGTGACGCCAGAAGATCATCGACGGGATGGCGATGATCAGGCCGAAACCGGTGTTGTAGAGGGCCACCGAGATGCCGTGGGCGAGTTGCTGCGGATTGGCGCCGCCCGGCGTCTGCGAGCCGAAGATCTCGATCATGCCGACGATGGTGCCGAACAGGCCCATGAGCGGGCTGATCGAGGCAATGGTCCCGAGGGTGGTCAGGAAGCGTTCCAGGTCGTGCACCACCGCCCGGCCGGCCTCCTCGATCGATTCCTTCATGACTTCGCGCGGGCTTTTCACGTTGCGCAGCCCCGCCGCGAGCACCTGACCGAGGGGCGAATGGGCCGACACCCGCTGGATCATCTCGCCGCTCACGCCATGACGGCGCAGATCGGCGACGATTTTCTCCAGCAGCCCCGCCGGCACGATGCGGCTGCGGCGAAGGGTGATGGAACGCTCGATGATCAGCGCGACGGCGATGACGGATGCGAACAGCAAAGGCCAGATGGGCCAGCCGGCCGCCAGGATGATCTCGAACACGCGCGCTCACTCCCCCGGTTTTTTCGAAGCCGAAATGCTAGCGCCGCGAGGACGATTTCGTCCAGCACAGTGCAATATTTCGCCGTTGACCGGGGTAAACCCCGAGTGGATAAGGGGTTTCGGGAAACATCCACAAAATCTGTGGATAACTTTGTGGATGAACCCGATCCCGCCCCCCTAAACCCGCTTCACGTAAGGTTTTTTCCTACGCCGATCAAAAATTAAGCAAAAATTAAATGTCTTTATTTTCAATGCCTTGAAAAGGCAAAGGGAAAGAGGCGCCATCGATTCGTCGTGCACTGCAACAAACCTTGACAAACAAAATTCGGTGTGGATTCCCGATACAATGCCGCCCCATGGATACCCCCGTCGCCGCTCCGACCACCCCGATCTCGGTCACTGAACTGAACCGCATGGCACGCGAAGCGCTTGAGTCGCGCTTCCCGCCGCTGTGGGTGTGTGGCGAGATCTCCAACCTCACCCGCGCCCCCTCGGGCCACCTGTATTTCACGCTCAAGGACGCCGGCGCGCAGGTGCGCTGCACCCTGTGGCGCAACCGCGCCCAACGGCTCGAGCTGGCGCCGGCCAACGGGATGCGGGTCGAGGCCCGCGCCACGGTCAGCCTCTACGAGCCGCGCGGCGACTACCAGCTCAACGTCGAGTCCCTGCGTCAGGCCGGCCTGGGCAACCTGCACGAGGCCTTTCTGCGCCTCAAGGCCAAGCTGGAAGCCGAAGGCCTGTTCGAGCCGACCCTCAAGCGCCCCATCCCCCGCTACCCGGCCAGCCTGGCGCTGATCACCAGCCCCCAGGCCGCCGCGCTGCGCGACGTGATGGCGGCACTGGCACGCCGAGCACCGCACCTGAGCGTGGAACTGCTCCCGACCCCGGTGCAGGGCGAAGGGGCCGGCACCCGTATCGCCGGCGCCCTCGGGAGCATCCAGGCGATGCCGGACACGGCGCGGCCGGACCTGGTCCTGCTGGTGCGTGGCGGCGGCAGCCTGGAGGATCTGTGGGCCTTCAACGAAGAAGTCGTCGCCCGCGCCATCCGAGCTTGCCCGGTGCCGGTCATCGTCGGCGTAGGCCACGAAACCGACTTCACCATCGCCGACTTCGCTGCCGACCATCGCGCCGCCACGCCCACCGCGGCGGCAGAACTGGCCAGCGCCGGTTTCGCCGAGGCCGCCGGCCGCCTCGCCCACCTGGCCATCGTGCTGCAACGCGCGATGCAACGTCACCTCGACACGGCGCGCCAGCGCATGGACCGCCAGGCCCTGCGCCTGATCCACCCACGCGAGCGAATCGGCCGCACCCGCAAGGAGCTCGGCAGCCTAGAAACCCGTCTGCGCCATGCCCTGCGCGTGCAGCTCGATGACGCCCGCACCCGCCTGCGCCACCTCGACCGCCAGTTGCACGGCCGTCGCCCCGACCTGAAGTCACAACACCAACGGCTTGAACACCTCGCCCATGCGCTGGTCACACGAACAGGCCGGCAACTGGACGCGCGCCGCACCCGGCTGGCCGCGCTGGGTGCGCATCTGGAGCACCTCAGTCCCGAGGCGGTCCTGGCCCGCGGCTACAGCATCACGCGTGCTGCCGACGGCACGATCTTGCGCGATGCGTCACGGGCACCAACCGGCTCGGAGATCCACGTGCAGTTGCATCGCGGCGAAATCGATGCCACTGTCCATGCCGTCCGCACTGCGGCGCACAAGAACGACTGAAGCCGACGATCCGGTTGTCAGCCTGTCACAATCCCGACTAACATGGTCGGGTTAGACTCGGGCCTGTACCGAACAGGCCCTGTTACCCCCATTGCAACCAAGGAGAGACACATGGAACACGTTCTGCCCGAACTGCCCTATGCCAAGGACGCCCTGGCCCCGCACATTTCTGCCGAGACCATGGAGTTCCACTACGGCAAGCATCACCAGGCCTACGTGACCAACCTGAACAACCTGGTCAAGGGCACCGAATACGAAAACCTGGATCTGGAAGCCATCGTCAAGAAGGCACCGGCCGGTGGCGTGTTCAACAACGCCGCCCAGGTGTGGAACCACACCTTCTTCTGGAACAGCATGTCCCCCAACGGCGGCGGCGAACCCGCGGGCGCCCTGGCCGACGCCATCAAGGCCAAGTGGGGTTCCTTCGAAGACTTCAAGAAGGCCTTCACCGCTTCGGCCGTCGGCAACTTCGGCTCCGGCTGGACCTGGCTGGTCAAGAAGGCGGACGGCGCCGTGGACATCGTCAACACGACCGCCGCCGCCACGCCCCTGACCACCGGTGACAAGGCGCTGCTCTGTATCGACGTGTGGGAGCATGCCTACTACATCGACTACCGCAACCGTCGTCCGGACTTCGTGGCCACCTTCCTGAACAGCCTGGTCAACTGGGAGTTCGCGGCGAAGAACTTCGCTTGAGGTGAATTGACGGCCCCCACGCTCGCATCCGCTCGCTGCCCCCCGAGGGGGCGGCGCCGCCCTTGGGGCGGCCCGGCGGACGGCGCGGACGGCCACCACGCTCGCATCCGCTCGCTGCCCCCCGAGGGGGCGGCGCCGCCCTTGGGGCGGCCCGGCGGACGGCGCGGACGGCCCCCATGCTCGCATCCGCTCGCTGCCCCCCGAGGGGGCGGCGCCGCCCTTGGGGCGGCCCGGCGGACGGCGCGGACGGCCCCCATGCTCGCATCCGCTCGCTGCCCCCCGAGGGGGCGGCGCCGCCCTTGGGGCGGCCCGGCGGACGGCGCGGACGGCCCCCACGCTCGCATCCGCTCGCTGCCCCCCGAGGGGGCGGCGCCGCCCTTGGGGCGGCCCGGCGGACGGCGCGGACGGCCCCCACGCTCGCATCCGCTCGCTGCCCCCCGAGGGGGCGGCGCCGCCCTTGGGGCGGCCCGGCGGACGGCGCGGACGGCCCCCACGCTCGCATCCGCTCGCTGCCCCCCGAGGGGGCGGCGCCGCCCTTGGGGCGGCCCGGCGGACGGCGCGGACGGCCCCCACGCTCGCATCCGCTTGCTCCCATTGACGGATCGAGTCGGAGGCCGGAAAAAAGGACCGCTTCGGCGGTCCTTTTTTCTGCCTGTGGGGTGGGGCTTTGCTACACTTGGCGCGCCCGCCACGATCACAGGACCGCGCGCCGTGCCCGCCTCCGAATCCCCCGCCGACCGCGTCACCCCCGAGGCGCTCGAAGCGTTGCGTACCGACATGCTGCGCTTCGCCACCTTGCAGCTGCGTGACGAGCACCTGGCCGAGGATCTGGTGCAGGACACCATGATCACGGCGCTGTCCAAGGCCGGACAGTTCGCCGGCCGCTCGACGGTCAAGACCTGGGTGTTCACCATCCTGCGCAACAACATCATCGACGCCATCCACAAGCGTTCGCGCACCATCAACGCCTCGGACTACGCGGCCGAGGGCGAAAGCCTCGATGCCGCCTTCGACAAGCTGTTCAAGGAGAACGCCCACTGGTCGCCCGCCTCGCGCCCGACCGACTGGGGCCGGCCCGAGGAGGCCATGGAGGAGCAGCAATTCTGGGCGGTGTTCGATGCCTGCATGGAGCATTTGCCCGAGAACACCGCGCGCGTGTTCATGATGCGCGAAGTGCTCGAGCTCTCCAGTCAGGAGATCTGCGACACCCTGGCCATCACCATGAGCAACTGCCACGTCATCCTTCACCGGGCGCGCAACGCCCTGCGCCGCTGCCTGGAAGGTAACTGGTTCGCCGACGGGGAGGCCTGCCCGTCATGCTGAGCTGCAAGGACGCCACCCGCCTCATGTCCGAGGCCCGGGACCGTGACCTGAGCCTGCGCGACCGCTTGCGGCTGCGGCTGCATCTGGCCATCTGCGCCGGCTGCGCGAACTTCGACAAACAGATGGATTTCCTGCGTCGGGCCTGTCGCGGCTACCTGAAACGCAACGATTTCACCGACGAGTCGTGAGCCCGGCACCGGCGGACGACACGCTGGAGATCCTCTATCGCGACACGCACCTGGTCGCGGTTCACAAGCCGGCCGGCCTGCTGGTGCATCGCTCCGACATCGATCGCCACGAGACCCGCTTTGCCGTCCAGCTGCTACGCGACCAGATCGGCCAGCACGTGTGGCCGGCGCACCGCCTCGATCGCGGCACCTCGGGCGTGCTGCTGTTCGCTCTCGACGCACGCACCGCGGCGCAACTCGGACGCCAGTTCGAGGCGCAGACCGTGGGCAAGCGCTACCTCGCGGTGGTGCGCGGCTACCCGCCAGAGACAGGTCTGATCGACCATCCCCTGAGCCGCAGGCACGATGCGAAGCACTGGCGCGACCCACGCGCCGAGGCGGCCGCGCCGCAGCCGGCGCGCACCCGTTACCGGTGCCTGGCCACGATCGAACTGCCGATCGCGGTGGACCGCTATCCCACGAGCCGCTATGCCCTCGTCGAGCTCGAACCGGAGACCGGACGGCGTCACCAGATCCGTCGCCATCTGAAGCACATCGCCCATCCGATCATCGGCGACGCCACCTATGGCAAGGGACGCCACAACCGCATGTTCGCGCAGAGCTTCGGCTGCACGCGCCTGCTCCTGGCGTGCACGCGGCTGAGCTTCGCGCATCCGCTCGGGGGCCATCCGCTCACGATCGAGGCGCCCCCGGCGGCTGATTTCCTCGCCCTGATGGCGCGCTTCGGCTGGACGGTTCCGGCCGAGGGCTGATCAGTCGTGCAGCGGAAAGGTGTAGACCGGGTCGTCCGCCTGGATGTAGCGCAACGAACGCCACTCGCGGATGCTTTCCACGGCCATTTCGAAATCCCGGTAGGACAAGCTGTCCAGACGGGAAAGATCGAAGGTCTCGCCCCGTTCGAGTGCGTGGACCAGGTCGCCGAGTACGCTGGCGGTGGCGGGATCCTGTGGCTCCCTGAGTTGAGCCCTGAGGTGCTGGAGGTAAAACATCTGACACTCCTCGTACAGTTTCGGATGGTCGATCCAGAACACTGTCTCCACGACCTTCTTGTGAGGTCTGCCACTACAGTAGCGCATGGCGTCGGCTCGCAGGTTACAGTTTGGTGACGCCGCGACCGTCCATGCGACGCGCCGCAAAGCCCGCGTCATGCCGGCCGGCGCACCCGCGCGCGCTGTAAGCAATGGTCCGCCCCGGCGGTCTCATGCATCGAGGCCTCCGGGCTCACGACACCGCCACTGAACAACCCCAGGAGACGGCATGCTCGCCACCCTGCCCCTGCTCAAGAAAACCGCCTTCCCGCCGCTGACCCGCGGCCGCATCGACACCCTGCAGGTGAATCTCGGCTACCGCTGCAATCAAAGCTGCCTGCATTGCCACGTGAACGCCGGCCCCACGCGCACCGAGGCCATGGACGCCGACACGGTCGATCTGGTGCTGCGCTTCGTCGACGCCAATCCCGGCATCGGCACCCTGGATCTCACCGGCGGCGCCCCCGAACTCAATCCGCACTTCCGGCGCCTGGCCGGCGCGGCGCGGGCGCGTGGCCTGCGCGTCATCGACCGCTGCAATCTCACCATCCTGAGCGAACCCGGGCAGGAGACCCTGGCCGCGTTCCTCGCCGATCAGGGCATCGAAGTGATCGCCTCCCTGCCCTGCTACCTCGAGGACAACGTCAACGCCCAGCGCGGCAAGGGCGTGTTCGACGCCAGCATCGCCGGTCTCAGGCAGCTCAATGCCCTGGGCTATGGCCAGCCCGACACCGGCCTCGTCCTCAACCTGGTCTACAACCCGCAGGGACCCAGCCTGCCGCCGCCCCAGGACGGCCTCCAGGCCGCCTACAGAACCCACTTGGGGGAACAGTTCGGGATCGTGTTCAACGACCTGTTCACCCTGGCCAACATGCCCATTCAGCGCTTCGGCTCGACCCTGCTCTCCAAGGGCCAGTTCAACCGCTACATGGACCTGCTGCGTTCGGCGCATCGCGACGACAACCTGGACGGGGTGATGTGCCGCAGCCAGCTGAGCGTGGACTGGCGCGGCCAGCTCTACGATTGCGACTTCAACCAGATGCTGGATCTGCCCATCACCGACCCGGCGGCGCGGCCACTGCATCTGCGCGACGTCACCGCCGCGGCCCTCGCAGGCGGACGGATCGCCGTGGCCGGCCACTGCTACGGCTGCACCGCCGGCCAGGGTTCGAGCTGTGGTGGTGCGCTGAGCTGATCGCGCGCCGACAGAACAACAACACGGACCACCGCCATGACCTCCCCCGACCCGTTCCAGGGCCTCTTCTTCTGGGGCTTTCTCATCGTCTTCGGCCTCGTCATGTACGCCGTCTCGCCGCGGGCAAAGGACGAGGACGGCTTCTTTCGCGGCACCGGCACCAACGGGCGGCCCGCATCGCCGTGGGCGCTCACGATGAGCGTGTTCATCAGCTGGATCTTCGCCAAGTCGGTGACCAACGCGGCCAATCTCGGCGCCGCCTACGGCATCGTCGGCGGGCTGGCCTATGCCACCTACTGGCTGTCGATTCCCTTCGCCGGCTGGGTGATCCATCGCCTGCGCACCCGCCAGGGCGCCACCGGGCTGGTGAGCTTCCTGGTGGGCAAGTACGGGCGCTTCGCCGCCCTCGCGTTCTCGGTGGCGATCCTGGTGCGCCTGTACAACGAGGTGTGGAGCAACACCGCCGTGGTCGGCGGCTACTATGGCGAGACCGGCTCCTTCGGCTTCATCGGCGCGGCGCTGCTGTTCACCGCCGCGGTCCTGCTCTACAGCCTCAAGGGCGGCCTGCGCAGTTCCATCTTCACCGACGTGATCCAGGCGGTGGTGTTCGTGCTCTTCCTCGCCCTGGTGCTGGCGTGGGTGGTGCCGACCCACGGCGCGGCACGACTGCTCACCGAGGGCACGTTCACGCTGGACGCCGGCGCCGACCTGCTGCTGGTCGCGCTGCTGCAGGTGCTCTCCTACCCCTTCCACGACCCGGTGCTCACCGATCGCGGTTTCATCACCCACGAGAAGACCATGCTGCGCGCCTTCGTGGCGGCTGGCGTGCTCGGCTTCGTCGCCATCCTCGCCTTCAGCCTGGTCGGCGTCCATGCCCGCCTCGAAGGCATCGCCGCCCACGGCAACGTTCCCGCCCAGGTGGCCCGGGCGATGGGCGTCACCGGCTTCTTCGCCATGGCGGTGGTGATGATCTCCTCGGCCGCCTCCACCCTCGATTCGACCTTCACCGCCTTGTCCAAATCGGTGGCCCACGAGTTGCCCCTGCTGGCCGGACGCACGCCGGGCCGGCGCGCCATCCGCAACGGCATCGTGACCATGGCCCTGTTCGCGCTGCTGGGCAACCTGCCGATGATGGCCGGCACCGACATCCTCAAGGCCACCACGCTGTCGGGCACCATGGTCATCGGTCTGGCGCCGGTGTTCCTGCTCTCACGCTGGGTGGGCTATTCGCCCCTGTCCTTCCACCTGGCGTTCTGGACCGGCATGGTCCTCGGCGTGCTGCTCGCGCTGGGCGCCATCCCCCCGTCCTGGGCCATCGGCACGGGCAGGTACGGCCTGCTGCTGGGCACGAATCTGTATGGGCTGGCGCTGTGCACCGCCGGCTTCCTGGCACCGCTGGCCTTCGGCGGCCGGCGCGCGGCGGCGCAGGGCGCATGAACACACCCGGGCGCAGTTGCCCGCTGCGCTATCGCTACGGCGCCGCCGCGATCGCCCGCGCCCCCGAGCGCGTTGCCGAGGTGCTGTACGTGGTCGGCGGGCTCTACGGCAACCTCCCCGCGCTGGAGGCGCTGCAGGCGCTCATCGCGCAGGAATCGGCGCCGGTGCGGCTGTGCTTCAACGGCGACTTCAACTGGTTCAACGTGGATGCCACGGACTTTCGCCGCATCAACGAGACCGTGCTCGCCCACGACGCCCTCGTCGGCAACGTGGAGGCCGAACTGCAGCCCGGGGCCGACGACGCGGGCTGCGGCTGCGCCTATCCGCCGGACGTCGACGCCGGCCTCGTCGAACGCTCCAACCGGATCCACGCCCGCCTCAAGGCCACGGCAAGCGCCCATCCGGATCTGCTTGCGCGTCTGGCCACCTGCCCCATGTTGGCGCGCTACCGGGTGGGTGCGCTGCGCATCGGCGTGGTGCACGGGGATGCCGACCGCCTGGCCGGCTGGGACTTCGACGCGGCGCGCCTCGACGACGCCGCACATCGGGCGTCGATCGTGCCCCGCTTCGCCACCGCCGATGTCGACCTGTTCGCCAGCAGCCACACCTGCCTGCCGGTGTGCCGCCTCATCGCCCCCGGTCGCGCCGTCATCAACAACGGCGCGGCGGGCATGCCGAACTTCCGCGACACCGGTTTCGGCCTCGTCACGCGCATCGCACGCACGCCCGCGCCCTGTGCCCCCCTTTACGGCCTGACGATGGCCGGCACGCACGTGGATGCCCTGGCGTTGCACTACGACACCGGGGCGTGGCTCGAGACCTTTGCCAGGCACTGGCCACCGGGGTCGGCGGCCCATGTGTCTTATGCCGAGCGGATCCGCAACGGCCCCGCCTACCGCATCGAACAGGCGCGCCCGAGCTGAACAGCGGCGTGGCGCCCCCCGCCGCATCTGCTACAACACAGATCAACCCCCCCCGGCATCTCTCGCCCCGTCCGAGGAGACCGCCCCATGCGCATCGCCAGCTTCAACGTCGAGAACCTCGACACCGACGAAGACGACAAGAACCCCATGCTGGCGCTGCGCGTGCCGGTGCTGCGCGGCGCGTTCGTGCGTCTCGATGCCGATCTCCTGTGCCTGCAGGAAGTGCATGGCCAGGAGCTGGCCGATCACACCGGCGACCGGCCCAGCCGCGCGCTGATCGCCCTCGACACGGTGCTCGCCGGCACCCCGGCGGCCGGTTTTCATCGCGCGTGTACGCTCACCTCGGGCGTGCCCTACAACGAGCGCAACCTGGTGGTGCTGTCGCGCTATCCGATCGTCTCCGCGAGCCAGTACCGCAACCATTTCATCGACCACCTGCTGTACCGCAAGGTGACCGCCATCCCCGCCGAGACCGACGCCAGGGACGTGCGCTGGGAACGGCCGATCCTCCATGTGCAGGTGGACCACCCGCACTTCGGTCTCATCCATGTCATCAACCTGCATCTGAAGTCTCGGCTGTCCTCCAACATCGAGGGCCAGCGCGCCGGCTATGCCTGGCACAGCGCCGCCGGCTGGGCGGAAGGCTATTTCCTCTCGTCCATGAAGCGGGTGGGCCAGGCGCTCGAGACACGCATGCTCATCGACCACCTGTTCGACCTCGAGCCCGAGGCGCGCATCCTGGTGTGCGGCGACTTCAACTCGGAGCCTGGCGAAGTGCCGGTCGAGGCGATCTGCGGGCGGGTGGAGAACACCGGCAATCCGGCGCTGCGCGAGCGGGTGCTGATCTCCTGCAGCCGCTCGGTGGCCGCATCGATCCGCTTCAGCCACCTGCACGAAGGCCACGGCAACCTGCTCGACCACCTGCTCATGTCGCAGGCCATGTTGCCCTATTTGCACCGGGTGCAGATCCACAACGAGGATCTGCACGACGAGAGCCTGCCATTCACCAGCGACCGCAAGTATCCCGAGTCGGATCACGCCCCCTTCCTCGCCGAATTCACCGAGCCGGCCTGACCCGCGCTCAAGGCGAATACGCATTTGTCGTTAATTCCGGCACGACCCGACTGGCCGGAGGCTGCCTCGACGATGCCGGACACCCCTGACGCTCCCACCCTGCGGCTGAGCACCCTGCATGCGCTCAACCTGCTCGATACGCCCGCCGAGGAGCGTTTCGACCGCGCGGTCCGGCTCGCCCGGTGCATGTTCCAGGTCGCCATGGCCGGCATCGGCCTCGCCGACGCACAGCGCCTGTGGTTCAAGTCGAGCATGGGCCCCCTGCCGCGCGAACTGCCCGGAGACGACCCCTTCTGTGTCGAGGCCATCGCCGAGGGCACGCTCCTGATCGTACCCGACGCGTGCGCCGACAGTCGCTTTGCCGGCCACCCCCTGGTCACCGCCGCACCGCATGTGCGGTTCGCCGCGGCCCAGCCGCTGAGCGCACCGAACGGTTGCCGCATCGGCGCGCTGCTGCTTTTCGATCCGTCGCCGCGCCAGCTCGACCCGGCCTTGCGCGAAGCCCTGTGCGACCTGGGTGCGATGATCGAACGCGAACTGCCGAAGATCTCACCCAACACCCTCGACACCCTCACCGGCATCACCAACCGGCGCGGCTTCCTGGCGCTGGCACAGCGCAGCCTGAACCAGTGCGTCCGCCAGGAGCAGCCGGCCGCCCTGGTGCTGTTCTGCCTCGCCGAGGCGCCGCACGAGCGCAGCCTCGCGCCCGCCGAAGCCGAGCTGGTCGTGACCACCTTTGCCGAGACCATGCAGCGCAGCTTCCGCGAGTCCGACGTCTTCGCCCGCCTCGGCGACACCGAATTCGCCTTGCTGCTCTCGCGTGTCGACGCGACCGGGGCGAAGCGCTGCGTCGACCGTTTCCTGGGCCGCATCGCCGCGGAAAACGTCGCTTTGCCGCCGGAGACGCAGGTGTGCTTCGCCTGGCAGATCAGCGCCTTCGACCCACGCTGCCACACCACGGTGGACGCCCTGCTGGGCGCGGCCCGAAAAGCCCTGCTGAAACAGCGCCGCATCAGCTGACCGGTCCCGGTGGCCCGTGCACCGGCGAACCATTCCCGACCGCTCCGGTCCATCTGCAGACACGACTCGTTCAGAGCCCGTGTCCCATTGACTTCCGGACCGACAACGCGCCGAGCCATGACCCACGCCACGACTTCGCCCCTTGCCCGTCTGCTCAAACACGATGCCACCCCCGGCCTCCTGCTTGTCGCCACGACCCTGCTCGCCATCGCCATTGCCAACTCCCCGGCCTCGGCGCATTACGACCTGCTGGTCGGCACCCCGGTCGAGATCCGCATCGGCGAACTGGAACTGGCCAAACCGCTCCTGCTATGGGTCAACGACGGCCTCATGGCGGTGTTCTTCCTGCTCGTCGGCCTCGAACTGAAGCGCGAATTCCTCGAGGGCGAACTGTCCGACTGGCGCAAGGTGGTGTTGCCGGGCCTGGGCGCGCTCGGCGGCATGGCGGTGCCCGCCCTGGTGTACCTGCTGTTCAACCATGACAGCGCCGTCGCCCGCGAAGGCTGGGCGATTCCGGCCGCCACCGACATCGCCTTCGCGCTCGGCGTGCTGATGCTGCTGGGCAAGCGCGTGCCGCTCGGCCTGAAGGTTTTTCTCACCTCCCTGGCCATCTTCGACGACGTCGGCGCCATCATCATCATCGCCCTGTTCTACACCAGCACCATCTCGCTCACGGCCCTGCTCGTGGCCGGTGGTGCCATGCTGGTGCTGCTCGGGCTCAACCGTGGCCGCATCACCCACCTGGGCCTGTACCTCGCCGTGGGCACGCTGATGTGGGTCGCCACCCTCAAGTCCGGCGTGCACGCAACGCTCGCCGGCGTGCTCCTGGCGCTGTTCATCCCCATGCGGACACGCGCCGGCGGATCGGTGTCGCCCCTCAAGCACCTGGAACATGAACTCCACCCGCTCGTGACCTACCTCATCCTGCCGGTCTTCGCCTTCTGCAACGCCGGACTCGATCTTCGTGGGGTGGGGCTCGATCAGGTCTTCCACCCGGTGCCGGTCGGCATCGCGCTCGGCCTCTTCCTCGGCAAGCAGATCGGCGTGTTCGCCTTCTGCTGGATCGGCATCCGGCTCGGGCTGGCGCGCCTGCCCGCCGGCGTCGGCTGGGCGGCGCTCTACGGCACCGCCGCGCTGTGCGGCATCGGCTTCACCATGAGCCTGTTCATCGGCTCGCTCGCCTTCGAAAACAGCGGCGTGAACCGGATGTTCGACGAGCGTCTCGGCATCCTGGTCGGCTCGCTGGCCTCCGGCGTGCTCGGCTACGCGGTGCTCCGGCGCGCATTGACCCGCACCCCGACTACCGCGATGGCGTCTCCGCCATCAGGCGAGACGCTGCGCCACCCGGTGGCGACCCCATCGCCCCAGCGCACCGCCAACCGCGCCGCCTCGCGCCCGTAAGACGCGCCCCACCGGGCGCGCCACCCTGGCTCACACCCGACGGGGCCCACACGCCAAGCCCCGATCATGATGCCGAACGGCGCGACGCCCCTGCGCCGGGGGCTGCGGACATTGATCCGCCGGCGCTGAGCCCATCAGCCCCTCAGCCGGGCGTGCACGGCGCCTGGCACCTCACACGATGCCGGCATTCCCCTCGACCGACGTGGCCACATAGATTTGCTATTGCGACTGATTCTCATTGTCGTTATCATTCGCAAACTCAAATCAATTAAACCTGCTCAAGGAGTTTCACCCCATGACCCCGATACGCCACGCCCTGGTCGCGGCCCTCATCGCCGCCCCCACGGCCGGCCACGCGGCCCAGCCCACTCAGGCGGAACTCGTCCGGATGGTCGAACGCCTCGCCAAGCGCGTCGAGAGCCTCGAGCATCGCAATGCGGAGCTCGAATCCCGTCTCGCCGGCACACCGGCACCCGCCGACACCGGCCTCACCGCACGCGTCGAAGCGCTGGAGAGCGCCAACGAACGGCTGGCAGGCGAAGGCGGCCATGGCGGCTCACTGCTCGACGGCATCGAGGTCGAAGGCAACGTGGTCGGGGTGCTTCAGGGCGCCAGCGGCAGCGGCAACGACGAAGTCGTCACCAACTGGCGTGGCGACGTGGGCATCGCGCTGCCGGCCGGCACCATTGGCCGCTCCACCGGCAGCTTCTACGTGCAGCTGCGCGCCGGCCAGGCCGAAGGCCCGAGCGCGCTGCCGCCGACCTTCACCGGCACGGTCAACACCGCCAGCTTCCAGCAGGTCGATACGCCCTCCTCCAACGCCAACGCGATCGTCGCCCAGGCCTTCTACCAGCTCGACACGCCGCTCGGGGCCGAGGGGACCGAATCGAAAAGCCACCTGCAGCTGACCGTCGGCAAGCAGGACCCCTTCGTCTTCTTCGACCAGAACGCGGTCGCGGACAACGAAGTGGAGAAGTTCATGAACAACGTCTTCGTCCACAACCCGATGCTCGACTCGGGCGGCGCCATCGGCGCCGACGACTACGGCTTCACCCCGGGCGTCCGCGTGGCCTACACCAACGAACACGACGCGGCCAGCCCATGGGGCGTGTCCGCCGCGGTGTACGGCACCCAGGACGGCGCCACCTTCGGCCGCAGCTTCACCACGCCGCTGTACATCGGCCAGGTGGACCTGGGCTCGCGTGCCGGTGGCAAGGAAGGCACCTATCGCCTGTACGCCTGGCACAACGGGCGCTACGAGGGCTTCGACGGTTCGAAGGACAAGAACGTCGGCTTCGGCATCTCCATCGACCAGCAGATCACCGAGTCGCTGACCCTGTTCGGTCGCTACGGTCACACCCTCTCCGGCAAGGTGTCCTTCGACCGCGCCCTCACCCTGGGCGGCGAGCTGGCCGGAACCGGCTGGGGCCGCGAGGACGACGGCCTCGGCTTCGCCTGGGGCTGGCTGCGCTCGGCGAGGGACTTTCGCCGTGCCGCCGTGGCCGACTACGGTCACGAGGCCCGCGGCGCGGAACAGGTGGCCGAGCTCTACTATCGCTATGCGGTGAACGAGCAGCTCGCGCTGAGCCCGGATCTCCAGCTCATCCACCGCCCGGGTGCCGACCCCGACGCCGACAGCATCTACACCTTCGGGGTGCGCGCCCTGTACGGCTTCTGAGCCGATGGCAGCGCGTTCGCCGCGTCAACGCAAAACGCCCGGCCAGTGCCGGGCGTTTTTGCATTCAGATCCGATGCTCAGTGTGCGACCGCGCGGCGGATTTCCTTGTGGCGGTAGCAGATCCGGGCCTTGGTCAGGTCGTAGGGCGACATTTCCAGAGTGACGCGATCGCCGGCGAGGATGCGAATGCGGAACTTGCGCATCTTGCCGGACGCGTAGGCCGCCACGTCCATGCCATTGTCGAGCTTCACGAGAAAACGGGCATCCCGCAACACTTCCTGAACAACGCCTTCGAACTGAATCAGATCTTCCTTTGCCATATATGTGCTCTCCTTGTGTGTATCCATGCCTTCGGACCTCGCGTGAAACCACAGCACACGAGAGCCCGGCGCGCCCCGCCTGGACGAGCGCGCAAACAAAAAACGAAGCTGACGGCCTTCGCCAGAAGGCAATCGGCCGGCTGACGGATCCGGGATCGCCCCCGGATCGTGCTGACGGGGCCCGGCCCGACATGACCACACCAACCCGGGCGACAGCCCTGGCGGCGGGATGGACGGCGCCAATGGGCGCCAGGCGCGCGGCTGCGGAACACTGGGCCCTTGACGACCCACCGCAGCGGCATTGATAAGAGCTTCATTCTACAGGACTTTGTGCGAGGCACAAAGTCCGCGTGCACTCGTGCGGACAAAACGATGTCAGGATTTGCCCGCCAGACCAGTCTATTCAAGCGAGACGGCCGCATTGCCCGGCCACCCCGGAACTCCTGCAAGGACCTGGCGACAAGGAAGGCCATGGACAAGAAAAAACTCGGACTCGCCGCGCTCCTGATCGCGCTCGTCGCGGCGTATTTCCTCCTCGATCTGGGCCGCTTCTTCAGCCTCGACTACTTCAAGAGCCAGCAGGCGGCCATCGACGCCTACCGCAACACCCACCCGTGGACCACGGCGGGCCTGTTCTTCGCCGTCTACGTGGCGGTCACCGCCCTGTCGTTTCCCGGCGCCGCGGTGCTCACCCTGGTTGCCGGGGCCATCTTCGGGTTGTGGTGGGGCACGCTGATCGTGTCCTTCGCCTCGACCCTGGGCGCCACCCTGGCCTTCCTGGTCTCCCGCTTCCTGCTCCACGACTGGGTGCAACAACGCTTCGGCGACCGCCTCAAGGCGATCAACGAAGGCGTGCGGCGCGAAGGCGGCTTCTACCTGTTCACCCTGCGCCTGGTACCGGCCTTCCCCTTCTTCGTCATCAACCTGGTGATGGGCCTGACGCCGATCCGCACCCGGACCTTCTACTGGGTCAGCCAGCTGGGCATGCTCGCCGGCACCGTGGTGTATGTGAACGCCGGGCTGCAGCTGAGCCAGATCGATTCGCTGGCCGGCATCCTGTCGCCAGGGCTGCTCGGCGCCTTCGCCTTGCTCGGGGTGTTCCCGCTCATCGCCCGGCGCGTCGTCGCCGCGGTGCAGGCGCGCAAGGTGTTCGCCCCGTGGGCGGCGCGCCGGCCGGCGCGCTTCGAGCGCAACCTGATCGTGATCGGCGGCGGCTCGGCCGGGCTGGTCACCGCCTACATCGCCGCGGCGGTGAAAGCGAAGGTCACCCTGGTTGAGCAGCACAAGCTCGGCGGCGACTGCCTGAACACCGGCTGCGTGCCCTCCAAGGCGCTCATTCGCTCGGCCAAGTTCCTGTCCCATGTCCAGCGGGCCAACGACTTCGGTATCGACGCGGCCGAGGCGCGCGTCGATTTCGCCCGCGTGATGGAACGGGTGCAGTCGGTGGTGCGCGCGGTCGAGCCCCACGACTCGGCCGAGCGCTACACGGCGCTGGGCGTGGACGTGATCCAGGGCTCGGCGAAGATCGTCACCCCCTGGGCGGTCGAGATCACCGGCGCGGACGGCCGTACGCAGACCCTCACCACCCGCGCCATCGTCATCGCCACCGGTGCCCGCCCGTTCGTGCCGCCGATCCCGGGCATCGACGACGTCGGCTACCTCACCTCCGACACGCTCTGGGAGCTGCGCGAACGGCCACGCCGCCTGCTGGTGCTCGGCGGCGGGCCCATCGGCTGCGAGCTGACCCAGGCCTTCGCCCGCCTCGGCAGCCAGGTCACCCAGGTGGAAATGCTGCCACGCCTCATGGCGCGCGAGGACGAGGACGTGGCCGAAGCCGTCATGGCCCGCTTCGTCGCCGAGGGCATCGACGTGCGCGTCGGCACCAAGGCGGTCCGGTTCCTCGTCGAGGACGGGGAGAAGATCCTCGTCGCCGAACGCGAGGGGCACGAGGAGCGCATCGCCTTCGACGCGGTCATCGTCGCCGTCGGCCGCGCCGCCAACCTCACCGGCTTCGGGCTCGAAGATCTGGGCATTCCCACCGCCAAGACGGTGGACACCAACGCGTTCCTGCAGACCCTCTATCCGAACATCTATGCCGCCGGCGACGTCGCCGGCCCCTACCAGTTCACCCACACCGCCGCGCACCAGGCCTGGTATGCCGCGGTCAATGCCCTGTTCGATCCGTTCAAGACCTTCAAGGCCGACTACTCGGTCATCCCCTGGGCCACCTTCGTCGAACCCGAGGTGGCGCGGGTGGGTCTCAACGAACAGGACGCGAAGGCGCAGGGCATCGCCTACGAACTCACCCGCTTTGGCATCGACGACCTGGATCGCGCCATCGCCGACGGCGAGGCGCACGGCTTCGTCAAGGTGCTCACCGTGCCGGGCAAGGATCGCATCCTCGGCGTCACCCTCGTGGGCGAGCATGCCGGCGACCTGATCGCCGAGTATGTGCTGGCCATGAAGCATGGCATCGGCCTGAACAAGATCCTCGGCACCATCCACATCTACCCCACCCTGGCCGAGGCCAACAAATACGCTGCCGGGGAATGGAAGCGGGCGCATGCGCCGCAGAAGCTGCTCGAATGGGTCGAACGCTTCCATGCCTGGCGCAGACACTGAGGAGTATCCGCGATGAGACCCCTGCCATCGATCATCCTCGCCGGCCTGCTGGCCGCGCCGCTCGGCGCCGCCCTGGGCGGCAGCTGCGAAGTCACCAGCGCGCCCACGCGCACCCCGCTGATCGAGCTGTACACCTCGGAAGGCTGCAGTTCCTGCCCGCCGGCGGATCGCTGGCTCGGCCATTTCCGCCAGGCGGACGACGTGGTCGCGCTCGCCTTCCATGTGGACTACTGGGACAACCTGGGCTGGCCCGACCGCTTCGCCGACCCGCGCAACAGCCAGCGCCAGCGCGACTGGGCGCGGCTGACCGGCGCGAGCACCGTCTATACCCCGCAGATCCTCGTCAATGGCGTGGACGCCCGCGCCTGGCGTGGCGGCGATCCGTTGGCCGGCCAGCACGGCCGGCCCGCCGGGGCACGCATCCATTTGCAGGCGCGGATGGACGACAGCGGCACCACGGTGACCGCGAACGCCAGCAGCGCCGATGCCCACACCCGCCTGCTCGTGGCCCGCTATGAAAACGGCCACGAGACCGCCGTACATGCGGGCGAAAACCGCGGCGCCACCCTGCACCACGATTTCGTCGCCCGCGAGTGGTTCACCCGAGCCCTGCCCGCGAGCGGCCCCTTGAAGGCACAATGGCGGTTCCAGGCGGGCGAACACGCCGGGGGCATCGCCGCCTTCGTGGAAGACACACGCACGGGCGAGGTGCTGCAGGCGGTCGCCCTGCCCGATTGCCGCGGCTGAGATCATGCACAACAGCGTCCCCACCCTGTCGATCGTCATGCCCGTGCTCGACGAAGCGGCGGGCATCCGTGCCGCCCTGGCGCCGCTGCAGGCGCTCCGTGCCGTCGGGGTGGAGCTGATCGTGGTCGACGGCGGCAGCGCGGATGCCACCGGCGCCCTGGCCCGCGATTGGTGCGACGCCCTGATCACCGCCCCCCGGGGCCGCGCGCGGCAGATGAACGCCGGCGCCGCCCACGCGCACGGCGACCTCCTGCTGTTCCTGCATGCCGACACCCGGCTGCCCGACGACGCCCTGGTGCACATTCGCCATGCCATTGCCGCCGGCGCCGCATGGGGCCGGTTCGATGTGCGCATCGAGGGGCGCCATCCCATGCTCGGCGTGATCGCGCGGCTGATGAACGCGCGCTCGCGCCTGACCGGCATCGCCACTGGCGATCAGGCCATGTTCTGCACCCGCGCGGCCTTCGAGGTGGCCGGCGGCTTTCCCGACCAGCCGCTCATGGAGGACATCGCCCTCAGTGCGGCCCTGCGGCACATCGCCCCCCCGCCTGCCTGCGCGCCCGGGTGCGCACCTCGGGCCGGCGCTGGGAGCGCCACGGCGTGTGGCGCACCATCGGCCTCATGTGGCGGCTGCGCACCGCCTACGCGCTCGGCGCCGACCCGGCCGACCTGGCGCGCCAGTACGGGTACCGCCCATGAGCCGCCCCCAGGTGGCCATCGCGGTGTTCGCGAAGGCGCCGGTCGCGGGCCAGGCCAAGACCCGGCTGATCCCCGCGCTCGGTGCGGCGCGCGCCGCCCGGCTGCATCAGGCCCTGCTCGAACGCACGGTGCACACCGCCTGCGCCGCCGGGCTCGGCCCGGTGACCCTGTGGTGCGCCCCCGACACCGACCACCCGGTCTTCACCGCGCTCGCCCGCCGCCACCCCATCGGCCGGCAGGCCCAGGTCGGGGCCGACCTGGGCGAACGCATGCACCACGCCTTCGCCCGCCACGACGCGGCGGGCCCCATGCTGCTGATCGGCACCGACTGCCCCGCCCTGGCGACGGCGGACCTCCAGGCCGCGGCGACGCGCCTGTGCGCCGGCGAGGATGCGGTGTTTACGCCCGCCGAAGACGGCGGCTACGTGCTCGTCGGCCTTCACCGCCCTGAAAAGCGCGTGTTCGACAATGTGCGCTGGGGCGGCGCGCAGGTAATGGCCCGCACCCGCGACAATCTGCGCGCGGCGGCGCTGCGGTGGACCGAACTGCCCATGCGCTGGGACGTGGACCGCCCCGTCGATCTGGCCCGCCTGAACACCCTGCGCCCCGCTCTGACCGACTGGTGAATGCGCCCATGATTCGACCCCTGATCCTGCTCCTGACCGGACTCCTCGTCGCCCTGCCGGCCTCGGCCACGATGTCGCAACCGCCCGCGGTGGCCGACGCGCCGCCGGGGCCGCCCCCGTCGGGCTGGGTGCACACCCAGATCAACGAGGACACCACGCCGACCCGCTTCAGCGTCGTGCGCGATCACGGCGAGGGCGTCATCCAGGCTCGTTCCGAGGCCGGCGCCTCGAGCCTGGTGCACACCCTGAGCGCACCGGTACCTGCCAGCGCGCAGCTGCGCTGGCGCTGGAAGGTGTCGAACGCGGTGCCCGGCTCCGACATGGCGCACAAGGCCACCGACGACTACGCGGCGCGGGTCTACGTGTTCTTCGATCTGTCGCGCGACAAGCTCTCGCTGGTGGATCGCATCAAGATCGACGCCGCGCGCACCCTGTGGGGTGCCGAGCTGCCCACCGCGGCCCTGTGCTATGTGTGGGGCACCAAGAATGCCATCGGCAGCATCGGCCCCAACCCCTACACCGACCGGGTGCGCATGATCGTGCTCGAGCGCGGCAACGCGCGCAGCGGCCAGTGGGTGATGGAGCAGCGCGACCTGGCGGCGGACTTCAAGGCGGCCTTCGGTGAGGACGCCCCGCCGGTCACCGGCATCGCCCTGGGGGCCGATACCGACAACACCGGTGCCGAGGTCGAGGCACGCTTCGCCGACATCCGCTTCGAGGCGCCGGCGCAGTGAAGCGCCTGGTGCTGCTCGGCGGCGGGCACGCCCATGTGCATGTGCTCGACGCCCTCGCCCGCACCCCCCTGGGCGAGGCGGTGGCCGTCACCCTCGTCTCACCGTACGCGCGCCAGATCTACTCGGGCATGCTGCCGGGCTGGATCGCCGGCCACTACCCCATCGACGCCTGCGCCATCGACCTGACCCGACTGACCCGGCGCGCCGGCTGCGGCTTCCGGCGCACGAGCGCGGTCGGTCTCGACCTGGCATCGCGCGAGGTGCTGTGCGAGGACGGCGCGCGCGAAGCCTTCGACTGGCTGTCGATCGACGTCGGCCCGAGTACCGGCAGCGCCGGCATCGACGGTACCAGCGCCCTCGCCGTGCGCCCGATCGAACACTTCATCGACGCCATCGACCGTCTGCTCACGCGGCTCGCCAACGCCCCGGAGACCCCGATCGCGCTGATCGGCGGCGGCGCCGCGGGGGTGGAACTGGCGTTCGCGCTGCGCCACCGCTGCCCGGGTGCCGCGATCAGCGTGATCGGCAGCACGCCCG
The DNA here is from genome assembly GCF_010983895.1 of Nitrogeniibacter mangrovi. Classification (GTDB taxonomy): domain Bacteria; phylum Pseudomonadota; class Gammaproteobacteria; order Burkholderiales; family Rhodocyclaceae; genus Nitrogeniibacter; species Nitrogeniibacter mangrovi. Next base: position 2,561,704 of record NZ_CP048836.1, read on the forward strand.
AACCGCTCGACGGCCTGCCCCGGCGCCTGCAGCGCCATGCCGCGCGGCTCATGGCGGCACGCTCGATCCGCTGGATCGGATCGGCGCGGGCCGTCGCCGTCGATGCCGGGGGCGTCACCCTGGCCGACGGTGCCCGGGTGCCCGCGGCAGATGTCCTCCAGGTCACCGGCGCCGCCGCGCCCACCTGGCCGGCGGCGGCCGGGCTGGCCACCGACGCGCGCGGGTTCATCGCCGTGGACGCGACGCTGCGCTCCCGCTCCCATCCTTTCGTGTTCGCCGCCGGCGACATCGCCAGCTATCACACCCCACGGCCCAAGTCGGGCGTCTTCGCGGTGCGCGCCGGCCCGCCGCTGGCCGCCAACCTGCGCCGCGCGATTCGTGGCGAGCCGCTCGCGGCCTGGTCGCCCCAGCGCCGCGCCCTGTATCTCATCAGCTCCGGCGACCGCCACGCGCTGGCGGCCTGGGGGCCGCTGGCCTGGTGGGGCGACTGGGTATGGCGCTGGAAGGATCGCATCGACCGGCGCTTCATGGCCCGGTTCGGCACATGAGCCGACCGGGGGCCGAGCGCACCTCCTTCGGTTTGACACGAAATGCAGGCACAATGGGTGTTTTGAACCATGCCTCAACCCACTCGCCATGAACCGCCTGCTTGAAGTCCGCAAACAGGGCCAGCAAATCTGGCTCGACAACCTGTCCCGCAGCCTGATCCGCGACGGCCATCTCGCCCGCCTCGTTGAAGAGGACGGGGTCGCCGGGGTGACCACCAACCCGGCCATCTTCGAAAAGGCCATCGGCGGCGGGCAGTACTACGAGGGCGATCTGGCACGGCTCAAGACGCAGGATCTGAGCGCGGAGGCGCGCTACGAGGCGCTGGTGATTCCCGACGTGCAGGCCGCCTGCGACGTGCTCCGCCCCACCTGGGTCGACAGCGGCGGCGAGGCCGGCTACGTGAGCCTGGAAGTCTCCCCCGACCTGGCCCATGACGAAGACGCCACCGTCGCCGCGGCGCACCGATTGCACGCGGCGGTGGCACGCGACAACGTGCTCATCAAGGTGCCGGCCACGCCGGCCGGCGTGCGCGCGGTCGAACGGCTCATCGCCGACGGCATCAGCGTGAACGTGACCCTCATGTTCTCCCTCGCCCACGTGGACGCGGTCGCCTCGGCCTACGTGCGCGGCCTGCAGCAGCGCGCCGGCGCCGGCAAGGACATCTCCAAGGTGTTCTCGGTGGCGAGCCTGTTCCTGTCGCGGGTCGACACTCTGGTCGACGGCTGGCTGGAGGAGAACGGCAAGCCCGAGGCGCTCGCCCTGCGCGGCCGCAGCGCCGTCGCCATGGCCAAGCGGGCCTACCAGATGTACTGCGAACGCTACGACGAGGATCCGGTCTTCGCCGCCCTGCGCGACAAGGGCGGGCGGCCGCAGTACATGCTGTGGGCCAGCACCGGCACCAAGAACCCGGCCTACAGCGATCTGCTCTACGTGGAGCCGCTCATCGGTCCGGAGACGGTCAACACCCTGCCTGACGCGACCCTGGCGGCCCTGCTCGACCACGGCCAGGTGGCGGCGCGGCTGGACGAGGATCTGGACGCGGCGGTGGCCCAGTACGAGGCGCTGGCCGCCTTCAACATCGACATGACCGAAGCGGGTGAAACGCTGCAGGCCGCGGGCGTGAAGCAGTTCGAGGACGCCTTCGCCAAGCTGCTGGCGGTCACCGCCTGAGGCACTCCGCGGGCGCCGCCTTCAGGGATGGGGCCGCTCGCCCTCGTCGTCGCGCGGCGGTAGCTGATCGAGCTTGACCAGCTGCGCCTGCAGGGCTTCCAGATCGCGGGCCGCCGTTCGCAAGGCCATGAAGCGCGAGGCCATGGCCTCGAGCCGATCGCTCATCATCACCATCATCTGACGGGTCGCCCCCAGCGGCGAGCCGGCGTTGGCGCGCAGGCAATCGATTTCGAGCTGGAACTCGCGTAATCGCGCCCGGGCCTCCACGGGGAAGCCGTCGATCACGCTGTTGAGATAGCGCTCGCGGGCGTGGAAGTAGGCTCGCGGACTGCGCCTGGCCAGGTTCGCCCATGCATCGAAATCGAACTGTGACATGTGCCGGTGCCTCAAAAAAGGACCCTTCCCGACCGATCGTACGGACAGTTTTCCCATCCGACAAGGCGATCATGTCACACATGGCAGCGCGCCCCGGTCAGGTCAAAGAGACCTGCGGGGCGCGCTGGGAGACAACTTTTATCGAGGAATCAGGCGGCTAGCAGCGGCTGCTTGATCAGTTCGGCACGCGGGACGCCATGGCGTTCACCCGGCCCGCCGAGCAGTTCCTTCATGTCGAGAATGAGCACGATCTGGCCGTTGGACAGGGTCGTGACCCCGGCCACGCCGTTGGGGCGGAAGTCGTCGAGCGACTTGATGACCGCATCCTCGCGACCGGCGAAGCTGTCGATGGCGAGAATGAAGCTCTGCTCCGCGGTCTGCATGAGCACCCCGTACTCGGGCTGGTTTTCCTGCGGCCAGCCGAGCAGATTGGCCAGCGGGAGGATGGGCAGCACTTCGCCGCGCACCACCATGGTGGCACGCCCGCCCACCTCCTGGACCTCGTCGGCCTCGATCGGCAGGATCTCGCGCACCATGGACAGGGGCACCGCCAGCGGCTGTTCGCCCAGGCGCACCAGCAGCACCGGCAGGATGGCGAGGGTCAGTGGCAGGCTGATGATGAAACTGGTGCCCTGACCGGCGGAGGACTTGATGTCGATGGCGCCGTTGAGCTTCTGGATGTTGGTGCGCACCACGTCCATGCCCACGCCGCGCCCCGACACGTCGGAGATCTGGCCGGCGGTGGAGAAGCCGGGCAGGAACACCAGGTTGTAGCTCTGGCGCTCGTCCATGGTGTTGGCTTCCTCATCGGTGATGAGGCCCTTGGACAGGGCCGAGGCGCGCAGCTTCTCGGCATTCATGCCACGGCCGTCGTCGGCCACCATGATGATGATGTGATCGCCTTCCTGGCGGGCGCTGAGGCGCAGGACGGATTTGGTCGACTTGCCGTTGGCCTTGCGCTCGTCCTTGCCTTCGACACCGTGATCCACCGCGTTGCGGATCAGGTGGATGATGGGATCGGACAGATCCTCGATCATGGTCTTGTCGATCTCGGTCTCTTCGCCCTCGAGCACCAGCTCGACGTCCTTGCCCAGGTTGCGGGCCAGATCGCGGGCGATGCGCGGATACTTCTGGAACAGGCGGCCGATGGGCTGCATGCGGGTCTTCATGACCGCGTTCTGCAGGTCGGAGACGAGCAGGTCGAGCTGGCTGACGGCCACGTCCAGCGCATGCAGGGTGTCGTTGTCGTTGTCGCCGTTGAGAATCTGGCTGCGCAGGGCGTTGAGCCGGTTCTTGGTCAGGCCGATCTCGCCGGACAGGTTCAGCACCTGGTCCAGGCGTACGGTGTCGACGCGGATGGAGTTGTCGCGTTGCTTTTCGCCTTCACGACGACCGCTCGGGCCGGAATAGCCGGGTTTGTCGGTGGCGCGGCGGCCGATCGCAGCCTTGATGATCTGCTCGGGCGGCTCCTTGGGTTGCGCGGGCGGCACGTCGATGAGCTCGGTCTTGGCAGGACCGGCCGGCGCCGCAGTCGCGCTGCTCGTGGCCGGCACGCCGGTGACCAGCTGATGCAGCTGCCCCCAGTCGGGACCGCCTGTGGCCGCCGGTGCGGCCGCGGCGGGTGCGTCGGCGGCCGGCGTTTCGGCCGCGGCGCCCTCGGCGTCCAGTTCGCCGGCCAGCGCCAGGCGCAGGTTTTCGATCAGATCCGGGTTGGCAGCGGGCGGCTGGGTCCCCTGTTCGAGATAGCCGAACATGTCGCGCACCCCGGCGGTGGCGGAGAGGATGACATCCATGGTCCCCTGCGACACCACCAGTTCGCCGTTGCGCAGCTTGTCGAACAGGTTCTCGGTCAGATGGCACAGCTCGACCAGATGGGAGGCCGCCAGGAAACCCGCACCCCCCTTGATCGTGTGGAATCCACGAAAGATCTCGTTGAGCAGGGCGGTATCGTCCGGCGCACGTTCCAGATCGACCAGCTTGTTGTCCACTTCCGACAACAGGTCGCCGGCCTCGACGAGAAAGTCCTGAAGAAGGTCTTCCATTCCAGCGAAATCACTCATTGTTCTCGCTCCGCTTCCCATTCGGTCGTGCTACGACGCGTGCCGCAAACACGAAAGCCTTGTTCGTTGGTCAGAATCCGAGGGACTCGAGCAGGTCGTCCACCTGCTCCTGACTGGTCACCACGTCGTCCCGCCCTTCGGAGGTCACGACCGGCCCGTTCATGAGCCCCTCATCGCCCTTGCGCTGCGGTTTCTTGTCCTGCGGCGCGGTTTCGATCAGCACGTTGAGCAGTTGCGACTCGACCATCTGCGCCATGTCGACGACGCGCTTGATGACCTGCCCGGTCAGATCCTGGAAGTCCTGCGCCATCATGATCTCGGTGAGCTGGGCATTGGTCGCCCGGCTGTCGTCCACCGCGGCCCCCAGGAAGGTCCGGGTGCGCTCGGCGAGCGACTTGAACTCGTCCTGCGAGAGCTGGTTGGCGAACAGCTTGTCCCACTGCGCCTTGAGATCGGCAGCGCCATTCTCGATGCGATCCTGCATCGGCTTGGCGATGTCGGTGGCGTTGAGCACGCGGCTGGCCGCCTGCTCGGTCATCTGGGCGATGTAGGTCAGGCGCTGACGGGCATCCGGCATGACTTCGGCCGCGTCCTGGAGCGCCTGGTCGAAACCCAGTTCGGAGAGCGCATTGTGTACTTTTCGCGTCATCTGTCCGATTTTCTGATAGACGACGTCACAGCTGTGCTCGGCCATGGCGTCTGGGATCGGCGCGCTCGCCGATGCGAGGGCCGGCTCGGTCACGGCCACATCGTCAGCTGGCGCCTCGGCGACGGCGCCTGCGGTCTCGAACTCGCTCGCGACCGAATCGAAGAGCGATTGCAGCTCGTCGGAGTCGCCACCGGCTGTCGGCTTGGCGTCGACGACCTCCAGTTTCGGCTTCTCCGCCGGGGTACCGGCGATGCTGTCGAACAGGGCCTGCAGATCGTCCGAGTCTCCGGTTTCGTCGAATTTCGTGCGTTTGGTCATGGTCGGCCTCCCTTCAGTTCATGGCGTTCAGGCGGCCGCCTGCTTTCCCATTTTCTCGAAGATCTTTTCCAGTTTCTCGGACAGCGTCGCCGCAGTGAAGGGCTTGACGATGTAGCCACTGGCGCCGGCCTGGGCCGCCGCGATGATGTTTTCCTTCTTGGCCTCGGCGGTGATCATGAGCACCGGCAGATCCTTGAACTGCGGGGTCTTGCGGATCGTCTGCAGCAGGGTCAGGCCGTCCATGTTGGGCATGTTCCAGTCGGTCACGACGAAGTCGAAGCCGCCGCTGCCCAGTTTCTGCAGCGCCACGACGCCGTCCTCGGCCTCGTCGACATTCGTGAACCCCAGCTCCTTGAGGAGGTTGCGCACGATCCGCCGCATGGTGGAAAAGTCATCGACAACGAGAAATTTCATGTTGGGATCTGCCATAGTTTTCTCCGGTGTAATTCGTTACGCCCGATACCGCTCACCGGTTTCGCAGCAAGAGCGGACGCAAGGTGTCCGCCAGGTTGTCCGCATCGAACTTGGCCACGTAGGCATCGACGCCGACGCGCTTGCCCATGGCCCGGTTGGCTTCGGACGACAGGGACGAGTGCATGACCACGGGGATGCCCTCGAAGCGGGCGTCGTCCTTGATGTTGCGCGTCAGCACGTAGCCATCCATCTCCGGCATTTCGGCATCGACAAGGATGAGGTCGACCTCGTCCTTGAGCGGTCGTTCGCAGGCCTGCGCATGCTTGGCCATGCCCTCGAGCCGGGTCCAGGCCTCGAGTCCGTTCTGCGCGTGCTTGTGGCGCACGTTCAGCTTGTCGAGCACCTCGGCGATCTTCTTGCGCGCCACCGCGGAGTCATCGACGAAGAAGACATTGACGTCGTGCTCGGTGTTGAGCGGCGAAATGTTGCCGATGACGGCCTCGCCGAAGGTGTTGGCCAGGATCGTCTCGACGTCGAGGATGGACACCAGCGTGCCGTCGCCCAGTTCGGTGATCGCGGTGATGTAACTGTGCACGCCGGGAGAGACGTTCTCCGGGGTGCGCACCTTGTCCCATTCGACCCGGATGATGCGATCGACCTCATCGACCAGAAAGCCCAGGGTGCGTTTGCTGTATTCGGTCACCATCATCGACTGGCCGAGCTCCGCGCCGGGCTTGGCCAGACCGAGCACCTTGGCCAGTTCGAGCACCGGGATGACGTTGCCGCGCAGGGAGATGAGCCCTTCCACCCCGTTGGGCATGTTCGGCGCCTTGGTGATGAACGGGGTCTTGGAGACTTCACGCACCTTGAAGACGTTGATGCCGAAGGTCTCGCCGGTGCCCAGGGAGAACAGCAGGATCTCCATGCGGTTCGAGCCGGCCAGCTTGGTCCGGGCGTCGACGTCGTCGAGCAGGTTCTTCTCCGCCTCCTCGAGCGCGGCGTGCATCTTCTTGGTAGCCAGATCACTCATGTTCGGAATTCCTTCCTGGTTCAGGCGGCCGCCGCGTCCTCGCCGGACGCGAGCAGTCGACGCAGCGTGGTGGACAGGCGCTGGGGTTCGAATTTCGGCACATACTCATCGACCCCCACTGACAGGCCCAGCTGCTGGTTGGACATGCTCGACAGGGACGAATGCATCAGGACCGGAATGCCTTCGAAACGCGGATCGGACTTGATCCGCTTGGTCAGGATGTAGCCATCCATCTCCGGCATCTCGATGTCGGTGAGAATGACGCGCACCAGTTCCTTGACCTTGCGGCCGGTCGATTCGGCCACGCTGGCCATCTTGAGCAGCTCTTCCCAGGCCATGCGCCCGTTGACCGCGCCGATACCCCGGGCGCCGAGCGCGTCGAGCGTGCGCTGGATCTGGTTGCGCGCCACCGAGGAATCGTCGGCGTACAGCACGGTCACATCCGGCTGTTCGAGCGGAACGATGCCCTTGAACAGGTATTCGTCGTCGTAGCCGGAGGTCTCGGAGAGCACCTTCTCCACGTCGAGCATCATCACCAGCTCGTTGTTCTTCAGTTCGGTGACCGCGGTGACGAGGCCGCCCATCTTGGCCACCAGCATCTCCGGCGGCACGCGCATCTGCGACCAGTCCAGGCGCAGGATGGTGTCGACCGCCTCGACCAGGAATCCCTGGGTGTGACCGTTGTATTCGGTCACGATCATGATCTCGCGCTTGGTGTCGGTGCCGATGCCGGTGTATTTGGCCAGATCCACCACCGGCACCAGGGCGCCGCGCAGACTGACCATGCCCTCGACCGCGGACGGCATCTCCGGCGCCGCGGTGATCGGCGGCGTGCGCATCACCTCGCGCACCTTGAACACGTTGATGCCAAAGGTCTCCCGCCGGCCGGTCCGTGAATCCGAACCGAGCGAGAACAGCAGGATCTCCAGCTTGTTGGTCCCCGCCAGGCGGGTCCGGGCATCAATGTTTTTCAGCAAGTCCGACATGTATTTTCTCCGAGGGCGCGCCCGCTTCGATGGGCACGCTCAGCTCCGCAATCAAGGCTGTCTACGGCAGGGCTCCGTTCATCCTTTAGGCGCGATAGCCAACCCGCAGTCCGCCCCAGTGGCGGCCTTTCACATACACCGGGGACGAGACGTCGTGCATGATCTCGCCGGTGTCGCGGCGGTAGGTCTGAATCAGGAACTCCAGTTCGTGCGCGCCGCACTGCTTGCCGACCGGGTCGTCGAAGATCCGCTTGCTGCGGTTGCCGACGAAGTCCTTGTCATAGTCGCCGGTCAGCGGCTGGCAGAAGGCGCTGTTGTGCGTCGGGACGTAGCCCCGGGTGTCGCAGCCGATCGCATAAACGATGCCCGGATCCTCCTTGAGCAACGCCTCCTGGATGACCGGGAAGAGCTCGTCGGTCAGCTTGTCGAAGCGCGTGGAGTATTTCTGCGGCTTGGTGTTGGGGATCGGCTGGTAGTTGTGATCGAACAGGGCGGCTTCGTCGATGCGGCCGCTGGCGATGGCCTTCTCCAGTGCCTCGCCGATGCGCTGGGCGCCTCGGGTGGCGACGGTCGGCATGCGTCCGTGGGCCTGCATCGCCGCTTCACCCGCGGCCCCCAGGCGGAACACATTGCTGATCTCGTGGAGGTTGGCGGCCAGGGACTCGAGACGGCGCGCCTCGGCCTGGGTGCTCGACGCGCCCTCGGTGTTGCGCTCGACCATGTGGATGATCTCGCGCACGTTGGCGACCACGCCGTCGGCCTCGCGGCTTTGCTGGTTGATGGAGGTGGCGATGGCGTCGATCTTCTCCATCGTCTCGGTCGCCCCCTGGTTGATCTTCTCGAGCGCGCCGGCCGCCTGACGGGCCAGTTCGGCACCGGAGCGCGCCTGGTCGGAGCCGGCACGGATCGAACCGATCGCAGTGCGGGTCTCCTCCTGGATCGCTTCGATCATGGTGCTGATCTCGGTGGTGGCGGTCGAGGTCCGCTCGGCCAGCTTGCGCACCTCGTCGGCCACCACGGCGAAACCACGCCCCTGTTCGCCGGCGCGGGCCGCCTCGATGGCGGCGTTGAGCGCCAGCAGGTTGGTCTGGTCGGCAATCTCGCGGATCACCTTGACGATGCCGCTGATGGCCTCGGAGCGCTCGCCGAGGGCGCCGATGACCTGGGCGGACTGTTCCACCGAGCGGGCGATGCGCTCGATCTCCTCGGAGGCCCGGATGACGATCTCGCCGCCTTCCATGGACAGCTCGCGCGCCTGCTGGGCGTTGCGTGCGGTCTGGCTGGCGTGGTCGGCCACGGCGTTGACGCCGGCGGTCATCTCTTCTATTGCGCGCGCCATGCTCTCCGAGGCGCTGCGCTGGGTCTGCGAGCCCTCGGCGACCATGTCGGCCTGCGAGGACATCTGATCGGCCGACTCGGCGACCCGGTTGGCGTCGTAGATCACCTTGCCGATGATGCCCTGGAAGCTCTCGACGAGATCGTTGAAGCGGTCGCCACAACGCCCCACCGGGCCCGTACCCAGCTCGACGCGGTGCGACAGGTCGCCCTGCTTGTACATCCGCACGAACGCATCGCTGAGCGACTGCAGCGGTTGGGTCACACGTGAGTTGAACAATGCCGCCAGGACGCCAGCGACGATCGCGCCGACGATGACATGCCCGACGACAAGGGTCACCGAGAGGCCGGCTCCACCGATGGCGGCGACAGCCACCCCCAATGCAGCGACCGCGGCACACACCAGTGCCCACACCAGAGTCATACCCATCTTCGAATCCTCCACCGATTCAGCAAACGAGGTGCGAATTTGTAATAGCTTTCCATGCACCAGTAAGCCGGATTACGGAACGGGGGCCGTTTTCTTTAGCGGTTCGTTACCGTGGCATGACACGACGAAAGTTAGATGCGCCGCAGCATCGACGACGGCGCAAAGACGACGAAGGCCGTCGCTCCGATGAGAAGCGACGGCCTCGATCGCATCCGGCAAGCGGCCTGCGCCGCCCGGTTCAGGCGATGGCGAACAGCTTGCTGAAATTGGCGATTTCAAGCACCTGACGCACGCTGCCACGCGCATTGACCAGGCGCACCTCACGGCCGGCACTCTTGGCCTTGTCGCGCAGCATCAGCAACATCCCCAGCGCCGAGCTGTCCAGATACGCCACCTCGGCCAGGTCCACGTCGACCCGTCCTTCCTTCTGCAGCACGCTGTCCACGCCGTCGCGGAATTCGCGGTGGGCATTGAAATCGAAGCGTCCGCCCAGCTTGAGCACCGTGCCTTCCTGCCCCTTGGTTACCGTCACATCCATGTCTGTTCCCTCCTGTTCAGTTAATGTCACCGCTGGCCCGAGGCGCGCAGCGCGCCCCCGTGCGCCAGCGCATTGACGAGACGGCTCGCAATCTCGTCGAGCGGCGCCACTTCCTGCGCTGCCCCGATCCGTGCCGCTTCACGCGGCATCCCATACACGACGCAGGACGCTTCGTCCTGCGCCACTGTCCAGCTACCAGCCTCACGCATGGCGAGCATGCCCTGCGCGCCATCCTTGCCCATGCCGGTGAGCAACGCCCCCACCGCGGCCCGCCCGGCCAGGCGGGCGGCACTGTGGAACAGGACATCCACCGAGGGCCGGTGGCGATTGACCGGCTCGGCGCCGGACAGTTCGCACACGTAGCGGCCGCCCCGCTTCGCCAGCAGCAAATGGGAATGCCCGGGGGCCAGATAGGCATGACCGGGCAGCACCGGCTCGCCATGTTCGGCCTCCTTCACGCTCAGCGCACACAGGCTGTCGAGGCGCTTGGCGAAGGAGCCGGTGAACATCTCCGGCATGTGCTGCACCATGAGCACCGGTGGACACTGCGCCGGCAACCGGGTGAGCACCTGGCGGATGGCCTCGGTGCCGCCCGTGGACGCGCCCAGGCAGATGAGGCGACTGGCGACGACCTGCGGCGGAAGCGCCCCCAGGGTGTCGCCCGAGGCAGGCGTCGACGGATTCGAACGCCCGATCCGGGCCCGGCAGGCGGTACGGATCTTGTCGCAGATCTCCTTGGCCGAGGCTTCGAACGCGGCGGTGTTCGACGCGCGCGGCTTGGCGACGAAGTCGACGGCGCCCAGTTCCAGCGCGCGGATGGTGGCCTCGGACCCCAGCGCGGTCAGCGTCGACACCATGACCACCGGCATGGGCCGCAGGCGCATGACCCGCTCGAGAAAATCGAGCCCATCCATCTTGGGCATCTCGATATCGAGCGTCATCACGTCCGGATTGGTTGCCTTGATCATGTCGCGGGCGACGAGCGGATCGGGCGCCAGCCCGACCACGGTCATGTCCGGCTGACTGTCCACCACCGCCTTGAGCATGGCGCGGATCAATGCAGAATCGTCACAGATGAGCACCTTGATGGTCATGAGCCCGGATTCATCCAAACAGTTCGACGTCGCCGGACACCGGCGCAGCCGAGAGCCGGTCGGCGTATTCGCGTTCGCGCTCGAGCACGGTGTCGTTGCGGGTACGCATCATCTTCTTGAGCATCACCCGCCCTTCGAGCGGGAAGTAGTACACCTTGCGCGGATAGACATCGAGCAGATCCTCCGCAAGGACGGGAATGCGCTCCTTGGCCAGGTACTCGCGCACGAAGTCCACGTTGCGCTGTCCCACATCGCTGCCGGCCAGTGACGCCATGACCCGTCCGCCCCCGAAGATCTTGGCTTCCAGGTCGTCGCGCCGCGCGCCCATCTTGAGCAGGTGGTTGATCAACACCTCCATGGCATAGGCACCATATCGGGCCGACGGGGACAAGGCCTCGGATGCACGGTCGGTCTTCGGCAGCATGAAGTGGTTCATGCCCCCGATGCCCAGACGGCGGTCGCGGATGCAGGCCGACACGCATGAGCCGAGCACGGTGACCAGCACCATCTCCTGACCGGTCACATAGTACTCGCCCGGCAGCACCTTGACCGCCTCGCATTCGAAGGTCCGGTCGAAATACTGGTTGGTCGCCAGATGTTCCGCAAAGGCGGGGTCGTTACGCACCGGCATCGCTGCGCTCGTAGACCGTGCGTCCCAGCGAGCGGAACAGGTCCGACGCATGCAGGAAGCTTTCCGAATGGCCGGCAAACATGAGCCCCTCCTTGCGCAGCAGCGGCACGAAGCGCTTGAGCACCGCGTACTGGGTGGGCTTGTCGAAGTAGATCATCACGTTGCGGCAGAAGATGAAATCCAGCGGCCCCTGGATGGGATAGCTCGTATCGAGCAAGTTGATGCGGCGGAAGCGCACGATCTCCTGCAGCTCGGGACGAATCCGCACCTGGCCGGACTGGGTGCCGGCGCCTTTGAGAAAGTACTTGCGCAGGCGCTCCGGGTCGAGCCGGTCGACCCGGTCGGCACGAAACACGCCGGCCTCGGCCTGGGCGAGCACCTGGGTGTCGATATCGCTGGCAAGGATCTGCACCGGCGGGCGCAGGGTGTTGAACGCTTCGCATGCGGTCATCGCCAGCGAATACGGTTCTTCCCCGGTGGAGGCGGCGGCGCACCAGATCTTGATCGGGCGCGACAGCCCTTTCATTGCGCGCAGTTTGTCGGCGAGCAGGTCGAAGTGGTGCGATTCGCGAAAGAAGGAGGTCAGGTTCGTGGTCAGCGAGTTGGTGAAGGTTTCCCACTCGTCGTGATCCTGATCGAGCCGCCTCAGGTAGCCGGCGAAGGTCCGCTCGCCACAGGCGCGCAGGCGGCGCGCGAGCCGGCTGTAGACCATGTCCTGCTTGGCCGGCGAGAGCGAGATCCCGGCGTGCTTGTAGATGAGCTGCCGGATCTTCTCGAAATCGTCGGCGGTGAAGTGGAACTCCCGATCGCCGGCGCCGGCAGCCGCCGGGGCGCGAGGCGCATCCACGGCCTTGGTGCTTCGATCACGCACGGGGGCGCTCACGATCAGAACTCCTCCCACTCGTCGGTCACCGGACTGGCCGAGCCCTTGACCTTCGGCAGCGGCGTACTGCGTTCCGTGCGTGCGGCCCCCCGGGCAGGCAGCCGGGACACTTTCGCCGGCGTCTTGGCACGCGGGGGCGGCGGCGCCTCGACGGCGTCGAAGTCCTCGTCGCCGAGGCGGAACATGGCCACCGTCTGCGCCAGCGCCGAGGCCTGGTCCTGCAGACTTTCGGCTGCGGCGGCGGCTTCCTCCACCAGTGCCGCGTTCTGCTGGGTCACCTCGTCCATCTGGGTGATCGCAATATTGACCTGCTCGATGCCACTGGCCTGCTCGACCGAGGCGTTGGCGATCTCGGCCATGATCTCGGTGACCTTGCGCACCGAGTCGACCACCTGCTCCATGGTCTGCCCGGCCTTGTTGACCAGTGCCGAACCGGAACTGACCTTATCCACCGAATCGGAGATCAGGGTCTTGATTTCCTTGGCTGCGGAGGCGCTGCGCTGCGCCAGGTTGCGCACTTCGGCGGCCACCACCGCGAAGCCGCGCCCCTGCTCGCCGGCACGCGCCGCCTCGACGGCCGCGTTCAGGGCGAGGATGTTGGTCTGGAAGGCGATGCCGTCGATCACGCCGATGATGTCGGCAATCTTGTTCGAAGCCTGCGAAATCTCGCTCATGGTCGAGACCACCTCCCGCACCACGTCGCCACCCTTGGAGGCCACGTCGGAAGCGCCCGCGGCCAGCTGGTTCGCCTGCTTGGCATTGTCCGTGTTCTGACGCACCGTCGAGGTCAGCTCCTCCATGGAACTGGCGGTCTCCTCCAGACTGGACGCCTGGTTCTCGGTCCGCCCCGACAGGTCGGCGTTGCCCTGGGCGATCTCGTGCGAGGCAGTGTTGATGGCGCCGGTCGCCTCCTTCACCCGCGCCACCACATCGGCCATGCTGTCGACCAACGCGTTGACGCCGGAGCACAACGTCTCGATCGAACCGTGCTTGCCTTCAAGCGGAATGCGCCGGGTCAGATCGCCTTCCTGGGCCGCTGCCACGACTTCCTGCGTCTGCGCCACCGCCTCCTCCATGGCGCGCGCCTCGCGCACCTGCTCGGTGACGTCGGTGGCGTACTTGACGACCTGGAAGACACGACCGTTCTGGTCGAAAATCGGGTTGTAGCTGGCCTGGATCCAGACTTCGCGGCCGCCCTTGCCGATGCGCTTGTATCGTCCGGCGTCGAACTCGCCACGCCCCAGTTTCTCCCAGAAGGCGCGATAGGCCGGCGAAGCCACGTCCTCCGGGTCTACGAAAATGCTGTGATGCCGGCCGCGAATCTCCTCGAGGGTGTAACCCATGGCCTCGAGGAAGTTGCTGTTGGCGCCGACGATCGTACCGTCGAGCTTGAACTCGATCACCGCCTGGGCCCGGTCGATGGCCGCGAGTTGACCGGCGTTGACGCGCATTTCGGTCACATCCGCCCATTGCAGCATGTTGCCGACGTAGTCGCCCTGTGCATCGAACATGGCGGTCACGTTGAGGGAAATCTTCATGTCGCCGACGGAAATGTCGGTCTCGTAGGGCAGGCGCGACGGATCGGACAGCAAGCGCCGCTGGTGCTCCGGCCTTTCATGGAATTTGTCGATGCACTCCCCGAGCATGCGCTCCGGATCGAAGTCCGGCCACACGGATCGGAACATGTCGATCCGCGCACGGAACAGATTCGTGGTGGCCTGATTGACATAGGTGATCACCAGATCACGATCGACCGTCATGATGGCGTTGGTCACGTTGTCGGCCAGGGCCTTGTAGAAGGCCAATTCGGCGCTGGGCGCCTTGCCCGTGTCCGCCCTGGTATCGCGCTCATTCATGGTTCATTCCCTCGCTGCACATCCCGACGCGCCTCGCTCATCGGCGCATCCGTCGACATTCATCCATCCCGCCGGCACATGAGGCCTGCTCGGCGACCACCGGCCCATCCGGTCAAAACTCGTCCCACTCGTCGTCGAGCCCGCCGATCGCACGCTTGACCTTGGTCACGGGCGTGCTTCGCGCCGTGCCGCGCAGCGGCAGGCGAGACACCTTCGTCGGCGTCACGGCACGCTGGCGCGGCGCGGCCGCGACAGCGCCGACCTCCTCTTCGCCCAGATGGAACATCGCGACGGTCCGGGACAGCCCGTCGGCCTGGTCCTGGAGACTCTCGGCCGCCGCTGCCGCCTGCTCCACCAGCGCCGCGTTCTGCTGGGTCACTTCGTCCATCTGCGTGATCGCGTTGTTGACCTGCTCGATACCGCTGGCCTGCTCGATCGACGCATTGGCGATTTCGGCCATGATCTCGGTGACCTTACGCACCGATTCGACCACTTCCTTCATGGTCTCACCCGCCTTGTTGACCAGTTCCGACCCGGAATTGACCTTGTCCACCGAGTCGGAGATCAGGCCCTTGATCTCCTTGGCGGCACCGGCACTGCGCTGGGCCAGGTTGCGCACCTCGGCGGCCACCACGGCGAAGCCGCGGCCCTGCTCGCCGGCCCGCGCTGCCTCGACCGCCGCGTTCAGGGCCAGAATATTGGTCTGGAAGGCAATGCCGTCGATCACGCCGATGATGTCGGCGATCTTCCTGGAAGCGGTGGATATCTCGGCCATCGTCCTGACGACCTCGCTCACCACCTGCCCGCCCTTGCCGGCCACGTCGGACGCACCCACGGCCAGGTGGTTCGCCTGGGTCGCATTGTCCGAATTCTGGCGCACCGTCGACGTCAGCTCTTCCATCGAACTGGCGGTCTCCTCGAGACTGGAGGCCTGGTTTTCGGTCCGGCGCGACAGATCCGCGTTGCCCTGGGCGATTTCCTGCGACGCCCCGTTGATGGCGGTGGTGGCCTCTTTCACCCGCGCGACCACGTCGGCCATGGCGTCGACCAGCGAATTGACCCCGGCGCACAACGCCTCGATGTTGCCGTCCTTGCCCTCCAGCGCAATCCGCTGCGTGAGGTCGCCCTCACGGGCGGCGGCGACCACCGCCTGGGTCTGGGCGACGGCCTCTTCCATGGCATGCGAAGCACGCACCTGGGCGGTCACGTCGGTCGCGTACTTGACGACTTTGAACGGCGTTCCGTTCATGTCCAGAATGGGGTTGTAGCTGGCCTGGATCCACACTTCCCTGCCCTGTTTCGACAGGCGCATGTACTGGCCCGCGTCGTATTCACCGCGAGCGAGCTTGTCCCAGAACTGACGGTACTCGGCGCTCTGGCCGTACTCCGCCGTCACGAACATGCGGTGGTTCTTGCCCACCACCTCGTCGCGCCGGTAGCCCATGACGTCGAGAAAATTGTCGTTGGCCGAAAGAATGGTGCCGTCGAGCGCGAATTCGATCACCGCCTGAGCCTTGTTGATCGCCTTGATCTGCCCTTCGTTCGACGCGTTTTCGAGCCGCTGGCGGGTCACATCGGTCGCGTACGTGACCACGCGAATCACACGGCCCGTCGCGTCGATGATCGGGTTGTAGTTCGACTGGAACCAGACCTCGTCCCCGTTCTTGGCGATCCGCTTGTATTGCCCCACGGCCAGTTCGCCCCGACCCAGCTGCGCCCAGAACGCCGCGTACTCGGCCGTTTCGGCATAAGCGGGATCCACCAGCACGCGGTGGTGGCGCCCGATGAGCTCATTGCGCCGGTAGCCCAGGATGGTCAGGAGATTTTCGTTCGCCTCGAGGATCTTGCCCTCGGGATCGAATTCGAGAATGGCGCGCGCACGGTCGATGGCGTCGAACTTGCCCTGGTCGAGTCGGGCGGTGGTGACATCGGCCCACTGGAGGACGATGTCGTCGGCTCCGCCTTGGGCATCGGTGCGCACATGACGCCGTACCGAGAACGTCTTGGTACCCAGCTGGACATCCGTGACCACCGGCCCCTGCACCGTCGCGTCCGGCAGGTTCAGCGCAGACAGATCCACACGTTCACCGATGGCCGTGGCAGGATCGAAACCCGCCCAGACGGTCTGAAACGCCGCCGCGTTGTCACCAAAGAACTCCACGGCGGCCGGATTCAGGTAACGGATTCCATGGTTCCGGTCGAGTACCATCACCGCGCACGAGACCAGCTCCACCAGCGCCGCGAGAAAGGCCGGTTCAACGCTTGCTTCCGCCTCGGTGGAACGATGGGGCGTCGACGTGTCTTTCACTTCGCTCACTTTGGTTTCCTTTTTCTTGTCCCTGAACGAACCGTCACGACGGGACGGCGAATGTGGTTGCCCCGATCGCGATTACTGAACGGCCCGGTCGGTCAGGCCAAGCTCGGGACTGAGCAGCAGACGCTCGATATCGATGAGGATCAGCATGCGTTCGTCCATGGTGCCGATGCCGCGAATGTGGCCGCTATCCATGGCTGAACTGAATTGCGGCGCCGGCTTGATCTGTTCGGCGTCGAGCGTGATCACGTCGGAGACGCTGTCGACCACGACGCCCACGACCCGCTCGCCCACGCTGAGGATGATCACCACGGTGAATTCGTTGTAGGTCACGTCACCGAGACTGAACTTGATGCGCAGATCGAGGATGGGCACGATGGTGCCACGCAGGTTGATGACCCCCTTGATGAAGGACGGCGTGTTGGCAATTCGGGTCACCGCGTCGTAGCCACGAATCTCCTGCACCCGGAGGATGTCGATCGCGTACTCCTCCTCTCCCAGGGTGAAGGTCAGGAACTCCTGGGCCACCGCGCCCTCGTCCACGCCCTCAACTCGGGCCATCGCGCTCGCCGCGTTCAGTTGCTGCAACATTTGCACGCTCCTTCTGTTCGTGTCCGGCAGTGGTATCGGCCAGCCACATCAACTCTTGATATTTTTAATATTGTTATTGATTTTCAGGCCGCCAACGGCACTGCACTCTGCGACAGGGCGATCACGCCGGCCACGTCGATGATGAGTGCCACACGGCCATCGCCCATGATCGTGGCGCCGGAGATGCCCTGCACTCGGCGGAAGTTCGCATCCAGGCTCTTGATCACGACCTGATGCTGCGCCAGCAGGGCATCGACGAACAGCGCGGCCTTGGCGCCATTGGCCTCGACGACGATCATCAAGCCATGGGTCAGCTCGGCTGGCGCGTTCTGACACCCCAGAACCTCGTGCATACGAATCACCGGCAGGTACTCGCCACGTACCTGGATCACGTGACCGAGCTTCGCCAAAGGCCGGATCTGCGAGCTCTCCGGCTGAAGCGATTCGACGATGTAATTGAGCGGAAGCACATAGGTTTCGCCCCCCACGTCGATCGACATGCCGTCGAGAATCGCCAGGGTGAGCGGCAGGCGCACCGAGATGCGGGTGCCGATCCCGGTCATCGATTCGATGTCGACCGTCCCGCCCATCTGGGCGATGTTGCGCTTGACCACATCCATGCCCACACCGCGGCCGGACACGTCGGTCACCTGGTCGGCAGTGGAGAAGCCGGGTTCGAAGATCAGTTGCCAGACCTCCGCGTCGCTCATCCCCTCGGACACATGCAGCCCGCGCTCGCGCGCCTTGGCGAGGATCTTGTCGCGGTTCAGGCCGGCGCCGTCGTCGCCGACTTCGATGATGATGTAACCGCCTTGGTGGGAGGCATTGAGGGTGATCGTGCCGGTCTCGACCTTGCCCGCGTCGCGTCGGCGTTCGGGGTTCTCGATGCCGTGGTCGAGACTGTTGCGGACCAGATGCGTGAGCGGATCGGCAATCCGTTCGATCAGGCCCTTGTCCAGTTCGGTGCTCTCGCCGCTGACCTTCAGCTCGACCTTCTTGCCGAGCTTGCGCGACACGTCCCGCACCACCCGCGGGAAGCGGGAGAACACCATGGAAATCGGCATCATGCGGATGGACATGACCGACTCCTGCAGATCGCGGGTATTGCGCTCCAACTGCCCCAGCCCGGACATGAGGCGCTCGTAGAGCACCGGATCGATGTCGCTGGCCGACTGCTGCAGCATGGCCTGGGTGATCACCAGTTCGCCGACCAGGTTGATCATCTGGTCCACCTTCTCGACGCTGACCCGGATCGAGCTGTCGCCGGCCGGTTTGCCACTGGCGCGTGCCGGCGCGGCGCCGCGCTGCGGGGCCGACTCGGCCGGTTTGACCGCGGCCGGCGCGGCAGCGCCTTCAGGGCCCGCCGGGACCGGTGCGAAAAAGCCGAAATCGGCCTCCTGCCCGGCTGCCTCGCCGGCCGCCTCGGGCACCACCGGCGCATCGAAGAAGCCGAAACCGTCGTCGTCCTGCGCCGCCGTCTGCGGATCGGCGGCCTCGACGGGTGTGTCGGCGTCGAACAGACCGAAGCCGTCGTCCTCATCCGCCGTGCCGGTGGCCGCGACCGCGGGCAGATCATCGAAAAATCCGAAACCGTCGTCATCGGCGTCGTCCGCCGGGGTTGTTGCGCTCTCGCCCGGGTCGTCGAAAAAGCCGAAATCGTCGTCGCCCGCCGCATCGGCCGGCGACACCGCCTCCTGCAGCAGCTCCACGTCGAGCGAGTCCGCCGCGGCCACGAAGCCGATGATGCCGGCCACGTCGGCCGGATCGGCATCGGTCTCGAGGCGCAGACGCCACGGGCCATCCACATCGTCGGGCTCGGTCACCGTCAAGGCGCCGTGGGCACGCAACTCGTCCATCATGGCCTCGATGAGGCTGCGATCGCCCCGGGCCCGTTCGTCGAGTACGAAGCGGATGTCAAGCGCCGACGGGGGCGCCGGATCGCTGGCGGACGGCGCCTCGCCGTTGCACAGGGCTTCGAGCCGGGTACGGATGGCATCGGCGGCGTCGGTGTCGGCGGTCGCCTCGCCGCGATGGGCGGCGAGCAGATTCTGCAGCACGTCTCCGGCCGACAGGCAGGCGTCGACGATGTCGGAGGACAACCTCATCGAGCCCTTGCGCACCATGTCGAGCAGGGTTTCGGTCACATGGGTCACGTCCGCCATGTCGTGAAAGCCGAAGGTGCCGCTGGACCCCTTGATGGAATGCGCCGCCCGGAAAATGGCGTTCAGGTCTTCCGGATCGGGTGCATCGATGTCCACCGCCACGAGGAGCGATTCCATGTCGCGCAGATGCTCCGCGGTCTCCTCGAAGAAGACCTGATAGAACTGGCTCATGTCGATGGTCATGCTCTGCTCCCGCGCCGGTTGTCTGTCATGGGCTCAGCCGATGACCTTCTTGACCACTTCGATCAGCTTGTTCGGATCGAAGGGCTTGACCAGCCAGCCGGTGGCGCCGGCGGCGCGCCCCTGCGACTTCATCGCATCGGACGATTCGGTGGTCAGCATGAGGATGGGCACGCTGCGGTAGTTGGCCATGCCGCGCAACGACTTGATCAGCGTCAGGCCGTCCATGCGCGGCATGTTCTGGTCGGTGAGCACCAGGTTGAAGGCGCGGGTCTTGGCCTTGTCGAGCCCTTCCTGCCCGTCGGCCGCCTCGACCACCTCATAGCCTGCGCTCTTGAGCGTAAAGGACACCATCTGGCGGATGGAGGCGGAGTCATCGACTGCGAGAACTGTCTTGGCCATCTTGATCTTCCTGTCTTGCGTTACGCCGGCATCAGAACAACTCGATATCGCCGCTCTGGACGCTATCGGCCTTCTTCACCGGATGGGTTTCACTGAATTCGGCCAACTCGTCCAGCATGCGCACCACGCCGGACAAGCGGGCGGAGAGTCGATCGAAGGTTTCATCGTCGCAGGCACGGGCCGCTTCCTGGGCCACGCCGCCGACCTCGTGGATCGCGTCACGCATGCGCGTCAGGCGCTGGCCCACATGGCCGATCATCTGCGAGACCATGTCCTGGAACTGCAGCGCGGTGATCGCCCGTCCGACTTCGGCGTCCACCGAGCCGGCATGGACCGACAGCTGCCCGATCGCCTCGGTGCGCTCATCGTTCATGCGCTCGATCGCGGACAGCATGACTTCCACCTGGCTCTTGCTCTCGAGCGCGAAGTTCATGTCCTGTGAGGCCATACGTTCGATGGCCGTCTCGGTCTGCTTGACCGACGCCAGCATGGTGCTCATGGTCTGCGAGATCTGCTCGCTGAACTGGGCGGTGCGGGACGACAGGTCGCGCACCTCGTCGGCCACCACAGCGAACCCGCGCCCCGCCTCGCCGGCACGGGCCGCCTCGATCGCCGCGTTGAGGGCGAGCAGGTTGGTCTGCTTGGCGATGCCGCCGATCTCGTCGAGGATGCTCTCCACCTCGTGCGCCCGCCGGGCGATGTCGTCGGTCAGCTCGACCAGCTCCATACCCAGTTTGCTGTTGGTCACCACACTGTCGACGATGCGCTGCATGGTGTCGGAGGTACGGGTGACGAATTCGTTGAACTGGAGCGCCTCGCCGTCGCTGTCGGTCGCATCCATGGACATGATCGACATGGCGATCTTGCGCTGTTGGCCGGTCGACGCGTGCATGCCGTGGAAACTACTGGTGAGCTCGTCGATCGCGTTGGACAGCACCCCGAGCACCCGGTTGAATTCACGTTCCGCCAGTTCGAACTGGGTGTTGAACTCGCGCACGCAGCCACCGAAGGCGGCGTCCATCCCGTTGGCGCTCTGAACACCGCTACGCTCGGCCGGGGCGGCGAGCCCGGATGCTTCCTCGTTGCCGACCATGAGCGCCACGGCCCAGCCGAGCGCCGCGACCAGGGCCGCCAGCCAGCCGAGCCCGGCCAGAGCGGGAATCAGGGCGAATGCCATGGCGACGGCCACGGACCAGACGGAACCGCCGATCAGCTTCTTCAGGTGTTTGTTTGGCATGGCTCGATGTGCTCGGATGATTCGGGATTGTTCTGGGAAAAATAACGTCTTCCGGACGGCGGACTTTAACGAGGAGAGGATGTTTCCCCACCCGAAGCGCCGCGGCCGGTCAGCGCATCGACGGCATCGTGATACGCGGTTTCAACGGCGCATGAGGCGTCTCGGGACGCGCAGGAGGGCGCTGCTCGACCGCCCCGTCCCCGGCCGTCTGGCTACCCTCGAGTTGCGTGCGCAAACGAGATGAATCGATTGGGCGCCCCTCGCCCACCTGCACCTTGCGATTGGTGCCCAGCACCGCCTGTTCGGTCTTCCGGTTCATCACGATGATGCTGATGCGCCGGTTGGTCGGATCGTAGGGATCGTCGGGTTTGAACGGAATGATGTCGGCCAGCCCCACCACGCGGATGACCTTGCCCTCCTCGAGCCCACCGGCGATCAGTTCGCGCCGCGCCGCGTTGGCCCGATTGGAGGACAGCTCCCAGTTCGAGAAGCCCCGCTCCCCGCCCGCATACTGGCTCGCGTCGGTGTGCCCGGAGATGCTGATGCGGTTGTCCACGCTGTTCAGTGCCTTGCCGATGGCGCGCAGCAGTTCCTGGGTGTAAGGCTGCAGCCGGTCGCTCGACTGGGCGAACATGGGCCGGTTCTTCTCGTCGACGATCTGGATGCGCAGGCCTTCCGGCGTGATGTCCATGATCAGCTGGTTGCGCAGCGCACGCAGGGTCGAGCTGGCCTCGATCAGCGCTTCGATCTGGCCCTTGAGGTCGATCAGCTGGGCGCGTTCGCGTTGCTCGAATTCGTAAGCGTCCTTGCCCTTGGACACGGCGGACGGGTCGCGGGCCGCATCGAGGTTGATGGTCTTGTGCCCTTCCACGTCGCCACGCTTGACCTGCCCGACCGAGCGCGTCAGATCCTCGCCGCCGCCCTTGATGATGCTGGAGCTGTCGCCCGAACCCTCGCCCCCGTTGAGGCTGACCTTGAGCGGATTCTTGAAGAATTCGGCAATGCCCTCCATGTCGCCCTTGGCCGTGGAGCCAAGCAGCCACATGAGCAGGAAGAAGGCCATCATGGCCGTCACGAAGTCCGCGTAGGCGATCTTCCAGGCGCCGCCGTGCGCGCCGCCCCCACCTTTCTTGATCTTCTTGACGACGATGGGTTGTTGGGTATCGTCACTCATGATTGCGCCGACTCAAGCACGCCGCTCAGCCCTTGCGGCTCTTGACTTCTTCCTCCAGCTCGGTGAAGGACGGTCGGTCGGTGGAGAACAGCACCTTGCGACCGAATTCGATCGCCACCTGGGGCGCGTATCCGTTCATGCTGGCGAGCAGCACCACCTTCATGCACTCGTAGATCTTGCCGCCCTCGTCCACCTTCTGCTCGAGCTGGCCAGCGATCGGGGCCACGAAACCGTAGGAGACGAGAATACCGAGGAAGGTCCCCACCAGCGCGCCGCCGATCATCTTGCCGAGCACCGCCGGCGGCTCGCCGACCGAGCCCATCACGTTCACCACCCCCATCACCGCCACCACGATACCGAAGGCGGGCACCGAATCGGCCACCTTGGACATGACATGCGCCGGGCCATGGGCCTCGTGGTGATGGGTCTCGATCTCCATGTCCATGAGATTCTCGATCTCGAAGGCGTTGAGGTTGCCACCCACCATCATGCGCAGGTAGTCGGTGAGGAACTCCACCGCGTGGTGGTCGCCCATGAAGTTCGGGTACTTGGAGAAGATCGGGCTCGATTCGGCGTTCTCGATGTCGCCCTCGATCGACATCAGGCCCTCCTTGCGCACCTTGGAGAGCAGTTCGTACATCAGCGAGAGCACGTCCACGTAGAAGGCCTTGTTGTAGCGCGAGCCCTTGAACACCGTGGGCAGCGCACCGACGGTGGACTTGATGGCCTTGCCCCCGTTGCCCGCCACGAAGCCACCGGTCATCAGCCCCACGATGGCGATGTATTCGGTGGGCACCCACAGCGCCGCGAGGGAACCGTGAACGGCATAGGTGCCGAGCGAGGCGGCGAGCACGATGACGTATCCGATGATGAGAAACATCGCAACAACCCTTGTTCTTCTGATCGACCCCGGGGGGGATGCACAGAGCCTGACGCGTGGCGCTTGCCACGCCACATATCCTTCAGTGCAGGTATCGACCCTGCCTCGCAAAACTTGAGCCCCCGAACGGCTGAAAACCGCGTCAATCAAGGCTGGTGACCGATCGGGGCCGGACATGCACCCGCGCCTGCGGAGCGCCGACCCGGGCGATGGCGCAAAAAAAAACCGCCGGAAACCCCGGCGGCTTGGAACCCCTTGCTGAGCAAGGAGGAGGTCAGACCATGGCAGTACTACGATCAGATACCACCTTGCGCGACCGGCGACCCTTTCCGGCACGCGAAGGCATGTTGCACAGCCCACACACATACTCATGCGTCGGGTCATACGCATGCGCGACATAACGGCCACCGCAACACGTGCAAGTGGTCTGCTGCAACAAATCGGCGTCGAAGAAGCGCACCAGCGTCCACGCGCGGGTCAGGCTGAGCACGTCTTCGAGTCCCTCCGCCTCGATGTGATCCAGATACAGGCGGTAGCCCTTGAGGATCGCGTCCAGGTCGGCGAGCCCTGCGGTGTCCTTCATGAAGCGGAAGAAGGCCATGAACAGGGAGGAATGTACGTTGGGCTGCCAGGTCATGAACCAGTCGGTCGAGAACGGCAGCATGCCCTTCGGGGGCGAGACGCCACGAACTTCCTTGTACAGCTTGAGCAGGCGTTCGCGGCTGAGTTTGGTTTCGGATTCGAGCATCTGCATGCGCGCGCCGAGACGGATCATCTCGACCGCACGCTGGATGTCTTCGGCTTCGGCAAGAACGCTCTTGTTACGCATTGTGTCGTCTCCGTCCGGTCAGGCCAGGTTCTGGACCGGCTGTGCAGCGGCAACGATCGCCGCGTGCAGCGAGGAGGTCGCGGCGTCGCGCCCCTTGCCGGTCAGCATGCCGACCAGGGCGGCGTCGTCGAAGCGGAAGCGGCACAGCACCATCTGCTGCCCCGCCATGCGGGCGATCTGCGAGGTGGACAGACCTTCGATGAGCTCGGCGACCTCGGCGGAAATTCCGAGGCGGAACATGGCCTCTTCCCGATCCTCGCGCACCATCTGTTGAGCGAGCATCAGATAGGCAAGATTCAGTTCCCTGATTTCTTCCTGCATGTCCATGCTTTTCATCGAGACCTCCTGGCGTCGCGCGTTGTCGCGCTTGTCTTCATCGTGGGGGTCATTGTGCTCGGAGGCAAAAATTGCCGGTATCGGCCAGGCTTGTAAGATCCTGTAACAAGCCTTTTACCTTTTCGTGTAGGAATTTGTCCTACACGGCACGTCGAAGAGCGGCCACGGGGCCACCGGGCAGGACTCAGGCGACGGGGGCGTCCTGACTTTCCAGGCGCTCGAGCAACTGCGCGAAGGCCATCGGGCGACCGTAGTAGTAGCCCTGGAAGTATTCGCAGCGCTCGCGCTTGAGCAGCTCGATCTGGGCCTCCGTCTCGACCCCTTCGGCAATGGTCGAGCGGCGCATGCTGTGCGCCAGCGCAATGATCGCGCGAACGATGGCGGCGTCCTCCTCGTCGGTGCACAGGTCGCGCACGAAGGACTTGTCGATCTTGATGACGTCGATGGGAAAGCGCTTCAGGTAGGACAGCGAGGAGTAACCGGTGCCGAAGTCGTCCACCGAAATGCGCACCCCCATGTTGCGCAGGGCACGGAGCATCCCGGCGGTGGACTCGGCATCCTGCATGAGGGAGGACTCGGTGATCTCCAGCATCAGGCACCCGGGACGCAGTCCGGTGCGCGCCAGCGTGTCACGCACCGATTCGAGCAGCCGCGGCTGGCCGAACTGCATGGCGGAGACGTTGACCGACACGTTCATGTCGGTGAATCCGGCTTCGTGCCAGGCGTGGCAGCGGCGCGCCGCCTCGTTGAGCACCCAGTCGCCGATCTCGACGATCAGGCCGGTCTCGTCGGCGATGGCGATGAAGCGGTCCGGCGGCACCCGGCCGAGGCGCGGATGGTTCCAGCGCACCAGCGCCTCAGCGCTGACGATCCGGCCGCTGGCCGCCTCGAGCACCGGCTGGAACTCGAGGAACAGCTCGTCGCGCTCCACCGCGTGGCGCAGATCGGCCTCCAGCGCCACCCGCTCCGCCGAGGCGGCATTCATGGTGCGATCGTAGAAGCGGAATCCATTGCCGCCACGCCGCTTGACCTGGGCGCTGGCGGTCTCCGCGTTCATGAGCAGGTCGTACACCTGGGTGCCGTCGACGGGGACCAGGGCGATGCCGATGCTGGGCGTCAGAAACAGCTCGATGCCGTCCTTCATGAACGGCGCCTCGAACACCTTGCTGATCCAGCGGGCGAACACCTCGGCGCTGGCACGCTCGCCGATGCCGGGCACGAACACGCCGAACTCGTCCCCGCCCAGGCGCGCCAGCACCACATCCGACTGCAGCACCTCGAGCAGCCGGACGCTGATCTGGCAGATGATGTCGTTGCCGCTCTCGTAGCCGAAGCTGGCATTCACCCGCAAGAAGCGATCGATGTCGATCACGAACAAGGCACCACGCACCGCGCGACCGCGCTGCAACGCACCGTCGAGCCAATCGGACACCTTGGTGCAGAACAGATTCTGGTTGGGCAGCTTGCTCAGCTTGTCGAAATAGGACAGCTGCTGGATGCGGTCGTCCGCCTGGCGCACCGCCCGGCGCGCCGCCGCACCGCGCAGCTCACGCTCAATGACCGGCACCATGCGCTCGTACTGTCCCTTGGGGATCACGTCGTGCACGCCGTCGTACATGGCGGAGATCGCGAGCTGGTCGCTGATATGGCCGGAATGCAGGATGAACGGCAGATCGCGGCCGCTGCGCTTGAGCACTTCGAGGGCCGCCAGCGCGTCGAAGCCCGGCATGTTGTGGTCGGAGATCACCAGATCCCAGTCGTCGGCAGCGAGCGCCGCGGCCATGTCGAGCTCGCTGTCGACGCGCCGATAGTCGATCGCCACCCCACGCTGGGCCAGTTCGGCCTTGAGCAGGAAGGCATCGTCTTCGGAATCATCCACGACGAGGGCGCGAATGGGCGCGTCGGTCGTGGTGGCGGCGGTCTGGGTCATCGAGCGGTGTCGGAATCCGGTTTAGCTATTTCGAATTAGCGGTTTCCCGCGGGGGAACTTGAGGCACGGCCCCACCGTCCGTCGGCTCGACCGCCGACGCCGCTTCGGCCGCCCCGGCCACGCGTTGCTGCACGGTCGCCACCTGGTCGCGCCCCTGGGCCTTGGCCACGTAGGCCCCCTGGTCGGCCCGCTTGATCATGGCATCGGCGTCGGGCATGGAGGCGTCGCGCTCGGCCACCCCCACGCTGATGGTGACGCGCAGGTTCAGCCGGCTGACCGACACCCGGGCGCCATGGACGGCCTCGCGCAGGCGCTCGGCGCAGTGCATGGCGGCGCGCAGGTCGGTATCCGGGCACAGCACGAGGAATTCATCACCCCCGGTGCGCGCCACCACGTCCTGCGAGCGCAGCCCCAGCTTGATCGCGCTGGCGGCCTGGCGCAGGACGGCATCGCCGACGTCATGGCCGTAGGTGTCGTTGATCTGCTTGAAGTTGTCGATGTCGATGACCATGCATGAGAGCGGCCGCCGCGAACGCATGGACGCCGACCACTCCTGGGCGATCCGGTCGATGGCGTAACGGCGGTTGCGAAACCCGGTCAGCTGATCCGTGAGGGCCACTTCCTGCAGGCGCCGGTTGGTCACCGCCAGTTCGGCAGCGAAGCGCCGGATCTCCTCGCGGTCGCGCTCCACTTCCTGCTGCAGGCGGATCACCCGGTGTCCGGCCCGCAGGCGCGCGGCGAGCACGCGACTGCGGATCGGTTTGGTGACGAAATCGTCCACACCGTTCTCGAAGGCCTCGATGAGTCGTTCGTCGTCCTCGCGGGAGGTGAGCAGGAGGATGTAGATCGAGCGCCCGATGCGCGTCTGCCGCAGGGCCCGCGTGAGGGCGATGCCGCCCACCCCGGGCATGTGCGCATCCACGAGCATCATCTGCGGCTGCACCTCGAGCGCCAGCTCCATGCCGTGACGCCCGTCGTCGGATTCGAACACCCGATGACCGGCGCGTTCGAGCACGCCGCGCAGGGTCGCGCGCACCTTGGCATCGCGTTCGACCACCACGACCCGCATCGACACGCCGCTGGCCGGTGGCACGCACGGGGGCGCCTCCCCCGGACGCGTGCTTTTGGCCGTGCCTGCGGCGCCGGCCTGGGCATGCACCGGCTCGACGAAGCGCTGGGTCGCCACCTGCAGCACCTTGCCCCATTCGGTCCACTCACGGGTCACCTCTTCGATGAAGGTGTCGAGCGCCTCCGGCGCCATCCCGGTGCGATCGGCCACCGGGGACAGGTGCTCCATGAGCGCGGGTCGGGCGGCCGGATCGGCCAGACAGAGCTGGGCAATCTCGTGGGCCAGACACAGCGCGTCGAGAATCTTCGCCTCGCGGCTCTCCTCGCCGAAGGCGGCCCCCAGCGGCGCCTCGAAATGATAGGCCACCTCCTGGTAGATCACCGGCAGCCCCCAGTCGGCCAGCATCGCCGCGGTCAGCTCCCGGTGGTTCATCGCGAAGGCCTTGCGCTCCATGGCGATGAGTTCGTCGGCATCGCGGGCCCGCCCCTCGACAAGCACCTCGCTGTATTCCCTGGGAAACAGGGTGGCCAGCGCCAGCTCACCGATGCGCGCCAGCAGACCGAGGCAGAACATCTCGTCGGGCGAAGCGCATCGCAGGCGTCGCCCCAACCCCTGGCAGACGATGGCCATCACCAGCGATCCGGACCAGTAGCGCTCGTAGTCGAAGTGCTCGCAGCCGCCACTGCGGTAGTTGGACAGCAGCGAGAACCCCAGCGCCATGTTGCGCACCGCCGGCAGCCCCACCACCATCAGGGCCTCCTGCACCGACGCGATCGGCCGCCCGGGCGAGATCGCCACCCCGTTGGCCGCCTTCACCAGACGCCCGACGAAGGCCGGATCGGTCTTGATCACCCGCGCCAGCTCGGCCAGCGACAGATCCTCCTTGCGCGTCAGGCGGATGATCGCGAGCGCGGCCCCCTTCGGCGAAGGCAGATCGCCGGAGGCCTTGAGCTGTTCGAAGTGGCTGATCTTGATCGGTGGCGACATGGCGGATCGGGTTGAATACGGCATTTGTCCCGGGCGACGGCCCGGGCAATGTTCATCGCCTTATTCATCGGTTCGATCGCGGCCCAACTTGAGCCCTTTGTCATGTATCCCCCGCCCGCCCACCGGGCCAGAGCACGCGACCACAAAGATGTCCAGCCTCGGGCAAACGCCTGATAGAATCGTCCAAACCGGAGACATACATGAATTTCTGCTCAGCATGCGGCGCGACGGTCAGCTTTCGCATCCCCGAGGGGGATTCGCTACCGCGCCACGTGTGCGACACCTGCGGCGAAATTCATTACTCCAATCCCAAGATGGTCGTCGGCGCCATCGTCGAATCCGGTGACCGGATCCTGCTGTGCAAGCGGGCCATCGAGCCCCGCCATGGCCTGTGGACCCTGCCCGCCGGGTTCATGGAAAACCGCGAAACGACCGCCCAGGCGGCGGCGCGCGAGACCCTCGAGGAAGCCTGCGCCCGCATCACCGTCGGCGAGGCCTTCGCCATGGTCAGCATTCCCCACATCAGCCAGGTGCACCTGTTCTATCGGGCGCGCCTGGCCGAACCCGGTTTCTCGCCGGGCGACGAATCACTGGAGGTGGCCCTGTTCGACGAGCAGGACCTGCCCTGGAACGCGCTCGCCTTTCGGTCTGTCGACCTGGCCCTGCGCCGCTATTTCGAAGACCGGCGACATCAGCGTTTCACCTTTCACGCGGAAGATCTCGACTACGACGCCAGGCAAAACATGTGAGGCGCGGAACCGGCGCCGCTCGGGAACGATCAAATGAGCAGACATACGCGCCAACGGCCCAACGACCAGGAGGACATGCAGACGATGCAAGCGGTTGACGTTTCTTCGCATGGAGACGCCCGGGTCCCGGTGCGCCACCCCTGGATTCTCACGCTCGACGTCAACGGCCGCCCGCACCGCTGGGTCAGCTGGCAGGCGGCCTGCACCTACCATGCGCGCGACATGGTCGCCTGGTCGACCGGCGAACAGGCTTTCCGCATCCTCGGCGGCACCTGTCGCATCACCGGCGAGCGCTCCTCGCTGAGCAGCCAGAGCATCATCGCCATCAAGGGCCGTGCGCTGCGCCCGGCCAGCTTTCGCCAGGTGCCGCCCCTGAGCAACCGCGAGCTGTTCCGCCGTGACCGCCACACCTGCGCCTACTGCGGCAGCACCCTGCCCGGCGCGCAGCTGACCCGCGACCATGTCGAACCGGTCTCGCGCGGCGGGCGCGACGTGTGGATGAACGTGGTCACCGCCTGTCGGCACTGCAACCAGAAGAAGGACAACAAGCGCCCCGAACAGGCCGGCATGGCCCTGCTCTACGCGCCCTACGTGCCCAACAAGGCGGAGTTCCTGATCCTGTCCAACCGCAACATCCTGGCCGACCAGATGGATTTCCTGCTCCAGCATCTGCCCACGCAGAGCCGGGTCCGCCATCTGGACGGCTGAGACCGCCTCTCAGGCGTCCTGACGCGCCGCCCCCGAGGCGGGCGGCGCGCCCGGCAGGTCGGGCTTGATGTCCGCCGTCCTGGCCGGCCCGGTCTTGGCGGCACGCTTGGGCACCTCGGCCGGGTCCGGATCGATCAGCGCCAGCACCACCCAGCCGGCCTTGGGCGCGAAGGTGTTGTCGTCGGTAAAGACCTCCACCCGCCCTTTCGGGTCGATCGCGAACAGCGGCGTCGCCCGCTCGCCGTACTTCTCGCCGAACTGCTCGAACCCGAAGGCCTCGGACAGGTTGGTCTGCCGGATCTCGGCACCGCGGGCGACCCGCCGTGACAGGTCCACGAAGGTGGCGCGCTCCCCGAAGGTCCACTGCCCGCCTCCGGCAGAGACGCTCTTGCGCCCCTTCTCGGTGTGGCTCACGCGCAGGGCGAAGGTGCGCTTGGGGCCAAAATAGGCCCGGAACCGGGTGCACGCCAGCTCGTTCAGGTGCTCGTCGGCGGTCAGCGCCAGCACCCGCCCGAGGCCCGAGGTGTCCAGGTAGATCTCGGCGTGTTCCGACAGCGGGTTGCCGTAGTAGGTCTTGAGCCCGGCCATGCGCGCCCGGCTCACGTTGTCCCACAGGGTGTCGGTCAGGCGCACCGACACCTCCTGCTGCGCCAGCGCCTGCGCGATCGCACGCGCGAGCGGATTGGCACCGACGATCAGGAAGCCGCCGGAACCCGGCTCGGCCACCTTCAACATCCGCGCCAGCGGGCCCGCGGTCAGGCTTTGCAGCACCACCGTGCCGATGATGACCACGAAGGTGAGCGGGACGAGCAGGATGGCGTCCTTGAAGCCCTGCTGGTCGAGCTGGATCGAGAACAGCGCCACCACCGCCGCCGCGACGATGCCGCGCGGCGCGATCCAGCCCAGCAGCGCCCGCTCGCGCCAGTTCAGCGAGGAGCCGCGGGTGGCGAAGAACACCTTCACCGGCCGCGCTACGAACTGCATCACCAGGAAGATCTGCACCGCCACCCAGCCGATGTGCTCGAGCAGTCCCAGATCCAGCCGCGCCGCGAGCAGGATGAACAACGCCGTGATCAGCAGCAGGCTGAGGCTTTCCTTGAAGGCCAGGATCTCCTCGACCGGCACGCCCTTGCGGTTGGCCAGATAGATGCCCATCGCGGTCACCGCCAGCAGCCCCGACTCGTGCGCCACCGCGTTGGAGAGCGCGAAGGCCCCCATCACCGCCGCCAGCGTCGCGACGTTGAACAGGTAGTGCGGCAGCCAGTCGCGCCGCAGCGCCTCGCCGAGGAAATAGCCCACGCCGATGCCGACCAGCAGCCCCGAGCCGATCAGGCGGAAGAAGGTCATGAAGGTCTCGACCCAGGCACCACCTGCGCTCGTGGATACCAGGAATTCATACACCAGCACCGCCAGCAGGGCACCGATCGGGTCGATGATGATGCCCTCCCAGCGCAGGATGCTCGCCACCTTGGCGGTGGGGCGCACGGTGCGCAGCATGGGCTGGATGACGGTCGGCCCGGTGACCACCATGATCGCCCCGAACAGGGTCGCCAACCCCCAGGAGAAGTCGGTCAGCCAGCGGGTGGCCAGGGTGGTGATGAGCCAGGTGATCAGCATGCCGGTGGTCACGAAGCGGCGCACCACCTTCTCCAGCCCCGCGATCTCGGAAAACTTGAGCGTGAGGCTGCCTTCGAAGAGGATCACCGACACCGCCAGCGACACGAAGGGGAACAGCAGGTCGCCGAGCAGCGCGTCCGGGTCGAGGATGCCCGCCACGGGGCCGACGACGATGCCGGACAGCAGCAGGAAGAGAATGGCCGGCAGGCGCATGCGCCAGGCCAGCCACTGGCACGCGCCGCCCAGCACGGCGATCCCGGCGAGCAAGGCAATCGTCTGTTGGGTCACGGAAAGAGTCCTCCGATGGGCGCGTGCGCGATCAGCATACCCGAATCCAATGTCGTATCAGAGACGTCGACGCCGACGCTGCGGGGCATGTTCCCGCGCCGGACGCGACCATTCGTCGGGCACCTGGCCGTCGCACCATTGCCCCGGTCCGAGCGCATCGAGCCGCCACGGCCCGATCGCGGTGCGGATCAGCCGCAGGGTCGGAAAACCGGTCCGGGCGGTCATGCGCCGCACCTGCCGGTTCTTGCCCTCGCGGATCACCAGCTCGATCCAGGCGGTGGGAATGGCCTTGCGCTCGCGGATCGGCGGCTGGCGGGGCCACAGCCAGGCCGGTTCCTCGACCAGACGCGCCTCGGCCGGCCGGGTGCGAAACCCCCCCAGGTCGACGCCGCGCCGCAAGGCTTCGAGGGCGGCCTCGTGGGGAATCCCTTCCACCTGGGCCAGATAGGTCTTGGGCGCCTTGTGGCGCGGGTCGGCGATGCGCGCCTGCAGGCGACCGTCGTCGGTCAGCAGCAGCAGGCCCTCGCTGTCGGCATCGAGCCGGCCCGCCGGATAGACGCCGGGCACCTCGATGAAGTCCTTCAGGGTGTGCCGCTCGCCCTCGGGCGAGAACTGGCACAGCACGTTGAAGGGTTTGTTGAAGAGGATCAGGCGGGACATGATGTGCGCCCCGCCGTGCGGGCCGCCGACCGGCGTCGGTCAGGCGGCGTAGCAGCGCAGGCGCTGCGAGAATTCCTGCAGCTGCGCAATGCCGCTGCGTTCGGCGCGCTCGATCCAGTCGCGCAGCTGCGCCAGCAGCTGGTCGCGCGAGGCGGTGGAACGTGCCCACAGGGCGTTGAGTTCGGCGCGCATGGTCTCGAGCAGGGCCAGCCGTTCGCTGTGTTCGAGCGCGGCCTGGCGCTGGGCGGCGGCATCCTCGGGCAGGTTGTCGGAGAGGATCAGGCGGCGCAGCTCGCGCGCCTTGAGGGTGAAGGTGCCCGCGTGGCGGCGCTTGAGATGCGCGATCTCCTCGGCATAGGTGTTGCGCAGCGAGCGCAGGTAGCGGGTCATCACGTCGTAGCGATGGGTGATGATGGCCTGCAGCATGTCGCCGTCGGGCACCGGGCGCGCCGGCGCGAAGCGCGGCGTCGGGATCACCTTCTTCGGCCGCGCCAGCCCCACCGCCTGCAGCAGGCGGATGTACATCCAGCCGATGTCGAATTCGTACCAGCGCGCCGACAGCTTGGCGGAGGTGGCGAAGGCGTGGTGATTGTTGTGCAGTTCCTCGCCACCGATGAGGATGCCCCAGGGCACCAGGTTGGTGGCCGCGTCGGCGCAGTTGAAGTTACGGTAGCCCCAGAAGTGCCCCACACCGTTGATCACCCCGGCGGCGAAGAACGGAATCCACATCATCTGCACCGCCCACATGGTGAGCCCCACGGGCCCGAACAGCAGCAGGTCGATGATCAGCATCAGGCTCACGCCGAGGATGTTGCGCCGATAGACGTGACGCTCGATCCAGTCGTCGGGGGTGCCGTGGCCGTAGCGGTCGAGGGTCTCCTGGTTCTTCGCCTCGGCGCGGTAGAGCTCGGCGCCCTGCCACAGCACCTTGCGCAGGCCCCGCGTCTGCGGGCTGTGCGGATCCTCTTCGGTCTCGCACTTGGCGTGGTGCTTGCGGTGGATGGCGGCCCACTCCTTGGTGACCATGCCGGTGGTCAGCCACAGCCAGAAACGGAAGAAATGGCTCGGCAGCGGGTGCAGGTCCAGCGCCCGGTGGGCCTGGTGGCGATGCAGGAAGATGGTGACGGCGGCAATGGTGACGTGCGTCATCGCCAGGGTCACCAGCACATAGCCCCACCAGGGCAGATCGATCAGACCGGACAACATGCGCGGATGCGCTCCTTGAAAAAATTCGTTGGGAGATTATACGTGAGGCCGGGGCACGGAAAGTGCAAGCCCCGAACCGCCCGGCGGGCGGTCTGGGCCACCGTCAGTCCACGAGATGAACGGGCAGGCGTCGAATCGGCGTGGCGGCGTCGAAATGCCGCTGCCAGTTGGCCAGATAGGTGCGCGCGATCCTCGGGCTGGCGTGGAAGATGACCACGTTCTCGGCGTTGCGCGCGCCCGCCGACCAACTGAAATTATAGGACCCCGTCACCACCACGCTGCCGCGCGTGGCCGCGTCGATCAGCAGAACCTTGTTGTGGGCGGTCCGGTAGGCGGTCTCGAGCGCCACCGGCACCCCGGCATCCAGCAGCAGCGGCAAGGCGTTGCGCCCGCGCTGGTTCTGATGCGCATCGGCCAGCACCTGGACGCGCACGCCACGTGCCTGGGCCGCGATCAGCGCCTGCGCGATCGGCTTGCGGGTGAAGGTGTACATCTGCACCCGGATGCTGCGGCGCGCCTGGCCGATGAGGTCCAGCAGACGCGCCTCGACCGGATCGTCAGGCGAGAACAGCACCTCGACGCGCCCCTCGGCCGGCTGCGGCGCCAGCCCAGCCCAGGCCGGTGCCACACCGAGCAGCCACAGGAGCAGGACGAATCCCGCCCTCATGCCGCCCGCACCAGGCGGACGCCATAGAAGGCGTCGGTGTCGTGATGCAACGGATCCAGATGCAGCGCGTCGCGCTCATCGGCCGGCAGGGCCACCCCCTGCTTCTCGAGCACCGGGCGGCACGGCTCGAGGCGAAACGCCTCATGCGCGGCGACAAAGCGGTCGACCACCTGCTCGTTTTCCTCGGCGAGCATGCTGCAGGTTGCGTAGACCAGCACCCCACCGGGCTTCACCAGGCGCGCGGCGGACTCGAGGATGGCGCTCTGCACGGCCGCCCGCGCGTGCACGTCCTCGGGCCCCTGGCGCCATTTCAGGTCCGGCGCACGACGCAGGGTGCCCAGTCCGGAACAGGGCGCATCGACCAGAACCCGGTCCGCCTTGCCGGCAAGCCGCCCCAGGCGGGTGTCGCGTTCGTCGGTGATCGCCATCGGATGGACGATGCTCAGGCCCGCGCGGCGGGCCCGCAGCGACAGCGCCGACAGGCGCCCGGCGGAGACGTCGAAGGCGTGGATGCGCCCGGCGTTGCGCATCATCGCCCCCATGTGCAGCGCCTTGCCACCGGCGCCGGCACAGAAATCGACCACCAGCTCGCCGCGCCGCGGCGCGAGCAGAAAGCCCAGCAGCTGGCTGCCCTCGTCCTGCACCTCCAGGGTGCCGTCGTTCATCAGCGGGTGACGCTGCAGTGCCGGCTTGCCCATCACGCGCAAGGCATGGGGCGACCAGCGCCCCGCCTCGGTCTCGATGCCGTCGCGTGCCAACGCCGCCTGCACCGCGTCGCGCTTGGCCTTGGCGATGTTCACACGCAGGTCGAGCGGCGCCGGGACGTTGAAGGCCTCGGCCATGGCCTGGGCCTCGGCGGCGTCCTGCCAGGGCCAGGCGGCGAGCAGCCAGGCGGGCATGTCGGCGGCGCTGGCCCGGTCGAGGGTGGCCGCGTCGAGGCTCGTCCAGCCGCCGTCGAGCCAGGCTTCGACCAGCGCCGCGGCGTCGGCGTCCGCGCCGGCCACCACCCGCAGCCGCGGCAGGTGCCGCAGGCAGCCGAACACGAGATCGGAGAGCCGGGCGCGGTCGCGGGCGCCGAGGCGACGCTCGCGCTTGAGATACTGCTGGACCACGGTGTCGGCGGGCAGCTCGAAGCGCAGCACCTGGGCCAGGAGCGCAGCGGCATGGGCGTGGAGTGCCTGGGGCAGAGATTCGCTCACGGGACCGGCTTCTCCGCGCCCAGTTCGATGCGCTCGGCCTGCTGGTCGAGCACCTCGCCCTTGCGATCGGTGATGCGGATGCGCACCGGCAGCAGATGCTGCCCGGTCGCCAGCCACAGATCGAGGGACACGCCGCCGTCCTGCGAGCGCACCGACAGATGCCGCGCACGCAGCTCGCCCAGGGGCAGCTTCACGGTCTCGACCCCCTGGTCGCGGATGCGCGACACCGAAGCCGCCTTGTTGTTGACCACGGTCAGGGTCCGGTCGATGCCCTCCAGGGGCTGGCGCGCGAGCTGGTGCCAGATGCTCAGCACGTCCTGGTCACCGGCGTGGATGTCGGCTTCGCGCTTGCTGTCGCCACGGTCGATGAACACCCGGCCGGCGGCCCAGTCGAAGCGGGCCGACTGCGGCGGCTTGCCCTGCTGGTCGGCGGAAAAGCGCTCCGGCCGCAGGCCCTCCGGCGTCACCGTGCCGACGCTCTTCTGCACCAGGCGAAAATTCTTGAACAACGCCGCCAGCCCGGTGGTCTCGACCACCGAACTCATCCGGTAGTGCTTGGCGTCGTGGGACCAGGTGTGCGTGGTCTGCCCCAGGCGCAGGCCGCTGTCGCCGTGATAGACGCGATACACGATGCGCCCCTGGGCCGGCCAGGGGACTGCGCCGCCAGCGCCCTGCGCCAGCAGCGGCGCAGCGACGGCCAGCAGCGCCGTCAGTGCTCCCAGGATGCGTCGTCGCAGCGGGTTCATGCCGGCTCCAGCGCGGGGTTGACGAAACCGTTGGGCTCCGGCGCCGCCAGCACCTCGGCCCGCGCACCGTCGAGCCGGACCCGGCCGGCGATGATCCAGCGCACCGCCTGCGGATAGATCCGGTGCTCTTCGGCCAGCACCCGGGCGGCCAGCTCCGCCTCGGTGTCGTCGGGCAGCACCGGCACCACCGCCTGGACGACGATGGGGCCGCAATCGAGCTCGGGGGTCACGTAATGCACCGTCGCGCCATGCACCCGCACCCCGGCCTCGAGCGCGCGGCGATGGGTGTGCAGGCCACCGAAGGCCGGCAGCAGCGAGGGATGGATGTTGATCAGCCGGCCGGCGTAGTGGCGCACGAAATCGGCGGTCAGCACGCGCATGAAACCGGCGAGCACCACCAGATCCGGCGTGTGGCGGTCGATGGCCTCGGCCAGCGCCGCATCGAAGCGCTCGCGATCGGGATAGGCGGTGTGATCGACCACCTCGGTGGCGATGTCGCGGGCCGCGGCAAAGGCGAGGCCCTCGGCCCCCGGACGATTGCTGATCACGGCGGCGATGCGCGCCCCCGGAATGCCGGCGCGCACGATCGCCTCCATGTTGCTGCCACGACCGGAAATGAGGATCACGATGGACTTCATGCCAAAACCCGAACTGAAATCGATACGCCCTACAAGGGCAGGAAAACGGCGGTGGCCGCATTCTGGATGACACGCGTGATGGTGCGCCCGTCGCGCTGCTCGAGCATGTCGGCCATCACGTCGAGCAGGCCGATCATGCGGCCGAATTCGCGCTCGAAGCTCAGGTTGGGCACCGGCTCCATCGCGTTGGAGAGCAACAGCAACCGCCCCTGCGCGTCGCGGGCGTGGGCCAGCTTCCACGCCGCCACCTCGAAATTTCGAGCCGCATTGTACAG
Source organism: Nitrogeniibacter mangrovi (assembly GCF_010983895.1). GTDB lineage: Bacteria > Pseudomonadota > Gammaproteobacteria > Burkholderiales > Rhodocyclaceae > Nitrogeniibacter > Nitrogeniibacter mangrovi. The sequence goes on from NZ_CP048836.1 coordinate 2,598,866, forward strand.
CCGTTGCGGATCCAGGTCGTCGAGCAGCAGGAAGGCGCTGCGATCGCCGATCGCCTGCTGCACCATGCCGGCCAGCCCGACCATGAAGGCCTGCACCCGGTCACCGGGGTAGTCGGGGTTGAGCGCGATCTGCACCGCTTCGGCGCCACGCCGGTAATTGAGCGTCTCGAGGCGCCAGCGGTGATCGCGGTCGAACAGGTCGGACACCGCCGCCTCGGCGCTGGCCTTGCCGCCCTTGCGCCATTCGGCGGGGTTGCGCAGGTAAAGCTTGAGCGCGAGCCGGCGCAGGGAGGCGAAGATGGCGCGGTGATGGATCTCGGCCACCGTGTCGATGTCCGACTTGACCAGGTCTTCCATGGAAAAGCCGTTACCCGGATCGCGCTCGGGGCCCGAGCCGGGCGCGGCGCAGGCCGCCAGCGCCAGCGCGAACGCCAGCACCAGCAGGACGCGACCGGCGAGCCTCAAGCGGCGACGCCGCGCCGGTGGCGCAACCAGGTGAGGAACAGCGGCAGCAGCGACAGGCCGATGATGCCGAAGATCACGAAGCTCAGATTGTTCTTGATGAACGGGATGTTGCCGAACAGATAGCCGGCGATCGTCAGCGAGAAGATCCAGATCGCGCCGCCGGCGATGTCCAGCGGCAGGAAGCGCCGGTAGGTCATCTTCGCCACCCCGGCCACGAAGGGCGCAAAGGTGCGCACGATGGGCAGGAAGCGGGCGATGATGATCGTCTTGCCGCCATGCAGCTCGAAGTAGGCGTGGGTGCGGTCGAAGGCGGCGCGGTTGAACAGTCGCGACTGCTCCCAGCGGAACACCCGCGGCCCGATGGCGCGCCCGATCCAGTAGTTGACGTTGTCGCCCAGCACCGCGGCGAGAAACAGCAGCGAGGCCAGGATGCGGATGTCGAGCCCGCCGGCCGCGGCGGCCGCGCCGGCGACGAACAGCAGCGAATCCCCGGGCAGGAACGGGGTCACCACCAGCCCCGTCTCGCAGAAGATGATGGCGAACAGGATCGCGTACACCCAGGCGCCGTACTCGGCCAGCAACACCGCCAGATGCTTGTCCAGGTGGAGGACGATATCGAGGAAAGAGGTGATCAGTTCCATGCCGCAGCGCAAAAAATCGGACTGACGGCATCATACCGGACTCGCCTGTCCGTCGCCTGCGCGAACCGCACACGGTGGCGTCCGTATAATCGTCGTTTTGCTCCGCGCTCTGCCCATGCCCAGCATCCACCGCCTGTCCGATCCGCTCATCAACCAGATCGCCGCCGGCGAGGTCGTCGAACGGCCGGCCTCGGTGCTCAAGGAGGTGCTGGAGAACGCGGTGGACGCGGGCGCCCAGGCCATCGAGGTGGCCCTGGAGGCCGGCGGCATCAAGCGCATCCGGGTGAGCGACGACGGCTGCGGCATCGACAAGGCCGATCTGGCCTTGGCGCTGGAGCGCCACGCCACCAGCAAGATCGCCTCGCTCGACGACCTGGAGTCGGTCGGCACCATGGGCTTTCGCGGCGAGGCGCTGGCGGCCATCTCGTCGGTGGCGCGCACCAGCCTCACCAGCCGCGCCGACGGCGCCAGCCACGCCTGGCGGGTGGACGGCCCCGGCCAGACGCCGGTGCCGGCCGCGCTCAACCGTGGCACCGTGGTGGACGTGCAGGAGCTCTACTACAACACCCCGGCGCGGCGAAAATTCCTCAAGACCGACAACACCGAATTCGCCCACTGCGACGACGCCTTCCGCCGCGTCGCCCTGGCGCGCCCCGACATCGCCATGCAGCTGTCGCACAACGGCCGCGTCAGCCAGCGCCTGGCCGCCGGCGACATGACCCGGCGCACCGGTGCCCTGCTCGGCGACGACTTTCTCGCCCACGCCCGCGCCATCGAGGCCGACACCGGCCCGGTGCGGCTCACCGGCTTCGCCTCCCTGCCCGCCTACTCGCGCGCCAGCCGCGACGCCCAGTACTTCTTCGTCAACGGCCGCTTCGTGCGCGACAAGCTCGTCACCCACGCCATCCGCGAAGCCTACCGCGACATCCTCCACGGCAGCCGCCACCCGGCCTACGTGCTGTTCCTCGACATCGACCCGCACACCGTGGACGTGAACGTGCACCCGGCCAAGATCGAGGTGCGCTTCCGCGACAGTCGCGCGGTGCACCAGTTCATCTACCACGCCCTCGAACGCAGCCTGGGGCAGTCCGGCGCCGGCGTGGCCGATCATGCCGGCACCGACCCGGCGGCCCCATCACCGGCGATGCCCCTGCGCCCCTCGCCCGGCTACCCGGCGGCACCGACGCCGGTGCAAAGCCCCCTGGCGATGGAAGCGGCCACCCGCAGCTATTACGACTTCACCGCCCGCGCCAGCGACCGGCCCTCGGGCCTCGATGCGCTCCCGCGGGCGCCGGAGCCGATGCCCGCACCCACGCCGGGCGAAGCGCCGCCGCTGGGCTTCGCCCTCGCGCAGCTGCACGGGGTCTACATCCTGGCCCAGAATGCGCAGGGTCTGGTGCTGGTGGACATGCACGCCGCCCACGAACGCATCCTCTACGAACGCCTCAAGAGCGTGCTCGACGGCCAGCCGTCGATCCAGCGCCTGCTCATCCCGGCGGTGCTCTCGCTGTCGGCCAAGGAGATGGCCACCGCCGAGCGCTGCGCCGCGGTGCTGGCCGACATGGGCTTCGACGTCTCGGCCGCCGGCCCGCAGAATCTGGGCGTGCGCAGCGTGCCGAGCCTGCTCGCCGCCGCCGACGTGCCCGAACTGGTCCGTGCGGTGCTCGCCGATCTGGAGGACATGCCCGCCTCCGACGTGATCACCGCGCGCCGCAACGAACTGCTCGCCACCATGGCCTGTCACGGCGCGGTGCGCGCCAACCGCACGCTCACGATTCCGGAGATGAACGCGCTGCTGCGCCAGATGGAAGCGACCGAGCGCGCCGATCAGTGCAACCACGGCCGCCCGACCTGGACCCAGTTCTCCATGGCCGAGCTGGACCGTTTCTTCTTGCGCGGACAATAGCCCCGCCCGCCGAGTCTCAGGGCGAAGCAACCCGTCGCACCCGCCAGCCCAGGCGCGCCAGGCGCGCCGGGATGCCCTCGGCGCCGACCAGATGACCGCCACCCACCGCCACGAAGGCGGTGCCCGGCGCGCCAAGCAGGCGGTCGATGCGGGCGGCCATCTCGCCGTTGCGCTCGGTGAGCAGGGCCTCGATCAGCGGCGCCGCTTCGTCCGTGTCGAGCCCCTCGGCCATCGCCGCGCTGAGCGCCGCCTCGTCACCCGTGCGCCAGGCCGCCACGAGGCGGTCCAGGTAGGCGCTCATGCGCCCCGTGTTGATCATCTCGACGGTCTGGCGCAACGCGGCGACCTGCGCCTGCGCGCCGCCGGCGGACAGCGCCGCCACCTGCCGTTCGGGCGTCTCCAGGGTCACCAGCGCCTTGCCGGCCGCGCGTGAGCGTGCCAGCAGCACCGCATCGACCCCCGCGGCATTGGAGTAGCCGGCCTGCTCCGCCGCGCTGGCCATGAGCCACGCCGACGCGAACCACGGGCGCATGCGCTGCAGGATCGCCGCATCGAGCCCGAGCCGGCCTGCCGCGCCCTCGAGCGCGCGGAACAGCTCGGCCGGCAACTGCGCCTCGAGACGCCGGCCGGCCGGCAGCAACCCGGCCGCAGCCACCGTAGCCGCCACCGCCGGGTCGCCCGCGTCCAGCTCCACGATCAGCCGGTCGGCACTGTCGAAGGCGGCACGCACCGTGGCCGGCAGCGGATAGCAATCGGCCTTGCACAGGTGCACGGTGCCGAACAGGTGGCCGCGCACACGGCCCTGGGCGTCGCTCACCGCCCACAGCGCCGGCGCCGCCCAGGCCGGCGCCGCGAGGGCGATCCAGCACACGGCCGTCCATCGCCGCAGCCTGCCCGCCCTCCGTTCCACCGCGATCTTCATGCGCATCAAATCGATCATGACCCGGGGATTGTCGCGGCAAAACGGCCACGCGCAAACCTAGCGATGGCGCACTGGCCCTACAATGCGGCCATGTCCCAGTCACACCCCCCCGCGCTCCTGCTCATGGGCCCGACCGCCAGCGGCAAGACCGCCGCCGCGCTGGCGCTGGCCGAGACCTTGCCGATCGAGATCATCAGCGTCGACTCGGCGCTGGTGTTCCGCGACATGGACATCGGCACCGCCAAGCCCACGGCGGCCGAGCAGGCGGTGTGCCCGCACCACCTGATCGACATCCTCAGCCCCGAGGCCGCCTATTCGGCGGCCCGCTTCCGTGACGACGCCCTGGCGCTGATGGCGCAGATCAGCGCCCGCGGCCGGGTACCGGTGCTGGCCGGCGGCACCATGCTGTATTTCAAGGCCTTGCGCGAGGGGCTCTCCGACCTGCCCCAGGCCGACCCGGCGCTGCGCGCCGAGATCGACGCCGCGGCCCGCGCGCGCGGCTGGCCCGCCCTGCATGCCGAGCTGGCCCGGCTCGATCCGGCCGCGGCGGCCGGCCTCGAGCCCAACGACGCCCAGCGCATCCAGCGCGCCCTCGAGATCGTGCGCCTGACCGGTCGCCCGCTGGCGGAGAGTTACGCGCGGCGCGCCATGGAAGTGCCGCCCTACCGCTTCGTCGGCATCGCCCTCGACGCCGGCGAGCGCCAGGTGCTGCACGAGCGCATCGCGGCACGCTTCGAGGCCATGCTGGCGGCGGGTTTCGTCGACGAAGTGCGCACTCTGCGCGCCCGCTACCGCCTCGATCCGCAGCTGCCGAGCATGCGCAGCGTCGGCTACCGTCAGGCCTGGGACTACCTGGATGGCGGAACCGATGCGGCCACCTTCCGTGACCGGGGTATCGCCGCCACCCGCCAGCTGGCCAAGCGCCAGATCACCTGGCAGCGCAAGTTTCTCGAGACCTGGCCCGACCTGACCGGCTTCGACTGCCTGCGCACCGACCTGCATGCGGCGATCCGCACCCACGTGCTGCGCGCCCTCGACGCACCATGAGGTGACAATGCGGCCAAATATCACGGCCTCATGACGTGTGCACGGTTTCGGTGCGTCGAATTCCTTACAATACGGCTTTATTTGACAGGACCCAGACCATGGCGATCCGTGGTGTCTTCCACGCCTTGCCGCCGCAGGTGTTCGGCGCACGCATCCGCACCGCGGAGGACATTGCCCGCTTCATCGCGGGCGAGCACCCGATCCAGGCCCCCCGCCAGCTCGACGTCACCGACGCCTGGGCCTGTCTGGGCAAGCTGTGCGCCCACTTCGCCATGCCGCGGGTGATGGGCATCCAGCCCGTGCGCGTCTCCGGGCCGCTGGCCACCCTGCTCATTCCCGCCTACCGACTCGCGCCCATCAACGCCTGTTTCGACCGGGTCACACCAGGCCAGCTGGCCGAGGCCATCGCCCAGCTGGCCACCGAACCGCCGCCCGACGGGCGCGACTGGGCGCGCGACACCCGCGGCCTGGCGCTGCTGTTCCTGCGCCTCAAGCAGTTCTACCGCGACTGCGCGGCCGACGGCTGCGACATCCTCTTCGTCAAGGACAAGGGCGCCCCGGGCTGCCCGCACGACTAGGGCCTTTTCATCATCGCGCTCGCGGCGGCTCCGGCTCACGAGCACATCACACACCCGCCGCCCGTCGGTCGCCGGCCGCCACCGGAAAACCTTTGATCTGCCGCAATAACCGCGACACTCGGCGCGCGAAAATATTCGCACGTGCTGATGTTGCCGCACCGGCTCACCCTGAGCGGATGCCATCGGCCGGACCTGTTTGCGGAGGTTCACCATGCTTCCCCTGAAATATGCGCGCCTGGCGACCGCAGCGGTCGCCGTCCTCGGCGTCTCGTTCGCGGTCTCCACTCACGCCCAGACGCCCCCGCCGCCACCGCAGGGCCCCGAACCCTTCAGCGCCTTCGATCGCAACGGCGACGGCGTGGTCACCCCCGAGGAGTTCACCGCCCACCGCGAGGCGCGCCAGGCACAGCGCGCCGAGGCGGGCCGGCCCATGCGCCAGGCCGGACGCGGCCCGGAATTTTCCGATTTCGATCGCAACGGCGATGGCCGCATCACCCCGGACGAGTTGTCCGCCGGCCAGCGCCGCGGCCCGATGCCGGGTGCCGGCGGCGGCCGGGGCCCCGGAAACGGGATGGGCCCCGGAAACGGGATGGGGCCCGGGAACGGACCGCGACCCGGGCCGGGCATGGGACCGGGCGCAGGCCCCGGACGGGGTCCCGGCGCAGGGATGGGCTCCGGCCAGGGCCCGGGTGCGCCCCGGGGCACGGCCATGCGCCGGAACATGCCGGCCTTCTCGGATTTCGATCTGAACGGTGACGGCCGCATCGACCCGCAGGAACTGCAGCAGGCGCGGCAGGCACGCATCACCGAGCGCGCCCAGGAAGGCCGCCAGATGCGGGGGCTTCAGGATGGCATGCCCGCCTTCGGCGACATGGACAGCGACGGGGACGGCGGCATCAGCGCCGAGGAGTTCGGCCGCCATCAGGCGGCGCAGCCACCGCGCGAGGGGCGTTGAGCACCCTCGACGCGCCGAGGCTCAGGCCGTCAACGCCTGCCAGATCAGCCGCAGCGCCAGCGCGCTGAGCACGAGATTGAACAGCAGCCGGAAGTGATGGTCCGGCAGGCGCCTGAGCACATGCAGGCCGAACCAGGTGCCCACCGCGCCACTGGCGACCATGGCGGCCCACAGGGGCATCCACGGCCACAGGTCGAATCCGGCGTGGGAGAACACCGAGATCTTGAGCACGTTCTGCATCGACATGGCCGCCGCGAAGGTGGCCACGGTGCGGAAACGGTCCGCATGGATCTGCTTGATGAAGGCCGCCACCAGCGGCCCGGTCGCACCGGCGAACAGGGTCATGAAGGTGGTCACCGCGCCGGCGACGGCCACCCCGACCGGCCCCAGCACCAGCCTGGGCAGATTGGGCCCCCAGCACAGGTAGAGCACGAAACCGGCGATGCTCAGGTACAGCACCGCCGGCGGCAGGCGCACCAGCACGAAGGAGCCGAGCAGCGCACCGAGCACGGCGCCCGGCAGGAAGGCACCCAGGGTGCGCCAGTCGATATGGCGCCAGGCCATGAGCGCCCGCCCGCCGTTGGAACCCAGCTGCACCACCCCGTGGATCGGGATGATCACCGCCGGCGGCAGCACCTGCGCCAGGATCGCCAGCAGCATCACGCCGCCCCCCGCGCCGAGGCAGGCGGTCAGCAAGGAGGTGAAGGCAGCACACGCGATCAGCAGCGAATAGACCGGTAGCGACAGGTCACCGGGCAGCACCAGCAGGTCGGGCATGAGGGAGTTCCGGAACGGACGGCAGGCCGCTATGCTAGCAAGCACGACCCGCGACGGGATACATCTGCTCGCAAATCGCCCGCGCCGGGGCCTGCACTCGGCGTAAGATGCCGAACCTTGTGGTGCGCCGCTCGCCTGCGACGCGCACGCGCCCGACCTGACCCGTGTTTTCAGCGCTGACCATGGAACGACGCGACTTTCTCAAAGCCTCCGCCGCCCTCGCGGCCCTCGGCCTGCCGGCCGTCTCCCCGCTCACCCATGCCGCCGAACTCAAGAAGGTGGGTGAAAGCCAGCCCTTCGACTATGCCTGGCTCAAGGGCAAGGCCCGCACCCTGGCGACCGGCCCCTACACGCCCCCGCCGCAGGTGACCCAGCCGGCGCTCAAGGCGCTGACCTTCGACACCTTCCAGGCGTTGCGCTTCAAGCCCGAGCACGGCCTGTGGGCGGGCGAGGCGCGCGGCATGGAGGTGCGCTTCTTCCACCCCGGCTACATCTTCCCCACCCCGGTGCACATGTTCGAGGTGGTCGACGGCCAGGCGCGGCAGCTGGCCTACGATCCGGCCATGTTCGAATACGAGGGCACCGGTGTGGACGGGCGCAAGCTGCCCCGGGATCTGGGCTTTGCCGGCTTCAAGCTGCTCAACTTCACCGACCCGACCCGCGACATCGCCGCCTTCCTGGGTGCCAGCTACTTCCGCGCCGTGGGGGGCGAGATGCAGTTCGGCCTGTCGGCGCGGGGGCTGGCCATCGACACCGGCATGCCACGGCCCGAGGAATTTCCGCTGTTCACCGCGTTCTGGTTCGAGCGCCCGCCGACCCATGCCGAGTCCATGACGGTGTATGCCCTGCTCGAGTCGCCCAGCGTGGCCGGCGCCTATCGCTTCATCATCGAACCGGGCCCCACCCTGCGCATGGACGTGGACGCCGCCCTGTACCCGCGCAAGACCATCGAGCGCCTGGGCATCGCGCCGCTCACGAGCATGTACCAGACCGGCGAGAACGATAAACGCATGGCGAACGACTGGCGCCCGGAAATCCACGATTCCGACGGTCTGGCCATGTGGACCGGGAACGGCGAATGGATCTGGCGCCCGCTGACCAACCCCGCGACCCTGCGCTTCAACGCCTACGCGGACGAAAACCCGCGCGGTTTCGGCCTCATGCAGCGCGACCGCAACTTCGACCACTACCAGGACGACGGCGTGTTCTACGAGCGCCGCCCGAGCCTGTGGGTCGAGCCCAAGGCCGGCTGGGGCAAGGGCGCGATCGAGCTGGTCGAGATCCCGACCGTGGACGAGACCTTCGACAACATCGTCGCCTTCTGGCATCCGCAGCAGGCGGTCGAACCCGGTCAGGAGTTGCTGTTCGGCTATCGCCTGCACTGGGGCAGCCGCATGCCGATGGACACCCACAAGGCCCGGGTGGTCGCGACCCGCACCGGCATCGGTGGCGTGGTCGGCCAGCCGCGCAAGCACTTCTCCTGGCGCTTCGCCATCGACTTCGCTGGCGGCGAGTTCAACATGCTCGGCGGCGACGTCAAGCCGGAGATGGCGCTGCAACTGTCCGCCGGCACCGCGGAGCTGACCTCGGTGCGGCCGCTGCACGAGATCCACGGCTACCGCGCCATGTTCGATCTCGTCCCCCCGGCGGGCAGTACCGAGCCCATCAACCTGCGCCTGTTCCTCAAGGCCGGCGGCCACGCCCTGAGCGAGACCTGGATGTATCAGTACTCGCCACCGGCGGCGTGAGCACGGTCCGCTCCTTCCCCCCGCTCGCCGCGCCCGACGCCACCCGGCTGATCCTCGGCAGCATGCCGGGCAGGCGTTCGCTGGCCCAGGTGCAGTACTACGCCCATCCGCACAACGCGTTCTGGAAGATCATGGGCGATCTGCTCGGCTTCGACCCGCAGACGGCTTACGAAAGGCGGTGCGAGGCCTTGGGCGCCGCCCGCGTCGCGCTCTGGGACGTGATGGCCACGTGTATCCGTCCCTCGAGCCTCGACGCGGACATCGTCGAGGACAGCATCGTCCCCAACGACCTGGCCGGATTTCTGACCGGGCACCCGCAGATCGGCGCCATCTACTTCAACGGCGCCAAGGCCGAACACAGCTTCCTGCGCCACGTCCTGCCCGCCCTGAACGACACCCAGCGAACGATCCCCCGCCACCGCCTGCCGTCCACCAGCCCGGCGCATGCGGGGATGCGCTTCGAGGACAAGCTCGCCCGCTGGCGCGAGGCGCTGACGGCCGGATCCGCCGGATAAATTCCACAGCCGCTAGGACTCGACCCAGCGCCGGGCGGCGTCCACATCCGGAAACACGCGCACGCGCTCGGCGGATTGAAGCCCGACCGCCAGATAGGTTGCCACCAGGCGACGCACATCCTCCCGGTCCGGCACGAGCGCCACCTTGTGGGCCCGCTTGCCGAGGGCGGCCGCCGCGTCGCGGCCGGCAATCTCCTCGACGCCCGCGTCGGTGTAGATCACGCGCTCGGCATCGCTGAAGTCGTGCAGGATGTACCGGACCTCGGTGTAACGCGGATCCGCCTGGAAGCGGGTGATGAGCGCCGCCAGGTCACGCTCGTGCACGGTGCCGTGGTAGGTCACCACGAGGCCCGCCCCCTCCCATCGGGTCTCGTGGGGCAAGGATCGGTGCGCATGGCGAAGCCAAGCGAGCACCTTTTCGAACACCGTCTCCGGCGCGAAGGGCTTGGCGATGAAATCGTCCATGCCTGCGGCGAAGCACTGCTCACGGTCGTCGTCGAAGGCGTTCGCCGTGATGGCGATGATGGGCAGCCGTTCCCTGCCCGGCAGCGCACGGATGGCCTGGGTCGCGGCCAGACCGTCCATTTCCGGCATCTGGACGTCCATGAACACCAGGTCGTATGCCGCCTGCTCCACCCGCTCGAGCGCCTGCCGGCCATCGGCCGCGGTCTCGACAGCCAGGCCGACCTCCTCCAGCAGATGCTGGATCACCCACAGGTTGGTCGGATCGTCCTCGACCACCAGAATGCGCCGGCCGTGGTAGTCCGCGGACAGGATGGCGTCGGCGGCCTCCATGTCGACACCGGATGGGGCGCGAACCGGGGCACCGACCTTGCCCAGCCGGCAGGTGAGCCAGAAGCGGCTGCCGTGGCCGACACGGCTGGTCACGCCGACATCGCCACCCATCATCTGGGCGATGCGCTTGGTGATGGCCAGCCCGAGGCCCGTGCCCTGGTACTTGCGGCTGGCGCTGCTGTCGGCCTGCTCGAAGGCGTCGAAGACCCGGGCCTGCTGCTCGTCGGTCATGCCGATGCCGGTGTCGCTGACCTCGAAGCGCATCAGGCAGTCCTGCTCGGTTTCCTCGACCACGCGGCAACCGAGGGTGACGCGCCCGTTGTCGGTGAACTTGACCGCATTGCCCAGGAAATTGACGAGGGCCTGCAGCAGTCGGACCTTGTCGCCGCGAAGCATCACATCGCGATCGCAACCGTCCGAGCCCTGTTCCAGACCTTTGGCGCTGGCCCGGTCGCCGATGATCGCCCACGCCTCCTGGCCAAGGTCGGCCAGGCGGAAATCCTCTTCGACGAGCTGGACCTTGCCGGCCTCGATCTTGGAGAAGTCGAGAATGTCGTTGATGATCGCCAGCAGGTGCTGGCCCGAGGCCTCGATATGGCCCACGAAGCGGCGCTGCTTCGCGTCCAGGTCGGTGCGCTGCAACAGGCCGGCCATGCCCAGCACACCGTTCATCGGGGTGCGGATTTCGTGCGACATGGTCGCGAGGAAGGCGCTTTTCGCCAGGTTGGCGGCTTCCGCCCGCGCGCGCGACAACTGCAGCTCGGTCACGTCGAACAGCCATGCCAGCACCGCCTGTTCGCCTTCGTAGTCGATACCCACGTACGAGCCCAGGACCCACACGTGCGCGACATCGGGCCGATCGGGCACACGCAGCTCGACGAGCCGGTTCAGGACGACCTCGCCCTGCCCGACCCGGCGGTCGATCTCGTCGCGCACCTGCGGATCGACGTAATAGCCGCGCGTATCCATGGCCATCGCCTCGGATTCGCTGCGCCGCACCAGCTCGCCGTACGCCTTGTTCATGAACACGACCCGATCGTCAGCGACGCGAGCGATGCGCACCGCCATCGGCGCGTTGCTCAGGATCAGTCGCAGCGTGATGTTGGCGCTCTCGGCGGCGTTTTTCGCGTGCACGACTTCCTCCGTGCGCGCCGCGACCATCTCCTCCAGCTGATTGCGATATCGGTCCAGTTCTTCCATCTGCCGCTTCCGCTCGGTGATGTCTTCCTGCACCGCCACGTAATGGCTGATTGTCCCGTCCGCCTGCCGCAGCGGCGTGATGTTCGCCCAGTCGACGTATTCCGTGCCGTCCTTGCGCCGGTTGAACAGCTCGCCCTGCCATGAGCGCCCATCGGCAAGCGTCGCCCACAGGCGCTCGTAGGTGCTCCGCGGGGTCACGCCGGACTGGAGCAGGCTCGGGGTTCTGCCGATGACCTCCTCGCGCGCGTATCCGGTGTTGAGGATGAAGGCCTCATTGACGTATTCGATGCATCCGTCGAGATCCGTGATCAGGATGCTCTCGGGACTCTGCTCGATGGCCAGGGACAGCGCCCGGATGCGTTCCTCGGCGCGCTTGCGCTCGGTGATGTCCTGCACGGTGCCGTGCATCTGCACCACGCGCCCGTCGCCACCCCGCACCCCGACGCCGCGCGCCGTCACCCACAGACGGGCGCCATCCGCACGCACCACCTCGGCATCGCATTGATAGGGCGTACCGTCCTTCATGCAGGCGTCGATCGCGGCGGACAGATTCGCCCAGCTCTCCGGCGTGAACAGCTGCTTCACCTCGGGATACGCGGCGGGCGGCAAGGCCGGATCGAGGCCGTACAGGCGATAGATCTCCTCGGACCAGCGGTGGAAGCCGGAGCGCAGATCCCACTGCCAGTGCCCGAGTCTCGCCAGCCGTTGCGCCTCGCGCAGATTCGCCTCGCTCTGGCGCAATTCGCCCTGCTGCCGGTCGAGATTCCGGACAAGCCGGTTGAAGCTGGTCTGCAGTGATCGCACCTCCGGATCACCTTCCACCGGCAGCGCCTGCAAAGGCGTCGTTCCGGCCGACATCGCGTCCAGTTGCCGGGTGGTTTTCTCGAGCGGATCGATCGCCCGGCGCAGCACCAGTATCACGCCCACCAGGGTCATGACCGTGACCAGGATCGCACCGGCCAGGAGCGTGTTGCGCAGCTCGTAGGCGGGCTTGAAGAGGACGGTGGTCGGCAGGGCCTGGAGGAAGACCCAGTTCATCGTGTGCATGCGCGCGACCCCGAAGGCTTTTTCGACGCCGCTCGAGGTCTGGCTGATCGTCGCGCCCTCGAAGCCCCGCCGCAGCAGGTCGCCGATCGGGCTCTGCCCCGGCGGCGGCATGGGCAGCATCACGCGCGCCCGGTCGGTGCTGGTGACGATGGTGTTGCTGCTCAGGGACACCAGGTAGCGCTCCATGTGCCCCAGCTCGGCCGCGTCCATTTCCGCCCCGAGGAACGACTGCTCGGTCAGGTCGAGACTGGCCGCCAGGACGGCCAGGACTTCGCCCTGGGCATCGACGACCGGCACGCTGAGCACCACCACCGGGTGCTGCAGCTTGCGCGCCATCAGCGGCTCGTCGACGACGGGCTGGCGGGTTTGCAGCGCTTGCCGGAAATAGGCCCGGTCGCCGTAGTCGCTGCCCCGCCGCCCGGGCAATACCGGGTAATCCGCGATGGCCCGTCCGTCCGTGCCGATCAGGAGGAAACCACCGGGCGCGAACTGCTGCTGGAAGCGATAGCGCCCGGCCAGGAAACCTTGCAGATAGGCCGGATCGTCGAGGCGGCGGTGGTCCAGGATGCCGGCGGTGCTCTGGAGCCGGAGCAGATAGTCCTTGAGACGATAGTCCCGGTCCGCGGCGAGATGCCGCGCCTGGATGAGGAGCTGAGCCAGCCCTTCGCGTTCAAGCGCGCTCTGCAGTTTCGTCAGCGCGTAGGAGGCGAACACCCAGACACCCGCACTGGTCATGACCAGGGCGAGCACCGTGATCCGGATTCGCAACGGCCACGATCGAGGGTGAAACACCGACGCGACGCGCAACATGAGCTCCCAACGATTTCGGGCAGGGGACGTCGACATGGTCGCGAACCCAAAAGAAAAGCGCATTGATCAAAGTCACACGCCCCCGGCATGAGCGAGCGCAAAAGTCGCGCATTTCATGAATCCGTGGTCTCGTCCCGGCGCCGGCACCTAAGCAAGTCCTAAGTGTGGCGCCGCAGACTGCGCCGGTCCCGCGACTGAACGATGATCCATGAAGTCCCTGTTGCTCCTGCCGGCCAACGCCCTCCGCACCCGCGCGATCACGCCCGCCGTCCTCGACGCGCTCGGCCGCCCCGGGGTCGCCGCGCTGGTGCTCGCCGTCCTCGCCTTGCTGCAACTGGGCTACGGCGCCCACCTTCCCCTGTTCGGCGACGAGGCCTACTACTGGACCTGGTCCCGGCAGCTCGCCGCCGGGTACTTCGACCACCCGCCGATGATCGCCGTGCTGCTGCGGCTCGCGAGCCTGTTCGGCGATGGGGAGCTGGCGGTGCGGGGGGTGCCGGCCGTGTGCGCAGCGGTCGGTGGCTGGTGTCTGCATGCCCTCGCACGCGACGTGTACGGGCCGCGCACCGCCGCCCTGACCCTGGCGCTCTACGTGCTGATACCGGCGACCCAGCTCAATGCGCTGATCGCGACGCCGGACGCCCCCCTGCTCATGTTCTGGACCCTGGCGCTGCTCGCCGCGCAACGCGCCGTCGGCACCGGCGCCTGGCGCTGGTTCGTCCTCACCGGCGTGGCGCTCGGTCTGGCCCTGCTGTCCAAATACACCGCCGTGCTGCTCGGCGGCGCCCTGCTGGTGTTCGTCGCCTTGCGCCGCCCCGGCTGGCTGCGGCGCCCCCGGGTCTGGGTGGCGGCCGCCACCGCCGTGCTGCTGTTCGCCCCCGTGCTGTGGTGGAACGCCCGCCACGACTGGATCAGCTTCGCGTTCCAGTATCGGCACGGCACCGGGCAGGCGGCGACGGTCGACCTGGGCCAGTGGGCCGGCTTCCTCGCGGGTCTGTCGGCCATCTTCTCGCCCCCCCTGTTCCTCCTGGCCGCCGCGGCCTGTGGGGCACCGGCCACCTGGCGTGAGCCGCGTCGCACCCTGCTCGCGCTGTGCACGCTGCTGCCCCTGTCGGTGTTCGTCTGGAAGGGGCTGTTCACCAAGATGGAGCTGAACTGGGCGGCCGTGGTGTTCCCGTCGGCCACCGTGCTGGCGGCGGGATACATCATGGAAGGCCGGCGCTGGCGCTGGCTGGCCGCCAGCGGCGTGATGGCGCTGGCCGCGTCCGCCGCGCTCAAGTTTCCGGTGGCGCTGGGCCTGCCCGCGCGCCTGAACATCCACAACCGTCTGTTCGGCGAACGCCAGGCCATCGCCGCCCTGCTGCCGTTGCGACGCCCGGGCGAGCCGCTGCTGGCCGATCACTACACCACCGCCTCGCTGCTCGCCTTCTACGCGCCGGGCCATCCGCACGTGCGCATCCCGGTGCCCAGCCGCTTCAGCCAGTACGACCTGCGCGATCGCGACCCCGCGCCGCGCCAGGGGCTCTACCTCGCCCGCCGCCCCGACGACGGCGCCCTGGCGCGCCAGTGCGGCACGGCGCATCTGCTGCGGGCGTTCTCGGTCTCGGCGCCCGGCTACCTGCCCAAAACCTTCTACTTCTATCGCTGCGGAGCCTAGCGCATGGACCTCGTGGTCATCGTCCCCACCTACAACGAGGCGGAAAACATCACCGCACTCATCGACGCCATCCAGCTCCAGTTCGACTCGATGAGGGCCGCCCGACCGGCTCTCAACCCGTCCATTCTCGTGGTCGACGACCGATCGCCCGACGGCACCGCCGCCTGGGTGCGGGCGGCCGCCCGGCGGTATGCGAACGTGCACCTGATCGAGGGGGACAAGGCCGGCCTCGGGGCCGCCTATGTGCGCGGCATGACCCATGCGATGGAGGCCCTCGCGGCGGATGTGGTGTTCGAGATGGACGCCGACTTCTCCCATCGCCCGGAGGATCTGCCCCGCCTGCTCGATGCCCTGGACAGGGGCGCCGATTTCGTCATCGGCAGCCGCTATGTGCCCGGGGGACGCCTTCCGCCCCAATGGGGCTGGCTGCGTCGAGCGAACTCCTGGGGCGGCAACCTCGTGGCCCGACGCGTGGCCGGCCTGGGCGGTGTGCGCGACTGCACCGCGGGCTTTCGCGCCATCCGCAGCTCGCTGTTGCGCCGGATCGGCGTCGACCGCCTGGGGGCAAAGGGCTATGTGTTCCAGATCAGCCTCCTGCATGCGGCGCTGCGCGCCGGGGCGCGGGTGGCCGAAGTCCCCGTGACCTTTGTCGAGCGCGCCCACGGCCTGTCGAAACTGCGCCTCGCCGACATCACCGAGTTCATTCGCCACGCGTTCGCCCTGCGCCTGGCCGATTCCCGCGAATTCATCCGCTTCGCCCTGGTCGGCGCCAGCGGCGTCGCCGTCAACCTGGGCACCTTCAGCGCCTTGCTCGCCCTCGGCTGGCAGGCCTGGCTGGCCTCCGCCGCTGCCGTGGAGACGGCCATCATCACCAACTTCCTGGCCCACAATGTGTGGACCTTCGAGGCGCGCCGCCCGGCCGGGCGCCTGCGCGACCGGGGCATGCGTTTCAACCTGGTATCGCTGCTGTCGCTGGGCCTGAGCACCCTGGTCTTCGTCCTGATGAGCAAGACCTTCCGCCATCTGGCCCCCCAGTGGTGGCAACTCTCGGGCATCGTGCCGGCCTGGTGGCTGAACTTCCGCCTCAACAGCGCGTGGACCTTCGCTGAAGCGCGCACCGAGTGACGCGCGGGGTCTTCGACGGCCCCCCATGCTCGCGCGCCTCAGTCGCCGCTAAGGTGACTGGCGCAGGATCGTCGATACGCAAAATCCTTGCGCATTGACGAGAGCACCGAGGAGAACCTCCATGAAGCCCCTGATTACCTGCCTGTCGATCGCCACCCTGGCCTGCGGCGCCGTCACGGCCCACGCCGCCAGCGAATTCCGCAACGATGCCCTGACCGGCCCCGCGCCGTCGGTGTCCATCACCCAGGCCATCGCCGCCGCCGAAGCCCACCTCGGTGGCACCGCCCGCAACGCCCAATATGAAAAGACCGCCCGGGGCTGGGCCTACGATGTCGAAATCGCCAAGGGCGACACGGTGTACGACGTGGCGGTCGATCCGCACACCGGCGCCGTTGTCCGGTCGACCAGGGACACGGCCGACTGCGACGACGCCGACGACGACGTCGACTGATCGCCTCACGCAGGCCCGCCCCTGCGACGGGGCTATGCCTGCCCTAAGTCGCGTGGCCGAACATCGTCCTCGTCGTAACCACCACCCGTGCGGAGGTCTCATGCACACCCATTCCCCCGATCTCAAGCGAACCCTGCTGAACAAGGTGCCGGAAGTGACCATCTTCTTCTGGCTGATCAAGGTCATGGCCACCACCGTGGGCGAGACCGCGGCCGACTTCCTGAGCGTCGACCTGCATCTGGGGCTGACCGGCACCTCATGGGTCATGGGCGTACTGCTGCTCGCCGCGCTGGGCGCGCAACTGCGGGCGCGGCAGTACGTGCCCTGGCGGTACTGGATCACCGTGGTGCTGGTGAGCATCTTCGGCACCCTGGTCACCGACAATCTGGTGGACACCCTGGGGGTGTCGCTCGAAGCCACCACGGTGGCGTTCACCATCGCGCTGGCAGGCTCGTTCGCCCTCTGGTACGCGAGCGAGCGCACCTTGTCGATCCACACCATCTTCACCCGGCGCCGGGAACTGTTCTACTGGGCGGCCATTCTGTTCACCTTTGCCCTGGGCACCGCGGCGGGCGACCTGCTCGCCGAAGGCCTCGACCTCGGCTACGGCATCTCGGCCGCCACGTTCGGCGCCCTGATCCTGGCCATCACGGTGGCCTTCTACCGGTTCCGGCTCAACGGTATCCTCGCCTTCTGGATGGCCTACGTGCTGACCCGGCCGTTCGGCGCCTCCTGCGGCGACCTGTTGTCGCAACCGACCGGCCAGGGCGGCCTGGGGCTGGGCACGGTGGGCACGAGCGCCCTGTTCCTGGCCACCATCGTCGGCCTGGTGCTCTGGCTGACCCTGAGCCAACCGCGTCCGCGACAACTCGCCTGAACGGCGCCACCAGGAGGATGACGATGCATTCGACGACAAGGCAGGCCCTCACCAAGGTGCCGGAGGTGACGCTGGTGTTCTGGCTCATCAAGATCGGCGCGACCACCCTCGGCGAGACCGCGGGCGACGCCGTGTCCATGTCCATGCAGCTGGGCTATCTGGCCGGCACCGCCATCTTCGCGGCGGTGTTCGTGATCGCGGTGATGGCGCAGATCCGGGCCCGGGGATTCCACCCGGCGCTGTACTGGACGACGATCATCGCCACCACCACCGTGGGCACGACGCTGGCGGATTTCGCCGATCGCTCGCTGGGCATCGGCTACGCCGGCGGTTCCCTCCTGTTGCTCGCGCTGCTGGCCGCGTCGCTGCTGCTGTGGCGTGCCACCCTGGGCACCGTCGCCGTGCGCAGCATCGCCTCGCCGAAGGCGGAGATGTTCTACTGGGCCACCATCATGTTCTCGCAGACGCTGGGCACGGCGCTGGGGGACTGGACCGCGGACACGGCCGGGCTCGGCTACACCGGCGGCGCCCTGATCTTCTCGCTTCTGCTGGCGGCTCTGGTGGTCGCCTACCGGACCACCCGCGTGTCACGCACGGCGCTGTTCTGGAGCGCCTTCATCCTGACCCGACCGCTCGGTGCCGTGGTGGGCGACTTCCTCGACAAGCCGCTCAGCCAGGGTGGCCTCGATCTGAGCCGGTATTCGGCCTCGGCCGCCCTGATCGGCACGATCGTGATGCTGATCCTGGTCTTTCCGCAGCGCGCGGCCAGAACCGGACACTGACGCGCTAGACTATTGGCCCGGAGCACCCGGGGCACGACACACGGAACCCCCTGCATGCGCATATTGCTGGCGGAAGACGACCTGATGATCGGCGAAGCCATGAAGGCCGCGCTGACCGATGCGGCCTATGGCATCGACTGGATCACCGACGGCCATCTGGCCATCGAGGCCCTGGCCACCACCACCTACGACATGGTGCTGCTGGACCTGGGCCTGCCGCGCAAGGACGGCCTGAGCGTGCTCGCCCGCCTGCGCGCGAGCGGCAACACCGTCCCGGTGCTCATCATCACCGCGCGGGACGCCATCGAGGATCGCATCGCGGGCCTCGATGGCGGCGCCGACGATTACATCGTCAAGCCCTTCGACATGTCGGAACTGCTCGCCCGCATCCGCGCCAATTCCCGGCGCCAGGCCGGCAGCGCCGGGCCGGCCCTGAGCAACGGGGTCGTCTCGCTGGATGTCGCCACCAAGACCGCGACCACCGAAGCGGGAGACGTTCAGCTGTCGGCGCGGGAGTTCGCCCTCCTGCATGCGCTGCTGGTGCGCCCCGGCGCCCTCCTGTCGCGCGCCGAAATCGAGGATCGGATCTACGGCTGGGGCAACGAGGTGGAGAGCAACGCAGTGGAATTCATCATTCACGCGCTGAGGCGTAAACTCGGGCGCGAGGTGATCCGTAACGTGAGGGGCGTGGGTTGGTGCGTGGGGCGAACGAAGTAATTCCGTCGCTGCGGCGGCGACTGTCCGTCCGCATTGCGATCCTGATCGTGACCGTCGGCGTGGGCGCTGGCCTGTACTCCTTCCTCGAGGCCTACAAGGAAGCGCAGGAACTGCAGGATCACACCCTGATCCAGATCGGCTCGCTGCTGTCGATCACGCCGGTGGCGATCGCCACCGCCGCGCATCTGCCCGCGTTCAGCGAAGACCCGGAGTCGCAGCTGGTGATCGTCTCGGCGCAGGACTCGGCCCCCTCGCACCACGTTCCGTTCAAGCTCGCCGGCGCGCAGATGGACGGCATCCAGACGCTGCCCGGCGACGGCGAAAATTGGCGTGTCTACGTCACCACGTCGGAAGAAGGCGACCTGATCGCCGTCGGGCAGCGCACCGCGGTGCGCGACGAGCAGGCCTCGGACGCCGCCCTGCGCATCGTGCTTGCCCTGGTGCTGCTCACACCGATCCTGCTGCTGGTGATCCAGGACCTGATCCGCAAGAGCTTCACACCGCTCGAAGATCTGGCGAAGGCGGTCGAGGCCCGGCATGAGCAGGATCTGACCCCCGTCGGTACCGATGGCATGTTCGAAGAGGTCCGCCCCTTCGTGGTCGCCATCAATCGACTGCTGGCGCGGGTCGGAGGTTTCGTGGGCGCGCAGAAGCGCTTCGTGGCCGATGCGGCGCATGAACTGCGCTCCCCCCTCACCGCCCTGTCCCTGCAGGCCGAGCGCCTGGCGCAGGCGCGCATGTCGGACGAGGCCAAGGAACGCCTGGAGACGCTGCGCAGCGGCATCGGCCGCTCCCGCGCCCTGCTCGAGCAGATGCTGACCTTTGCGCGCGTCCAGGACTCGGATGCGCGAACCACCGAATCGGTCAGTGTCCGCGCTGCGGTGACGCGGGCGATCGAGGACCTGCTCCCCCAAGCCGACGCCAAGCAGATCGACCTGGGAGCCGGCACGGTCTGCGAGGCCCAGGTCCCGATTGCGCCGTTCGATTTCTCGACCCTGGTGAAGAACCTGCTCGAGAACGCGATCCGCTACACCCCGGCCGGCGGCAACGTCGATATCGCCGCCCACACGGACGCGAGCCTGCTGACGCTGACCGTCAAGGACAGCGGCCCGGGCATCCCCCCCGAGGATCGCGAGAAGGTCTTCGAGCCCTTCCACCGCCTGCTCGGCAGCAAGGTCGACGGCTCGGGTCTGGGGCTGTCCATCGTCAAATCGGTCGTCGATCGTCACCAGGGCACGATCCATCTGAGCTACGCCGATCCGGAGCGGGAACACGGCCTGCGAGTCGACGTGCATTTCCGGACTCCTGTTCCGCCCCCCGGCGCATCCCCCGCATCGACCGCCTAAGCTTCGCCTAATCCGGGCGCCATAGCCTGTCCTCGTCGCACAGCCCGTGCGATTTCACGAGGAACCGCAATGGACCGATTTCCGGGGTTTGCGTGCGACGATGGCGTGTTCGGACTGGCTCGCCAGCACTGTCGCGGTTTTGCCGGCGTCATCCGCCCGGGGGCAAACACCCCGAGCCTGAATCTGTGGCACGGCGGTGGCGCGGTCGCACTGAGCGCCGCGTCCCGCGAACGCACCGTGATTGTGACCGGGGCCCACCGACACGGCGCGGCGCTGAGCACCGCGCGGCAGGTGGCCGACGGTACCGAAGCGCCGGCGACCCTGACGCTCGCCGACGGTGGCCGCGGTGGTGCCTTCGTGGTGCACGATGCGCTCAGCGGCGCCCTCGTGCTCGGTCGCGACCGGGCCGGCATCATGCCGCTCTATCTGTCGGTACGCGCCGATCGCATCGCGTTCGCCACCGAACTGGGCGCGCTCGCGGCGCTGCAGCAGGGCGATACCGAGCTCGATGCCGACGTCCTCGCCATGTATCTCGACCATGGCTTCAGCGCGGGCTGCCGCACGCCGCTGGCCGGCGTCCGCCGGGTCGCCCCCGGAGAGATCATTCACATCGACAAACGCCTCCAGCTGACCCGTCAGCCGGCCGCCACGCTGTCCCCCACGACGCGCTTCGACGGCAGCTTCGCGGACGCGGCCGCTCAGTTCGGCCCCCTGTTCGATGCGGCCGTCGCCGCGCACCGCGATCCGGACCAGCCGTGCAGCCTGCTGCTCTCCGGCGGGCTGGATTCCGCCTTGATCTGCACCTCCCTGACCCGCACCGCACGGGCCCCCGTGCACACCTACGCGGTTGCCTACGATTTCACCCAGAAACGCGAAGAGCTTGCCGACGCACGCCGGATTGCGACCCTGTGCGGCACCACGCACACGGAGCTGCGCCTGAGCCAGAACGCGTTGTGGCGCCACCTCCCATGGACCGTCTGGCGCACCGACGAGCTGATGGACGACCATGCGGCGCTGGCCACTTCCCTGGCCGCACGACAACTGCCGTCCGACACCGCGGTCTTCACCGGCGAGGGCGCCGACGACGTGTTCGCTGGCGACGGGCAATATCGCCGCCACGCCATGCAGCGCTGGTTCGCCGGTCTCCTCACCCCCCGCTCGGGCGGCTGGCACACCAGAGGCCTGCTGGACCGACGCCAGCGGCAGCGCCTGTTCGGCGCCGCCTTGCGCGCTGCCGATCGCGCCCGACGGGACGATCTGAACGGCGCCTGGGCCAGCGCGTCGTGCCGCGCCAGCTGGCTGCAAAGGGCCCAGGCCAGCGAACTGGAAAGCATCTTCCCGAATACCCTGGCGCTCAAGGTGGGGCGCAGTTTCGACGGCGCGGCACACAGCGTGCACATGCCCTTTCTCGATCCGCGCGTGGTGCGCTTCGGCCTCGCCCTCGATGATCGTCTCAAGGTGCGCGCCCGAACGGGCAAGGTGTTCCTGCGTGAATGGGCCTGCGCCCGGCTGCCCAGGGATCACGTCTTCAAGCGCAAGCGCGGCTTCTTCATGCCGGTCAGCCAGCTGCTGCAGGGCGAACGCCTGGACCGGCTCGAACCGGTGCTGTGCGCGAGCACCTTCGTTGCACAATGGCTCAATCCGGCCGGCGTCGCCGACCTGTTCAGCGCCCACCGGGCGACCGGCAATCATGCCAAGACCTTGTGGCGTCTCCTGCAGGCGGCCATCTGGTTCAGCCTCTTCGTGGTGAGCCCGGGCGCCTGCCCCACGCCGAGCGAAGATCCGCTGGACTGGATTCTCTGAGCCGTCGATCGACCCGTGCGCCCTACCGGGGCGCCCGCCACACCGGCTGCCGGACCATCACCGCCGCGAACAGCGGCGAGCTCAGCCAGCGCCCCAGCCAGTCGCGCACGTGGGGCAGCGGCGCCGCCTCGAACCAGGCCGGGTCCACGCCCGCGAACTGGCGCACGAAGGGGAACAGGGCCGCATCCGCCAGGGCAGGAGAGGGGCCGAAAAGGAACCGCCGGCCCGCCAACTGACGATCCAGCGGCGCCAGGTGCAGGTCCACCGCCGCATCGCGCCAGGCCTCCTGCGAGCGCTCCGGAAACCGCTCGACGTATTTGTAGCGATCCAGCAGCGGCTTGAACTCGACGTCGTTGCGGCGTACGAGCACGGCCTGTGCGTCGGCACCCGCGGCATGCAACCAGCCTTCCGGATCGTTCTGCCCGAGGGCCCAGCGCATGATGTCCAGGCTCTCGTCGATGACGGTGCCGTCGGCCAGCTGCAGCACCGGCACCGTGCCCTTGGGCGAGATGGCGAGCATCTCGGCGGGCTTGTCGCGCAGGAGGATTTCCCGCAGCTCGACCTCGATGCCCGCCTGCCGGATCGCAAGGCGCGCCCGGATGGCGTAGGGACAGCGCCGGAAGGAATACAGGGCCGGCCGGCTCACGGCTTGAGCCGGTACCCCGTACGGAAGATCCAGGCCACCACGGCGACACACACCAGCAGGAACACCAGGGTCATGGCCACGCTGATCGCCGGGCTCACGTCGGAGATGCCGTAGAAGCTCCAGCGGAAGCCGCTGACCAGGTACACCACCGGGTTGAGCAGGGTCACCTTCTGCCAGAACGGAGGCAGCATGTTGATGCTGTAGAAGGTGCCGCCGAGAAAGGTGAGCGGGGTGATGATGAGCAGCGGCACCAGCTGCAGCTTCTCGAAGCCGTCGGCCCAGATGCCGATGATGAAACCCAGCAGGCTGAAGGTGACGGCGGTGAGCACCAGGAAGGTGACCATCCACAGCGGGTGGTCGATGTGGAAGTCCACGAAGGCGGTCGCGGTCACCAGGATGATGGTGCCGAGGATGATCGACTTGGTGGCCGCCGCCCCCACGTAGGCGATGACGATCTCCAGGTAGGAGACCGGCGCCGAGAGCACCTCGTAGATGGTGCCGGTGAAGCGCGGGAAGTAGATGCCGAAGGAGGCGTTCGACAGGCTCTGGGTGAGCAGCGAGAGCATGACCAGCCCGGGCACGATGAAGCTGCCGTAGTCGATGCCCTCCACCTGGGTGATGCGCGAGCCGATGGCGGCGCCGAAGACGACGAAGTACAGCGAGGTGGAGATCACCGGCGAGATGATGCTCTGGGTGAGCGTGCGCCAGGCCCGGTGCATTTCGAACAGGTAGATGGCGCGGATGGCGAGCAGGTTCATGCGTGCGCCTCCTGGAGCAGGCTGACGAAGATGTCCTCGAGCGAGCTTTGTTCGGTGTGCACGTCCTTGAAGGCCACGCCCGCCTCGGCCAGCGCCGCCAGCAAGGTGGCGATGCCCGGCGAGTCGCCCTCGGTGTCATAGGTGTAGATGAGCGCATGGCCGGCGTCGGCCAGTTCCAGCTCCCAGCGCGCCAGGGCCGGCGGCACGCACTCGAGCGCCTCCTGCAGATGCACGGTGAGCTGCTTGCGCCCCAGCTTGCGCATGAGCGTGGCCTTGTCCTCGACGAGGATGATCTCGCCCCGGTTGATGACCCCGATGCGGTCGGCCATCTCCTCGGCCTCCTCGATGTAATGGGTGGTGAGGATCACCGTGACCCCGTCCTGCTGCAGGCTGCGCACCAGGTTCCACATGTCGCGGCGCAGCTCCACGTCCACGCCCGCCGTGGGTTCGTCGAGGAACAGCACCCGCGGCTCGTGGCTCAGCGCCTTGGCGATGAGCAGACGCCGCTTCATGCCGCCGGACAGCGTCATGATGCGGTTGTTGCGCTTGTCCCACAGCGACAGGGACTTGAGCACCTGCTCGATGTAGGCCGGATTGGCCGGTTTGCCGAACAGGCCGCGGCTGAAGCTCACCGCGTTGAACACGGTTTCGAAGGCGTCGGTGGTCAGTTCCTGCGGCACCAGGCCGATGAGCGCACGCGCGGCGCGGTAGTCGCGCACGATGTCGTGGCCATCGACGGTCACGCTGCCGGTGGAGCCGTTGACCAGGCCACAGACGATGCTGATGAGCGTGGTCTTGCCGGCACCGTTGGGCCCGAGCAGCGCGAAGATCTCGCCCCGCCGGATGGACAGGTCCACCGTCTTGAGCGCCTGGAAGCCGCCCTCGTAGGTCTTGGAGAGGCCGCAAATGGAGATGATGTCGGTCATCCGGACGAATTTACCAGAGCCCGATGAACCGTGTGCACGCGGCGCACGCGCATCGGGCGCCGCGGCCAAGGGCGCCCCGTCCGGAAAAGCGAACGCGGGGCACCGGGCCCCGCGTTCGTCAGCGTTCGAGCGCAGCGCTCAGCACACGCGCCGACGGCTCGCCATCAGACCCGCCAGCCCCAGCCCGAGCAGCGCCAGCGACGCCGGCTCCGGCACGTCGTTGATCCCCTCGGGCAGCGCGTCGGCCGAATCGCGCACCAGCCACACGCCCGCACCCGGCCAGATCGGCGCACCGCTGACGTAGTCGTTGAACAGCTGGCTGCCGCTGATGGTGTAGTAGCCCACCACACGATCGCTGCCGTTGTCGGTCAGGTGCCCGCGCGCCCCGTAGTAGGTGCTGCCGTAGTTGGCCCCCACGGTCTCGCCGAGCAGCGCCGTCAGCAGGTTGGCCGCGTTCAGATCGGCGGCCGCAGTGCTCACCACCCCGGTACTGGTGCTCACCGGCAGGCCGGCCGCGCTCATGAGCCCGTGCACTTCCGCCGCCAGACCGAGCCGGAAGCCGTCGAACAGGCCGCCGCCGCCCAGCTGGGTCTGCACCGCGGCCACGCTCTGGTTGTAGGTCTGGGTCAGATCCAGCCATTCCAGGCCGCTCGCGGTGTCGCGGGTGAGCAGACCGTCGCCGGTGCTGTGCCAGTCGATCGAGACGAGCGAGGCCTGGGCGGCACCGGAGGCGAGCAACAGGGCGAGGGGAGCGAGAAACTTGCGCATGGGATTCCTTGAGCGGGGCGATGTTCGATGGGTGTCGTCTGTCGCCCTCTGCCGGGGCAACGTGCCGCAACGATAGTGGCCACGGCACCGGCGGCGCAGGAACTACGCCACGGCGCGCGGCCCGCACCATGGCCGGGCCGCGCGCCGATGTGACGCAGGTCACACGAGGACCGGCCGCCGCGGTGTCGGACCCCGTGCCCCGCGTGGCCGGCAATCGGTTCCGCATGCGCGCGTTTGGTGGCCGCTCCGCCTTTGCCGTACAGTGTCTGGAGGAACATACGATCCCGTCGCGAGGGCAGATGTCGCCGGTTCGGCCGGCACCGACCAGGAGAGCGTCCATGAAGGCAATCGTCACCGGCCACAGCCGTGGCCTTGGCGCCGCGGTGGCTGCGGCGCTGCTCGAACGCGGCATGCCCATGCTCGGCATTTCGCGCTCGAGCAGCGAGGCGCTGCGCACCCGCTACGGGCACCTGCTCACCGAAGTGGCGATCGACCTGGCCGACGACGCCACCCTGGCGCACTGGCTCAACGAAGGCGAACTGCGCCGCTTCCTGGCGGACGCGGGCACCGCGCTGCTCATCAACAATGCCGGCATGGTCACCCCGGTGGCGCCCCCGGGCGCGCAGGGCGCCGCCGCGGTGGCGCTCGCGGTGCGGGTCAACGTGGCCGCCCCGCTGATTCTCACCGACGCCTTCGTGGCCCATACCCCGGGCGTGCAGGACCGGCGCATCGTGCACATCTCCAGCGGCGCGGCGCACAAAGCCTATGCCGGCTGGAGCGTCTATTGCGCCACCAAGGCCGCGCTCGACCATCACGCCCGCGCCGTCAAGGAGGACGCGGTGCCCGGCTTGCGCATCTGCGCCCTCGCCCCCGGGGTGGTCGACACCGACATGCAGGCCACGCTGCGCGCGACCGATCCCGACCACTTCCCCGCCCTGCCCCGCTTCGAGGCGCTCAAGCGCGATGGCGAACTGACCGACCCGGCCGAGTGCGCGGCCCGGCTGGTGCCCTACATTCTTTCGGACGCCTTTGGCGAAGCGCCGGTGGCCGATCTGCGCGACATCGCGCCCTGAGGCACCGCCCTAGCGTGGCGGCACCAGTCCGTAAGCCTTGAGTTTCCGGTAGAGCGTCCGCTCCGAGATGCCGAGCCGCTCGGCCAGCGCCCGGCGGCTGCCGCGATGCTCGGCGAGCGCGGCCACCAGCGTGCGCCGCTCGGCCGCCGCCAGCTCGGCCCCCGGCGCCTCCGCCACAATCGGCTCGGCCCGCCCTTCGAGATGCAGGTGCGCGCGGCCGATCTCCTCGCCGTCGCACATCAGGCTCGCCCGTTCGAGCACATTGCGCAGCTCGCGCACGTTGCCCGGAAACGCGTATTGCACCAGCGCCCGCTCCGCATCGGCGCTCAGGCGCAGGTTGCGCGTGGGCGCGACCCGCCCGAGCAGCGCGCGGGCCAGCAGCGGGATGTCCTCGACCCGCTCGCGCAGCGCCGGCACCTGGATGGGAAAAGTGTTGAGGCGGTAGTAGAGATCCTGGCGGAAGTCGCCGCGCGCGACCATGTCGCGCAGCCCCCGGTGAGTGGCCGACACCACCCGGATGTCGGCCTTGCGCAGCTCGGTGGCGCCGACGCGGCGATAGGTGCCGGTCTCGAGCAGGCGCAGCAGCTTGACCTGCATGCCCAGCGGGATGTCGCCCACCTCGTCGAGAAACAGGGTGCCGCCGCTGGCCGCCTCGACCAGCCCGGTCTTGCGTTGGGTCGCGCCGGTGAAGGCGCCGCGCTCGTGGCCGAACAGCTCGCTCTCGAACAGGGTTTCGGGCAGCCCCGAGCAATCGACCGCGATGAAGAGCCGGCTGGCACGCCGGCTCGCCTCGTGGATGGCGCCGGCCACCAGCTCCTTGCCGGTACCCGACTCACCCTGCAGCAGCACCGTCGCTTCCGAGGGTGCCACCCGGGACACCAGCTCCAGCATGGCCTTGAAACGCGGCGCGCGGCCCACCAGGCCGGAACGCGCCGACAGGCCGCGGGCGACGTCCATGGGCGCCATCTTCTCGATGAAATACGCCACCTCGCCCCGGGCGTTCTTCACCGGCGACAGTTCGATGTTCTCGTAGGCCTCGCCCTGCGGGGTGTGATGCAGGTGCAGCACCCGCTCGCGCTGCCCCGAGGCCAGCGAGCGCGCCAGCGGGCAGCTCTCGCCGGCCTGATCGCACGGCACCGCGTAGTGATGCGACACCGCGTAGCAGGTGCGCCCGATCACGCTGTGACCGGCGCCATGGGCGCGACGATAGGCCGCATTGGCGGCCAGGATGCGGTAAGCCCGATCGAATAGGATATGAGGCTTCTCGAAGGACTCGAGGAAAGAGGTCAGTTCCGCGAGCGGATGGCTGTCCCGGGGCATCGGCATCACGCCATACTGTCAGATCAACTGCCATTCTCGACCGCCAATTTGGCGGAAGTCAATTCGTCACAGGTATCGGGCACGGCCACCCGCTTGTTTTTTCGCGTCTATTTTTAGATGGAACTTCTGGCATGGATATTGTACCGACGCTGACATGCTGCACCACACCCCCAACCCCATGAACGACCGCACCCTGGTTCGGAAACTCGCGCTCGTGGTCGCCATCAAGCTCGCCGCGATCTTCGCGCTGTGGTGGGTGTTCGTCCGCGACGATCGCATCGTGCCTGCAGCCGATATGGTGGCCGAACACATCGGCCAGCGCTCCGATTCCCCATCACAAGGACATTCCCATGGTCAGTGAGCACCTCGTCGACCTGTCGCGACTGCAGTTCGCCGCCACCGCGATGTACCACTTCCTGTTCGTACCGCTCACCCTCGGCATGACCTGGCTGCTGGTCATCATGGAGTCGGTTTACGTCATGACCGGCAAGCCGGTGTACAAGGACATGACTCGCTTCTGGGGCAAGCTGTTCGGCATCAACTTCGCCCTCGGCGTCACCACCGGCATCACGCTGGAATTCCAGTTCGGCACCAACTGGGCCTACTACTCGCACTACGTGGGCGACATCTTCGGTGCGCCGCTGGCCATCGAGGGGCTGATGGCCTTCTTCCTCGAGTCCACCTTCATCGGCCTGTTCTTCTTCGGCTGGGATCGCCTGTCGCGCAAGCAGCACCTGCTGGTGACCCTGCTCATGGCCATCGGTACCAACCTCTCTGCCCTGTGGATCCTCATCGCCAACGGCTGGATGCAGCATCCCGTCGGCGCCGAGTTCAACTACACCACCATGCGCATGGAGCTGACCGACTTCTGGGCGGTGCTCTTCAACCCGGATGCCCAGGCCAAGTTCGTGCACACGGTCTCGGCCGGCTACGTGACCGGGGCCATGTTCGTGCTCGCGATCTCGGCCTGGTATCTCATCAAGGGCCGCGACGTCGAGTTCGCCAAGCGCAGTTTCCGCATCGCCGCGGCCTTCGGTCTCGCCTCGGCCCTGTCGGTCATCGTGCTCGGCGACGAATCCGGCTACACCGTGGGCGAGGCCCAGCAGACCAAGCTGGCGGCCATGGAGGCGATGTGGGAGACGGAGCCCGCTCCGGCCGGCCTCAAGCTCATCGCCGGGATCAACGAGCGCGAGATGAAGAACGACTGGGAGATCCAGATCCCCTGGGTGCTCGGCGTGATCGGCACCCGCTCGATCCACAAGGAACTGCCCGGCATCAAGGAGATCATCGCCCTGAACCGGCAGCGCATCGTCTCCGGCATCGAGGCGGTGAAGGCGCTCGATGCGGTGCGCGCCAACCCGGACGACAGCGCCGCGGCGGCCACGCTCAAGCAACACCAGGCCGACCTGGGCTTCGGCCTGCTGCTGCGCAAGTACGTCACCTCCATGGACGATGTGACGCCCGAGATCATCGATCGCGCCGCGGCCGACACCATCCCGAAGGTAACCCCGATGTTCTGGGCCTTCCGCCTCATGGTGGCGCTCGGCTTCTGGTTCCTCGCCCTGTTCGGGCTCGCCCTGTGGTTCTCGGTGAAGGGCGACTTTGCCCGCCGGGGCTGGCTGCTGCGCGCCGCGCTGTGGTCGATTCCGCTGCCCTGGGTCGCCTGCGAGGTGGGCTGGTTCGTGGCCGAGTACGGGCGCCAGCCCTGGACCATCTACGGGGTGCTGCCCACCCACCTGTCGGTGTCCACCCTGAGCGTCGAATCGCTCTATGGCTCGCTGGCCGGCTTCGTGGGCTTCTACACCCTGCTGCTGATCGTGGAGATGTATCTGATGATCAAGTTCGCCCGCCTCGGCCCCGGCAGCCTGGGCACCGGCCGCTACGCCAACGAACCGGCCCACGCCTGAGGAGAATTCAAATGCCAATCGACTACGAAACCCTCAAGGTGATCTGGTGGCTGCTGGTGGGCGTGCTGCTGGTCGGCTTCGCCATCATGGACGGCCACGACATGGGCGTGGGCACCCTGCTGCCCTTCGTCGGCCGCGACGACGTGGAGCGGCGCGTGGTGATCAACACCGTCGGCCCGCACTGGGACGGCAACCAGGTGTGGTTCATCACCGGTGGCGGTGCCATCTTCGCCGCCTGGCCGCTGGTCTACGCCACCGCCTTCTCCGGCTTCTACTGGGCCATGCTGGCGGTGCTGTGGGCGCTGTTCTTCCGCCCGGTGGGCTTCGATTACCGCAGCAAGCTCGACAGCCCGCGCTGGCGCGCCGCCTGGGACTGGGGTCTGTTCGTGGGCGGCGCGGTGCCGCCGCTGATTTTCGGTGTGGCCTTCGGCAACCTGCTGCAAGGCGTGCCCTTCCACTTCGACAACCAGCTCGTCTCCCATTACGAAGGCAGCTTCTGGGGCCTGCTCAACCCCTTCGCGCTGCTGTGCGGCGTGGCCAGCACGGCGATGATCACCTTCCACGGCGCCATCTACCTGATGCACCGCACCGACGAAGCCGTGTATCGGCGCAGCCGCACCGCGATGCTGATCTTCGGCAGCCTGCTGCTGCTCGCCTTCTCCGGCGCCGGCGTGTGGCTCCAGGCCATTCCCGGTTACGTGATCAGCGGCGCCATCGACCCGTCCGGCCTGCCCGACCCGCTGGCCAAGACCGTGGTGCGCGAGGCCGGCGCCTGGATGCACAACTACCGGGCCATGCCGGCCACCCTCGCCCTGCCGGCGCTCGCCTACCTGGGCACGCTGGGGGCCATGGCGCTGGCGGCGCGGGGACGCACGCTGCTGGCGTTCGTGGCCTCGTCGCTGGCCATCATCGGCGTCATCGGCACCGCGGGCGCGTCCATGTTCCCGTTCGTGATGCCCTCCTCCACCGACCCACGCTCGAGCCTGACGGTGTGGGACAGCGTCTCCAGCCACCTCACGCTCACCATCATGTTCTTCGCCACGCTGATCTTCATGCCCATCATCGTCGCCTACACCAGCTGGGCCTACAAGGTGATGGCCGGCAAGGTCACGACGGCCTACGTGCGCGAAAACAGTCATTCGGCCTATTGAACGGGGAGATCGGACACATGTGGTATTTCGCCTGGATTCTCGGCATCGGCTTCGCGGTGCTGCTCGCCATTCTCAACGCCATGTGGGGCGAGAACGAAGCGGAACGGGCCGACAGCGGCCGTGCGCCCACGGGGCCTGACCATGACCCCCATGGCTGAACCGGCCACGCCGACCCCGGGCATCGCCTGGCTGCCGCTGCTGGCGGCCATCGCGATCACCCTGGCCATCACCGCCAACCCGCGCCTGCTCGCCGACGGGACCGGCGGCGCCGACCATCTGGCGGCCACGGCCCTGTTCTGGGCCATGAGCGCAGGCTTCGTGCGCGGCGTCGGCTTCGTACCCCACCAGCGGGTGCTGCGCATGCTGCTCTCCGGCGGGGCCTGCCTGGTCGGCGTGGTGTTCGCGCTGTGGCGCCTGGCGTAAGGCGCTGCCAGGTATTTTCGTCAGTCGCCCCACGCCGGCAGCGGCGCCCTGTGCAACCTGATCGCCGACCTGCCGGCCCAGGCGGCCGCCCTCGTCGCCCCGCGCAAGGCACTGCACGACGACCCCGACATCGTCTCGATGGCGGCCGGACTGCGGCGCCGCGAAGACCTCGTCGCCCCCGCGACAACTTCCGCCAGCGCATGAACGTGCGCTTTCACCAGGGCAAGGTCACCGGACTGGCCGAGGGCGGCCGGCATGTGAACTTTTCATGACAATGGCGCGGACGGCCTCAAGGTGTGCAGCGCAACATCCGTAAGCTCCGGCATCTTCCCACCGGGCTTGCTACATGTCCTTGATCACCCGCATCAGCCTCGTCTCCGTCATCGCCATGCTGGCGGTCGCGCTCACCCTCGGCGCGGCCGGCGCCGTGGCCTTCCAGCGCGAAAACCAGCGCATCGCCACGGCCGTGCATGAGGGCAACGATCTGGCATGGCGGCGGGCGATCAACGCCCAGGTCGAACGTCTGGCCGCGGCCGCCCCGAGCCTGCAGGCCGAATTCGAACTGCGCCGGGCGCTCGCCTCCGGCGTCCAGGCCGACATCGACCAGTTCGCCCAGCGCTATGTGCTCATGACCGGCGACGCCGGCCGCTACGAGGCCCTCGCCCTGCTCGATCCGGAGGGCACGGTGCGTTTCGTCACCGGCGATCCGGCCATCGGCGAGGCCGCCGCGCGCCTGGCCCGCCAGGTGCGCGAGCATGGCGACGCCACCCATGCCGTCGTCGTGGTCGGCAACGATCGATTCCGCCTGATGTATGCCTTTGCCCTCAAGTCGCGCGACCGGATCATGGGCTACGGCGTGTTCGCCCTGCCCATCGATCCGGTGTTGGCGGCGATCGCGGCGGAAACCGGTCAGGCGGTGGCGCTGACCACCGCCGAGGGTCCGCGCGCGGCCGCGCCGACCCCGCCCTTCTCCGCCCGCCTCGCCGCCGCCGGGGTCGCTGCACGGGACGAGGCCCTCACCGAGATCGCGGATGCGGGACACCGCTTCAGCGTGAGCCAGCAGCCGGTCCCGGTCGCCGACGCCCCCACGGCGCGACTGCGCATGGGGCGTGACGAAACCGCACAACTCGACGCCCTGGACCGCTTCGCACTCGTCTCCACCGGCGTGGTGGTGTCGCTGATGCTCGCCGGCGCCCTGCTCGTGGTGTTCATGATGCGTCGCTACCTGGCACCGCTCGCCACCGTGGCCCAGAGCGCCACGCGTATCGCCCAGGGCGACGTGCGTACCCGCATCGAGCGCCGCGGCGTGGCCGAGATCGCGGCGCTGGAGGACGCGATGGACGGCATGGCGACGCGCCTGCGCGAGATGGTCGTGCAGATCGCGCGGGTCGGCACCCTGATCCGCAGCGCCAGCGGCGCACTCGACGAACGCGTCGGCCAGTCGCTGTCCAGCGCGTCGGCGCTGAACGACGGCTCGCGCGAGATCGCCACCGCCATGGAGGAGATCGCGGCCACCATCGGCCAGATCGCCGACAGTACCCAGGACGCCAAGGCGTCGGCCGAACACATCCACCAGAACGCCGCCGAGGGGACCGAGGCGGTCCGCGCCAGCCGCAGCGGCATCGACGCCCTGTCCCATGACATGCACGCGACGCGTGAGGTCACCACGACGCTCACCGAACGGGCGCGCGAGGTCGCCAAGGTGGTGGACGTGATTCGCGAAATCGCCGACCAGACCAACCTGCTCGCCCTCAATGCCGCCATCGAGGCAGCCCGGGCCGGCGAACAGGGGCGTGGCTTCGCCGTCGTCGCCGACGAGGTGCGCAAGCTCGCCATGCGGACCCAGGAGTCCACCGGCGAGATCGGTACCATCATCGATCAGCTGCAGCACCATGCCGAAGCAGTCAATGCCTCTGTCGGCCACATCGGCGAGAACATCGCACGCACCGCCACCGACGCGGGCGTGGTCTCGGAACGGTTCATGAGCATCGCCGGCCAGGTCGACCGCATGACCGGCCTCAATCTCGACATCACCCGCGCCATGGAAGAACATCACAGCGCTGCGCACATGGTGTCGGCCCGCGTCGAGCGCCTGGGCGAGCTGTCACGCCAGAACCTCACCTCGAGCGATGCAATCCGCCAGACCAGCACCACCCTGGCGGATCTGGCCAAGACCCTCGGCGACCTGACCGCCCGCTTCCGTTACGAGGACGCCGACACCGCGCGGTAGCGGCCGCCAACGAAAAACGCCCCGCAGGCGGGGCGTCAGGCGATGCCGGACGGTCGCTCGATCAGCGTTCGGCGCGGCGCAGGTAGAACTCGAAACGGCCTTCGTCGAGCGTTTCGCTCTTGAGCAACTCGTTTCCGGTCTGGCGGGCGAAGGCCTCGAAATCCTTCACCGAGCCCGGATCGGTGGCCACCACGCGCAGCACCTGCCCGGTGTCCATGGCAGAGAGCGCCTTCTTGGCGCGCAGGATCGGCAAGGGACAGCTCAGGCCGCTGGCGTCCACTTCACTGTCGAAATTCATGGGCGTTCAACCTCGATCGATGCAGGGTTCGCCCCGCAGGGCGCATCGACGCATTCTAACGCCTGCGCTCAACCACCGTCACGACGCGCAAGCTCACGCTCCTCGTCGGCGCGGGCGCGCAGTTCGCGCAGGCGCGCGTCGATGGACGACTGGGTGTAGAAATCCCCGTGGGTACTGCGCTGGGCCAGTTCCAGCTGCTCGACCGCCGCGGCCCACAGGCCCTGCTTGGCGTAGACCTCGCCCTGGGCACGGTGGTACTCGCCGGTCCGGCCGCTCATCTGGTAGGCCTGCGCGAGGCGCGACCACAGCTGCACATCCTGGCGTCGCTCCTTGAGCGCGGTGTCGAGCAGATCGATGGCGGATTTGGCCCGCCCGGCCTGGAGGCGCGCGTCGGCCAGCCGGTAGACCAGGTACTCCGCCTCCGGATGCCGCTTCATGGCCGCCGACAACAGCGAATCGGCCACGTCCCACTGCTTGCGGGCGGTAGCCAGCTCACCGCCGAGGGCCGTGATGAGCGGGTTGTCGTCGCTGGCGGAGAAGCCATCGTAGATGCGCTGCGCCTCGTCCAGCTCGCCGGCCCGCATGAGCGCGTTGACATAGGCGTAGCGCTGCCCCGGCGTGGGCGTCTTGGCGCGGGTGAACAGATCCTTTTCACGCGCCAGGGTGTCGCGCGCCACGCCCTCGGACGACACCAGCCGGGCCTGGATGAGGAGGAAGTCCTCGGAGCTGGGCACCTGGCGGAAGCGCATGCTGGCCACCCGGTTCTCCATGTCGGCGATCCGGTCGGTGGTCAGCGGGTGGGTGCGCAGATAGGCCGGCGCGTTGTTTTCATACAGCCGCGACTCGCGCTGCAGGCGCTCGAAGAAGTGCGGCATGCCGCGCACATCGAAACCGGCCGCCTCGAGCGACTGCAGGCCGATGCGGTCGGCCTCGCGCTCGAAGTCGCGGCTGTAGGCCAGCTGCGTCTGCATGCCCGCTGCCGCCCCGCCCGCCACCGCGGCCTGGGCAAGCTGGTCGCTGCTCTTCGCCGCGAGCACGGCGACCAGCACCGAAGCGAGCATGATCAGGCTGCTCTGGCTGCGCTTGCCGATCATGCGCGCGATATGGTGCTGTTGCACGTGGCCCACCTCGTGCCCCAGCACCGAGGCCAGTTCCGACTCGGTCTGCGCGGTCTCGATCAGCAGCGTATGCACGCCGATGAAGCCCCCCGGCAGCGCAAAGGCGTTGATGGTCGGCTCTCGCAGGGCGAAGAAATGGAAGCTGCCTTTCGACCCCGAACCCTGAACGATGCGCTCGCCCAGGGCGTTGAGATAGGCCTCGGTCTCCGGATCGTCCAGATAGCTGCGGTCATGCCAGCGAATGTCGCGCATGATCTGTTCGCCGAGGCGCTGCTCGGCCTGGGGGGACAGGTCGCCGGCAGACGAGTCGCCCAGTTCGGGCAGGCCATCGGCCATGCCGGCGGTGGCCAGGCAAGCGCTGAGCAACAGGGCAAGGGTGCGTTTCATCATCGTGGTGCTATGATACCCGCGCCCCAAATCAGTTCCATATCACACGCTCGGTAGCTTCTCATGACGGACCGTCTGACCCATTTCGATGCCGATGGCCAGGCCCACATGGTGGATGTGGCCGACAAGTCGGAGACCCGCCGGGTCGCCGTGGCCGAGGGGCGCATCGTGATGGCGCCCGAGACCTTCGCCATGATCGAACAGGGCAGCGCCAAGAAGGGCGACGTCATCGGCATCGCCCGCATCGCTGCCATCCAGGCCGCCAAGCGCACCGCCGACCTGGTGCCGCTGTGCCACCCGCTGCCCCTGACCCGGGTCGCCGTCGACTTCGCCCTCGACGCGGACGAGCCGGCGGTGCGCTGCACCGTGCGCGCCGAGACCGTGGGCCGCACCGGCGTGGAGATGGAGGCGCTCACCGCGGTGCAGGTCGGCCTGCTCACCATCTACGACATGTGCAAGGCGGTCGATCGCGGCATGCGCATGGAAGGCATCCGTCTGCTCGAAAAGCTCGGCGGCAAGTCGGGGCACTGGCGGGCGGACGACGCCTGAGCCACCCCGAGCGCCCGCCGCCGTCGCCCTCAAAAAACGGTAACGATGGAACGGTAATATCGACGCGCTCATGAGCAAGGAAATCGAACTGAAACTGGCGCTGCCCAAAGCGGCGCTCGCCGCCCTGCGGCGTCATGACCTGGTCGCCCGGTCCGAAAAGATCGGCAATGCGGCCACGCTCACCAACACCTATTACGACACCCCGCAGCTGAGCCTGCGCGCCAGACGCATCGCCCTGCGCACCCGCAAGCAGGGACGGCGCTGGCTGCAGACGGTCAAGTGCGCCGCGCCCTCGGTCGGCGGCCTGTCCGCCCGCCCCGAGTGGGAGCAGGACTTCCTCGGCGCCTTCGACTTTTCCGCCATCGACGATACCGGCACCGCGCAGGAACTCGAGGCCGTCGCCGACCGCCTGGTGCCCGTGTTCACCACCAACTTCCGGCGCGAGACCTACCGCCTGACCCCGGCCGAGGGTGTCGAGATACTGCTCATGCTCGACCAGGGCCGGATCGCCGCCGAGGGGCGCGAAGAACCTATCTGCGAGGCCGAACTGGAACTGGTCAGCGGCAACGCGGACGATCTGTTCGCGGTGGCCTGTGCCCTTGCCGAACACGTCCAGCTGATGCCGTCGGACCGCAGCAAGGCCCAGCGCGGCTACGCCCTGTTCACTGCCACCCCGGCCGAAGCGGCGCGGGCCGACAAGTCGCGCATCGAGCCCGGTCAGTCACCGCTCGAAGCGTTTCGCACCCTCGCCCACGACTGTCTGCGCCAATGGCAGGCCAACGCCGCCGCGGCCATCGACGGCGACGATCCGGAATACGTCCATCAGATGCGCGTGGCCCTGCGCCGGCTGCGCTCGCTGGTCCGGCTGTTCCGCCCGGCGCTGCCCGAGTCGTTCGTGGACCACTGGAGCGACGTGCTGCGCGACACCGCCTCGGAAATGGGCGACGCCCGCGATTTCGACGTGATGCTCGCCGAGATCCTCGATGTGGCCGAACCGGCACCGTTGATGCCGGCGACACTTCTCGACGGATTGCGTGAACAGGCGCTGAGCGCCCGCGAGGCCGCCCGCCGAGACGCCCGCGAACGCCTGACCCATTCGAGCCAGGGGCTGCGAATCCTGCGCTTCGCCCGCGAACTCAATGCGCTGGGCAGCAACGCGCTGGACGCCTCCGCCGACCTGACGGCCTTCGCCCGCCTGCAGATGGATGCGCTGCGCAAACGCTCACGCAAGCGTTTCGCCCTCGCGCAAGGTCCCGACCCGGACCACATCCACGAACTGCGGGTGGCACTCAAGCAAGTGCGCTACGGGGCCGAATTCTTCCAGCCCCTGTTCGCTGGCGACACCATGAAGCCGTTTCTCGGCGCCTTGCGACGGGCGCAGGAGCAACTCGGCTACCTGAACGATGTCGAAATCGCACGCGGCCGCATGCTCGGCTGGGTCGAAACCCACCCCGAACTGGCCGCGCCGACCCACTTCGTGCTCGGGTGGCACGCCCCGCGCTGTGCGCGCATCCGCCGGCGCATCCTGCTCGAAGTCGAACCCCTGCTGTGGGGCAAATCCGCGTGGAAACGCCCCCGCAAGTCACCCTAGTTTGACTGGATAGCTCCATGGATCTGCTGCTGTGGCGTCATGCCGAAGCCGTTGAAGGCACCCCCGATCATCTGCGCGAACTGACCGAGCGCGGCCGCAAACAGGCCCGCAAGGTGGCCCGCTGGCTCGACGACAACCGGCCCAAGCGCCTGCGCGTGATGGCCAGCCCCACGGTGCGCACGCGCCAGACGGTCAGCGCCTTCACCGACGACTTCGAGATCATCACCGCGCTGGCCCCCGAACATGGCGTCTCCGACATCCTCGCCGCCACCGGCTGGCCGGAGGGGCGCGGTGCGGTGCTCGTGGTCGGCCACCAACCGACGCTCGGTCGCCTCGCGGCGCTGCTGCTATCGGGCCAGGAAGCGCCGTGGTCGGTCAAGAAGGGTGCCCTGTGGTGGTTCACCAATCGGGTGCGCAACGACGAGACCCAGACCGTGCTGCGCACCGTCATCACGCCGGACATGATCTGAACCGACCGTCTGCGGCGCAGCGCAGACCGTGTCAGTCGGCAGTAAGATGGGACGTCCAGACTGCCGCACCGATCCGGACACCGTGTCCCGGCGGTATGTATCGAGGGCTTCATGTTGCGTCGTTTCCTGCCGTCTCACGAGAGCATCAAGCAGCACCGCCTGCTGCAATGGCTCGGCCCGCGCCTGCACGACCCCTGCCTGTGGCATCTGAATCGCCGCACCGTCGCCAAGGCCGTGGCCATCGGCGCCTTCTTCGGCCTGATGATTCCCGTCGCGCAGATCCCCGCCGCGGTGATCGCCTCCCTCGTGCTGCGGGCCAATCTGTGGCTTGCGGCGGTCAGCACCCTCATCAGCAACCCGTTCACCTACGCGCCCCTCTACTACGTCGCCTACCGGCTCGGCGCCGGCATTCTCGGTCGGCCGGCATCGGGCGCCACGGCGGACGCTCCGGTGATCGACAGCTTTGCCCAGTGGCTGACCCATGCCTGGCAGTGGCTCGGCGGTGTCGGCCAGCCCTTGCTGCTGGGCATGGCCCTGATGGCGGTCACGGGCGCCGTCGTCGCCTACTATCTGGCCGAGGGGCTGTGGCGCTATCACGTTCTTCGCAAACGTCGAGCCCGCGTCCAGCGCCGGATTGCGCGCCATCCGGCCGGGTGAGATCACGCCGTTCATCGTTGCTGCCCTGCACAAACTCAAACGTTTGGATTACACTCAGCGATCCCTGTGTCTGACCGACGGAGCCTTTCCGCGGCCCGGTGGATCGAATGGACGAAAGACCTGCTGAAGGCACACGGCGCATCATCAACGGGCGCCTTCGCGTGCATTACGACGGATTCTGGATCAAGGTCTACGACCCCCCGGAAGACACCCTCGCGGCCAAGAAAAAGCTCATCGAGGCGCTGACCCGGCGCCTGTTCAATCACGTCGAGCACGGCATCAACATTCCCGGCAAACGTCTCGACGAGGCCCGCAAGGCCTACGAGAGCGAGCAGGACCCGGCGCTCAAGCGGATCAAGGGCGGCATGCTCGCCGGCGCGCTGTTCAATCGCGCCGCCGACATCTTCACCAAGCTGGTCGAGTTGCAGGCCATGGGCATCGAGATCGGTCAGGACAACCCGCTCATGCGCCAGTGCGGCGGCTGTCTGCAGAACGCGCTGGAACTGGGCAAGCTGGTCAATCACCTGTCCGGCGAGGAAGGCATCGACGAGCTGTGGGGCGAGCCGTTCCGGGCCTTCTCGATACCGATCGACGCCTTCTATGAAAGCCGCTACATCAAGATCGCGCAGACCATGCGGGACATCGATCTGATCTCCCATACCATGGTCGGCACCTTCGCCGGCAACGCCGCCTTCGAGGGCATCGAGCCGCTGATCCGCCAGTACGCCGACACCGCGCGCGAGAAATGCGAGACCCTGCGGACCGATCCGGCGATCTTCGACATCTGGCCCGCCTTCGTCGTCGCCGGCGAGAAACTGTCCTGTTTCCAGCCGACCCTGCCGGCGCGGGCCGCCCGCACCCAGGTGCGCATGGCCGAGGCCGGGGTCGACATCCTCGCGGCGGGCACCGACCTGGTCACCTACATCACCCGCGCCCGCGTGCCCATGCCCAAGAGCACGCGCGACTACATCGAGCAGTGCAACGCCTACCGCCTGCGCTGGAGCGGCCTGGACTGCGCCGCAACAGCGACGGCGACCACGACCCGCATCCGCGCCGCCTGACGCCCCCGGGCCTCAGGCGATGATGCCGCCGCCCAGGCACACCTTCGATTCGTACACCACCACGCTCTGCCCCGGGGTGAGCGCCCACTGCGGCTGCGCGAACGCGATCCTGGCGCGCTCGGCGTCCACGGCCTCGAT
This sequence comes from Nitrogeniibacter mangrovi, assembly GCF_010983895.1. Classification (GTDB taxonomy): domain Bacteria; phylum Pseudomonadota; class Gammaproteobacteria; order Burkholderiales; family Rhodocyclaceae; genus Nitrogeniibacter; species Nitrogeniibacter mangrovi. The sequence goes on from NZ_CP048836.1 coordinate 2,638,501, forward strand.
CTCGCAGGGCTGATCCGGTGTGCGGTAGCGCGGCTTGGCCGTGTACACCCAGTGCGTGTGCGGGTTGCGCCCGGCGATCCAGTTCAGTTCGATCGCCTCGAGTGAATCGCGCAACAGGGCCGGATGGTCATGCCCCTGAACCACGTACAGCACGTTGCCGGCCACGTCCTTGGCGGCCACGTACCAGGCCTCGTGCTCGCCGGCCGCGTCCTGCTGGCCCTTGATGCCGCCGATCATGAGCCCCTTGCGCTGGCCGATGGTGTGATACATCAGCCCCTGGTGCTCGCCGAGCACGCGATCGTCGTCGAGCGCGCGGATCTGCCCCGGCTTGGCCGGCAGGTAGCGGGCCAGGAACTCGCGGAACGGGCGCTCGCCGATGAAACAGATGCCGGTCGAGTCCTTCTTGTCGAAAACATGCAGCCCGGCCGCCTCGGCCATGCGGCGCACGTCGCGCTTGTACAGGTCGCCGAGCGGGAAGATCGTCCGGGCCAGCTGTTCCTGGTTCAGGCGATAGAGGAAATAGCTCTGGTCCTTGGTACCGTCCTCGGCCTTGAGCAGCTGGAATTCGCTGCGCCCGTCGCTGTGCCACTCGCGCACCCGTGCGTAGTGACCGGTCGCGATCCTGTCGGCACCCAGGCCCATGGCATGATCGAGGAAGCAGCGGAACTTGATCTCGGAATTGCACAGGATGTCGGGATTCGGCGTGCGCCCGGCCTCGTATTCCTTGAGGAAATCGGCAAACACCCGGTCCTTGTACTCGGCCGAGAAATTGACCACTTCGAGCTCGATGCCGATCACGTCGCACACCGAGGCCACATCCACCAGATCCTGGCGGGTGGAGCAGTATTCGTCGTCATCGTCGTCTTCCCAGTTCTTCATGAACAGGCCGACCACGTCGTAGCCCTGCTGCTTGAGCAACAGCGCAGCCACCGCCGAATCGACGCCGCCGGACATGCCGACGACCACTTTCATACCATTGGGGTCCTGTTTAAGGGACATAAGGTCCATCTCCATCGAGCCAGTCGGCCAGCGGCAGGATCACCGCCGGCTCACCCTGTTCAACAAACCAGCTGTCGACCACGTAGCGTGCCCCCGGCGAGCCAGCGGCCGGCACCGACGCGACCTGCGGCGCAACCGGCAGTTTGGCGCGCAGGTCGCCGCAGTCGCACAGCGCCATGAGCACCGGCACATGGTCCGGCACCGGCGCGGGCGCCGGAGGGGCCGCCGGCCCGGGGGACAGCTCCTCGACCACCGCGGAAAAATGCTGGAACAGCAGCAAGGTGGTGCGCCGCGCCTTGGGCGCGACCTTGTGAAAATGCAGCATGCCGCGCGCCTCGAGCAGCTGCAGCAGGCGCATCGTCGAGGTGGAGTGATCGATGCAGTCCATCCTGCCGAGCACCCCCTGGTCGGCGAAATTGCCCTTGCGATCCGCGCCCATCGGCAACTGCTGTCCCGCCTCCCGGTACAGCCGGCCGATGACGCGGGCGAGCACGGCGCGTTCCTCGCGTGCCGAGCGGGCCTGCGCCAGCTGCGCGCCGATGGCGGTCAGATCCGCCTCGGAATAGGTGGCGCTGGCCTGCGTCTGGCATCCGTAATTGAAGCAGAACATCACCTGTGCCGCCGCCGCGGCGCCACCGGCCCAGGCCAGCGCGCCCAGCAGCATCAGGGCACGCCAGGCCCTCATGCGGCGCCGTAGTGCCGGATCACGTCCAGCGGCAGGCGCCGGCCGCTGAGGTAGTCGTCCACGCACTGGAGCACGAGGGGGCTGCGATGCCGGTCGCGACACGCGATGATCTCCTCGCGGGTGAGCCACACGGCGCGCACGATTCCCGTATCGAGCGCCTGGCCGGCGATACGCTCGCCGGGTTCGCCGGTGAAGGTGAAACGCAGATAGGTGACCTCCCCGTCGGGGCGCGGCCACTGGTAGATGCCGATCAGGTGGGTCGGCCGGAAGGGGTGCGCGGTCTCCTCGAGCGCCTCGCGCGCGACCGCCTCGACGAGCGATTCGCCGGCCTCGAGATGCCCGGCGGGCTGGTTGAAGCGCAGCCCCGCGGCGGTCTCCTCCTCGACCAGGAGAAAACAGCCGTCGCGTTCGATGACCGCGGCCACGGTCACATTGGGTTTCCAGACTCGTTCCATGAGCGTCAGCGAAAGATGCAAGCGCGCATTCTACCGCGCCGGCGCCGGTTCGGCGCAGTGCACCACGGCCGTCGGCGCCCGGCGGGGGTGGATCCGAGACGCGCCGAAACGCCCAAGATGCGCTAGAATTGCCGGCTTGGCACGCCCACTCGGGCGCCGACCGCAACCCAAGATTTTTCGCTGGAGATTTCACCATGTCCATGGCCGATCGCGATGGTTTCATCTGGTACGACGGAAAGCTGGTGCCCTGGCGCGAGGCCACCACCCACGTGCTGAGCCACTCGCTGCATTACGGTCTGTCCGTGTTCGAGGGCGTGCGCGCCTACAAGACGGCCAAGGGCACCGCGATCTTCCGCCTGCGCGAGCACACGCAGCGCCTGATCAACTCGGCCAAGATCTATCACATGCCGGTGGAGCACTCGATCGACACCCTCATGGAAGCCCAGCTCGAGGTGGTCCGCGCCAACAAGCTCGAGTCCTGCTATCTGCGCCCGATCATCTTCTACGGTTCCGAGAAGATGGGCATCTCCACCCGCGGCGTGAGCACGCACACCGCGGTGGCCGCCTGGCCGTGGGGCGCCTACCTTGGTGAAGAGGGTCTGGAGAAAGGCATCCGGGTGAAGACCTCCTCGTACGCCCGTCACCATGTGAACGTGACCATGCCGCGCGCCAAGGTGGCCAGCACCTACGCCAACTCGATCCTGGCCAACCTCGAGGCCACCCAGGACGGCTACGACGAAGCCCTGCTGCTCGACGTGAACGGCTTCGTCGCCGAAGGCGCCGGCGAGAACCTGTTCATCGTCAAGGACGGCAAGATCTACGAGCCGGAGATCGCCTCCGCGCTGACCGGCATCACCCGCGACTCGGTCATCCAGATCGCGCGCGAATTCGGCCTCGAAGTGACGCCGCGCCGCCTCACCCGTGACGACATCTACATCTGCGACGAAGCCTTCTTCACCGGCACCGCCGCCGAAGTGACGCCGGTCCGCGAGCTGGACAACCGCACCATCGGCAGCGGCCGTCGCGGCCCGGTCACCGAGCGGATCCAGTCCCGCTTCTTCGAGATCGTCGGCGGGAAGGCCCCCGAGTACGATCACTGGCTTGCCTACATCTGAGACGACGAGAACTCCCTGCCATGGCTGAAAATCAGGACAAGAACGACATCATCGAGGTCACCGCGAAGGACCTGCCGCTGTTCTGCCCGCGTCCGGGCGCACCCTTGTGGGCGCGCCACCCCCGCGTCTTCCTCGACGTACTGACCGAGGGCAAGGTCAGCTGCCCGTACTGCAGCGCCACCTACGTGTTTACCGGCGAACGGCCCACGGGCCACCACTGAAGACGCCGGGCGGAGCGGCCCGATGGCGGAGATGCGCGTGAGCACAGCCGTATTCACCACGCCCCAGGAAGCCGAAGACGCCTTCTACGAGGCCTTCTCGCGCGCGGATCTGGAGGCCATGATGGCCGTCTGGTCCGAAGACGAGGAAGTCATCTGCATCCATCCGGGCGCGCCCCGGGTGGTCGGCCTCGCCGCCGTGCGTGACTCCTGGCGACAACTGTTCGCCGGCGGCACCCGACTGCAGATCACCGTCTCCAACGAGGTGATCTCGGCCGGCACCCTGATGGCCATCCACTGCGTGCTCGAGCACATTCAGGTGGAAGGCGACAACGAGCTGCACGCGCCGATCGTGGCCACCAACGTGTTCATGCGCGGCGCCCTGGGCTGGCGCATGGTCGCGCATCATGCCTCGCCGACGCCGGAAATCGACGTCATGGGCGACTCGGGCGGCCCGCTCATCGTTCATTGAGATCCTGGCGGGGCGCATGACCGACTCCACCTATCGCGCTCCGGGATGGCTGCCGGGCGGCCACCTGCAGACCATCTGGCCCCTGGCCCGCAAGCCGGCCTCGCCGGAGTACATGCGCGTGCGCTGGGAGACGCCCGACGAAGACTTCATCCACGCCGACTGGATCCCGAAACGCCCGGGCGTGCCCCTGGTGGTGCTCTTCCACGGGCTCGAGGGCGACAGCGATTCGCACTATGCGCGCTCGGTCATGAGCCATCTGAGCCGGATCCGCTGGAACGGCGTGGTGCCGCATTTTCGTGGCTGCTCGGGCAAACCCAACCGGCTGATGCGCGCCTACCACTCCGGCGACAGCGAAGAGATCGGCTGGATGCTGGCGCGCATCGCGGAACGCTATCGCGAGGGCCCGGTGTTCGCGGTCGGCATTTCCCTGGGCGGCAATGCCCTGCTCAAGTGGCTGGGCGAACAGGGGCGGGATGCGCGCAAATACGTGGCGGCCGCGGCGGCCGTATGCGCGCCGCTTGATCTGGAGATCTCCGGGCGCGCCCTGGGCGAGGGTTTCAACCGGGTGTACACCGCACGCTTTCTGCGCACGCTCAAGGCCAAGGCGCTCGACAAGATCCGCACCCACGGGGATACCAGCCTCGACGCCGAACGCATCCGCACGTCGCGCACGCTCTACGAGTTCGACGACGCCTTCACCGCCCCCGTGCATGGCTTCGACGGTGTACTCGACTACTGGCGGCGCGCCTCGAGCCGGCCGCTGCTGCACGGCATCCGCGTGCGCACCCTGTTGCTCAACGCCCGCAACGACCCCTTCGTCCCCCCCGAAATCCTCCCCGCGGACAGCGAGCTGCCCCGCTACGTCACCGCCGAATATCCGGCCACCGGCGGCCATGTCGGCTTTCTGCGCGGCGGCTTTCCGGGTCACTTGAACTGGCTGCCCGAACGCCTCGTCACCCACTTCCGCCATTCGGTGAAACGGCGCCGGTAAGACAACTGTTACAACGACCGAAAATCAATCTGGGATAATCGGGGCCATCGACCACTTCAACACGGGACGCTTCATGCAACTGGCACCGGAAATCTTCAAGGCCTACGACATCCGCGGCATCATCGACAAGACGCTCACCCCCGAGGTGGCGCGGGCCATCGGCCACGCCCTCGGCTCGGAAGCCGTCGCGCGGGGTCAGCAGACCATCGCCGTGGGCCGCGACGGGCGTCTGTCCGGCCCGGCCCTGGCCGGCGCCCTGGCCGAAGGCATCTGCGCCGCGGGCGTGGACGTGATCGACGTGGGCTGCGTGCCCACCCCCCTGTCCTACTTCGCCGCCTTCCACCTGGGTACCGACTCCTGCGTGAGCGTCACCGGCAGTCATAACCCGCCCGACTACAACGGCTTCAAGATGGTGCTCGGCGGCCAGACCCTGTTCGGCGAGCTCATCCAGGATCTGCGCCGCCGCATCGAGGAAGGCGATCTGGCCCACGGCACGGGCAGCGTGCGCAAGGCCGACATCGTCGGCGACTATCTCGACCGCGTGGTCGGTGACGTCAAGCTCGCCCGTCCCATGAAGATCGTCATCGACTGCGGCAACGGCGTGGCCGGCGCGATCGCGCCCGAGCTGTTCCGCCGCCTCGGCTGCGAGGTCACCGAGCTGTTCTGCGAGGTGGACGGCCACTTCCCCAACCACCATCCGGACCCGTCCAAGCCGGAGAACCTGCAGGACGTCGTCCGCGCCCTGGCCGAGACCGACGCCGAACTGGGCCTGGCCTTCGACGGCGACGGCGACCGCCTCGGCGTGGTCACCAAGGACGGCGAGATCATCTACCCCGACCGCCAGCTCATGCTCTTCGCCGAGGACGTGCTCTCCCGCGTGCCGGGCGGACAGATCATCTACGACGTCAAATGCACCCGCAACCTCGCCCACTGGATCCGCGAGCGCGGCGGCGAGCCGGTGATGTGGAACACCGGCCACGCCCTGGTCAAGGCCAAGCTCAAGGAAACCGGCGCCCCGCTGGCCGGCGAGATGAGCGGCCACATGTTCTTCAAGGAACGCTGGTACGGCTTCGACGACGGCCTCTACACCGGCGCGCGCCTGCTCGAGATCCTCTCCGCCCGGCCCGACGCCAACGCCGCGCTCAAGGCCTTGCCGGACGCGGTCAGCACGCCCGAGCTGAACATCAAGATGAACGAAGGCGAACCCTTCGAGCTGGTCCGGCGCCTGCGCGAACAGGCCGCCTTCGACGGCGCCCAGGAGGTGATCACCATCGACGGCGTGCGGGTCGAATACGCGGACGGCTTCGGCCTCGCCCGCCCCTCCAACACCACCCCGGTGGTGGTGCTGCGCTTCGAGGCCGATTCGCAAGAGGCCATCACCCGCATCCAGGGGGCCTTCCGGCAGGCGATCGAGGCGGTGTGGCCGGGCGCGCAGCTGCCGTTCTGACCGCTCCGGCACGCTCCACGACCCTGGGCGCCCCCGACCGGGCGCCCATTTTTCTTTCGACTTCATCTGGCCCGGCATGACCGACATCGCCCGCTGCCCTGCCCTCATGATTTCCGCGCCGGCCTCCGGCCAGGGCAAAACCACGGCCACGGCCGCGCTGGCGCGCTGGCACACCCGCCAGGGGCGGCGCGTGCGCGTGTTCAAGACCGGGCCCGACTATCTCGACCCGATGGTGCTCGAGCGCGCCTGCGGCCAGCCGGTCTATCAGCTCGATCTATGGATGGGCGGCGAGGCCCACTGCCGCCAGCTGCTGCACGAGGCGGCACGGAGCGCGGACCTGATCCTCGTCGAAGGCGTCATGGGCCTGCATGACGGCATCGCCTCCAGCGCGGCGCTGGCCGAGACCTTCGATCTGCCGGTCATGGCGGTCATCGACGGCTCGGCCATGGCCCAGACCTTCGGCGCGATCGCGCTGGGGCTTGCGCAGTACCGCCCGACGCTGAATTTCTTCGGCGTGCTCGCCAACCGCGTCGGCAGCTCCGGCCATGCGCAGATGCTGGCCGAAAGCCTGCCCGAGGGCATGGCCTGGCTGGGCGCCCTGCCGCGCAACGCCGACGCCGCCCTGCCCTCGCGCCACCTGGGGCTGGTCCAGGCCGACGAGATCGCCGACATCGAGCAACGCATCGACCGGGCCGCCGATGCCCTCGACGCGGTGCAGCCCCCCCTGCCGGCGCCGGTGGCGTTCGCCCCGTCCCAGGCGCCCGCCGCGCCGCGCCGGCTCGACGGGCACACCATCGCGGTGGCCCGCGATGCCGCCTTCGCCTTTCTCTATCCCGCCAACCTGGACTGCCTGCGTGCGCTGGGTGCCGAGCTGAGCTACTTCTCGCCACTGGCCGACGCGGCCCTGCCGGCGGCCGACGCCCTCTACCTGCCCGGTGGCTACCCGGAGCTGCATCTGGACGCGATCGCCGCCAACACCGCCATGCGTGAGGCCATCCGGGCCCACGCCGACGCCGGCAAACCCATCGTCGCCGAATGCGGCGGCCTGCTGGCCCTGCTCGACACGCTGACCGACACGCAAGGGCGTCGCGCCCCCATGTACGGCGTCCTGCCCGGCCAAGGGCAGATGAGCGCCCGATTGGTCAATCTGGGCATGCACAGCGTCGATCTGTCGGGCCGCATCATCCGCGGCCACAGCTTTCATCACGCCCGTGTCGAGTGCCCGCAGACGCCCGCCACCATGACCCGCCCCGAACGACTCAACGGCCAGCCCGAAGCGCTCTATCGGCGCGGACGCACCACCGCCAGCTTTCTGCACATGTACTTTCCGTCCCATCCCGAGGCGGTGGCCACGCTGTTTGCGCGCTGAGTCGCCCGGCACGACCGGCTGGCGACGGAGCCGGCATCGGTCCCCACCGACGACGCCGGAACGCGTCGTGGCCTGCGTTCAGAAGCTCGCCCAGGCGAACAGGAACACGGTGTTGTTGTCCTTCGCGTCGCGGCCGGCGCCATCGTAGTTGTGGCTGGCGCCGTTGAACTTGTCGAACATCGTGTACTGCAGGCCGAGGCGCAGGTTCGCCCATGGCGCGCCCCACGATTCCGCCTTGCCCAACGGCGTCCAGTCCGCCTGGAGCACATAGCCCGAGGTATCGGGCGAACCATTCGCGTAGCCGTCGGCATAGCGCAAGGCGTCGCGCCGACCGGTGGTCGCAAAACGGCCGGCCGAGAAGGTCCAGGTCTCGTCGTAGGTGTAGGTGGCGTTGAGCTTGAATTCCTTGAGGGTGGCCTTGACGGACTGCGCGTTGCCGGCGTCGAACATGGCCTGGCCGTTCTGGCGCTCGCGGATGTAGCTGGTGTAGACGGCGGCGACATGCTTGGGCAGCCCCAGGAACTGGTAGGAGGCATCGACCCCCAGGTCGTCATAGCGATCCTTGGGCCCGTTGCTCAGCCGATCCGGCTGGAGACTGGTCTTGAGGCAGAACACGCCCGCCTGGAAGGCCTGATCGCTCATGTCCTTCATCCAGGCCAGTCGCCAGTAGGCGGTGCTGCCCCCGAGGCGGCCCATGTCCTCGCCACGACCCTGGCCGGTCCGGCTCTGCAGTGCGGGCGACAGTGCGCGGTAGGTCCCCAGCTCGCCATACACCGTGTTGTCCCACAGGGCATACACGCTGGCGCCGAGCACACGATGCTCGAGTCCGCCGTTGATCATGGTCGCGGCATCTCCCCCCGTGAAGCCGGTGTCCGAACCGGTGAAGGGGAAGCCCCAGGCCGGCATCGTGTTGAACGGGTCCTGGACCCCGGGGTTGTTGTTCACCGAGACCCCGGCCACCACGTCCCGACCCGCCAGATCAAAGGTGTTGGCGATCCTCAGGTCCGCGTTGTCCAGCGCGCTCGTCTGCGCCACCCCGTCGTAGGTCGCCTGCACCAGGGCACCGACGTGATCGGCCAGCCTGCCGGCCAGGAAGAGCGAGGCCTCGTTGATCCCGACGTTGTCATTCCGGTGGGTATGGGGCGACGGCGGGTCCGCCTGATCCTTGGCGGTGTGGGTGTAACCGGCGATCAGCATCGCGGAGAACGGGAGCTCGCCCTTCCCGCTCGTGCCGTCGGTGTAGCCGTCGATCTTGAACCGGATGCCGAACGGCGTCAGTTGTGGCCCGAATGCCCCCACATGGCAGGCGGCACAGTCCTGCCCTGTTTGCCGGGCGAACGCCGGCAACGCGCTCGCGTCGTTCGCAACCAGCAGCAGCGCACCGGCAAGCGCACCGAAACACCAGGCGATCAGGCGCGAACGCCGGCCTTGACTCTTTTCATTCATCGTTCAACCTCGACAATTCCGAAAGCAACGGGCACACCGCTTTTCCATCCGCCGGCTCGCGGATGAAGGTCGGGGTGAAGGCTGAGGCACAGGGGGTGAATCTGACGTCGGCCGGTCTCCGGCGCTCATCGTCCGAAGCAGAGCCTACGGGAACGTTCCTTTCGGAAACCTGACAACGCTGCGCCCTCAGGACGTGTCGCGCACACCTGGAAACGAAACGCGAATGCGTGTGCCGTGGCCGCCGGCGCCCTCGCCGACGGCAATCGTGGCCCGGTGACGATCGGCCACCTCGCGCGCGATCGCCAGTCCGAGCCCTGATCCGCCGGGCGCGGCCGCGCGCCCGCGATAGAAGCGCGCGAAGATCCGCTCGCGTTCGTCCGGGGCGATCCCCGGCCCGTCGTCCTCGACCTCCAGCCATGCCACCTCGCCCTGCCGACCGCAACGGACCACGACATGGCCGCCGCTCGGCGCATAGGCAATGGCGTTGTCGATGAGATTCATCAACAGCTCGTGCAACAGCCAGGCCACCCCGAAGATCCGCGCCTCGGCGGGCTCGAAGGACAGCTCGACGTCCCGGCGCAGGGCGGCGTCGAGTGCATCGGAAGCGCATCCCTCGACCAGCTCGGCCAGATCGACCGTCGCCTGCGGCATCGCCGGATGGGCCTCCGGCGCCGATCGCGCCAACGCGAGCATCTGCCGCGTCAGATGCACCAGATGGGCCACCGCGTTGCGCAACCGCAGGAGGCGGTCCCGTGCCGCGGCCGGAAAATCCTGCTCGGCCAGCTCCAGCTGGGTCTGCATCCCCGCCAGCGGCGTCCCCAGCTGGTGGGCCGCGTTCGACAGAAACACCTGCTGGGCGCGGCCGGCAGCCTCGACACGCGCCATCAACCGGTTGATCGCGGCTACCAGGGGGCGTGTCTCGTACGGCACCATGCCCTCGTCCAGGGGGCCGAAGTCGTCCTGGGCCCGGGCGTCGATGCGCCCGCCGAGGCGCGCCAGCGGACGCAGGCCGACGCGAACGCCAAAATAGATGACCGCCACCGTGATCGTCAGCAGCACCACGTTCGGCCAGATCACCGCGCCGAGGATGTCTCCGGTCACCTGCTGACGACGGCGCAAGGTCTGGGCCACGACGACCGTCGCGCGGCCGCCCGGCCCCGCATGCCCCAGCGCCACGAAGCGCATCGGAGTACCCCCGATCTGCACGTCGCCGAATCGGTGCTCATCCGGCGCGGGGCGCAAGGAAATGACCGACAGCGCCTTGTCGCCCGCGATCATCCGCCCGTCTTGCATGACCACCTGATAGCGCACGGCGTCGACGCGATCGGCGCGCAGCACCGCCTCGGCGGCCGCCGGCAGATCCAGTTCGAGCGGTGCATCGTCCGCGTCGCGCTCCAGGCGCGACGCCAGTGCGGTCGCCATGCCCAACAGCACCTGGTCGTAGGAGTCGTTGGACAGGTGCACCGCCGTGCGGTAATCGGCCACCACGCTGATCGCAAGCACCACGGTCACCGGCAGGAACAGCAGCAACAGCAGGCGCGAATGCAGGCTCCTGGCCCGGAACGAGCGAAGCATCATGTGCCCCTCAGCCCTCGCCCGCCTCGATCCGATACCCGATGCCGCGCACCGTCCGGATGAGCACGGCGCCCCCCAGCTTGGTCCGCAGACGGGAGATGTAGATCTCGATCGCATTGGGCGTGATCTCCCGGTCCCACTGGCCCAGGCTCTCCATGAGGCGCGCCTTGCCGGCCACCTTCGGCGCCGCGAGCATGAGCTGTTCGAGCACGCTCAGCTCGCGTCCGGTCAAGGCCACCGGCTGGCCGGATACGGTCACCGTGTGGGCGGCCGCATCCAGACACAGCGCACCGACGACCATCATCGAGCGGGTGCCGGCGTGGCTGCGGCGGATCAGGGCGCGCAGGCGGGCGAGCAGCTCCGGCGCCAGAAACGGCTTGATCAGGTAGTCGTCCGCCCCGCAATCGAGGCCCGTGACCCGGTCGTCGAGCCCGTCCCGCGCGGTCAGCATCAGGATGGGCGCCAGGGCCCCCTGGGCGCGAAGGCGCCTCACCAGCTCGAAACCGTCCATGCCCGGCAGGCCCACATCGATGATGGCCGCATCGTAGGCCGTCAGCGCCATCGCACCGATGGCCGGTTCGGCCGCTTCCAGGAGATCGATCCGCCATCCTTCCCGCTCGACCACCTCGCCGATGCCCGCCGCGATCATTGCGTCGTCCTCGACCAGCAGCAAACGCATCGACGCCTCCTCCAGATCCGTGACTCGGGAGCATAGCGCGAACCCGAATGCCTCGCCTCGTCGCGTCCCCGTGGTGCCGGGCGCCCTGGTGGAGAGGCGATGGCGCCGCCAAGCGTCGATCGCCGCTACGCCCCCCCGCCGTCCGCTGCCCGAGACAACACGCTCGCCTCGGGTGCTAGGGCCGAGAGGAAAGTGGACCCGGCCAGCAACTGTTCGAGACGCTCCATGCGATGCCGATGCGGCGTCGTGATGGCGTAGAAGTGCTCCTGAAGCTGCGGGGTGTGCCCGACGCTCACGAGCAGTCCCTGGCGCAGTTCGTCCTGCACCACGACTTCCGGCAACACGGTCAGCCAGCCGCTGTCCCGCGCGATGAGGCGAAGCATCGCCATGTCGTCCACTTCGGCCCGGATGCGCGGCTGCACGCTGGCGGACATGCACAGCGCGTCAAATTGCCGGCGCAACGCGTGCTGCGGTCCCGGCAGCGCCAGGTCGAGCCCGCTCAGATCGTCGGGCACCTGCAGGCGGCGGCCCTGCCAGACGCTCGCCGGGCCGACCAGGGAGATGGTCTGGCTGCCCAGAAAGCAGCAATGCAGCGGGCGGTCCGGGTCGGTCGGCGCCGGTTCGTTCGCCAGCACGATGTCGAGCCGGTGCTGTACCAGACGCTCGAGAAGACCTTCGAGCAGCCCGGATTCCATCGTCAGGGTCACCGTCGGGTCGGCGAGCAGCGGCCGGATCCAGTTTTCCTGATAGTTGCGCGACAAGGTGGCGACACTGCCCATGCGCAAGCGGGTCATGCCTTCGCTGCGGCCCTGAAGCCGGCCGAGCATCTCCTGCCCGAGGCCGAAAATGTTCTCGGCATAGGTGAACACCAGCCGGCCGGTTTCCGTCAGCACCAGTCGCCGCTTCTCGCGCTCGAAAAGCGCTTCGCCGAGCCTGTCCTCCAGTTGCCTGATCTGCGCGGAGAGCGCCGATTGAGAGACATGCAACTCGCCGGCGGCCTGGGTCAGATGTCCCGTCCTGGCCACCCGCCAGAAGTAGAACAAGTGATGGAAATTGAGCTGTTCGAGATCCATTGTTCTGTTTTTCCGAACGATACGTTCTAAACAATATATTTTACAGAACCAATGCGAGCAAACATCATTCGCGTCACCGCTTTCACACGATGTTTGCCATGAGTTCAATCGACGCCTTCCTGCCCGCTTTCGCCCTCGCGCCAGCGGCCCTGATGACGGCAGCCGCCGTCTTGCTCACGCTCCGCCCCGGGGCGGATACCGCGGTCTGGGCCCGTTTTCGCGTTCTTGCGGCGCTTGCGCTGCCGTGTGCGCTGGCCCAGCCGGTGGCGCTGTGGGCGCTCCAGGGCCAGATGAGCACCCAGGCAACGGCCGGGTGGGTTTCCTGGCTTTCGACCGGCCAGCTGACGGCCTGGATGGCCGCGCTGGTGCAGCTGCTGGGCACCGTGATCGGGGTGTTCTCCGCGCGCTACCTGCACGGCGAACCCGGTCAGCGCCGTTATGCCGGGGCGTTTGCCGGCGTCCTGGCGTCGGTGCACCTGCTCCTGCTCGCCGGTCACTGGCTGATGCTGATCATCGCCTGGGCGGCGGTCGGCCTGTGCCTGCGCCGGCTGCTGTGCTTCTACACGGATCGTCCCTTTGCCCTGCTGGCGGCGCACAAGAAACGGATCGCAGACCGGCTGGCCGACCTGCTGCTGCTGGCGGCCGCGGCGCTCGCCTGGACGGCGGTCGGCAGCGGCAGCTTCGCGGATCTGTGGGCACATCTGGCGCACCAGGGGGCCTCGGTGGCCCTGCAGGCCAGCGCCGTGTGTCTCGTGCTCGCGGTCGTGCTGCGCACCGCGCTGTTCCCCGTCCATGGCTGGCTCATCCAGGTCATGGAAGCGCCCACGCCCGTCTCGGCCCTGCTGCACGCCGGCGTCGTCAATCTGGGGGGCTATCTGCTGATCCAGTTCGCGCCGCTGCTCGCGGTCTCGCCGGCGGCACGCTGGCTGCTGGTGGCGTTCGGCCTCGGCACGGCGCTGCTGGCCGGGCTCGTCATGCTCACCCGCATCAGCATCAAGGTGCGTCTGGCGTGGTCCACGGTGGCGCAGATGGGGTTCATGGTGCTCGAATGCGGGCTCGGCCTGTATGAGCTGGCCGCGCTGCACCTGATCGCGCATTCGCTCTACAAGGCCCATGCCTTCCTGTCCGCGTCCTCGATCGTGCGGGAGACACGCTCGCAGATGATGCGCGGGCGGACCCGCGCGGCGGCACCGAGCCTGATGCTCGCGCCGGCGGGCAGCATCGCCATCGTCCTCCTCGTGCAGGCGCTCCTCGCCGCGGGGGACTGGCCGTGGTGGTGGAACGGCGTCCTCGCGCTGGCCTGGGCGCCCCTGCTCTGGGTGCCGGTCACCGACGGCGGAGCGGCGGCCGCCTCCGGCCAGCGGATGGTTTTCGGCGCCACGCTGGTGGCCGTCCTGACGGCCGTTGCGGCGCTTGCCCACCGGCTGCCGCTGGGGGTCAGCGATGCGCCGTTCCACGCCGCGGGCCCGGTTGCCCTGGCCGGCATGGCGCTGCTGTACCTGTGCCTCACCATGCTGCAATGGCGCCCCGAACGCTTCGCCGTGTGGCACCGCTGGAGCTACGCCGGGTTCTATGTCGACGAGCTCTATACCCGCCTCGCCTTGCGCCTGTGGCCGGCCCGCTGGACGCCGGACGCGGCGCTCCACACCCCGCCACCGAGCGCAGGCACCCAGCCTGCCGTCAACGAGAAATGAAACGCAGCGCAGGAGACTGACATGGACACAGGAGTGCTTGCAGAATCGACCCTGAGTACGGCCAGTGGCGGCACGGCGCCGGCCCACGGCGCCGTGGAGCGCATCGAGCGCAGCCGCATCGAAGCGGCCTGCGAGGCGGCCTGCCGGTCGATCGCGCCCGCCTGGCCTCTCGATCGCGCCATCGCCGTCAATCCCCACTGGGCGCGGATCGGCAGGCCGGTACGGCAGGTGGCGGCGCGGATGGCGGTGCTGGGCGACATCCAGGTGTTTCCCCCGCGCGACCAGCTCCGTGCGGCCTGGGAATCCGGGCGCATCTCACAGGCCGACCTGCGCTACGCCCTGCAGGCGCTGCCGGCGGCCAGGTCGGGCGCCCTCACCGAGCGCGCATGCACCGAGGCCCTGGCCCGCCCGCGGAAACTGCCGCATCTGCCACTGCTGATCGACGTCCTCGACGACGACCCCTTGCGTCACGCGCGCCTCTCGTGGCGTCAGGCCATCACCCATCAGGTCAGTCAGACCTGTGCCGCCTACTTCGATGAACATCAGGCGGACTGGGCGGCGCGCCGCGGTGAGGGCCTCTATGCCTTCTGGCGCGACACGATCACCCACGACCACGGCATCGGCGTCCTGATGGGCCTGCCGCATCTGGGCCACTCGCTCGAAGCGCTTCCCGCCACGCGCCAGGACGCCGAGTCCTGGGTGCTGCAGCGCCTCGGGCTTCCCGAGGCGGTATGGCCGGACTATCTGGAAGCCGTGCTGCTGACGGTCAACGGCTGGGCCTCGTGGTGTGCCTACCTGGGCTGGCAGGCGCGGTTGCTCGGTGCGTCCGACGAACACCTGCGCGACCTGCTCGCGATCCGGCTGGCGTGGGGGGCAATCCTGCTCGAATGCAAGGACGATGCGTCGGCCCACCACGCCTTTGCCGCCGTCCAGGGCCACTGGCGCGACGCGGCAACGCTGCTGCAACAGGCCGAAGCGCAGCTGCGGGTCGACGAGGTCTGGCAGCTGGCCTTCGAAGCGGGCTACCAGCGCGAACTTGCCGACAAGCTCAGCGTGCCCGGGCACGGCGCGGCCATGCCGGAGGTCGCACCCGAGGTCGAATTCCAGGCCGCGTTCTGCATCGACGTGCGCAGCGAGCCGCTGCGCCGCGCCCTGGAATCGATCTGTCCGACCGTCCAGACCATCGGCTTTGCCGGCTTCTTCGGCCTTCCGGTCGCCTACACGCCGCTCGCCACGGCGGCACGCCGGCCGCAGCTGCCCGGCCTGCTCGCACCGGCGCTCGAGGTCACGGACGCGATCGTGCCGGCGTCAGGCCCGGAGGACGCCGCAATGAGCGAGATCGTGCGCGGGGCGCGCCGCAAGCGCTTCGCCCTGTCCGATCAGGCGCTCGCGGCGAGCCGCTGGCCGGGGGCCTCCTTCTCCTTCGTGGAGGCCGCCGGCGTCGGTTATCTGGGGAAACTGTGGCAGTGGCTCAAGCCCTCCCGCCAGCGGCGTGTGCGCGACGACCTCGCCGGCGTACCCGGGCGCTACAAGGCGCGCTGCCGTCCGGTACTGGACGGCCTCGACGCCGGCGCCAAGGCCGACCTGGCGGCGCGCGTGCTCCAGGCCATGGGGATCGCACACACCCTCGCGCCGCTGGTCGTGCTCGTGGGCCACGGCAGCCAGAGCGCCAACAACGCCCATGCCGCCGCCCTCGACTGCGGCGCCTGCTGCGGGCAGACCGGCGAGGTCAATGCGCGCGTGCTGGCGCAGGTGCTGAACGATCCGGCGGTGCGCAGCGGCCTCGGCGAACGGGGCATCGAGGTCCCGGAGGACACGGTGTTCGTGGCCGCGCTGCACAACACCACCACCGACGAGATCGAAGGCTTCGACCTCGACCGGCTCGGCCCGGCCGCGCAGGCGCGCTGGGACACGCTGAACGACGCCTTCGTCCACGCCTGCGACCAGGTGCGCCGCGAGCGCGCCGTGCGGCTCGGCCTCGACCCGCGCACCAGCCATGACCGGCTGCTGGCCAACCTGCGCGAGCGTGCCAACGACGGCGCGCAGACGCGGCCGGAATGGGGACTGGCGGGCAATGCGGCATTCATCATCGCACCGCGCCATCGCAGTCTCGGCGCCGTGCTCGATGGCCGCTGCTTCCTCCACGACTACGACGCCGCCCAGGATGCCGACGGCCGCCTGCTCGAGCAGCTGATGACGGCGCCGATGCTGGTGGCGCACTGGATCAACTGGCAGTACCACGCCTCCACCTGCGACCCCACGCACATGGGCTGCGGCAACAAGGTGCTGCACAACGTGGTCGGCGGCCATCTGGGCGTCTTCGAAGGCAACGGCGGAGACCTGCGCATCGGCCTCGCGAAGCAGTCGCTGCACGACGGCCAGCGCTGGATGCACGAGCCCTTGCGACTGACCGTGATCATCGACGCGCCGCGCGAGGCGATCGAACGGGTCATCGCCCGCCATGCAACCGTGCGGCAACTGCTCGACAACGGCTGGCTCCACCTGTGGCGTTTCGGCGACGTGGAACTGCTCCGTTTCGTCAATGGAGGCTGGCACGCGCTGGGACTGGACGCGGAGGAGGGCGCGGCGATGGCGCCGGAGTGCACATCGCCCGGCTGACCACGCCCGGCAGCGCTGCCCTCAGAACGGCAGTTTGCGCTTCGGCGCCGCCGTGGCCTTCCGGGCCGGCGGGGCGGCCCTGACCGGCTTTCTGGGCTGGTTCATGGTCTCGCGCGCGAAGCGCACCTTGCCTTCCAGCTCGCAGCCGCGCATGCCGGGTTCGCACACGGCGCCGCGAACACGCTGGCAGACGCCGTCGAGGTCATGCGGGCAGCTCCACGAGGACATGGCCGGTCTCCGATGCGGGCAAGTGGGGAAGGACCAGTCTAGCCCGTCGGCCCGCGCGCGCCCTGATGCAGCTCAATCCACCTGCCGATGGGCCAGCCAGTCGAGCACCGCGAAACCGGTGCCCCGCTCCCAGCCCTTGAGCCTGTCCTTGGGGATCAGCTTCACCTCGGCCAGCTCCTCGTTGAGCATGATCTGGCCGGTGGCCTGCACGTGATACACGAGCAGCACCTGGTTGGCTTCGGCGAAGGCGTAGTTGCCGATCCAGTGCACCGCCCGGGCGTCGAGGCCGGTCTCTTCCTTCACCTCGCGCGCGATGGCCTCGGCCGGCGCCTCGTCGCGTTCGAGAAAACCGGTCACGAGGGCGAACTTGCCTTCGGGCCAGGCGGCGTTGCGGGCCAGCAGCATGTGGCCGTCGCGGTCGAGGCATTCGATGAGCGCGCACACCACCGGCACCGGATTACCCCAGGCGATGAAGCCGCAGCCGTCCTCGGAGCACACCCGGCGCGGCAGGCCACCGATGTGGGCATCCGCCAGGGCGGCACCGCATTGGGGGCAGAAGCGCCAGCGTTCCGGCTCGAATCTCATCACGCGACTCCAACGGAAAAGGGCCGGCGAGCGCCGGCCCTTTCAGTGTGCCACAGCACCGCTTACAGCTTGCCGCCGATCCACTCGACCACGCTGGCGAGCGCCGCCGGCAGGTTCTCCGGCTGGGTGCCGCCGGCCTGGGCCATGTCCGGCCGGCCGCCGCCCTTGCCACCCACCTGCTGGGCGACGAAGTTGACCAGCTCGCCGGCCTTGAGCCGGTCGGTCGCATCGCGGGTCACGCCGGCGATCAGGGTCACCTTGCCCTCGCTGGCGGTAGCCAGCACGACGGCGGCAGTGCCCAGCTTGTCCTTGAGCTTGTCCATGGTCTCGCGCAAGCCGGCCACGTCGGCGCCATCGATGGCGGCGGCGAGCACCTTGAGGCCCTTCACCTCGACCGCCTGGCTGGCCAGGTCGTCGCCGGCGCTGGCGGCCAGTTTGGATTTGAGGCGCGCCAGTTCCTTCTCGAGCGCCCTGACCTGCTCCTGCATCTGGCCGACCCGTTCGGGCAGCTCGGAGGCCGGAGTGCGGGCCACGCCCGCCGCCGCGTCGAGCAGCGCCTGCTGGGTCTGCACCCAGGCCACGGCGCCCGCGCCCGTCACCGCCTCGATGCGGCGCACGCCGGCGGCCACGCCACCTTCGGCGACGATCTTGAACAGGCCGATATCGCCGGTGCGGGCCACATGGGTGCCACCGCACAGTTCCTTGGAGGTGCCGATGCTCAGCACCCGCACCTCGTCACCGTATTTTTCGCCGAACAGCATCATGGCGCCGGACTTCTGCGCATCCTCCAGCGCCATCACCGAAGCGTCGGTGGCGACGTTCTCGAGGATCTCCTCGTTGACGCGCTGTTCGATCTCGCGGATCTCGTCGGCCGTCACCGGCTGGTTGTGGGAGAAGTCGAAGCGGGTCTTGTCGGGGTCGACCAGCGAGCCCTTCTGCTGCACATGGCTGCCGAGCACCTCGCGCAGGGCCTTGTGCATCAGGTGGGTGGCCGAATGGTTGCGCATGGTGGCGCTGCGGGCGATCGGATCGACCCGGGCGCTCACGGTGTCGCCCACGGTGATGGCGCCGGTGCTGACCACGCCATGATGGCCGAACACGGCGGCCTGGATCTTCTGCGTGTCTTCGACCTGGAAGTGGCCCTTGCCGCCCACCAGCAGGCCCTGATCGCCCACCTGGCCGCCGGATTCGGCATAGAACGGGGTGTTGTCGAGCACCACCACGCCCATCTCGCCTTCGGCCAGGGTCTCCACCTGGGCGCCATCCCGGTACAGGGCGAGCACCGTGCCCTCCTGCTCCAGGGCGTCGTAGCCGTGGAAGACGGTCTCGGCGCCCTCGTATTCGAGCTGCATGGCCATCTTGAACTTGCCGGCGGCGCGGGCCTGGGCCTTCTGGCGCGCCATGGCGGCGTCGAAGGCGGCGGCATCGACGCTCACGCCGCGCTCGCGGCACACGTCGGCGGTCAGATCGAGGGGGAAGCCGTAGGTGTCGTGCAGCTTGAAGGCGGTCTCGCCGTCGAAGACGATGACGCCGGCCTCGTCCATCCCGGCCAGCTCGGCCTCGAGAATCGCCATGCCGTGCTCGATGGTCTCGAAGAAGCGGCTCTCCTCCTGGCGCAGCACGTCCATGATGCGCGCCTGATCGTCCACCAGCTGCGGATAGGCCTCGCCCATCTCCTTGGCCAGATCCGGCACCAGCTTGTGGAAGAAGGCGGCGCGTGCGCCGAGCTTGTAGCCATGGCGGATGGCGCGGCGGATGATCCGGCGCAGCACGTAGCCGCGGCCCTCGTTGCCCGGGATGATGCCGTCGGCGACGAGGAAGGCACAGGCGCGGATGTGATCGGCGATCACCTTGAGCGAGGGGCTGTCCATGTCCGCGTCCGAGGTCTCGCGCGCGGCGGCGGCGATCAGGTTCACGAACAGGTCGATCTCGTAGTTGGCATGCACGCCCTGCAGCACCGCCGCCACCCGCTCCAGGCCCATGCCGGTGTCCACCGAAGGCTTGGGCAGCGGATGCATCACGCCGGCCTCGTCCCGGTTGAACTGCATGAACACGTTGTTCCAGATCTCGATGAAGCGGTCGCCGTCCTCGTCCGGGCTGCCCGGAGGGCCGCCGGGGATGTGGGGACCGTGGTCATAGAAGATCTCGGTACAGGGGCCGCAGGGGCCGGTGTCGCCCATCATCCAGAAGTTGTCGGAGGCGTAGCGCGCGCCCTTGTTGTCGCCGATACGGATGACCCGCTCGGCCGGCACACCGATCTCTTTCGTCCAGATGTCGAAGGCTTCGTCGTCTTCCGCATACACGGTGATGGTGAGCTTCTCGGCCGGCAGGCCGAAGCGCTCGGTGAGCAGTTCCCACGCGTAGTGGATGGCGTCGTGCTTGAAGTAGTCGCCGAAGCTGAAGTTGCCCAGCATCTCGAAGAAGGTGTGATGGCGCGCGGTGTAGCCGACGTTTTCCAGGTCGTTGTGCTTGCCGCCGGCGCGCACGCATTTCTGCGAGGTGGTGGCGCGGGTGTAGGGACGCTTGTCGAAGCCGAGGAACACGTCCTTGAACTGGTTCATCCCCGCGTTGGTGAACAGCAGGGTCGGATCGTCATGCGGGACCAGCGAACTGGAGGCGACGATTTCATGCCCCTTGTCGCGGAAGAATTCGAGGAAAGTGCGACGGATCTGAGCGCTTTTCATGGTCTGTTGGGTCGGGCGTGACGGCCGCAAAGCCGAAATAAATCGAAACGCCCATCTTAGCATGGCGCTGTGCACAAACGGGCCGCCCGGGCATCGCCCGGCGCGGCCCGTTCCCGCGCCGTTACGGCAGGTTCAGGATCAGCGACACCCGCGGCATCGGATCGACGTAGACCCGCTGCACTTCACGCACCGGACGATAGTCGCGATCGACGTAGCCCCAGGCGGGGGCATGGCGATAGCCACGGTGCCAGCCACGGTCGCCACGCCAGCGTTCGCGGTCATGACGCTCGCGGTAGATATGCCGGTCCTGACGCGCCAGCTCCTCATGCATCCGACGGCGCTCGTGCCGGGTCACGCGGCCATCGCGCTCGGCCCGGTGCTGCATGCGGTCGATGCGATGCTGGCCGCGCTCGAGGCGCCGGGCTTCGGCACGGGTCAGATCGCCCGAGCGATAGCCCTGTGCGATGCGATGCTGCTGACGGTCCTGACGGGCATCCACCCGATCGCCGCCGTGCCGGGCCATCGCCGGCACCGCGAAGGTGCACGCGGCCAAGATGGCACTCAAGGTGATCAGCTTTTTCATGATCGTTCTCCTGTCGATGAATAGTGAGTGGGGCCCACACCCGCATCAACGCGAGGCCTGTGTAAAGCGTGCACGTACAGGTTGTAAGCACAGGTAAGGCCGCCACCGCACGCACCAGACGCGGCGCCGCTACAATCGCGATTCGAACTAGGGAGAACCGACATCCATGGGACACCGCCTTTCCAAGATCTACACCCGCACCGGCGACGCCGGCACCACCGGCCTGGGCGACGGCAACCGCGTCTCCAAGAACAGCCTGCGCATCCATTCCCTGGGTGAGGTCGACGAGCTCAACGCCACCGTCGGCCTGCTGCTCACCGAAGCGCTGCCCGACGACGTGCGCGCCCTGCTCACCGATGTGCAGCACGACCTGTTCGATCTGGGTGGCGAGGTGTGCATCCCCGGCATGAGCCTGATTACCGACAAGCAGGTGGACAAGCTCGAGGCCGCGCTCGACGCCTGGAACGAGGATCTCGCCCCGCTCAAGGACTTCATCCTGCCCGGCGGCTCGAAGGCCGCCGCCCAGGCGCACCTGTGCCGCACCGTGTGCCGCCGCGCCGAACGCATGCTGGTCGCCCTGTCGCAGGAAGAAGCGGTCAACGACGGCCCGCGCCAGTACCTCAACCGCCTCTCCGACCTGCTGTTCGTGCTCGGTCGCCACCTCAACCGGGTGGATGGCCACGGCGACGTGCTGTGGCAGAAGGGGAAAAACGCCTAGGTGTGCGGCGCAAGCCCGGATGCCGGCGGCGGGCCGGCATCCGGGATCGTCAATCTTGCGGGCGATCGAATCCCGCTGCGGAGCACGTCGGGCAATACAGGTAGATGTCGTCGCGGCCGTCGAGTTGCAGCACTCCGCCACGGTACTGATGAATGCTCCAAGTTCCCCTGGTGCCATCGGTCAGCTGGATCTGGCCGCGGACATAACACGGGGACCAGTCAACCAGGCTCCGGTAGTCTCGCCGGAGCACCCGCTTCGCGTTCGCGAAATACGCCGCCGCTTCGGCCGCAGACAGACTGAATTTTTCGCAGCGAATGCCCATGCCCTTGCCTGCCGCCGCGGTGATCCCGGTCCGGGTCACGGTCACCGTTTCGATCGACCCGATATCGAGGGGGAAAAGCTCGGGCTCGGTACCGTCGTCGGGATTCGCCGCGCATGCGGATATCGACACGGCGGCGGCCACCAGGCAACCCAGACGAAGCATACGCATCACCATGTCGCCGTCGCCGCTTCGGAAGGATTCTTGCGCGAAACGGTCGGGTGCCGGAACACTTCCGTGACCGGCACACCGAAGGTCGTGCGCAACTCGAGGATCAACCATTTGAGGGATTTCGCCTGCCTGGCGGTCACCGCCTCATAAACGCGCTGATCGTCGGGGGCGTTTCGGGGTAGCGCCTCGCCAACAAGTTCAATCCCGATGCTATCTTCATTGGACGGGTATCTGTCCGGAACATGCTTCGACATCTCTCTGCGATGTTCGGCTTTGGGGTCAAACTGCCGTAGCAGCTTGAGTTCAACCGGCGAGCACGTCATCTTTACCAGACAACGCGCCCGCAGACGACCGACATGCCACGTCTGATTGAGCAGCGATGCCGTCTGGTAGATGGTGCCGTCCTTGGCGATGAGAAAATGAGCGCCCGACCGGCCGTTCTTATACGAATTGAGGGTCGACTGCGCTGACGGACTGTCTGTCTGATGCACGATGATGCCCCGCACGTGCGTCATCGGCCGTCTCTGGATGGCAACGCTGATCGCCTGTTTGATGTTCGAGTGTACTGCTTTACCGGTTTGATCAATGATCAGCATAGGGCTCCGACGGGGTGCGGGAATGAACCACCGTTCTCTTTGAGGCGGCTCACATGGGGGCCGCATCCAATTTAGCACATACGCATACCCATACCAATCCGTGGCGCGTCGTAGGTCGGGTTTCGCGTTGTTCAACCCAACCTACGCAATGCCGCACGCCTCAGGTCAGATGCCGCGTCATCGCGGTGTGGGCGCTGGCCAGCGCCTCGCCGGGGTGATGCGACAGCGACGCGGGAATCGAGATGAAAGCGGCGGTGCCGACGACGAGCAGGCACATGGTCACCACGCTGATCCACTGCAGGAAGAAATCGGTCTCGAAGAGTTTCATGATCGTGCTCCGTGGGGTAAGGACACGCCCATGGTGCCGAGCAAGGCTTAAGCGCCGGTTAACGGCCCGGGGTGGTGCCGGGCACGCGGTGTAAGCATTCGTTTCCCGTTCGTCTTCCGGCGGCACCGGCAAGCGCCCCGGCAGCGCCCAGCCGGACTACAATCGGCGCCTTTCGCTCCAGCGCCGCCCTTGCGGCCACCGCCATGCGTATCGACACTCTTCGCCAGCAGCTGCGCACGCTCGGCGCCAAGCCCTGCCACGAGGCCCGCATCCTGCGCGCCTGGGCCCAGGTGCTGCCGCTGGACGGCGGCCCCCGGCCGGCGCAGCATTTCCTGCCGCAGGCGGTGCGCACCGCGCTGGAGACGCTGCAGCCGCAACTCGACGGCCTCGCCACGCTCAAGTCGGAACACCCGGCCGCCGACGGCGCCTCGCGGCTGCTGGTGGCGCTGTCGGACGCCCAGACCGTGGAGAGCGTCCTGCTGCCGCGCGGCGGGCTGTGCGTGTCTACCCAGCTCGGTTGCGCGGTGGGCTGCACCTTCTGCATGACCGGCCGCGACGGCCTCATCCGCCAGCTCGGCAGCGCCGAGATCGTCGCCCAGGTGGTACTGGCGCGGCGCATGCGCGCGGTGAAGAAGGTGGTGTTCATGGGCATGGGCGAACCGGCCCACAACCTGGACAACGTGCTCGAGGCCATCGACCTGCTCGGCACCGACGGAGGCATCGGCCACAAGAACCTGGTGTTCTCCACGGTGGGCGATAGGCGCGTATTCGAGCAGCTGCCCCAGGGGCGGATCAAGCCGGCGCTGGCCCTGTCGCTGCACACCACCCGCGCCGAGCTGCGCGCGCAGCTGCTGCCGCGCGCCCCGCGCATCGCACCGGAGGAGCTGGTCGAACTGGGCGAAGCCTACGCCCGCGCCACCGACTACCCCATCCAGTACCAGTGGACACTGATCGAAGGCGTCAACGACAGCGACGCGGAAATGGAGGGCATCGTGCGCCTGCTCAAGGGCAAGTACGCGATCATGAACCTGATCCCCTTCAACCCGGTGGACGGCCTGCCCTACCGCCGCCCCGACCCGGCGCGCACCGCCGAGCTGGTGCGCAGCCTGCATCGCCAGGGCATCCTCACCAAGATGCGCCAGTCCGCCGGGCAGGACATCGACGGCGGCTGCGGCCAGTTGCGGGCGCGCCACGTCACCCTGGTGCGCCGGTCCCGTGCGCCCGGACCGGCCGCCGCTCAGGGCGCGTAGCCGGTCAACTCCAGATAGCCCATGCCGGCGGCGCCGTCGTCCACCTGCACCACGCCTTCCCAGTAGGGGAAACGCCCGCCCATCCATTGATCGTCGCGCACGGCGCGCACCGTCCACGACTTGTCCTGCCCGGGCAGGCTCACCCGCCACGCCAGCGGCAGGCGGCGGGTGGCATCGGGTTGCCCGGGGGTGGGCGTGGCCACGGTGCGGCGCTCGAGCACGTCGAGCGTGATGTCCTCGGGCCCGAGGGTCTCGCTGCGCCCTTCGGCATCGATCCAGCTGCCACTGACCCAGTCGGGGCCGTCGGCGTGGCGCAGGCGATACACCATGAGCGCATGGCCGTCGGCCAAGTGCAGCGAGAACCAGTCCCAGCCCTGCTGGTTGGCGGCCAGCGGTTGCGAGCTCCACTCGCGGTCGAGCCAGCCGGTACCGGACAGGCGCACCGGCCGGCCATCGACCGTGACCGCGCCGTCGACCCGCACATGGGGCTGGCTGTAGTAGTAGCTCGCCTGCCCCTGGGCCGACTTGCGGCTGTAACCGCCCTCGCCCTGCAGCACGTAGGGCGTGCGCGCCGACAGGGCCAGTCGCACCCGGGCGCCGTCCACCGTTGCGTCGAGCCGGGCCGGAAACAGCTCGGCCCCGTCCGCGACCAGCGACCAGTCGTCCAGCCAGGCGCTGAAGCGACCGTCGCGCACGGCCACGCCGGCCTGGCCGATGCCGCCGCGCGCGAAGCGCTGTTCATGGCGATAGCCGTCCGGTGTGGTCAGCGCCGCATGCGCCATCCACATCTGGCTGCTCGACCAGCCACCGGGATCGGCGCCGGGCGCGAGCTGCTGGCGGAACAGCGTCCATTGCACCCCCCAGCGGCGCCCGCCGGCGTCGGTGAGGTTGGCGGTGAGATACCACCATTCGATCCGGTAACCGGGATGCGGCAGGTGGTCGCGCGGGAAGGCGAAGGCGCGCCCCGGCGTCACCCGCGCATAGCCCGCGCCCGGGTCGCGCAGCGGCTGATAGGGGTCGATGCCCTGCGCCGACACGGCCACCGGCAGCATCGCCAGCAGGCACAGGACGATCACGTTCATGCCCCGCTCCCCAGCTGGGCCATGGCCTGCGGCAGGCGCCGGCGCAGGAGGAGCTGCACCACGCCGAGCGCGATGGCGACGATGAGCGCCACCAGCCCCAGCAAGCCCAGCGCCGGCAGGGGCGACCACCGCATGGGCATGCTCCAGCCGAAGGAGATGACGTTGAGTTCGTGGATCAGCAACCACGACAGCAGCGCCCCGAGCGGCACCGACAGCGCCCAGGTGAGCAGCGCGAACACCCCCAGCGGTACGCCCACCACCGCCAGCAGCTCGGCGCGCGTGACCCCCAGCGCGCGCCAGCGGGCGAACTCGGGCAGGCGCTCGTGGAGGATGGCCAGCAGGGCCGTGAGCAGCGCGCTGCCGGCCACCAGCAGGGTGAGCGTGTTCATGGCCGCGGTCATGGCGAAGGTGCGCTCGAAGATGTTCAGTGACAGGCGCTTGATGTCGCCCTGGTCGATCCACTCGCCCGGCGCGGCGCCGGCGCGCTGCAGGGCCGCCTCGACCACGGGCCGGTCCGCCCCCGGCGCCAGCCACAGCGCGGTACCGAAGGGCGCGGCGTCCGGCCACAGGGCGCGCATCCGCGCCTTGGGCAGATAGAACTGGAACAGGGCGTTGCCGTAGTCGTGGAAGAAACCGGCCACCCGGAAGGTCGCGGGCCCCCGGTCGGTCTCGAGCCGTACCGTGTCGCCCAGCACCAGCCCGCCCAGGTAGTGGGCCTGCTCGTTGGCGAGGATCAGCGCCTCGCCCCCGGCGCCCGAGGCGCGCCAGCGCGCCAGCGCGTCGGCCTCGGCGTCCGCCAGGGGCAGGCGTGCCATGTCGGGGGCCGACACGTCCATGCCCAGCACCCGGGTCGGTCGGTCGTGCCAGCGGGTGAGCACCCCGATGCGGGCATGCGCGTGGGCGAGCCAGCCGCCCCGCGATCCGGCGTCCACCAGCGCGCCCACGTCCAGCCGCGGACTGTTCACATACACGTCGGCGCCGATGCGTTGGTCCATCCAGTCGGACAGCGCGGTGCGGAAGCTGCCCACCAGGGTCTCCACCCCGAGATTGGCCGTCAGCGCCAGCAACAGCGCCATCATGGCGGTGCGCAGGGCCGGCAGCTGCGCCCAGCCGTCGCTCAGCACCCAGCGAGTGCGCAGCGCCCCACGCCCGGCCCGCCGGGCGACGAGCCCGTGCGCGCCGGCCAGCAGCGCGGGCAAAGCCCAGGCGGCCGCGAACAGCACCAGCGCGAGCAGCACGAAGCCCATGGCCACCGAGTCCATCACCCGCTGCACGCCGAGCGCCGCCAGCGCCAGCGCCAGTGCGCCCCACAGCAGATGCCGGCGTGCGCGCACGTCGGCCTGCCACCCCGCCGCCGCGCTGCCGGCGGCCAGCACCTGCCCGCGCAGTTGCAGCCACAGCGGCCACGCCAGCGCCACCACCAGCCCCACCAGGGTCAGGCTCCAGGCCAGCAGCACGGTGCGCGCGGACAACAGCAGCTGCGCGCCGACCACCGCGCCGTAGAGGTTCTGCAGGCTGGCGCTCACGCTCGGCAACAGGGCGTGGCTGATGCCCCAGCCGGCCAGCAGCCCCGCCGCCGTGCCGACCCCGCTCCACAGCAGCGTCTCCACGCCGATGGCGACGGCAATGAGGCGCAGGCTCACCCCCATCAGGCGCAGGTTGCGCAGGGTCGGGCGCCGATACCACAGCGAAAAGCGCACCGCGTTGAAGACGATGAACAGGCCCACCGCGAAGGACAGCAGGCTCATGGCGGTCAGGTGGGTGTGCAGGCTGCGGGTCAGCTCGGTGAGGTCGAGCCGCTGCCGGTTCGGTTCGAGGTGCAGGCCGGCGGGCAGGGCCGCCTCGAGCCGCGCGCGCCGGGCCGGATCGATGGTGCTCACCGCGAGGCTGCTCAGCCGCCTCGAGCCGAGCACGTGGAAGGCCGCGCCCAGGTCCATGAAGATCTGCCGCCCCTGCCCGCTGCGGCTGGCGATGCGCGCCGGCGGCAGGCGGCGGCCATCGCGCAGCAGCAGGCGCGTGCCCGCCGTGACGCCGAGTTCGTCCGCCACCTGGGCGGGGAACCAGGCCTCGTAAGGCGGCTGGATCAGCGCCAGCCAGTCGACCGCCGCACCGGCGCCGCCGGCGCGCATCGCCCCGGGCAGGGCCATCAGGTCGGTGGCGATCAGGTACAGGGGCTGGTCGTCGGCGGTCGAGACCCGCGCCTGCAGCAGCGGGAACACCTCGCGAAAACCGGCGCGGCGCAGCGCGATGTAGTCGTCCGGATCGATGCCACCGCCGTCGCGGGCGCGAATCCAGTAGGCCGCCTGCGCGCCGAGGATGCGGTCGGCCTGCGCATAACTGGCGCGGGCGTGGCTGTTGATCACCTGCACCGCCGACCACAGCCCCACCCCGGCCACGAGGCCGGCGAGCAGGAACACGCTCTGCCAGGGATGGCGCCAGTAATGGCTCAGGAGCGCGCGCAGGGCCCACGCGAGACGGACCCACCGCGCGGTCATGGCGTCACCGCGGCCAGCGGCGCCAGGCGCCCCTCGTGCAGCCACCACTGTTCGTCCAGGTAAGCCGCCATGGCGCGGCTGTGGGTCACCATGAGCAGCGCGCTGCCGGCTTCATGCACCAGCTCGCGGAACAGGGCCATCACTTCGCCGCTGCTGTGCTCGTCGAGGTTGCCGGTGGGCTCGTCGGCCAGCACCAGCGGCGGCCGGTGCGCCAGTGCGCGGGCGATGGCGACGCGCTGCTGCTGGCCGCCGGAGAGCTGGTGCGGATACTTGCGCAACTGGGTCGCGAGGCCGAGGCGCTCGATCAGATGGCGTTCGAATGCCGCATCGACCCGACCGCTCAGCGCCGCCTGGAAGCGGATGTTGTCGGCCACATCGAGGGTGCCCACCAGATGGAACTGCTGGAACACCAGGCTCACGGTGTGCCGGCGCAGCGCGGCCAGCGCGCCCTCGGCAAGTCCGTCGAGCTCTGTGCCGGCCACGCGGATGCGCCCCGCGTCGGCCACGTCGAGCCCGGCGGCCAGATGCAGCAGGGTGCTCTTGCCGCTGCCGCTCTCGCCCAGCAGCGCCGCCGACCGCCCCGCCGCGAGCGCGAGGTCGACGCCGTCGAGCACCGTCACCACCCCTTCAGGCTGGGCGTAGCGCTTGACCACGCCGGCCAGCTCGAGCATGCGCCGGGACCTCAGGGATGCGCCGGGGGCTGGGCGCCGCCGAGGCGGACCGCGACGGTGGCCTCCGTGGACACGCCCCGGTCGTCGTGGCGATAACGCATGCGGATCTCGTCGCCCGGGGCGCGGTCGAGCAGTGCCAGCTTGAGGCCGGCGAAATCGGGCGTGGGGGTGTCGTCGATGGCGACGATCACGTCGCCCTTCACCACCCCCAGCGGCTTGAGCACACTGTCCTCGGCCAGGCCCTGGACGATCACGCGGGCGTCGGCGCTGTTGAGGAACACACCCAGTTGCCCCGCCGGCGGCAGGGTGCGCGCCTCGGAGAGGACGACGAAATCGGCCACGTGGGGCTGCTCCAGATGCTCGGCGCCCACCAGCAGACGCGCGCCTCGGATACCGGTGCGGCGCTCGACCCGATCGGGAATGCCGTCGCCGAACATCACGTGGCCGCTGCCGGCCAGCACCAGCAGATGCCGGCCCGGATGCGCCTTCACGTAATCGGATGCGGTCTTGGCCATGGTCTCGTCCCAGGTCTGCATCACCTCGAAGAAGTCCTCGAAGCCCTGGTCCTGGCGCGGATGCGCCTCGAAGGCGGTGCGCACCCGCTCGCGGTAGGCCGCGCTCGCCGGGCCATAGGTGGCCGGCAGGCGCGCGCGCTCCGCGGCCGACAGGCTCTTCAGCCCGCCCTGGCCGATCTTGCGGGTGAGCTCGGCCGGCGCGTTGAGGGCAACGATGGCAATGCCGTTGTCACGGGCGTAGCGGAGGATGGGCCGGTACAGTCGGTAGTCGAAGCGCCAGCGGTCGAAGTAGCCGCTGCGCGCCAGCATCTGCGCTTCGTCGATGCGCCCGGCCACGTAATCGTCCAGCACCGACTGGAAGGGGAACTGGAACCACTCCACCCCCAGCGCCACCTCGCCATACTTGCGATGCAGGAACTTGAGCGTCTCGAGCTGCACCAAATGGTGGTCGTAGCGGGTGTGCGTCTCGCCGACGAATACAATGCGATCGTCCTTGAGGTTTTCCAGCGTCTGCTGCAGGGTGGGCGCCTGCCCGACGGCCAGCACCGGCGGGTCGATGTCCGCCGGTGGCGCCGTGTCCGCCTGCGCGGCCGGGGCCACCAGGGCCAGTCCGATCAAAAGCGGTGTCAGAAGAGTGTTGAGCCACATGTGCTTGTTTCCCGTATCGATTCGTCAGTGTCGCAGATTCGGCCTCCGGGGCGCGTTCGCCCTGATCGCCACCACGCTCGCCCTCCTCGCCCGCGCGGCCGCGCCGGGCGTGGTGCATCACGATCTGCAGGTGTCGCTGGATCCGGCCCGCCACCACATCCGCGTCACCGACACGCTGACGCTGCCGGACGATGCGCGCGGACCGCTGCGCCTGTGGCTCGGCGCCGCCTTCCACCTCGACGCCCCGCCGGCCACGCTCAAGCCCTTGGACGCGAGCGACGACGGCCGGTTCCGCGCCTGGCGGCTCGAGCTGCCCGCCAACACGCGGCGCATCACCCTGTCCTATGCCGGCACCATCGAGACCGACACCGCCCATGTCGAGCACGCCATGCCGCCGGCGTGGATCGACACCCACGGCGTTTACCTCGACGGCGCCAGCGCCTGGGTGCCCCGCGTGGACGGCCACCCGGTGCGCTTCACCCTGCGCGTCGACGGCCCGGCCGGGTGGACGTATCTGAGCCAGGGCCGCCGCGAAGACGACGGCCGCCGCTGGGTGAGCGACACCCCGCAGGAAGACATCTATCTGCTCGCCGGCCCCTTCGCGCGCACCGACCGCGCCCACGGCCCGGTCACGCTGGAAACCGATCTGCTCGCCGACGACCCCGCCCTCGCCGGGCGCTACCTCGCCGTCATGGGCGGCTACATCGACTTCTTCAGCGCGCTGCTCGGCCCCTACCCCTACCCGCGCTTCGCGGTGGTGGAGAACCGCTGGCAGACCGGCTACGGCATGCCCGGCTTCACCCTGCTGGGCAGCCAGGTGCTGCGCCTGCCCTTCATCCTCCATTCCTCCCTGCCCCACGAGATCCTGCACAACTGGTGGGGCAACGGGGTGTGGGTGGATGCGCGCGACGGCAACTGGTGCGAAGGGCTCACCGCCTATCTGGCCGACCATCTCATCCAGGAGGCCATCGGCGCCGGCGCCGACTACCGGCGCAAGCTGCTCGAACGCTACACCGCCTTCGCCGCCGCCGGGCGCGACCTGCCCCTGCGCGACTTCCGCAGCCGCCACAGCGAGGCCACCCAGGCGGTCGGCTACGGCAAGATGCTGATGCTCGTGCACATGCAGCGCCGCCACATGGGCGACGCCGCCTTCGTGGCCGCACTGCGCCAGCTGTGGCAGCGCCACCGCTTCAGCACCGCCACCATGGATGACGTCGCCGCCGCCCTGAACCCCGACGGCAGCGGCACCGCCTTCGCCCCGATCTGGCGCAACACCGCCGGCGCCCCGCAGATCGCCATCGCCGGGCTCGACGTCACCCCCCAGGCAGCCGGCGGCCAGCGCCTCGACCTGCGGCTGCAACAGACCCAGTCCGGCGCCGCCTATCCGCTCAGCGTGCCGGTCACCGTGCAACTGGCCGACGGCAGCCGCGACGACCTGAGCCTCGATTTCACCGGCAAGAGCGCCCGCCTGCAGCAGCACTACGCCAGCGCCCCCGTGCGGGTGGACGTGGACCCGCAGTTCGACGTCTTCCGCCGCCTCGATCCCGGCGAGCAGCCCTCTGCCCTCGCCCGCCTGTTCGGCGCCGCCACCCAGTGGCTGATCCTGCCCGACGCGGCCGACCCCGACCAGCGCGCCGCCTGGCAGGCGCTGGCCGACGCCTGGCAGCAACGTTATGGCAACGTGCGCATCGTGAGCGACAGCGCCCTGGCCACCGTGCCGGCCGACGCCGCGGTGTGGGTGCTCGGCTGGCACAACCGGGCACTGGCGGCCCTGCGCCCGCGCTTCAACACCCCGGGGCAAGGCCTCGACACCGCCGCCGCCACCGTGGGCCCCACCCGCTACACCGCCGCCGACCACGCCGTGGTGCTGCTCGACGCCGACAACCGCCGCGCCCCACTGGGCTTCATCGGCGCCGCCACGCCAGCGGACATCGCCGCCCTGGCGCGCAAGCTGCCCCACTATTCCACCTACGGCCGCCTCGTGTTCGCCGCCGGCACCATGAACCGCCTCGTCGGCGAAGCCCTGCCGGTGAGCCACTCGCCACTGAGCCGGGTCCTCGGCACGACCGACCCGGGCCCGCCCACCGAGCGGCGTCCGCCGCTGGCGGATCAGGTGGAGGTGGCGTTGCCGTCCGGTCGATGAAGGCTTGAAAGTTGAATTGATCAACGCAAAGCCCAACATCACCCGCGCGAACGAATGCGGGGACCCCGAGCGCCACGAGTCTCAATCCCGGCCATGCCCATGCGCTACAGATCGGGCGGGAACACGCAGCGCCTCGACCGAGGGCGCCGTTTCGATTGGGCGGATTTCAACCCGCTGACGACAACTCGGCCGAAGCGACCTGAATCGCCCTGTCGCCAAGGCAGCGTCAGCGTCTTCAGTGGCGGACCATCCCCCCGTCTACCGCAATCACCTGGCCGGTGATGAACGCGGCGTCGTCAGAAGCGAGGAAGGCAACCGCGCCGGTCAGATCCTCGGGCACCTGGAGCCGCGGAATGGATTGCAACTGCGCTGGCAATGCCTCGAACATGCCGGCCAGCTCGGAGGCCTCCGTGGTCGCGGTGCGGACCAGGCTCGGCGCGATCGCGTTCACGGTGATACCGAAGGGGCCGAGTTCTGCCGACAGGGCGTGAGTGAAGCCGATATTGGCGCCCTTGGTGCTCACGTAATTGACATAGCTGGCGATCTTCAGCCAGAAGGTGGTCGACGTGAGGTTGATGATGCGCCCCCACCGACGAGCTTTCATCCCGGGGACGAACGCCTGGGCCATCAGGAACTGGGAGTCGACGTTGATGGCGAACATCCGCTTCCAGTCGTCGAAACGGATGTCTTCAAAGGCCGTCATCGGGTAGATGCCCGCGTTGTTTACCAGGATGTCGCAGCGCTCCAGCGTGCCGGCAAACGTCTTCACCGCCTCGGGTGACGAGGCATCCACCAGCGCGCTGGAGGCGATGCCGCCGACCTCCCGGATCATGGCCTCGGTGCCGGAAGCGGACGCAATGTCGGCGATGATCGCGTGGGCGCCTTCCGAGGCCAGGCGGACAGCCATCGCCTGCCCGATGCCGGCCGCGCCGCCGGTAATCACGGCCACCTTGCCTTCAAGTCTCTTGTTCATGTTTCACGGTCCTTCTGGATGAGTGTTCAATCACAGGTTGTGGATGAGGCGGAACCATGGGGGCTCCGCCACGGCCCTATAGCCGCTGGATGGCGGACTGGGTGAGATACCGGGGGTAGATTTCCGGATCGTTCACGCGCATGGTGTGCCCGCCACCGATGCTTCTGACCTGCTCGATTCGTGTCATGCGACCGGTCTGCAGGTTGTAGGCATGTACCGTGGTCCACGACCAGTAAGGGTCGTTGCCGTCGAGCACGCATCCGCCCGGGTCTTCATACCGGGCATAGGCGCCGTCGAAGAAGCGAAACGGCACGCCATTGCGATCGAACGAGAGCATGGCCAGCGGCACGAGGGTGCGGGCATCGAACCAGACGCGCTTTTTCGAGACCGGCGCCCGTGGAAAACCCGTCGGTTCGGCCTCGATGACGAGCACTTCCGGGACGAGTTCGACGACCGTGTCCCAGAAGCTGTGCCCGAGTGCCCCGCCGTGGGTGCCGTGCTCCCAGTTCGGGTGGGCCGAAGACCATCCGCCGGAGACGGCTCCGAGGTAGGGGCCGCGATCGACCAGGGTGAAATTGCCCCAGGTCAGGAACGGGTCCCCGGCGGCCCAGGCATCGGACAGGTACAGTTCGGAACCCGGCGCCAGGGGCTCGAAGCGCTGGTTGCTGGGCAGCCGGCGAAGCCGCTTGAACGAGGGAATGTAGCCGTACAGCTCGGGGAATTTCGATTGGTCGTACGGCCAGATGTTGAGATAGGCCATGCCCTTGAAGTCGGCCGGTTCGGTGAAGAAGACGGACTGGTATCTGAGCGTGTCCTCCTTGCCGGGAATGGCAGGCTTCGGATCGAGCGAGATGCGCCCGATGGGCGACATCTCCGCCCAACCGGTCGAATACCGGTATTGAATCGCGCCGTGTTCGTCCAGGTCGTACTCCCGGGAGGCGTAGAACGACGCGTCATGACGGCCCCAGCTCAGGGTGTGTGCGGCAAACACTTCGATCGGTCGGGTCGGTTGCGGAAACGGATTTCCGCCGATCCACGGGCCGCCCTCCCGATGCACCACATTGCCACTGCGGTCGAAAACGGCCTGGCCGGCATGTCTCAGGGTGGCCTCCACATACGCGGGCGGCAGCAGTTGTGTGAGGTCGGTCGTCGTCGGTGCGAGGACGAGTCGGCGGCCCCGATGGGCGATCTGTTGATAGCGGACGGGGTCGATCAGATCCCTGACCGATTCGACATTCTGTGCGCTGATCGTGTCGCCTGCCTTGAGGCGACCGCGTGTGTAGGCCTCGATCGACAGCAGTTCGTCCGGATAGGCCTTCGAGAGGTCGCCGTGCTTGGCAAATGCCTGCCACGCCGGACACAGCAGGGCCGCGCCAAGCAGGTGTTTTCCGGCACTGTTCAGGAATCGCCGTCGGGACGGCTCGACGCGGGGCGTGTCCATTGTGATCGACGAGACTTCAGGCAGAGTCGCTTGGAAAAAAAAGCCTCGCCAGCGCAAAGGAGGGGGCGATGGCGAGGCCAAGTAGGGAGGAGATTCAGAAGAACAACGAGCCCCGGACGAAGACCTCGCGCGCATACCCCATGTCCTGCGCGAAGTTCACGTTGTCACCGGAGGTCGACTGCACGTAGTTGCCATAGATGTCGAGCTGAAAGCTCTTGTTCGGCCGCCAGCGCGCGCCCGGTTGCACCAGCCAGCCGCCCCGGCCATCGGTCATGGCTGTCAGGTCGAATCGCCATTCCAGCGTGGGCGAAGGCTGCTGGATCGCCAGCGCGTAGTAGTTGGCGCCACCATTGATGCCTTTGGGTGCTTCTCCGGGCGTGTTGTCGTAGCCTTTGAGTGAGCGACCGAAAATGTCACTGGCCGATTTGTGCAGCCACTGCGCCACAAAGTAGGTGGCTGGGATGCTGGCGCTGAACTTGTGGTACTTCTCGAAGATGAAGGCGAATTGCGTCTCGTCCTCTTCGATGTACTTGCGCGACAGGGTGGGATTGGTGAAGCGCTTGTTGGGCGTGTAGGAAAATTCGAAACGCCCGATCAACTGGTCGAGCAGGCTGTCCGGCGCACCCTTGAAGATGTAATTGACGCTGCCGCCGAAGACATTTTCGCGAAGGAATCGTCGCTGGATCCAGCCATTGAGGTCTCCGCCGGTGAAGAATCCGTCGAGGATACAGCCCGCCGAGGCACGATCGACCTTGAAGGCGCCGGCGGTCGCACCCGGGGCGCCACAGAATGCGGCCAGCCCGGCCGTCGACGGTGCCATCCCCACCGGAAACTCGTTGAGCGCCGTCTCCAGCGCACCAAAGCCGTCAAGGCGCGCGTGCGATGCATAGCGAAACCACTCCTGCGCGCTGAACACGCCGGTGCCCCCGCCCGCGGAGAACGCGGTGCCGTTGATGGCCGCGTTGCCCCGGGACGGCGCCCAGCTGAACACGCCATCCGGATTGACGCGCCGGATGGCGAACGCACTCAGACCCACGTCACCGATGGCGCCCCTGACTTTCGCCCCGAAATTCCACTTGTTCTTGGCTTCTTCGTAGCCCGTCCTGTCGTCCACGATGAACTGGGAGGGAATCACGTTGTAGGGTGAGTTGCGGTTCCCCAGCAGGGTTGGCTGGAAGCGCTGGACGAATCCCTCGAGCTCCCAGTCCTCATTGACCCGATAGCTGCCGCGCACCGCCGGCGCCGGCACCCGGCTGTCGGAGAACTCCTCTGCCGCAACACCGAGGATGGAATGGCGGCGCAGATCGAGGCCGTTGACCTGATCCGCCACGCGGAAGAAGATGGCCTCGCCCCATGCGATCTGCTGATTGCCGATCCGCAACCAGAACGGGCCATGGGCATAGTCCAGATAGGCCTGAGGCATGTCCACCATCCAGGTCTTCCCGGCGGCTTCGAGATTCGACGAGCCGTCGTTCGATCGCCCGAACGGCTGGCGGTACAGGTCGACACCGCGGAATGCGTCCTCCACCAGCCCGATCTCGTCCTTGACGCCGCGCAGCTTGATACGGGCCGTCCAGTCGCTCGACAAGCGGCCGTTGATATCCAGTTCCATGCGCGTGGTGAACAGGTTGAAATCGTTTTCGTTCTTTGCCGATGCCGGCCGGGTGAGCGTATTGGCGCCGCCAAGAAATTCATTCTGGACGGCAACGCCATTGAAGGGGTTGCCACCGGCGTTGTCGATGTTCTGCTTGTCACCGTACTTGACGCCGACTTCCTGGCGAATGAATCCGGATGCCGACCACTCCGAGTCGGCCGCATGTGCGTTGCAGGCCACGATGAGCGCGGCTGCGGCCGGAATGGTGAATGTCATTTTTCTGGTCATTTTGTCTTTCTCCTTTGCCTCTCTTCACGAACGGGTTGGTGTGTTCCAAAGTCGTTGAGCAGACGCGCCCCACCGCGGGACGACCTGTCGGTCGTCCGCCCAGGAAAATACGAAGTGATCGGAGCGTCTCAGCGCATGGCGCGCGTCATGGCGTGAAGGTCATGACCTTGCCGCCTGAGCCGACGGAAATGATCCGGGGCCTTTCACCAGCGCCTTCGCTGGCGGCCAGATCCAACTGCCAGTTCCGGCGGACGAGCGCAGAGGGCGGCATGTGCCATGTCGCCCCGCCATCGCGGGATGAGAGCAAGGTGTTGACGCCGCCGACGACGATGTCCCGTCTGTCGTCCGCCCACACCGAGGTCAAAATCGCGGCGGTGCCGCTTTCGAGCTCGCGCCAGTGCGTGCCCCGGTCTTCACTCTTGAGAATCACGCCCTCCTGGCCCACTGCAAAGATCACGCCGTCTGCCGTCGTCACCAGATTGAAGAGGGAGCGCTTGCCTTTGTGGAGCACCGTCCACTGGCCCTGCGGATCGATTCGCAGCATGAGCCCGAACTCGCCCGCGACCAGTGCATCGCCCGAGTCGAGGACTTTCACCGCGTACAGATGCGGTTCGGCGATGTCGCCGAGCACCTGGTCCCAGGGGATCTCGATCGATGTCCATGCCTTGCCACCGTCCTCGGAACGCAGCAGGGTGCCGAACGCCCCAGCCGCATAGGCCAGATGCTTCCGGTTCATGTCGACCGAAAAGATGCGCTCTTCGGTGCCGCTGTCCGCCTTGTGCCACGCGGTGCAGTCGGGCGCGACAAGAATGAGCCCCGACTGCCCGCCGGCCAGACACCGGCCACTCTTGCGGGCCACGCTCAGCAAGGCCAGATCGGTGGGGCGGGCGCCTTGCCGCGACCAGGTGCTGCCCCCATCGTTCGAAACCATCACCAGGCCCGCGTCACCGACCGCGATGCCGTGGCTGTCCTCGAGGCTGACGGCGTACAACATGTCATGCGGCGTGCCGCTTGAGACCACGTGCGGCACATCGCCGGCATGTGCGCTGGCGACGATGAAGCAGCTCCCCAGCGCGCGGATCCACGGCGCCAGGGATTTGGGGATCAGGGGTGTGATCAAGCGAAATTTCATGATGGCCTCCCGATGGATCCGGCTCATGCGCCCAGGCGCGCGATGGCCTGTCGGGTCAGGTACTTCTCGTACAAGCCGTCGACGTCGAAACTCGTCGTGATGCCGTCGGAAATCTCCTTGGCCATGTTGCTGCGCGACATGCGGTTGTTCTGCATGTCATGGGAGTGGAAATGGCTCCACGACCAGGTCGTGTGCTTGCCGGTGGTGTGGCGAAGATTGCCTTTTTCGTAAGCGTTCCAGGCAGCCTCGTAGTTCTTGAACAGTTCGCCGCGACGGTCGTACACATGCATGTTGATGAAGATCAGGTTGCGCGCGTCCATCCAGATGCGCTTCTTGCCCACCGGCGCACGCGGGTAGCCGACGGGCTCGGCCTCGATGACGATGCATTCGGGCACGAGTTCCATGTTCGTGTCGAAGAAGGTCTTTCCGTCCGGACCGCCATGGACGGGGATGTCCCAGGCGGGATCGTCGCCCGGCCAGTTGCCTGAGGCGGCGCCAAGCATCGGCCGGCGCTCGACGATCTTGAAGTTGCCCCAGGTC
Source organism: Nitrogeniibacter mangrovi (assembly GCF_010983895.1). Taxonomy (GTDB): domain Bacteria; phylum Pseudomonadota; class Gammaproteobacteria; order Burkholderiales; family Rhodocyclaceae; genus Nitrogeniibacter; species Nitrogeniibacter mangrovi. The sequence goes on from NZ_CP048836.1 coordinate 2,676,322, forward strand.
AGCATCGGATCACCGGCCGCGAACGCGTCCGACAGATACATCGTGAAGCCGGGCACCAGGGGCTCGAAGCGCTGGTTGGTCGGGAACTTGCGCACCCGCTTGAAGGCGGGGACATAGCCCACCAGGTCGGGAAACTCGCGCTGGTCCAGGTACCAGGAACTGAGAAACGCCGTGCCACGCACGTCGTTCGGTTTCGTGAACAGGGCCGTCGTGTAGCGCAGCTTGCCGTCATGGCCTTCGAGGTACGGCGCCGTCGGATCGGTACGTGCGACGACGTTTTCCTCGAACCAGGCCCACTCGTACTGATAGGTCGGCTTGCCGTCGGGGCCAATGTCGTAGTCGCGCATGGCGAAGGTGGCGTTGTTGTAGCGCGAGCCCATGACCAGGCTCACGTACACCTCTTCCGCCGTCTTGGCGTCGGGGAACGGCAGGCCGCCGATCCAGGGTTTGCCGTCCGTGGTGAACAGGTTCCCGTCGCGATCGAACCTGGCCTTGCCCTTGTTGCGCAGGGTGGCTTCCAGATACTCGGCGGGGAACAGCTTGGTGGCATCGACGGTGGTCGGCACGATGCGGATGCGCCGCCCCATCTCCTTGACCTGGCGATAGGTGCCCGGGGGCAACAGATCCTTGACGATATCGACGTTGTCGGCGGTGATCATGTCGCCGGTCTTGATCTTGCCCTTGGTGTAGGCGTCGATGGACAGGAGCTCTTCCGGATAGGCCTTGGAGATGTCGGCGGCGTTCCCGATCAGGGGCCACAGCGGGGCCAGGACACCCGCACCGACCATGGCGCCGGCTTTGGAGAGGAAAGCGCGCCGGCTGTAGTCGTGATCAAATTTTCGGATATGCATGATGTGTCTCCTTGGGTGGTAACGCTGTTCTTCTGTGTGTCAGGTGGCTTGAGCAATCAGCTTGGCTTCCGCGGCCGCATGCTCCGGGGTGTCCAGCAAGCCCTCCACGGACTCGGACAGGAAGTGATGCTCCGAAGAGATGAACTTCGGTTTGATGAGGAACACCAGCAGTGGCACCAGGACGAGCGCCAGGATCATGTTGATGGCCATGACGACGACCAGCAGCAGGCCCATGTCGGAGAGGAACTTGAGGTCCGACATGAAGTGCCAGGGCAGGATGCCGATGGTCATCAGCAGCGAAGTGAACAGGATCGCCTTGCCGCAGGTCAGCAGCGCCCGCCGGATGGCCTCGCCGATGTCCTGTGCGCCCCGGTATTCCTCGCAGATGCGGCTGAGCTGGTAGATGCCGTAGTCGATGCCGACGCCGATGCCGATCGACAGGATGGGCAGGCTGTTGACGTCCAGTCCCAGGCCGCCCAGCACCATGTAGGCGGTCAGCATCATGTTGGCCAGGTTGACCGGCACCAGCAGGATCATCGCCGCGACGACCGAGCGGTAGGCGAGCGAGCAACCGATGGCAATGACCACATTGAGCCCGGCCAGGATGTACCACTGGTACTTGTCGATCGTGTCGTTGATGGACTGCTGAAGTGCGATGGAACCCGAGGCGAGGCGGATGCGGAAGGTGGGGTGCTCGGTCCCGACCTCCTTGAGACAGGCCCTGGCGTCTTGCAACGCCGCATCGACGGTGGCCTGCTTGTTGTTGGCGTACCAGACCGACACCGTCGCGTTTTTCTGTTCGAAGTCGGCAACGTGCGAATAGGCAGCGGGGCTGGTCCCGAGCATCAGGGCGCTCGAGGCCGCGGCGGCGGCGGCGTCGCTCCGGTCGAGCGGCGACCATTTCGGATGGCCGCCGTTGAACAGCCGATTCGCTTCCGGGGCGTAGTCGGCGAACGACAGCGTCGCGGTGGGCGGGTGCGCCTTGCCCTCGAGGCAGTACTGCAGATGACGCATGGTGGTGAGCGTCTCGGACTGCCGGACGATGCGGCCTTGCTTGCCTTCGAAGATGATTTCCAGCGTCATCACACCTGGAAAGTCCTGGTTGATGGCGCGCACCGCCGTGTTGAACTCGGAATCCTCTTTGAGCAGGTTGCTCCCTTCGACCGGGTTGCCGACCTGGATCTGTGTCACCAGGGCGATCGACACCGCGGTGACCACCACGAAGGCCATGGCTGTCCATTTGGCGTTTTTCCCGACCGACAGACTCGACAGACGCGTCAGCGCCCGATTGAGCAGCCGGTGAATGAGGCCGGACGAGTGACCTTCGCCCACCAGCTTTTCCAGATTCCTGGGCGCGGGCAGTAGCGCCAGGAACACGGGAGTGAGAATCACGCTGGTGGGAATCAGCATCAGCGCCCAGAAACCGGTGAATGCGGCGAAGCGCTCCAGGGCGGGGATCGGCGCAATCGCCACGAGCAACAGGCCGCACACGTCGGTAAAGATGCCGAGCGTGCCCGGGGCAATCATCACCGCCAGCGACAGCTCGGCGGCCTTGCGCTTGTCGCCCACTTCGGCCAGCAGTTCGTAGTACCGCTCGGTGGCTTGGACCGAATGACTGAACGAGCGCGCGATCAGCAACAGGGGCACCACCATCAGCAGCGGCTCAATCGGATCATGTATCCAGCCCACGAAGCCGAACCCCCAGATGGCCGAGAGGGCGCTCACCAGAATCGGGGTCAACACGCCGGCCGCGTTGCGCATCGCCAGCAGCAGGAAGGCGAACATCAGGATCAGCGTGACGGCGAAGATGGTGGTGGTCTGGGCGCCGAAGTGATAGACCCAGCCGGTCAGCGTCGGCCAGCCGGCTACATGAATTTCGTGATTCGCATCGCTGTACTTGGCGACCAGGCCCTGTACGGCGTCGAAGGCCACGCCATAGTCGACCAGGCGTTCGATGAAGGTCGCGTTGATGATCGCCGCGGTGCCATCCTGGGACACAAGGAAGGTGCGCACCGACGGCGACTCGTTGACCCGCCGCTTGATCTCCTTGAGTTCGGCCGGCGTGACCGGCGGCTTCTCGTCCAGGATCGGGTTGGAATAGATGCCATCCGCCGTGAGCACCGTGTACCGCGCCTTCTCGGTGGCAATCGACACGATCTGATCGTGATCTACGCCGGGAACCAGGTCGACATCCCGGGACAGATCCCAGATCTTCTTCTGGGTGTCCGCGTTGTAGATGTCTTTGCCATCCACGCGCTTGACCATCAGGCTGATCGTCAGCGGATTGCCGAAATTGGGATGGTCCTTGTAGGTTTTGACGAAGGGGTGATGCTTCGGGAAGAGGTCGGAAAAGATGGTTCTGACCTCAATTCTTGACAGACCGACCGCGAAGAACGCGGTGATCATCAGCGCGACCGCCAGTGTCAGCCACGGACGGCGGACGGCAAGTCGCGCGATCTTGTGCCGGATCGTTTCGGTTTTAGATGTCATGCTTCTGCTCTCTTTGCTGGGTCCAGGACGCACCACGCCCCCCGCCCCCGGCCATGGGCACGGGTGACGGGCCTTGCATGCGTTTCGGGGTTCGACCCCCGTTCTGTTATTGAGCGAGTGCGTCGCAGGTGACCGGCGTCAGCGTGAAGCCGGTGTAACCTTCGGCCGCGCAGCGGCTGATGACATCCTTGTAGTGCTTGCCGCCGCCCAGATAGACCATGAAGACACGCGGCTTGCCCGGGATGTTGGCGCCCAGGTACCAGGAGGTCGCCTCCGGCAGCAGGGTGGCGTCGGCCATTTCCTTGGTATGGCGGATCCACTGTTGCTCGGCATCCGGGTCGGCGTTGATGCTTGCGTAGCCGTTCGCGTCCATGTGCGAGATGCACTGGGCAATCCATTCGCAGTGCATCTCGATGCCCAGGGGCATGTTGAACAGCACGGACGGGCTCTGCGGCCCCGTGATGAAGAACATGTTGGGGAAGCCGTGGGCCGCCAGACCGAAGAGCGTCCGGGGGCCGGCAGACCAGTAATCCTTCAGGGGCAGACCGCCCTCGCCGGTGATGTCGATCTTGAACATGGCGCCGGTGAAGGCATCGAAGCCGGTGGCGTAGATCAGGATGTCGAAATCATACTGGGCGTTGCTGGTGCGCAAGCCGGTGGGCACGATTTCCTCGATGGGGTGGGATTTGATATCGACCAGCGTGACGTTGGCGCGATTGAAGGTTTCGAAGTAGTTCGTCTCGCAGGGCTGTCGCTTGGTGCCGTAGGCCTGACTCTCGGGGGGGCACAGCATCTCCGCGACGGCCGGATCCTTCACCCGGGCGCGAATCTTGGCGCGCACGAAATCGGCCGTATGCTTGTTGGCGCGCTCGTCGAACAAGGTATCGGCGTAGCAGCCAATCCAGAGGCTGAAGCCGCCGTCTTCCCAGCAGGCTTCATACTGCTTCAGACGTTCCTCATCGCTGTCGGCCAGCGCGGACGGTTTCAGGCGATCGAAGGGCACGCCGGCAAAGGACTCCCAGGCCTGACGGCGCAGCTCCCGGTAGTTTTCCTTGACGGCGCGATCCACCTCGGGGGTCATGGGCTCGTTGCGCAAGGGCGTGCCGTAGTTCGGCGTGCGCTGGAAAACGGTCAGGTGCGCCGCCTCTTCGGCGATGAGCGGGATGGCCTGCATCGCCGTCGCGCCGGTGCCGATGATGCCCACGCGCTTGCCGGCAAAATCCACACCCTCTTTCGGCCATTTGCCGGTGACATACACTTCGCCCGCGAAGGATTCATGGCCCTTGAACTCAGGGATGTTGGCGTCCGACAGCGTTCCCACGGCCGGGATGAAATAGCGCGCCCGGACGACCTCGCCCTGGTTGGTCGTGATGATCCACAGCTTGTCCGCCTCGTCGTAGTGAGCCGCGTTCACGCGGGTCCTGAACGTGATGTCCTTGGCCAGATCGAACTTCTTCGCCACGAACTCGAGGTAGGCGAGGATTTCCGGTTGCGCGGCGTACTTCTCCGACCAGTTCCATTCCTGTTCCAGTTCCTCGGAGAACGAAAAGGAATAGTGGTGACTCGGAATGTCGCAGCGGGCGCCCGGATAGCGATTCCAGTACCAGGTACCACCGACACCGTCGGCGCTTTCGAAGACCCTGACATTCTTGTTCAGGCGGTCCCTCAGCAGATGAAGCATGTACAGGCCGGCAAAGCCGGCGCCGAGAACCACGGCGTCCACGACTGGGTTAGCGCGATCGCCCGAGGCATTCTGGGTCATGGGTCTGTCTCCTTTTTTGTCTCATGTGCACGTTTGCTGGTCACCGCCGGTCGACACTGGCGAAGACACAAATCGAATGGCTGATGGAGTCGCAGTTGCGTTGTTGCCCGCGTCACTCCTACAGCCAACGAATGGCAAAGACTGTGCCAAACAGACAAAACAATTCAGAAACAGTAACTTGCGAATTTCCCCCGGATTGACCCGGGGATGCCGCGCCGAGCGAATTTCATAAAAAACTCAAACGGGTTCATAGAATTCGCAAATGCGACAGGGGCGCGGGAAAACGTGTTCAGTCAGGGGAGCGGCCCAAAAGGACGGGCGCCCCGTCCGCAGCGTCTTCGCTGCACTGACGGGGCGCCCGTGGGCCTGAATCGGCGTGAGGGACGTGCGCGTGCCGGGTGGGTCAGTCGGTCTTGAGCTTCTCCAGCCGGTACGCCATCCGGGCGCGCGTGATGCCCATGAGCCTGGCGGCCTGGGAGACGTTGTCCTCGGCCAGTGCCATGGCGTTGCGCGTGATCGCCGCCTCGAAGTCGTCGTGCGAGAACCCCTCGCTCAGCATTTTTTCGCACAGCGCGTCGTAAGGGGAACGCCCGGTATCGGCGCGTTCAGGCTCGAGCGAACCGGATCGCGACAGCTTGTGCCCGGGCTCTTCCTCCGGTGGCTGAGACGCGAACAGGGACTCTGCGTCGATGCTGCGGTGCTGGTCGGTAAGAATCACGCCCCGCTCGATCATGTTCTCCAACTCCCGGATGTTGCCCGGCCAGGGATATTGCTTCAGCGCGCGCATCGCCCGGTCCGAGATGCCCATCGTCGTTTTCTTGTATAGGGCGTGGAACTTGCCGACGAAATGCTTGGCCAGCACCGGGATGTCATCGACCCGATCGCGCAGGGGCGGGATTTCGATCGGATACACGTTGAGTCGATAAAACAGATCTGCCCTGAAGCGGCCTTGATGGACGGCATCGAGCAGGTCCTCGTTGGTGGCCGCGACCACCCGCACATCCACCTTGCGCAAGGTCGTGCCACCGACCCGCTCGAGTTCGCCTTCCTGCAACACGCGCAGCAATGCGGCCTGGGCACCGGGAGGCAGTTCGATCACTTCGTCCAGAAAAATCGTGCCGCCGTCGGCCCGCTCGAACTTGCCCTCACGGCTGACCGAGGCGCCGGTGAATGCGCCGCGTTCGACGCCGAACAGCTCCGAGGCGATCAGGTCGGTCGGGATGGATGCGCAGTTGACCGCCACGAAGGGCTTGTCCGAGCGATCGGACAGCGCATGCAGACTGCGCGCGAACATTTCCTTGCCCACGCCGGTTTCGCCCAGCAGCAGGACGGAGGCGCGGCTCGCCGCTCCGCGTTTGACCAGATCCTTTGCTTTCAGAAATGCGGCCGCATTGCCGATCAGCCGGGGCATCTCGGAAGGCTTCGCATGATATTCGCGAACCGTTTCCTGCAGTTCGGATATCTGGGACTGCAGGGCAAAGAGTGCTTCCGCGACCGAATCGGGCTGATACAGCTTTTCGAGCTCCGCGCAGTCCTCCCACTCTTCGGCGGGCTTGCCGATGATGCGGCAATGGGCCGAGCCGCAACCGGCGCATTCCTCTTCCTTGAACAAGACCTTGCGCCCCATGTAGTACGAGGTGAACCCGCTCGAGTACCCGATCAGGCTCCAGCAGACCGGTTCGTCGGAAACCCCGAAGTGCTGGAGATGCGCATCGGCCTCATAGCTGTCGGTCCACTCGAAACGGCCGATGAACGAGCCCGACTCGAGATCGAAGGACAGCTCGAGTGGTTCGACATGCACCAGCCCCTTGATGCACGCCAGACGCGGCCCCGCGAGGAACGCATCGTCCGTTGTGAAATTGGGCCGCAAGGTCTTGGTGAGTTCGGCGTCCTTGAAGCCGGCGTGAAAGCCGAAGCGCATAAGCAGCCCACGGGCGCGGGAGATACCGAGGGTCTCGATCAGTTCCTTGCGCAGTAGGGACATGCCCGAGGCGTGCACCATCAGCACGCGCTGTTCGTTGAACCAGATTTTTCCGGCGACGGGATCGAACCGCACCTGCGACAGCAGGTCGTCGTCGGATGGGTACTGGGGCCCATGGGTCTTGCTCATTCGTGTCTCCTCTCGTTGGTCTTTATTTTTATGATTTTGTGAAATCGCATTCATAAAATCATAAACAGAACGCGCTTCCAAGGTGTGTTGCAGCATGCCGACCCAGCCCACCATCCAAGACGATTCCGGCTCCTGAGTGCCGCTGCGGCCGGGGCATCGCGTGGTGGCATGGGCGTTGCTCCGAAGAGTGCGGCCTCCCATCGGGATGGCCCCAACGACACTCACGGAGACAAAGACCATGCCACTGGACCAAGCTTCCCAGCAACTGCTCCAGCAACTGTCAGACATGGGGGCCCGGCCCTTTCATCAGATGACCCCTGACGAAGCGCGCGCGTTTCTGTCGAGCCTCAGGCCTGCCTACGGCGAGGGGCCGCCGATGCAGCGGGTGGTCGAGGAGAACCTAGAGACCGAGCGCAGCCAATGTCGCGTTCGCATGTTCATTCCCTCGGCCCCGGTCGAGGGAATGATCGTGCACTGTCACGGCGGCGGCTGGGTGACGATGTCGATCGACGACTTCGACGTGTTCGCCCGCATGCTTGCCGCGCAGTCGCGATGCGCGGTGGTGCTGGTCGACTATCGTCTGGCGCCGGAGCATCCGTTCCCGGCTGCGCTCGATGACTGCCAGGCCGCGCTGGAATGGGCCGCCGATGCGCGCACGCGGCATCTCGGCGCCCCCAGCTTGCCGCTCATCGTCAGTGGCGACAGCGCGGGCGGCAATCTTGCCGCGGTGCTGGTCAATCGCTCGGCCGTGGGGCATGGGCCGGCACTTGCGATGCAGGTCCTGATCTACCCCGTGACGCAGGCACGACTCGACACCGAGAGCTACCTCGATCCCGACAACCAGCTGCTGCTCTCCAGGGACGACATGGCCTGGTTCTGGGACCACTACCTTCCGGAACCGGAACGGCGCGAAGACCCCGAGGCCTCGCCGCTCAATGCGCCGGATGTCTCTGGTGTGCCGCCGACCCTCATCGTGGGCGCCGAAATGGATGTGCTGAATTCCGACTCGGATGCCTATGCGGAAAAGCTGAAGGCCGCTGGCGTGCCAACCCGGCTCCAGCGTTTCGCGGGGCAGATGCATGTTTTCGCCACCATGACCAACGTGCTCCCGGCGAGCGCGGCCGCCATCGAATTCATCGCCGACGAGATTTCGAAGCGGCTGGCCTCCCGCTGAAGCACACGCCGCCAATGAATCCAAACGGAAAGGAATCTTCATGAATGTCATGAAAATGTTTGATCTCGCCGATCGGGTCGCGGTCGTGACCGGGGCCGGCAATGGTCTGGGGTACGTGATCGCCGAAGCCATGGCCGAGGCGGGTGCCCACGTGGTGTGCGCGGATATCGACGCGGCAGGCAACGAACGGACGGCCAGCCGCGTCGAGGCACTCGGTCGCACGGCGCTCGCCGTGCATTGCGATGTGACGCGCGAACAGGACGTTGCCGCATTGTTCCGGCGTGCGGATGACGCCCTGGGCCGCGTGGATATCACCTTCGCGAACGCCGGCATCGCCGACAGGACACCGCAGCCCCTGCACGACTACCCGACGGACGAATGGAACCGCGTCATCGCCGTGAACCTGCAGGGGGTTTTCTACACCGATCGGGAAGCACTCAGAATCATGTCACGCCAGCAATCCGGCAAGCTGATCAACGTCGCGTCGATGTGGGGCCTTGCCGGTGCGTCGAGCGTGATCCCCATCCCCGCCTACAACGCGACCAAGGGCGCGGTGGTCAACCTGACCCGGGAACTGGCGCTCGAATATGCCTCGAGCAACATCCAGATCAACGCCCTGTGTCCCGGGTTCTTTCGCACACGGCTGGCCGACGGAGCCTATGACGATCCCGGTTTCGTCGAGGCTGTCAGCGCCTTCACGCCGATGGGGCGTGTCGCCGATGCCGAAGAAATGAAGGGCTCCGCGCTTTACCTCGCGTCGGATGCGTCGAGTTTTACCACCGGCCTCATGCTGGTGACCGATGGTGGATGCCTGGCCAAGTAGCTGGCCGCGGTGTGCCGTGTCGCCCAGCCGTAGGGCAATGGGATGGACGCCTCCCTCCTATCCGGGATCTGCCCCCCTACCCCGCCCCAAACAAATCCGCCTGCGCCTCCGCAAACGCCTCCTCCGCCTCGACGAACCGCACCCCCACGCCCAACAGCCGCACCGGTCGCCCCTTGCGGGCATGCCCGGTGCGCAGCAGTTCCAGCCAGCGCGCTTCGTCGGGCGCGTCGGCGAGGCATTCGGCGGTGGTGCGGGTGAAGTCGTCGAAGCGGATCTTGACGAAGGCCTTGTGTACCGGCGGGGCCGGGTCGAGGCGGGCGAAGCGGCGGTTGAAGTCTTCCATGAGCGGCGCCAGCGCGGCTTCGCAGGCGGCCAGATCGGGCAGGTCGGTGGCGTAGGTGGTTTCCACCGAGAGGGATTTGCGCGGCCGGTCGGGGGCCACGGGGCGTTCGTCGATGCCGCGGCACAGGCGGTGGAGGCTGCGGCCGAACTTGCCGAAGCGGGCGATGAGGTCGGCCAGCGACCAGGCGCGCAGGTCGCCGCAGGTGTGCACGCCGAGCTGCTCGAGGCGGGCGGTGGTCACCTTGCCGACGCCGAACAGCTTGCCGACCGGCAACACCTCGACGAAGGCGTCCACCTCCTCCGGCCGGACAACGAACTGGCCGTTGGGCTTGCGCCAGTCGCTGGCGATCTTGGCGAGGAACTTGTTGGGGGCGATGCCCGCCGAGGCGGTGATGCCCACTTCCGCGTGGATGCGGGCGCGGATTTCCTCGGCCATGAGGGTGGCGCTGCCACGGCAGCGGTCGACGCCGGTCACGTCCAGGTAGGCCTCGTCGAGGGAGAGCGGTTCGACCAGCGCGGTGTAGTCGCGGTAGATGGCCAGGATGCGTTGCGAGGCGGCCCGGTAGCGTTCGAAGTCGGGCGGCACCAGGATGAGCTCGGGGCACAGGCGCAGCGCCCGGCTGGTGGGCATGGCGGAGCGCACGCCGAAGGCGCGCGCCTCGTAGTTGCAGGTGGCCACCACGCCGCGGGTTTCGGCCCGGCCGCCGACCGCGAGCGGCTTGCCGACGAGCGACGGGTCGTCGCGCATCTCGATGGCGGCGTAGAAGCAGTCGCAGTCGCAGTGGATGATCTTGCGGGTCATGGGCTCGGGTCGGTCGGCACGCGGGCGGATCGGCGCCCGCTCGGGACGGGGGCGACTGTATCACCGACGCCGGCGGCGCGGGGCGCCCCCGGGCCGCGACGCCCGCCCGGCGCCGCGCCCGAAAGTTTTAGCGCGCGGCTATCAAGTCCATGAAAATTATTCATTATTTCTCTGCGCCTCAGTGCCTAGCGTAAAGATGAACTCTTCTGCCGACTGACCATGGGAGGACACGGCATGAGTCCGTTTGCCCCATCCCTGCTGCCGGCGTCCGTGATCGAACGCCGCCTGGAAGCCTGGCTCACGCGTCTGCGCGAGTCCGGCTGCGCGGCGTTTGCGGTGGAACTGTGGAACGGCCATCGGGTGGCGCTGGACCAGGCCGCGCGGGTGACCATCCGGCTGCGCACGCCGCGTGCGCTCGCGGCGCTGTGGTCACCCGATCTGGCGCGCATCGGCGAGGCGTATGTGGAGGGCGTCATCGACGTGATCGGCCATCCGCTCGACGCCATCGAGGCGGCCGCCCGCCTGTCCGACGCGGCGGGCGGCACCGGCACGCGTCAGAGCCGCCCGCGACGCCATACCCGCGCGCAGGACTCGTCGGACATCCAGTACCACTACGATGTGTCCAACGATTTCTACCGCGCCTGGCTCGATCCGGAGATGGTGTATTCCTGTGCCTATTTCCGCCGCGACAGCGACCGCCTCGCCACCGCGCAGATCCAGAAGCTCGATCACATCCTCACCAAGCTGCGGGTGCGGCCGGGCGAGCGGCTGCTCGACATCGGCTGCGGCTGGGGCGCGCTCATCGTGCGCGCCGCGCGCGACTATGGCGCCCGGTGCACCGGCATCACGCTGTCGCAGAACCAGTACGATCTGGCGCGGGAGCGCATCCGCGAGGCCGGGGTGGAGGATCGCTGCGAGGTGCGCCTGATGGACTACCGCGACCTGAGCGGGCGCTTCGACAAGATCACCAGCGTGGGCATGTTCGAGCATGTGGGCCTGAAGCAGTTGCCGGCCTACTTCCGCACCCTCCATGCGCTGCTGGACGAAGGCGGCATCGCCATGAACCACGGCATCACCTCGGCCGATCCGGATTCGGGCGAGACGCCGCTGGGCGGCGGGCGCTTCATCGACCGCTACGTGTTCCCCAACGGGGAGCTGCCGCACCTGTCGCTGGTGATCCGCGAGATGAGCGCCGCCGGGCTGGAGGTGCAGGATGTGGAGAGCCTGCGCCGCCACTACGCCCTCACCCTGCGCCACTGGATCGAACGCTTCGAGGCGGCCGGCCCGCGCCTGCGCGAGATGGTCGGCGACAAGCGCCACCGCATCTGGCGCGCCTATCTGGCCGGCTGCGCCTTCGGCTTCTCGCAGGGCTGGATGGGGCTGCACCAGATCGTGGCCACCCGCCGCAACGACCCGGTGGCCGAACACGACTATCCGCTCACGCGCGAGCACATCTACGGCGCCCGCTGAGCCGGCGCCTCAGCCCTCGGCCAGGGCCTCGACCAGGAAGTCGGTGAACGCGCGGATCGCCAGCGAGGCCTGGCGGTGCTGCGGATAGACCACCTGAACCGTCATCGGCGGTGTGGCGAACGCATCGAGCACGCTCACCAGGCGCCCGTCGCGCAGGGCGTCGCCGACGATGAAGCCCGGTTGCCAGGCGATGCCCAGCCCGGCGATGGCCGCGTCGCGCACCAGCTCGCCGTTGTTGGCCAGCAGGCGGCCGCCGACCTGCACCGGATGCGGCCGGCCGTCCACCTGAAAACCCCACTCCACCCCGCGGCCATGGCCGTAGAGCAGGCAATCGTGTTCGGCCAGATCGTCCGGGGTCGCCGGCGCGCCGCGGCCCTCCAGATAGGCGGGACTGCAGCAGGCGACCATCCGGGTCGAGGCGAGCGCGCGGGCCACCAGGGTCGAGTCGGGCAACCGGCCGATGCGGATCGCCATGTCGTAGCCCTCGCGCACCAGGTCCACGCTCCGGTCGTTCAGGTCGAGCTCCACCCGGATCGCCGGATAGCGCAGCATGAAGGCCGGCACCACCGCGCCCAGCGCCAGGGTGCCGAAGGACACGGGGGCGCTGACCCGCAAGGTGCCCTGGACCCGCCCGCCGCGGCTGCTCACCGCCAGTTCGGCGTCGCTCACGTCGTCGAGAATGCGCACCGCGCGGGTGTAGTACGCCTGCCCCGCGTCGGTCACATGCAGGCGCCGGGTGGTGCGGTTGAGCAGCCGCACCCCCAGGCGCGCCTCGAGCGCCATCACCCGCCGGCTCACGAACTGCTTGGACAGACCCAGCCTGTCGGACGCGGCGGTGAAGCTGCCGGCCTCCAGCGTGGTCACGAAGATCCGCATGTCTTCCAGCGCGTTCACATTGTCACCATTAAGTGGACAGTCATACGCATTCTAGGCGATTTATCTGCACCATTGGGGACGCTAAAGTACCACCATCGGACGCACCGAAGCGGTCGCCGAACCCCAACCCCCAACGGAGAACGCCATCATGACCACCCCGACCCGAACCGCCCCCGACTACATCGCCACCACCGGCCGCGCCCTGCTCGCCGCCATCTTCCTGATCAGCGGCGTGGGCAAGCTCGCCGCGCCGGCCGGCACCATCGGCTACATCGCCTCGGCCGGCCTGCCCTTCCCCGAACTGGCCTACGCCGGCGCGGTGTTCGTCGAGGTCATCCTCGCCCTGGCCCTGCTGGTGGGCTACCGGACCCGCCTGAGCGCGGCCCTGATCGCCGCCTTCACGCTGGTGACCGCGTTCGCCTTCCACTTTCACCTGGGCGACCAGAACCAGTTCATCCACTTTTTCAAGAACATCGCCATCGCCGGCGGCCTGCTGCAGATCGTCGCCTTCGGTGGCGGCGCCCTGAGCCTGGACGCACGCCGCACCGCCTGACACCGACACCCCACCGACGCGCCGGCCCATGCCGGCGCCCAACCCGGAGAGACCTCATGATCGAGATCCGCAAGGCCGCCGACCGCGGCGTCGCCGAACACGGCTGGCTCAGCTCCCGCCACACCTTTTCCTTCGCCCACTACGACGATCCGGAGCAGCGCGGCTTCTCCGACCTGCGCGTGATCAACGACGACCGCGTGGCGCCGGGCCAGGGCTTCGGCACCCACCCGCACCGGGACATGGAGATCCTCTCCTACGTGCTCGACGGCGCGCTGGAACATCGCGACACCCTGGGCAACGGCTCGGTCATCCGTCCCGGCGACGTCCAGCTCATGAGCGCGGGCACCGGCATCGCCCACAGCGAGTTCAATGCCTCGGACGCCGAGGGGGTGCACTTCCTGCAGATCTGGATCCTGCCGGCACGGCACGGCATCCGCCCCGGCTACCAGCAAACCCGCGTCGGCGAGGAAGACAAACGGGGCCGGCTGCGCCTCGTCCTGTCGCCCGAGGGCCATGACGGCGCGCTCCGGCTCCACCAGGACGCGCGGGTCTACGCCGGTCTGTTCGACGGCGCCGAGCGCGCCGAGCTGACCCTGGCGTCCGGCCGCGCCGCCTATGTGCATCTGGCCCGGGGCGCGCTGAGCGTCAATGGCGTGCGTCTCGAAGCCGGCGACGGCCTCAAGGTGAGCGGCGAATCGGCGCTCGTCCTGAGCGACGGCGAAGACGCCGAAGTGCTGGTGTTCGACCTGCGCGGCCCTCAAGATTGAAAACGTCGCGGCGAACGGCCTAAAGTCGCCACCACGACGGCCGCCGCACACCGCGGCGGCCGCCTTTCCCCCTGACCGACCCGGTGACCCCCATGCTTGCCCAGATCGCCTTCCTGCTCCTCGGCGCCGTCCTGCTCGTGCCCCTGGCCAAGCGCGCCGGCCTCGGCGCCATCCTCGGCTATCTGGCCGCCGGCATGGCGCTCGGGCCGTGGGGCCTGGGCGCGATCGGCGACGTGGATGCCATCCTCCATTTCGGCGAGTTCGGCGTCATCCTGCTGCTGTTCGTGATCGGCCTGGAGCTCAAGCCCTCGCGCCTGTGGGTGCTGCGCCGCCCGATCTTCGGGCTCGGCGGTCTCCAGGTCGGCCTGACCGCGCTGGTCCTGGCGCTGGTGGCCGTGGGCTTCGGGCTCGACGGCCGCGCGGCCGTCGTGGTGGGTGTGGCGGCGGCCATGTCCTCCACCGCGGTGGTGCTCCAGTCGCTGGCCGAGCGCGGGCAGCTCACCGACCGCCACGGGCGCGACGCCTTCGCCATCCTGTTGTTCCAGGACATGGCGGTGATCCCCATCCTCGCCCTGCTGCCCGTGCTCGGCACCGGCGCCATGCAGCTGGCGCCCCTGCAGATCCTGTGGGGCGTGCTGGCCATCGCGGGGGTGATCGTGGCCGGCCGCACCCTGCTGCGCCCGGTGTTCACCTGGATCGCCACCCTGGGCAGCCGCGAGACCTTCACCGCCGCGGCGCTGCTGGTGGTCATCGCCACCACCCTGCTCATGGAACAGGTCGGCCTGACCGCCTCGCTGGGCGCCTTCCTGGCCGGCGTGGTGCTGGCCGACTCGGAGTACCGCCACGAGCTGGAGGCCGATCTCGAACCGTTCAAGGGGTTGCTGCTGGGGGTCTTCTTCATGGCGGTGGGCATGGGCGCCAACCTGGGCCTGCTCATGGCCGACCCGGTCACCGTGCTCGGCCTCGGCCTGGCGCTGCTGGCGCTCAAGACCGTCGTCCTGTCCGCCATCGGGCGTCTGATCGGACGCCCGGCCGACAGCCGCCGCAAGCTGGCCATCACCCTCGCCCAGGGCGGCGAGTTCGCCTTCGTGATCTTTCAGCTCTCGCGCCAGTACGGCGTGATCGACGACGGCCTCGCCGGCCTGCTCACCATGGCGGTGACGGTGTCGCTGGTGCTGTGGCCGCTGTGGCTGGTGCTCGAGGATCGGGTGCTGGCACCGTTGCTGAGCCGGCGTGTCGAGCCGCAGTTCGACCCCCTCCCCGATACGGCCAACGCGGTGGTCATCGCCGGCTTCGGCCGCGTCGGCCAGATCGTCGCGCGGATGCTCGCGGTGAAACGCACGCCCTTCACGGTGCTCGAGGTGGACCCGCAGCAGGTGGACTATGTGCGCCGCTTCGGCAACAAGGTGTATTTCGGCGATGCCTCGCGGCTGGATGTGCTGCGCGCCGCCGGCCTGGCCGAGGCGCGGCTGTTCGTGCTCGCCATCGATGACGTGGAGGCCTCACTGAAGACCGCCGCCCTGGTGCGCCGGCACTTCCCGCGGGTGACCGTGATCGCGCGCGCACGCAACCGCTTTCATGCCTACAAGCTCATGGACCTGGGCATCGCCGCCCCGATCCGCGAGACCTGGCACGGCAGCCTGGCCATGACCGAAGCGGTGCTGCAAGGCCTCGGCGTGCCCGACGCTGACGCCCGCCAGGCGGTCGAGCGTTTCGCCCGCCAGGACGCCGACGCCCTGGTGCGCCAGCACGCGGTCTACCAGGACGAAGCCCAGCTCATGGCCAGCATCGCCCAGGCCCGCGAGGAGCTCAAGCACCTGTTCGAAACGGACACCCCGGCCGACGACGCGGCGCCTCCGGCCAAGGGTTGAGGGCGGGCGGACTTACAGTTCGACGCGGATGTCGCCGATCACCGCGTTGGCCACCTCACGCGCGGCCTCGACACTCTCGGCCCGCGCCAGCGCCACGCCCAGGCGGCGCTTGCCCGACACTTCCGGTTTGCCGAACAGGCGCAGCTGGGTGTCGGGCCGGTTCAGCGCCGCCTGCAGGTTGCCGTAGCGCATCTGCGTCGATTCGCCCGCCACCAGCAACACCGACGAGGCCGAGGGGCCGGTCTGGACGATGTTGGGGATCGGCAGCCCGAGGATGGCCCGCGCATGGAGCGCGAACTCGGACAGGTCCTGCGAGATGAGCGTCACCAGACCGGTATCGTGCGGCCGCGGCGACACTTCGCTGAAGATCACCTCGTCGCCCTTGACGAACAGCTCCACGCCGAACAGGCCGCGGCCGCCGAGGGCGTCGGTGACCGCCCGGGCGATCTCCTGCGCACGTGCCAGGGCCGCGTCGGTCATGCGCTGCGGCTGCCAGGATTCCTGGTAGTCGCCGTCTTCCTGACGATGGCCGATCGGCGCGCAGAAGCTGGTGACGGTGTTGCCGTGGCCGTCGTCGTGGCGGATGGTCAGCAGGGTGATCTCGAAATCGAAATCCACGAATCCCTCGACGATCACCTTGCCCTGACCGGCGCGCCCGCCCGCCTGGGCGTACTCCCAGGCCGCCTCGATGCGCTCGGCGCTCTTGACGAAGCTCTGGCCCTTGCCCGACGAACTCATGATCGGCTTGACCAGGCACGGCAGGCCGATCTCGGCCACCGCCGCGCGGTAGGCGGCGGCGTCGCCGGCAAAGCGGTAGGTGGAGGTCGGCAGGCCCAGGGTTTCGGCCGCCAGCCGGCGGATGCCTTCGCGGTTCATGGTCAGCTGGGTGGCGCGCGCCGTGGGCACCACGTTGAAGCCTTCGGCTTCCAGCTCGGCGAGGGTGTCGGTGGCGATGGCCTCGATCTCGGGCACGATGCAGTGCGGCCGCTCCTGCTCGATCACCGCGCGCAGGGCGGCGCCATCGAGCATGGAGATGACGTGGCTGCGGTCGGCCACCTGCATGGCCGGTGCGTTGGCGTAGCGGTCCACCGCGATCACCTCGCAGCCCAGGCGCTGCAGTTCGATGACGACTTCCTTGCCCAGCTCACCGGCGCCGCACAGCAGCACCCGGGTGGCGGTGGACGAAAAGGGCGTGCCCAGCGTGGTCATGATGTCCTTCCTCTCGCATGCCGGCGAACGCCGACAGGTTGCAAACAGGGCGTAGTGTGCCTCAGCCGTGTGCCGACGAACATCCCCGGAGCACTCACGCATTCTTACAACGGTTGCGAGATCGAACGCCGGATTCCGGGGTCACAGGCACACGGGACGTAAGCGAAAAAGGAGAGATCGCATGCGCATCAAGCTGATGTTGATGGCGCTGGCCGTGGCGCTGCCGGCGTGGGCCCAGGCCCCCGAATGGCAGGACGCCGGCGGCCTGTCCTACCTGTGCGGCGGCGTGGGCCAGGGCAGCTTCGCCGCGATCCGTGCGCAGCGTGATTCGGCCAGTGTCGAACTGTTGCTGACGGCCGGCGCGCGCGGCATGTACCTGGCGGATGTCACGGTGACGGTGACCGGCCCCACCCTCGACGGCCCGGTCGTCATCCCGCGCGAAGGCCCGCTGTGTCTGCTACGCGTGCCCCCGGCCGCTATACGGTGAGCGCGGAATACGCGGGGCAGACGCTCGAGCACCGGCTCGGCGTGGGCAAAGGCCTGAGCGCGGTGCATCTGAACTTCAAGGAATGAAGCCCGGCCTCAGAGCCCGGGCAGTGCGCGCCCCTTGAGCAGGCGGATGTCGGCGGTGACGACCCGGCGGGCGAAGGGGCGCGTCGAATCGATGCCCTCTTCGTAGCGGAGGATCTCGTAATCGCTGAAACCCTGCTCGAAGGCAAGATGCTCGGCGTTGCGCCGCAGCACCAGGCGGGCTTCGCCGTCGCCGCCGGTGTGCAGCAGCTTGTGCTTGAGGCTGAAGCGCACATGGCGCTCGTCGAGCTGGGCCGCCTGGATCTGCCAGTTCGGCGCCATCGGATCGACCAGGGCCCACAGGGTGACCCCCATGGCGATGTCGGGCATGTCGAGCGTGCCCTGCTGCATGACCATGATCGCCGCGGCGGGCGCGAGCAGCCACTGGCTCGAGGCGCCCTCGCCCGGCCCCGGCAGGCGGTCGATGGTGCTGCATCCGGTCAGCACCAGCAGGGCGATCGGCACGGCACGACGCAGCGGTGTCATGGCGATCATCCCAGGTAGTTGAACAGCGACAGGTTGGTGATCTTCAGGAAGGACTGCTGCGAGGCCTGCAGGTAGGTCTGCTGCAGCGACAGGTCGCTCACCGCCTGGGCGTAATCCACGTCCTGCAGGCGTGACAGGGTATCGGCGTACTGCACGTCCAGGTCGCTGCCCACGTCCTCCAGGGTATTGACCTCGAGCATGCGCGAGCCCACCGAGGCGTGCACCGTCAGCACCTGGTCGAGGCTCTGGTCCATGCCCGTGATGGCCTGGGAGATGGCGCCGCTGACGCCGTTGCTCGAGGGGTTTTCGAGCGCGCGCGTCAGGTTGGTGTACATCTTGAACACGTCCGCGCTGGGCCCGACTTCGAACACGTCGCCCACCGACGGGGTGCCGGCCATCTCGAGCTGGACGTTGCCGAAGCTGAGCGTGGGGCCGGTCTGGCTGGTCACCGCGGCGCCGGTGGCGCGGTCGGTGACGTTGTAGTTGGTGCCGTCCCAGCTCACCAGATACTGGGTGCCGGTGTAGGTGCCGGTGGTCTGGGTGCTGGCGACGTAGCCGGTGCCGCCGTTGGGGTTGCCGGGCACGGCGAAGAACTCGCCCTGCGGCGCCTTGACGTCGTTGAACACCTCGGAGCCGGAGTTGCTCACGCTCATGATGCGCGAGGGCGACACCTGCAAGGTGCGCTGCCCCTGGTCGCCCTGGAAGCTGACCCCGTTGATGTTGCCCACGTAGGGCTTCACGTCGGCCTGGTAGCCGGAGAACATGTACTCGCCGTTGCCGTTCTGGCTGTTGGCCAGACCGAGCAGCGAGTCGAAGCTGGCGCGGATGTCGATGGCGATGGCGCCCCACTCGGAATCGGAGTAGCTGCCGTTGCCGGCCTCGACCGCGCGGGTGCGGGTGTGGGTGATGATGTCCTCGACCGCGTAGAGCTTGTTCTCGAGCAGGTTCAGGGAATCCTTGGCGGAGCCCTGGTTGGTCTGGAAGGTCGAGTTCAGGCTCTGGGCCTGGGAGATCTCGAGCGCGCGGGCCGAGGCGATGGGATCGTCGGACGGCGCCACGATGCGGCGGCCGGTGGCCACCTGCTGCTGGGTATGCAGCATCTGCGTGGTCTGGTCCTGGATGGTCCGGACGCCGGTCTGGTAGAGCATGCCGGTGCTGATACGCATGATCTGGCTCCTATCGGGCGATGCCCAGAATCTCGTCGAACAGGCTTGAGGCGATCGACATCACCTTGGCCGAAGCCTGGTAGGCCTGCTGGTAGCGAATGAGGTTGGCGGCTTCCTCGTCCAGATTCACCCCGGAGAGCGACTCGCGCGTCGCGGTGGCCTGGTCGAGCAGGCTCTGCTGCGCGGTGCGATTGACCTTCACCTCGCTGGTCTTGTTGCCGATCTCGGCGACCAGGTTCGAATAGGTGGACTGGAAGTTGGCGGTCGGGTTGCCGCTCGCCGCGAGCATGGTCTTGGTGGTCTGCAAGGCGCCCAGCGCCACCGCGTTGGTGTTGTCGGCCACCCCCTGGGCGTTGCTCTCGAGGGTGAAGCTGTCGCCGTTGGAGGGCACGCCCGAGAAGGTCAGGTCGATGCCGGCCAGCGGCGCCGGCAGGGTGCGGGTGACGCCGGCCGAATCGGTCGAGGGGTTGTAGGCCACCGAACCGACGAGCGTGTTGGTGCTGTCGCGCACCTCGTAGATATTGCTGCCGCTGTTGAAGCTGAGCGTGTAGTCGCCGATGTGGGGCGTGCCGCTGGCGAAGCCGGCGATGCTGTTCACCTTGACCGCATCGATCGAACCGCTGCCCAGATTGCCGGCGGTCTCGACGCTGCGCACCGGCCCCGCCGCGGCGATGAGCCGGGTGTCGCCGATGGCCACGTTGATGTCCTGGGCCGCGAACCGGGTCGGCTGGATCAGGAAGGATTCGCCCGCGACGGTGGTGCCCGGCGCGGTGATGGTGAGGCCGACATCGGCGGCATTGACGCTGTTGCCGGTGGCCCGGTCGACGAGGTTGTAGCCGCCGGTGGTGTTGGTATAGGTGAGCTTGTAGGTGCCGCCGTTGAGCTTGCCGATGTCGCCGAAATCGACCGTCGGCGTGCTCGTCGCGCCGGCGATGGACTGCACCGAGGGGCTCAGCGGGGTGAAGAAATCGCCTCCCAGATTGCCGTCCAGGTCCTGGCCGAGGCGATGCTGGGCGTTGAAGGTCTCGATCAGGCCGACCGCCACCATGCCCAGCTTGTTCTGCGCCGTATCGAGCGAATCGCGGCGGAAATCGAGCAGGCCGCCGAGCGTACCGCCCGACAGCAGGCTCTCGGGCATCTGCACCGACGAGCCGTTGGGCAACTGCAGGCCGATGGCCAGGCGCGACGGGTCCTCGGTGCTGGGCGTGGCGGTCAGCTGCGTCGTCTGCACCCCGACCACCAGTGGCTGACCGTTGCCGATGAACACGCTGCGCGAGCCGTCGGCCTCGGCCACGGTGGAGACCCGCACCAGCTGGTTGAGCTCGCGGATGAGATTGTCGCGGGTATCGTGCAGGTCGTTGGCCGGCGCCCCGGCCCCGGCGGCCTCGGCGTTGACGATGCGCTGGTTGAGTTCGGCGATCTGGCTGGAGTAGGAGTTGATCGTCTCGACGGTGCTGGAGATGGAGCCCTCGACGCCGTCGCGGATTTCCGACAGGCGCGCGTCCAGATACTGGAAGCGCGAGGCCATCGCCTCGCCACCCGAGATCATCGCCTGACGGGCCGGCACGCTGGAGGGGTTGGCGGCCACTTCCTGGACGCCTTCGAAAAACCCCTGCAGCGCTGGCGACAGGCCGACCGTGGAGTCGGCCAGCAGGTTGTCGAGCTGGCTAATCTGGTCTTCGTAGGTTTGCAGCGCCGAGCGCTTGGTGTCCGCCGACAGCACCTGGTTCTCCAGATACTGGCTGTAGGAGCGGCGCACCGTCTCCACCTGGGTGCCCTGCCCCAGGAACCCGGCGCCGGAGAACAGGCCCGGCTGCTGCGTCTGGACGATGCTCTGGCGGCTGAAACCCGGCGTGGATGCGTTGGCGATGTTGTGACTGGTCGTGGTCAGCCCCGCCTGAGCGGCGTTGAGCCCTGTCACCCCGATGCTGAGCATGCCTGCCATGATGCGTCCTCACAGATGAGTCTTCTTACGGCAGTGACAAAGCAAAACTTTTGCCAGTTACGCAAGCTCATGTAACAGCAAGGATTTTACGGATTTCGAGGGGCGTTTTCCGGCACCGGCAAGGCCGGAGAGGCAAACATTGCCGCCCCGCTTGCCGCCCCCGGCAAGGATGTCGCTCAGCCCGGGAAGGCGTCGCGCAGCGTGGGGCTGTTGATGATGTTGGTGAGCTTTTCCGCGTAGCGCGGATCGGTGGCGTAGCCGGCCGCCTGCAGTTCGCGGGCAAAACCGGCCGCGTCCTGCTGGCCGAGCACCTGGGCGTAGCGCGGATTGCTGCTGATCAGGCGCGCATAGTCGCGGAAGGACTCGGCGTAGGAGCCGTAGGCGCGGAATTTCGACGGCTCGGTCACCGCGCGCCCGTCCACATATTCGGTGGCGGCCACCGCCACGGTGTCGCCCTGCCAGCGGCTGCCGGCCTTGATGTTGAACAGGTTGTGGCTGGGCTGGCCGGCGGCATTGCGCAGCTGGTACTTGCCCCAGCCGGTCTCCAGGGCCGCCTGGGCGATCATGAAGTGCGCCGGGATGCCGGTCTCGCGGCTGGCGGCCTGGGCGTGAGGCCACACCTCGCGCACGAAGGCGGCCGCGTCGCTGGAGATCTCCGCCGGCGTCGGCGCAATGGTGGTCGCCTCGCGGATGGCCGCAGAACGGGCACTCGTGTCCACCGGCGGCACCGATCCGCCCGCGGTGACACTCGGACGGCGGATGACGGTGGCGATGTCGAAGCCCCGGTCGATCTGTTCCTGCGTGGGCGCGGCCGGTGTCTGATCCCCGCCGAGCTGGCGCATCAGGGCGTTGGCCAGCCCGGTACCGCCGCTGGCTGCCATGTTGGCCGCCAGCTGCTGGTCGAGCAGGCCCTGGTAGAGCTTGGTGGATTCGTTGTCCATCAGGCCGCTGCCCTGCACCGAGGCGCGCATGGTCTTGAGCACCATGGCCAGGAACAGGGATTCGAACTGACGCGCGGCGGCCTTGACGGCCTCGGGGTTGTTCTCGCGGGCGAGCCGCTTGAGGTCGCCCATGGCCTTCGGGTCGAGGGTGTTGATCGGCATGCCGTTCATGCCATGCCCCCTGGCCACGCCCCCCGTAGGTCGGACTTCAGTCCGACGTCCACGCGCCGATTCACCACGGGAGTCGGACTGACATCCGACCTACGATCCGACCGGTGGCGAGGGCGGGTGCCGGCCATGCTCAGATCACTTCGAGGTCGGCGCGCAGGGCACCGGCGGCCTTCATGGCCTGGAGGATGCTGATCAGATCCATCGGGTTGGCGCCCAGCGTGTTGAGCGCCTTGACCACATCGGCCAGATTGGCGCCGGATTTCACTTCCATGAGCGCATCGCCTTCCTGGGTGATAGTGGCGCCGCCGGTCTGGCCGGTGACGGTCTGCCCGCCGGACAGCGCATTGGGCTGGCTGACCGTGGTCTCGTTCTGCACCGCCACGGTCAGGTTACCGTGTGCCACCGCGCAATGCTGCAGGGTCACGGTCTGGTTCATGACCACCGAGCCGGTGCGCGAATTGACGATGACCTTGGCCGCCATCAGCTGCGGCGTCACGTCGATGTTCTCGAGCTTGCCGAGGAAGGCGACCCGCTGGTTCGGGTCGGTCGGCGCGCGCACCTGCACCGTGCGCCCGTCGATGGCCTGGGCCACGCCCGGCATGGTGGCGGCGTTGATGGCCTCGACCATGCGGTTGGCGGTGCCGAAGTCGGTGTCCTCGAGCTCCAGCAGGATCATGTCGCCCTGCCCCACCGCGCTCGGGACCGCGCGTTCGACGGTGGCGCCGCTGGGAATGCGGCCGGCGGAGAGGTGATTGACGGTGACCGAGCCGCTGCCGCCCTGGGCGCCGGCCCCGCCGACCACGACGTTGCCCTGGCCCATCGCATAGATCTGGCCGTCGGCGCCCTTGAGCGGCGTCATCACCAGGGTGCCGCCGCGCAGGCTCTTGGCATTGCCGATGGAGGAGACGGTGACGTCGATGGTCTGCCCCGGTCGCGCGAAGGCCGGCAGCTGGGCGGTGACCATCACCGCGGCCACGTTCTTGAGCTGCAGGTTGGTGCCCTGGGGCATCTGCACGCCCATGTTGCCGAGCATGTTGATGATGCTCTGCACGGTAAACGGCGTCTGCGTGGTCTGGTCGCCGGAGCCGTCGAGCCCCACCACCAGGCCGTAGCCCACCAGCTGGTTGTTGCGCACGCCGGCGAAGTTGGCCAGATCCTTGATGCGCTCCGCGTGGGCGCCCACCGTGAGGCAGGCGCACAGCAACACGGCACAGAACCGTAGGGCGGGTTTCAACCCGCCAACCGTCGCGGCAAGGGTATGGCGGATTGAAACCCGCCCTGCGAAGATCGCGCGTGCCGTGTTCATGATCGTCATCCCGTCAGATCGGCAGCAGCATGATGAAGAAACGCTGCAGCCAGCCCATCACCTGGCTGTCGTTCATGTAGCCGCTGCCCTTGTATTCGATGCGCGCGTCGGCCACCTGGGTCGACTGCACGGTGTTGCTGGTGGTCACGTAATTGGGATTGACCACACCGGAGAATCGGATGAACTCGTCGCCCTGGTTGATGGCGATCTGCTTCTCACCCGACACCAGCAGGTTGCCGTTCGGATAGACCTCGATCACGGTGACGGTGATGGTGCCGGTGAACAGGTTGTTGGCGGCGGCGGCACCGGCGCCGTTGAAGCTGCTGTCGGTGCCGGCGTCGAGGCTGAGGCCGGCGAGGTTCTTGAGCGGCATCTTGTTGATGGTGTTGATGCCGCCGCTGATGGACGAGCCCCGGCTGGCACTGGCGTTGGAGGCCTTCTGCGCCGAGGTGTTCTCCACCAGGTTGATGGTGATGGTGTCGCCCACCAGGCGCGCGCGGCGGTCCTCGAACAGGGGCCGCGTGGCGTGGGCCTGGAAGATGGCGCCGTTGGCCGGCGCCATGCCGGCGTGCTGTTCGGGCCGCGCCGACATGGGCTGATGCACCACCGTCGGCGGCGTGGTCTCGAGCGCCGCGCACCCGGCCAGCAGCAGGGTCAGCAAGGCGGTGAGGACGACACGCATGGCGAAGGCTCCCGGATTACAGCTGCGTCAGGCGTCCGAGCATGGCATCGGAGGTCTGGATCGCGCGCGAATTGAGTTCGTAGGCCCGCTGGGTGGTGATCATCTGCACCAGCTCCTCGGCCACGTTCACGTTGGAGTTTTCCACGTAGTTCTGGTTGAGCACGCCGGCGCCGTTGCTCCCCGGGGTGTTCGGCGTGGGGGTGCCGCTGGAGGCGGTCTCAAGATACAGGTTCTCACCGGCACTTTGCAGACCGCCCGGATTGACGAAGGTGGCCACCTGGATGGTGCCGATCTGGGTCGGCGAGGTCTGGCCGGCCTGCTGCACGCTCACGGTGCCGTCCTTGCCGATGGTGATGCTCTGGGTGTCGCTCGGGATCACGATCGCGGGGGTCAGCGGATAGCCGCTGGCGGTGACGATCTGGCCCTGGTTGTCGAGCTGGAAGGCGCCGTCGCGGGTGTAGGCGGTGGTGCCGTCCGGCATCTGGATCTGGAAGAAGCCCTCGCCCTGGATGGCCACGTCGAGCGCGTTGCCGGTCTGCTGCAGGCTGCCCTGGGTGTGGATGCGCTCGGTCGCCACCGGGCGCACACCGGTACCGATCTGCAGGCCGCTGGAGACCTGGGTCTGCTGGGTGGACTGGGCGCCGGGCTGGCGCAGGGTCTGGTAGAGCAGATCCTCGAACACCGCGCGCGAGCGCTTGAACCCGTTGGTGGAGACGTTCGCCAGGTTGTTGGAGATCACGTCGAGCTGGGTTTGCTGGGCCTCGAGGCCGGTGCGTGCGGTCCACAGTGAGCGGATCATGTCGGGCTCCTTGCTGCCCCGTCGGGGGCGTCTGTTCGGCAGGCCGCGTGCGCGGCGGCCCATGCCATCAATCTACGGCGGCCAGCGCCATCACGGTCGGTGAAAGAAGCGCTGAAAAGCCCGCCTGTTTTCAATCTCAGCCAGTGCTCAGCAGCTTGTTGGCGGCCTGGTCGTTGGCCTCGGCCTTCTGCAGCATCTGGGTCTGCATCTCGAACTGGCGCGCCAGCGAGATCATGTTGACCATCTGGTCGACCACGTTGACGTTGCTGCCTTCCAGATAGCCGCCGGCCACCTGGACGGTTTCGTCGAGGGGCGCCGGAGCGCCGCCCTTGACGCGGAACAGGCCGTCGTCGCCGCGCTGGAGGGTCTCCTCGGGCGGATTGACCAGCTTGAGCCGGCCGATCACGTTGACCGCGTTGCGATCGCCGGTGGCGGGAATGGCCGAGATCGAGCCGTCCTTGCCGATCACCACTTCGTTGTCGGGCGGAATGGTGATGGGGCCGCCATCGCCGATCACCGGCTGGCCGCTGCGGGTGAGCAGCACCCCGTCGGGCGAGAGCTGGAAGCTGCCGTCGCGGGTATAGGCCTCCGAGCCGTCGGCGGCCTGCACCGCGAACCAGCCCTTGCCTTCGATGGCCGCATCGTAAGTGCGCCCGGTGTATTGCAGCGGGCCGGTGGAAAAATCGGTGGCGACGCTGGCATCGACCACGAAGGCGCGGCTGGGCAGCGGCGAGTTCTGCACATCCACCGCGCGGAAGCGATGCATCTCTTCGCGGAAGCCCGTGGAGTTGGCGTTGGCCAGGTTGTGCGCAACGGCGTCCTGCTGACCGAGGGTGTGCTTGGCCCCGGTCATGGCGATGTAGATGAGCTTGTCCATGGCGCGCTGTCCGCGAAATCAGATTAGAGGTTCACCAGCGTCTGCAGGATCTCGTCCTGCGTGCGGATCGACTGGGCGTTGGCCTGGTAGGCGCGCTGCTGGGTGATCATGTTCACCAGCTGGGCGGTCAGATCGACGTTGGAGTCTTCCACCGCGCCGGACGAGAGCAGCCCGAGGCTGCCGGTACCCGGGGCGCCGACCAGCGGCTGGCCCGAGTCGGGCGACTCGGCCCACAGGTTGTCACCGACCGAGATCAGGCCGCCCGGATTGGAGAAGTTGGCGAGCACGACCTGACCGAGGTTGCGGGTCTGGCCGTTGGAGTAGCGCCCCTGGAGAATGCCCTCCTCGGAGATCGCCATGCCCGACAGGCTGCCTGAGGCGTAGCCGTCCTGCGCCGTGCGGTTGACCCCGAAGCCACTGCCGTACTGGGTGCTGCCGGTGAAGTCGATGGCCACCGACTGCGGCGTGTTGGCGCCGAAGGACGCCGGAATCGTCAGCGAGATGGTCTGCGAGGCACCGCCGGTCAAAGCGCCGGCGCCGTCGAAGGTCAGCTGGGAGCCGAAGGCCGTTGCCGTGCCGCCGTCGAGCTGGTGGTAGACATCCCAGGTGCCGCCGGAGGCCTTGCGGAAGTACATGGTCAGGATGTGGTCGTTGCCCAGCGAGTCGTACACCGTGACCGAGGTCGAGGCGTTGTAGGTGCTCGGATCGGTCTCGTCGAAGGCATTGACCGGCGTGGTGTTGCGCGAGTCGAGGTTCATGCCGATGTCGATGGCCGACGAGGCGTTCGGTTGCAGGTCGGAGGTATCGACCTGCAGATCCACCGGCGTGGCCGGCAGGATGGTGCCGCTGGTGTTGGCCGGATAGCCGGTCAGGCGGAAGCCGCCGGTATTGACGATGTAGCCGTCCTTGTCCACATCGAACTGACCGTTGCGCGAATAGGTGATCGCGCCTTCGCCGCTCATGCGGAAGAAGCCGGCGCCGTTGATGGCCAGATCGAGCGGGTTGTTGGTGGCGGTGATGCCCCCCTGCTGGAACTGCTGCGCAATCGCCGCGGCGGAGGTGCCGATGCCCACCTGGCCGCCGGCCCCGGCCGAGGCGCCGTTCATGGCGGAGGCGAACACGTCGGAGAACAGCGCCGTGCTCCCCTTGAAACCCACCGTGGAGGAGTTGGCCACGTTGTTGCTGATCACGTCGAGGGCGCGGGATGCGGCGTTCAGGCCGCTCAAACCTTGCTGGAATGCCATGACTGTTCTCTCCCGTCAGAGGATTTGCTGGATTTCGGAAAGCTGGAAGATGCCGAGGCTGCCGACCTGCACGTCGGTGCTCTTCGGTCCGCGGATCACGCTGGAGACCTGGCCGAGCTCGAGGGCGGTGGCGTTCACGTCGTCTTCGCCCGAGGTGGCCGTCACCTTGATCACGTAGGCCCCTTCGGCGGCCTTGCTGCCGTCGATGGCGGTGCCGTCCCACTGGAAGGTGTGGGTCCCGGCCTCGTAGGCCCCCAGATCCACGTTCGCCACTTCCAGTCCGTTGCCATCGACGATGCTGACATTCACGTTGTCGGCGCCGCTGTCGAGGGTGAAGCCGCCCATGGCGCCCTGATCGGTCAGCACCATGCCCTTGCCCGGCACCAGCACGCCGCGGCCGACCAGTTGCGCGGCCTGCAGCGCTTCGTTCGACTGCTGCCCTTCCATCAGGCTGGCCAGCATGGTGTTGAGACGTTCGATGCCGTCCACCGTGCTGATCTGCGCCAGTTGCGAGGTCACCTGGGCGTTGTCCATGGGGTTGAGCGGGTCCTGGTTCTTCAGCTGCGTGGTGAGCAGCGTGAGGAAACGGTTCTGCGCGTCGCCGGTGGTGCTGCTTTCCTTCGTCGTCGTGCGCGCGAAACTGTTCAGGATCTGCTGTGCGTTGGTGGTGGAATCCACGGTGGCCATGATTCAGACTCCTCTTACTGGCCGATCGAGAGCGTGCGCTGGATCAGCGTGCGCGCGGTATTCATGACTTCGGCGTTGGCCTGGTAGGAACGCGAGGCGGAGATCATGTTGACCATCTCCTCCACCACATTCACGTTGGGCATCTCGACGTAGCCATCGGTGTTGGCGGCCGGGTTGGCCGGGTCGTAGACCATGCGCCCGGGCGCGGCGCTATCGACCACCTGCTCCACCTGCACGCCCACGGCGTCGGCGGAGCCGTCCACCGGCTTGGCGGCGAACACCACCTGCTTGGCCTTGTAGGGCTGGCCGTCGGGGCCGACCACGCTGTCGGCGTTGGCCAGGTTGGAGGCAGTGGTGTTCATGCGCACCGACTGGGCCCCGAGGGCCGAGCCGGCGATCTTGAAGACATCAAGCATGCTGCTCATGGCGGCTCACTCCTCACTGGCCCTGCACGGCCGTCTGCATGGAGCGCAGCAGGCCGTTGATGAATGTGATGCTCGCTTCGTAGTGCAGCGCGTTCTCCGCGAAGGCAGCGCGCTCGGTGTTCATGTCCACCGTGTTGCCATCGACGCTGGACTGGGTCTCGGTGCGATACTGCGCCATCGAGTCGAAGGGCGAGGCCGGTGCGCTGTCGATGTGACCGGCCGACGTGGTGGCCAGCGCGACCGGCCCCAGGCGCATGTTCAGCGCGCCGGTCAGTGCCTTGGAAAAATCGATGTCGCGCGCCTTGTAGTTCGGGGTGTCCGCGTTGGCGATGTTCGACGAGAGCAACTGCTGGCGATAGGCACGCAGGTTCAGCGCGGTCTGGTGAAACTGCAGTTCTTTATCGAGCCGGTTGGTCATGGTGTCACCTCGTTCAATTCTCGTTCCCGTGGTCCGGGCGCAGCGGGCACTGCTTCCATTGCACCTTCCATGCCAGGCATCGTACGCACGGTCGAATGCGGCTCATCGACCGAAAAAGGCGGCAAAACCGCGGCAATTCGCCCCCGGCGACCGGCAAATCCGCAAAGCTTGCCGCCCGCCACCGGCAAGCTTTGCCGATCCGGCGAACTGGGCGGCAAAGCCCGCTCTGTTCACCGTTGCCCGCCCGGCGACGCCATGGTGCAATGGGCGCCATGAGACGAATTGCCCCCTGCCTGCTCATCCTGTCCTGGGTCCTGACGCTGTTCCCCGCCGCCGCACATGCGCAGTCCACCGACACCGTGCGCGCGGTGGTGTACGAATTCCTCCGCGGCCAGAGCGCCGGCACCCCGGGCCAGGTGACGATCCGGGTCACGCCCCCCGCCATCCCGCCCCACCTGCCCCGCTGCGATCAGCTCGAACCCTGGCTGCCCGCGGGGGCACGCGCCTGGGGCAAGGTCCGGGTCGGCGTGCGTTGCGTCGGCCAGGCAAACTGGGCGCTTTACGTGCCGGCCGAGGTGAGCATCGTCGGCAACTATCTGGTCAGCGCCCATGCACTGCGCCCCGGCGACATCCTCGGCGCCGCGGACGTGACGGTGCGTCGGGGCGAGATCACCACCATGGGCCGGCAGCTGCTCACCGACCCCGCCCAGGCGGTCGGCAAGCAGATGCGCTTCGCGGTCGGCCAGGGCCAGACCCTTCGCGCCACCATGATGGCCGCGCCGATCGTCGTGCAATCGGGCCGACCGGTGAAAATCATCGTCAAGGGCCACGGTTTCCAGGTCGCTAACCAGGGGGTCGCCCTGGGCAACGGCCGCGCCGGAGACGCGGTGCGCGTGCGCCTGTCCTCGGGCAAGGTCGTCTCCGGCATCGCCACCGACAACGGGGAGGTGCACGTCGCGCCGTGAGCCATTTCACGGCGGATATGAAAGAAAAACCGGGTTACACTCCGTATCGATTCGGCGTTCTAAAGTTTGAGGGTGAAACGCCGTAGCAGCAGATGTAGTCAAATAAAAAAACAGACGAGGACCATGCTGTGAAAATCGATAACACTGTGAAATCGGTGGGCAACACGCCTGCCGGCGAGCAGCGTGCCAAGGCCACGGGGCAGGTCAATGCGGCCTCCCCGGGCGGCGATCAGGTGCAATTGTCGTCGCTCTCGTCGGGGATGAAGCAGGCCGAACAGGCCATTGCCAATACCCCGGTGGTGGATCAGGCGCGCGTGGATGAAATCAAGCAGGCCATCAGCGACGGTCGCTTCCAGGTGGATGCGAACAAGGTCGCCGACGGTCTCATCGACAGCGTACGCCAGATGCTGGCCGCACAACCGACCCAGACGTGACGACCCCACAACCGGTCAAAGCCCGCCTCCTTGCCCTGCTGGCCGACGAAGCTGCGCAACTGCGCAGCTTCGTCGCGTTGCTTGGCCAGGAGGAAAGCCTGCTCGTGGACGGCCAGACCGACGCGCTGATGTCTCTGGCCCGCGAAAAGACCGAGCAGTACCGCAAACTGCAGCGATTCAACGACGATCGGCTCCACCTGCTGGCCCAGATCGGGCTGCGTGCGACCGACGACGCCATCCGCCAGGTGTGCGGACAGAGCGCCGACGCCGCCGCACCCTGGGACACGGTGCTCGAGCTGGCCCGCGAGGCCCAGGCCCGCAACCAGCGCAACGGCAAGCTCATCGCCGAGCGCATGCAGCACAACCAGGCCGCCCTCACCACCCTGCTCGCCGCCGCCGATCAGCCACAGCTGTACGGTGCCGACGGCCAGAGCCGCCCGACTGGCGGCGGCCGCAAGCTCGGCAGCGCCTGACCCGTCCTTTTGCGCTATCGTCGGGCGCCATGACACCCGACGAATCCCTCCTCAGCACCTTCATCGCCGCCCGGCTCGACGCCGATCCGGCCCATGATCTCGCGCATGTCCAGCGCGTCGTCGACACCGCGCGGCGGCTGGCACAGGCAGAAGGCGCGGATCTCGAGGTCGTGATCCCCGCCGCCTGGCTGCACGACTGTGTGAGCCTGCCCAAGAACCATCCGGAACGCCACCTCGCGTCGCGACAGGCCGCCGCCATGGCGCGCGATTTCCTGCGCGAACACGGCGTCACCGAACCCCGCCTGGGCGCCATCGCCCATGCGATCGAGGCGCACAGCTTCAGCGCCGGCATCGCCGCGACGACGCTCGAAGCGCAGGTGGTCCAGGACGCCGACCGGCTCGACGCCCTCGGGGCCGTGGGCATCGCCCGCTGCCTGCTCACCGGCGGCGCCATCGGGCGGCCGCTGTACGCACCAGACGACCCGTTCTGCGTGCAACGCGAGCCGGACGACGCCCACTTCTGCATCGACCACTTCTACCGCAAGCTGTTCGCCATCGGCGCGACCCTGCACACCGCCAGTGCCCGGACCGAGGCAGCCGGGCGGCTGACCTTCATGCGCCAGTTTCTCGTACAGCTCGGGCTTGAAACCGGCCATTCCCCGGCCATCGACTGAGCCCACCCGCCCGATGGCCGCCACGCGTGGCGAAAAGCCGCTATGCTTGGCCCCGGCGCCTGTCGCCGGCAGCTTCGCCCGAACGCTTTTGACGAGTCAGCATGGCCAGTAACAAGACTTACGACGAATCCTCATTCCGCGTCCTCAAGGGGCTCGAACCGGTCCGCGAACGACCGGGCATGTACACCCGCACCGACTCCCCCGCCCACATCATCCAGGAGGTGATCGACAACGCCGCCGACGAGGCGCTCGCCGGTCAGGCCAAGCGGATTTCGGTCACCGTCTATCGCGACGGCGCGATCACGGTGGCGGACGACGGGCGCGGCATTCCGGTCGGACTGCATCCGGAAGAAGGCGTGCCGGTGGTGGTGCTGGCCTATACCCGCCTGCACGCGGGCGGCAAGTTCAACAAGAAAGAAGGCAACTCGGCCTACGCCTTTTCCGGCGGCCTGCATGGGGTCGGCGTGGCGGTCACCAACGCGCTGTCGCAGCGCATCGAGGTCGAGGTCAAGCGCGAGGGCAAGGTGCATCGCATCGTCTTCGCCGAGGGCGGCGAGAAGATCGGCCCTTTGGAGCAGATCGGCGAATGCGGCCAGCGCAACACCGGCACCACCGTCAAGGTGTGGCCCGATCCCAAGTATTTCGACGTCCCCCGTGCGCCCATGGCCGAGCTGGAGCGCCTGCTGCGCTCCAAGGCGGTGCTGCTGCCGGGCGTGGAAGTGCGCCTGGAGACAGAACAGCCCGACGGCAGCCTCGCGCGCAAGGAATGGCACTACCCGGGCGGCCTGGCGCAGTACCTGGCCGAGCAGGCCGGCGACATCGACCCGGTGGCGCCGCTGTTCACCGGCGAGAAGTATGCCGCCGCCGATGACGAGCACTTCGCCAACGGCGAAGGCGCCGCCTGGGCCTTCGGCTGGTTCGATCCGGCGATCGCCTCCGAATCCTATGTGAACCTCATCCCGACAGTGGCCGGCGGCACCCACGAATCCGGCCTGCGCGCCGGCGTGTTCGAGGCGGTCAAGAGCTTCATCGAACATCATGCGCTGCTGCCGCGCGGGCTCAAGCTGCAGCAGGACGACGTGTGCAACCGCATGAGCTTCGTGCTCTCGGCGCGCCTGCTCGACCCGCAGTTCCAGGGCCAGGTGAAGGAGAAGCTCAATTCCCGCGAGGCGGTCAAGCTCGTCTCCGGCATGGTGCGCGACCCCTTCGAAATCTGGCTCAACAACCATGTGGAGGCCGGCAAGGCCATTGCGGAGCTGGCGATCCGCGCCGCCACCGCCCGACAGAAGAACGCCAAGAAGGTGGAGAAGAAGAAGTCCTCAGGCGTCGCCGTGCTGCCGGGCAAGCTGTCGGACTGCGAGAGCGAGGACATCGACGACAACGAGATCTTCCTGGTGGAGGGCGATTCGGCCGGCGGCAGCGCCAAGCTGGCCCGCAACAAGGAGACCCAGGCCATCCTGCCGCTGCGCGGCAAGGTGCTCAACAGCTGGGAGGTGGACGCCGGCCGCCTCTACGCCAACAACGAGATCCACGACATCGCCGTGGCCCTGGGCGTGGACGCCCACGGCCCGGACGAACAGCCCGATCTCTCCGGCCTGCGCTATGGCAAGGTGGTGATCATGTCGGACGCCGACGTGGACGGCGCCCACATCCAGACCCTGCTGCTGACCCTGTTCTTCCGCCATTTCCCGCGGCTCATCGAACAGGGCCACATCTACATGGCGCAACCGCCGCTGTACCGCATCGACGTACCCGCCCAGGGCAAGAAGCGGCCGGCCCGCCGGCTGTATGCGCTGGACGACGGCGAGCTCAACGCGATCCGCGACCGCATGGTGAGCGAAGGCTTCAAGCCCGAAGCCATCGAGGTGGGCCGCTTCAAGGGCCTGGGCGAAATGAACCCGGAGCAGTTGCGCGAGACCACCATGGACCCGGCCACCCGCCGCGTGCTGCCGGTGCAGGTGCGCCCCGAGGCCATGGAGGAGACCGTCCGCCTGTTCACCCTGCTCATGGGCAAGGGCGAAGCCTCGGGCCGACGCGCCTGGATGGAAGAGAAAGGCGATACGGTCGAAGCCGACATTTGACGCGCCCGGGCCGAGATATATACTGACGATATATTCCACATCGAGCACCACGCCATGGATACCGCAAAGCTCTTCATCAATGGCCGCAGCCAGGCGGTCCGTCTGCCCAAGGAATTCCGCTTCGAAGGCGACGAGGTGTTCATCAAGCGCGTGGGCGACGCGGTGGTGCTGCTGCCGCGTCACGGCTGGAAAACCCTGTTCGACGGGCTCGAGGCCTTCGAGGCGGGCTTCGCCATCGAGCGTGAGCAACCGTCCATGCAGACACGCGAGGCGCTCGATCCGTGAGATACATGCTCGACACCAACATCTGCATCTACCTCATCAATCACCGCCCTACCCACGTGCGCAGCCGCTTCGACGCGCATTCGGTGGGCGAGATCGGCGTCTCGACGATCACCGCAATGGAACTGGCCTACGGCGTCGAGAGGAGTGGGTCGGCGCGCAACCGGCAGGCACTGGAAACCTTTCTGTTGCCGCTGGAGATCGCCCCCTTCGACGAGGCCGCCATCGGCCACTATGCCCGCATCCGCCACCAGCTCGAGCAGCGCGGCACGCCCATCGGGCCGTACGACCTCCAGATTGCCGCCCATGCCCGCGCGCTCGGCTGCACCCTGGTGACCAACAACACGCGCGCATTCGAGCGCGTCGACGATCTGTTGATTGAAAACTGGGCCGAGCAAGGCGTGAGCGAGCCGCCGGCCTCGTATCTTGGAACATCCGCATGAGCAACGACTCCCTCGATCTGTTCGACGAAACACCGACCATGGACGAAGCGCCCCCGCCGGCGCCGCCCGGCAACGGCGACGAACCGCCCATGGACGGCGACGCCCTGCCCCTGGATCGTTACGCCGAGCGCGCCTATCTGGCCTACGCCATGAGCGTGGTGAAGTCACGCGCCCTGCCCCAGGTGGAAGACGGCATGAAGCCGGTGCAGCGCCGCATCCTGTTCGCCATGAACGAGATGCGCCTGCGCGCCGACGCCAAGCATGTGAAGTCGGCCCGCGTGGTCGGCGACGTGATCGGCAAGTACCACCCCCACGGCGACAGCTCGGTCTACGACGCCATGGTGCGTACCGCGCAGGACTTCTCCCTGCGCTATCCGCTGGTGGACGGCCAGGGCAACTTCGGCTCCCGCGACGGCGACTCTGCCGCCGCCATGCGCTACACCGAATGCCGCCTGACCCCGATCGCCGAGCTGCTGCTCTCGGAGATCGACCGTGGCACGGTGGACTTCGTGCCCAACTACGACGGCGCCTTCGAGGAGCCGGCGCTGCTGCCGGCGCGCCTGCCGATGGTGCTCATGAACGGCGCCTCGGGCATCGCGGTGGGCATGGCCACCGAGATCCCCTCGCACAACCTGCGCGAAGTGGCCGAGGCGGCCTGCCTGCTCATCAAGCACCCGGAAGCGTCCCTCGACGAGGTCATGGCGATCCTGCCGGGGCCGGACTTCCCCGGCGGCGGCCAGCTCATTTCACCCGCCGCCACCATCCGCGAGGCCTACGCCAGCGGCCGTGGTTCCCTGCGGGTGCGCGCGCGCTGGCGCATCGAGGACCTGGCACGCGGCCAGTGGCGCGTGATCGTGGACGAGCTGCCGCACGGCGTGTCCACCGCCCAGGTGCTGGCCGAGATCGAGACCCTCACCAACCCGCAACCGCGCGCCGGCAAAAAGGACGTCTCCCAGGAGCAGAAACAGCTCAAGACTCTGGTGCTCGGCGTACTCGACACGGTGCGCGACGAATCCTCCGACAAGGCCCCGGTGCGCATCGTGCTCGAGCCGCGCTCCAGCCGCCAGGGCCGTGACGAGTTCATGGCGGTGCTGCTGGCCCACACCAGCCTCGAGACCACCACCGCGCTCAACCTGACCATGATCGGCCGCGACGGCCGGCCGCAGCAGAAGCATCTGGTGCAGATCCTGCGCGAGTGGGTCGACTTCCGCTACGTGACCGTCGAACGCCGCACCCGCCACCGGCTCGACGAAGTGGAGCGGCGCATCCACATCCTCGAAGGCCGCATGATCGCCTTCCTCAACATCGAGGAAGTCATCCGCGTGATCCGCGAGGCGGACGACCCCAAGGCGGACCTCATCGCCCACTTCAACCTGACCGAGGTGCAGGCCGAAGACATCCTCGAGATCCGCCTGCGCCAGCTGGCCCGCCTCGAAGGCATCCGCATCGAGCAGGAGCTGGCCAAGCTGCAGGAAGAACGCGACGGCCTCAAGCACCTGCTCGACAGCCGCGCCGCCATGACCCGGCTGATCGTCAAGGAAATCAACGAAGACGCGAAGAAGTTCGGCGACGAGCGCCGCACCCTGATCGAATCGGTCGAGCCGGTGGCGGCCGCCGAGATCAAGGTGGCCGACGAGCCGGTGACCGTAATCATCTCCAAGAACGGCTGGGTGCGGGCCCGCCAGGGCCATGGCATCGAAGCGGCGAGCATCAACTACAAGACCGGCGACACCGGCTTCCTGCTCATCGAGACCCGCAGCGTGTGGCCGCTCATCGTGGTGGACACCAAGGGCCGCGGTTACACCGTCAAGGTCAGCGACCTGCCCGGCGGGCGCGGCGACGGCACCCCGATCACCACCCTGGTGGACTTCCAGGACGGCGCCAAGCTGGCCCAGGCGGTCTCCGCTCATCCGGACACCCGCTACCTGTTCGCCAACTCGGGCGGCTACGGCTTCATCTGCCAGATCGCCAACGCCATGACCCGCCAGCGCGCCGGCAAGGCCTTCATGACGCTGGAAAAGGGCGAGAAGGTGCTCAGCCCCACGCCGGTACGCGGCGACTGGGTGTGCGCGATCGCCGACAACGCCCGCGTGCTCGTCTTCCCGGTCACCGAGATGAAGGAACAGGCCGGCGGGCGCGGCATCATCGTCATGGGGCTGGACAAGGACGCCGCGCTGGCGGCCGTCGCCGTGCCCGGCAACGAGGACGATCTGCAGGTGCTCGGCACCGGCCGCGGCGGGCGCGAGACGACCCTGGCCGTCAAGCCAAGCCAGCGCGAACTGTGGCGCCATCGACGCGCACGCAAGGGCATGACCCTGCCACAGAAGATCAAGCCCACCGGCGCGCGTTAGGGAGTATCGTGTTCGACCCCATGATCGATCGAAATATTTGATGCCACCGGGGCACGCGGCGCGCTAGAATCGCGCGCCGCCTGGCGATGTCATCCGACCCGGATGACCCGGCGGTGAAGGAATCCATCGATCATGACCGCCTGCTGCGCCTGGAGCCACGACCGTGGCTGAACCGCTGGGCGCCTGCCCGCCGACCGATCCCCCCGACCGGACCGCCATCTTCGACACCATTGCCGAGGCGCTCATCCGCGACGGCCATGCCGTCATCACCGATGCCGTCGACTCGACGCTGACCGATGCCCTGTGCGGTCGTATCGAGACCCTGAGCGGACAGGATTTCAGCCCCGCCGCCATCGGCCGCGCGCAGGACCAGATGCACAATAATTTCGTGCGCCGCGACGAGATCCGCTGGCTCGACATGGGCGACCCGGGCGACGCCCAATGGTTGCGCTGGGCCGACGCTCTGCGCGAACACCTGAACCGGCGCCTGTTCCTGGGGCTGTTTTCCTATGAGGCCCACTATGCCCACTATGCCCCGGGGGCCTTCTACAAGCGGCACGTGGATGCCTTCCGTGGCCAGGCGAACCGCATCCTGACCACGGTGCTCTATCTGAACCCGGACTGGCTGCCCAGCGACGGCGGACAGATGCTGCTGTACCCGGAGCACGGCCATGAGCCGATCGCGCGCATCGAACCGGCCCTGGGGACCCTGGCGGTGTTCCTCAGCGAGGAGTTTCCCCACGAAGTGTTGCCGGCGCGGCAAGACCGCTACAGCATCGCCGGCTGGTTCCGGGTGAACGCATCGACGGCGGACCGGGTCGATCCGCCGCGCTGAGGTGGCGGCGCAGGCGCGGCCCGAACGGTCAGCGCGACCACCGGCTGGCGGCCGCGTGAGCCCGGCTCACCAGAACTTCCACCACCATTTCTTCTTCTCCATCGAATCGCGTACGTGCGGCGCCCACTGGGCCGAGCCACCCACGCCCGCGAAATAGGCGCCGAAGCGCTTGTCGGCTTCGTTGATGTGGTTGGTGAGCCACTTCTTGAGGAAGTGCAGCAGTTCGAAGGTGATCTTGGCCTCGCCGGTGTCGAGCTTCTCCTGCAGGGCCACCACCTGGCCGATCAGGTCTTCGTGGTTCTGCTTGTGGATGTCGAAATCCGGGTAGTTGGAGA
The DNA here is from genome assembly GCF_010983895.1 of Nitrogeniibacter mangrovi. GTDB lineage: Bacteria > Pseudomonadota > Gammaproteobacteria > Burkholderiales > Rhodocyclaceae > Nitrogeniibacter > Nitrogeniibacter mangrovi. Next base: position 2,714,012 of record NZ_CP048836.1, read on the forward strand.
CCCGCATGAGCGACTCCTCGACCGAGAAGTGGGTCTTGGTATAGTCCGCCAGCTCGTCCAGGATCCGCCGCGACGTGGCCGAGCCATGGTGCTCGATGATCGCGGTATGGAGTTGGTTGAGCAGATCGACCAGCTCCTTGTGCTGCTCATCGATCTCCTGGACGCCGACGCTGAAGCCGTCGGACCACTGGAATAGGTCGTCGTTCATGCTGCCCCCGGATGTAACAATCTGTGACGCGCATGTTAGGCGTCCTGGCCAGACAGGACTTGATCGGCGTCAATGCTGCCACCGGATACGGACTTTTCCGCCTCAATTGACAGGATTTTCGACCGGGGCCTGCGCAGCCGGGAGGATGCTGCGGATCGGATCGTTGCGTCGCAACGGCACCGGCGGCGGGGGTTCGTCTTCGGCCAGCATGGACTCGATCAGCAAGGTCACGCGCCGATTGCGCGAGCGCCCTTCCTCGGTCAGGTTGCTGGCCACCGGGCGCTGGTCACCGTAGCCGGCGGCCGTCAGGCGCGCCGGATCGACGCCGTTGGCCACGAACAGGCGCACCACGCTCGAGGCGCGCACGGCCGACAGTTCCCAGTTGGAGGGGAACCGGTAGGTATTGATCGGCACGTTGTCGGTGTGCCCCTCGATCACGATGGGAAATTCGGCCGGGGCCAGCACCCGGGCGACCGCATCGAGCGCGGCGATCGCCGACGGCCCCAGGTCGGCCTCGCCGGGTGCGAACAGGACCTCGGCGTTGATCTCCACCTTGATGCCGTTGGCCCCTTCGGTGACGCTCACCTGCCCGCCTTCGGCCAGCGGCTGGAGCACCCGCCGGATTTCGTCGGCCATGTTGCGCATGCGCTTGACCGCCGCCTCGCGCGCCTTCTGGCGCGCATCGTCCACCTTGGGCTTGGACAGCCCGGGCACCGGTGGCACCGCCATCTGCGGCACGATGATCTGGCGCCCGCTAGTATTGACGCTGATGCTGCGGAAGGCCTGGACGATGGAGTCGGACAGCACCCGGTACTTGCCCTCGTTGATGGAGCTGAGCGAGTACATGACGACGAAGAAGGCGAACAGCAAGGTGATGAAGTCGGCGTAGGAGACGAGCCAGCGCTCGTGGTTCTCATGCTCCTCGGCTTCCTTGCGGCGACGTCCCATGGGGATCCTTGCGTTGACAGGCGGGGGGTGCCGGATCGGCAGTCTCAGGAGATATCAACGGCTGCCGGGGCCGCGCCTTGAATGCAGCCTTGAACCCGGCGATAGCCGGCCGCAACGATTAGACGTCGTAGCCCTGAAGCCGCCGCTCGACGATGCGCGGGTTGTCGCCGTTGGCGATGCCGACCAGGCCGTCGACCAGCAGCTCGCGCTGGGCCACCAGGCGCTGGATGTGCGCCAGCAGCTTCTTGGCCGCGGGCAGGAACACCAGGTTGGCCGACCCGACGCCGTAGATGGTCGCCACGAAGGCCACCGCGATGCCGGCCCCCAGCTTAGAAGGGTCGGACAGGTTTTCCATCACGTGGATCAGCCCCATCACCGCCCCGAGAATCCCGATGGTCGGCGCGTAGCCGCCGGCGGATTCCCAGATCTTGGCGCCCAGTTTCATGCGCGCCTCCCAGGCGTCGATCTCCACTTCGAGCACTTCGCGCAGGCGCTCGGGCTCGACACCGTCGACCAGCAGTTCGATGCCCTTGCGGGCAAACGGATCCTCGAGCTGTTCAATCTGGCTTTCGAGCGCCAGCAGGCCCTCGCGCCGGGCCACGTTGCTCCAGCCCACGATCTGCTGGATCATCGCGCTGTGGGACACCTCGGGCGGTATGAGAATCCACTTGATCATGCCCACGCCGTCCTTGAAGACGCGCAGCGGGCTTTGCAGCATCACCGCCCCGAGGGTGCCGCCGATGACGATCATGAAGGCGGTCGGCTGGATCAGGGAGGCGATATGACCGCCCTCGACCACCTGGCCCACCAGGATGGCGGCCACGCCGATCGTCAGGCCGATGAGGCTGATGCTGTCCATGGACCGGTTCGCTCAGGGGCCGCTCACGCGGCCTTGTTGGCATGCTTGGGCGGGCGGCCGCGGCGCGCCTTGGGCGCCCCCTTGGTCCCGTGGATACGCGAACGCAGCCGCGCGACGGCCTGGCTGTGCAGCTGGCACACGCGCGATTCGGACACCCCGAGCACCTCGCCGATCTCGCGCAGGTTGAGGTCTTCCTCGTAGTACAGGCCCATCACCAGTTTCTCGCGCTCGGGCAGATCGTCGATGGCGTTGACCAGCACATCGCGCATGTTCTGGTCGAGCAGCGCATCGAGCGGATCGCCCTCGTGCCCGGCGGCGTGGCGCTCAAGAAAGTCGTCGTCGCTGTCCTCGGTGAAATCTTCGAAATAGACCAGCTGGTGACCGCGGGCGTCCTGCAACATCTTCTGGTAGTCCGCCAGTTCCATGTCCATGGCGCCGGCCAGTTCCCGCTCCGTGGGCGGTCGGCCGTGGCGCTGTTCGAGCTCGTGGATGGCGCCTTCGATGCGACGCATGTCGCGGCGCAGGCTGCGCGGCAGCCAGTCGTTCTCGCGCAGGCCGTCGAGCATGGCGCCGCGAATGCGTTGCACCGCATAGGTCTCGAATTGCGCGCCCAGCCCTTCTTCGTAGCGACTGATGGCGTCGAGCAGGCCGATCATGCCGTTCTGGATGATGTCATCGACTTGCACGCTGGCCGGCAGCTTGGCCATCAGGTGGTAGGCGATGCGCTTGACCAGCGGCGCGTAGTGCGTCACCAGCTGGTCCCGATCAAGAGTGCCGGATGCGGTATACATTCGCTGACCTGTCCATTCTCATGCCCCGCGCGGGGCGCAATTTGCTTCTTGGCCGGAGCCATGAAGCCCGATGGTTCCCATTGTCCACCCTCCCCTGCAATTTCGCGAGGAGAAAAGGCGAAATTATTCCCCGCATTTCCCCGGCTCACACCCGAAGTGCGGTCAGCCCCCCTTGCCTCCAGCCCTGCAGGCGGCGCAAAAAGGCAGCCTCGGCTTCGGCCGGCGGCGTCCGCCCGGCGTCTTGCAGCAGCGCCGCGGCCAGATCGTCGCGCTCGACCTCACCGACCCACGCCAGCGGAATGCCGACCCGCTCGCGCACCAGCGCCTCGAGACGGGCGAACATGACCTGCGCGTCGCTTCGATCCCGGGCCCGGGCCACCGCCACGTGCACCGCACCGGCGCCCAGCGCCGCGAGGGACTTCAGGCAGGCGTAGGCCTCGGTCACGCCACGGCCGGTGGCTTCGACCACCAACAGACGCCGGGGCGCGGCAAACACGAACGGTGACGGCGCGTCCAGCGCCTGCGCCGAGGCGTGGACCAGCATGAACCGGGTGCGGCGCTGCAAGGCCCGGATGGCACCGAGCAGGCGATCGCGCCGCTCGTCGTCGAGCAGCGGCAGCGCCATCGCGGCGGCGGTCACCGGCAGCCGTCCCATCAAGCCGTCCACGGGGAGCACGAGTGATTCGACCGGCTGGCGATCGTCGAGACTGAGGAGGAGATCCCCCGAGGCCGGATGCCCCCAGACCGCACCGAGACTGGCCGCGCCGGCCGCTTCGTCCAGCACCAGTACCCGGTGCGCCTGATGGCCGATGCGCTCGATGGCACGGGCGGCCGAAGTCGGCGCATGGTGGCCGGTGGAAAACAGTGCCACCACGGTCGGCGGCGCCTTGCGGAAGAGCCGGCGTAGGCCGGCCGCCTGATCCTCGCGACCGTCGATCACCTCAGACCCCCGCCCCGGCAGCGGCCATCAGCAGGCCGGCTTCATCATTCCCGAGATGGTAGGGCGAATCCTCGGGCACGCCCTTGAGCGCGCGGTGCAGCAGATAGGCCCGGTTGGGCAGGTGCAGATCCTCCGGCACCCGCTGCCCGTTGGCCACGTAGAAGACTTCCAGATCGTGCCGCACCGCCACGTCGAGGGCGGGCGCCAGGGCCGCCGCCTCGTCCACCTTGGTGAGGATGCAGCCGGCCAGATCGGGACCATCGTAGGCGCGCACCACATCGTCGAGCGTATCGCCGCGACTGGTGGCGTTGAGCAGCAGCAGACGCTTCACGTTGCCGGCACCGAGCAGCATCGCGGCCTGCTCGGCCACCATGCGATCCTTCTGGCTCATGCCGACGGTGTCGATGAGCACCATGTGCTTGTTCCTGAGTTCCGCCAGGGTCTGGCGCAGATCGGCGGCATCGCGCACCACATGGACGGGCACGCCGAGGATGCGGCCATAGATGCGCAGTTGTTCGTGCGCCCCGATCCGGTAGCCGTCGGTGGTGATGAGCGCCAGCTTGTCGGCTCCGTGGCGCACCACGCAGCGCGCCGCGAGCTTGGCGGCGGTGGTGGTCTTGCCCACGCCGGTGGGGCCCACCAGGGCGTAGACACCGCCACGGTCGATCACGTCGGCATCGTTCGACAGCGCGCGCAGACTCCGGTTGAGCGCTGTCTTGACGGCGGCGCGGGCGGCGGCGAGCTCGGCTTCGGCCTCGACCGCCTCGCTCAGGGTCCGCGCCAGTTGCGCGGAGAATCCGGACTCGAGCAACTCACCGATGATGCGCGTGCGGGCCGGCGCCTGACGACCGGCCTCCCCCAGGCGAAGCCCGCCAGTTGCCGTTCGAGCATGCCGCGGATACCCGACATCTCGTCCATGAGTTTCTGATTGGCGGCCTGCAGTTCGCGAATGCGGGCAGACTCCTCGATGCCCTTCGGCTCGACCACGCCGGCGCCGGGTGCCGGCTTTCGAGCCCGCTCGGGTGCCGCCGCACGGGCGACCGGCGCGGCCGCCCGCGGTGCCGGTTTCGGCGTCTCGATCCGCGGCGGGTTGAAGGGCCGGATAGCCGACTCGGCCGCCGGTGCCCGACGGCGTGCCGCGCTCAGCTGAAGCCGGTAATCGCCCGCCTCGTCTTCCTCGTCATTCACCACCGGCGGCGGCACCGGCGCCTGCACCTTGGGGCGCGCCGGCGGCTGGGGCTTGGGTGCCGCGGCCTGATGCAGCAGGTCGACCGCATCGGCCGGCAGCGCGACGATCTCGACACCGCCGTTGACGGAGCGGTTCGACAGCACGATTGCGTCCGCGCCGAGCTCTTCCTTGAGCTGGCGAAGGGCCTCGCGGGCGGTTTGGGCAAAGTAGCGCTTGACGTTCATGGGGCTCTCCGAAGCCTTTTTTCGTCCGCATCGCGGACGTGCGTTTCATGGCTTCATTATGGGGAGCGCCCCGTCAAGCAAAAGGGAGGAATAAAGGGGAACTGCCCCCTTATTTCTTGCCGGCAGCTTTTGCCGGGTGTCGTCTCAGCCGGCCGCCCCGACCATGCCGGTGACGCGGATCATGCGGTTTTCCGGCACCTCGGTATTGGCCACCACCTTGAGGGAAGGCACCGATCGGCGCAGAAAGCGCGAGAGCAACCAGCGCAGCGGCGCCGGCACCAGCAGCACCGGCGGCAGCCCCGTGCTCTCCTGGCGTTCGGCCAGTGCCATGGTCTGCTTGAGCAGGGTATCCGCAAGCCCCGGCTCGATGGCGCCGCCTTCGCCACCGCCCGCCGACACGGCCTGCATGAGCACCCGTTCCAGGGTCGGATCGAGAGCGAGCACCTGTACCTCCGCATCGCCCGGGAACAGCCCCTGGACGATGGCGCGGCCCAAGGCCTGGCGGACCCGGGAGGTGAGTTCGAGGGCGTCCTGGACATGCGGCGCATGCTCGGCGAGCACCTCGGTGATGGTACGCATGTCGCGGATGTTGACGCCCTCTTCGAGGAGGTTCTGCAGCACCCGCTGGACGGTGGCGATGGGCAGTTGCTTGGGAACCAGATCCTCGACCAGCTTGGGCGAGTCCTTGCCGATATGATCGAGCAGCGCCTGCGTCTCCTGGCGCCCGAGCAGCTCCGCCGCATGCTCCAGGATCACGTGGTTCAGGTGCGTGGCGACGACGGTACTGGCGTCCACCACCGTGTAACCGAGCGCATGGGCCTGCTCGCGCTGGCCCGCGTCGATCCACACCGCCGGCAGACCGAAAGCCGGATCGGTCGTCTCGCGCCCGGACAGGGTGCCGGCGACGCGCCCCGGATTGATCGCCAGCAGCTGGCCCGGATATGCCTCGCCGCTGCCCACTTCGACCCCCTTGAGGGCGACCCGATAGGCATTGGGTTTGAGCTCGAGATTGTCGCGGATGTGCACCGGCGCGGCGAGGAAGCCCACCTCCTGCGCGAACTTCTTGCGCAGCCCGCGAATGCGCTTGAGCAGCTCGCCGTCCTGGGCCTTGTCCACCATGGGAATGAGCCGGTAGCCGACTTCCAGGCCGAGCACGTCCACCGGCGATACGTCGTTCCAGCTGGCCTCCTGCGACGCTTCGGTGGCCTGGGCAACGGCCTCGGGCGTCGGCTTCTTGACCTCCTCTTCTTTTTCCGGCGGATGCTTCATGCGCCACCAGGCCAGCCCGCCGAAGATCGAGGCAAGCAGGATGAAGACCAGATTCGGCATGCCGGGGATCAGACCCAGCACACCGAGAATGGCGGCGGTGAGCATCATGATCGTCGGGTTGGCGAACACCTGGCGCACGACCTGCCCGCCGATCTCGCCCTCGTCGCCGACGCGCGAGACCACGAGACCGGCCGCCACCGAGATGATGAGCGCCGGGATCTGCGCCACGAGGCCGTCACCGATGGTCAGCAGAGTGTAGTTCTCGGCCGCCTGGGACAAGGCCATGTCGTGCTGCATCACCCCGACGATGAGGCCCCCCGCCACGTTGATCAACAGGATCAGAATGCCCGCGACCGCGTCACCACGCACAAACTTGGACGCACCGTCCATGGCGCCGTAGAAGTCGGATTCCTGGCCGATTTCGGCGCGCCGTCGCTTGGCCTCCTTGTCGTCGATCAGACCCGCATTCAGGTCTGCGTCGATGGCCATCTGCTTGCCGGGCATGGCGTCCAGGGTGAAGCGGGCGCTCACCTCGGCGATGCGCCCCGCACCCTTGGTGATCACGACGAAGTTGATCACCGTGAGGATCGTGAACACCACCAGGCCCACCGCGGTATTGCCGCCGACGAGAAAGTGACCGAAGGCCTCGATCACCTTGCCCGCAGCGTCGGGACCGGTATGGCCCTCGAGCAGCACGATCCGCGTCGAAGCCACGTTCAGGCTCAGACGCAGCAAGGTGGTCACCAGCAACACCGTCGGGAATACGGAGAAGTCGAGCGGCCGCCGGGTGTACATCGACACCAGCATCACCATGATCGACATGGAGATGTTGAAGGTGAAGAACAGATCGAGCAGGAACGCTGGCAGCGGCAGCACCATCATCGCCAGGATCATGACGATGAGGATCGGCGCGGCCATCTGCCGCAGCGCGTTGGGAGACATCAGGGAGCGCAGGCTGAATGCGTTATCCATCGAATTTCTTCACCAAGTGGCCCACTCAGGCAGGCGTCGGCCCCGGATCCATGTCAGACGGAACCGGCAGTTCGGAGGGCTCGACTGGCGGCAGGCCGCCGTTTTCGAGCCAGTGGTTGAGTTGATACACGTAGGCCATCACCTCGGCCACTGCGGTGTACAGCGCTGCGGGAACGGCGTGTTCTATGTCGCAGTGCCGAAACAACGCCCGCGCCAGCGGCGGCGCCTCGAGCAGGGGGACCTTATGCTCCCTGGCCAGCTCGCGAATTTTCTGCGCGACCGCATCGGCGCCTTTGGCCACGACCACCGGCGCCCCCATTTTTGCCGCGTCGTAGCGCAACGCCACAGCGTAATGTGTCGGGTTGGTGACCACCACGTCCGCCTTCGGCACCTCGGCCATCATGCGTCGACGGGCCATCTCGCGCTGCGCGTTGCGCACCCGCGCCTTGAGCTGTGGATCACCCTCGCTCTCCTTCTGCTCCTGACGCAGCTCCTCGCGGGTCATCTTCAGTTTGTTGTTGTATTGCCAGAGCTGGAACGGGACATCCAGCGCTGCCAGCAAGGCCAGACTGGTGACCACGAGCAGGGAAGAAAACAATACGGTCTGGGCGAAATCCGGGAGACTCACGTTCAACGGCTGGGTCATCAGCGCCAGCATATGGTCCTTTTCGCGCCAGATGGACCAAGCCCCCACCCCACCCACCAGGATCGCCTTGAGCAGCGCCTTGACCAGTTCAGCCAGGCCGTGCACCGAAAACATGCGCTCCAAGCCCTTGAGCGGATCGAGGCGGTCGAGCTTGAGCTGCAAGGCCTTGGGCGCGAACACCAGCCCTCCCATCAGGATGGGAGCGCCCACCGCGGCGACCATGAGCACCAGAAACAGCGGCATGACGGTCAACAGCGCATCGGTGAGAATCTCGCGCAGCTCGAGCACCATGCGCGTCGTGTCCTTGGCGGTTGCCGCATCGAAGACGAGACCCATCTTGACCATGGAAACGACGCGTCCGGACAGCCACTGACCGATGACCCACATCACCGTCACACCCGCCATCATGATCAAAAAGGTCGACAGCTCGCGCGACTGCGGAACCTGCCCTTCCTCGCGGGCCTGCTCCAACCGTCGTGGTGATGGTGGTTCGGTCTTCTCGAGATCGCTCTCTTCGGCCACGTGACGCTCCGGTCATGCATTCAGAGCCGATCGCACGGAACGGCAACTGATCGCATTATCGAACCGCCGAGGTCAGTCAGCCGTGTAGATAAACCCGGAAAAAACGCCCCAATTCCGGCGAGGCGTCACGTTCGACCTGAACGGAGCGTATCAGCGCCCCTTGGGCAACGAGCCAACGCCCTTGATCTTCGTGCCGGGGCCGAGACCTTTCGATTCGAACCATCCAGCATTCATTTCGAGCGCAAACCGCGCCGGCGCCTTGGCACAGTGGCTGGTCTCGGTCTGCGGCGACATCCGCTCGACGTTGATGATCTCGCCGTTGTCGTCGAGAAATGCGACAGACAGTGGAATGAGCGTGTCCTTCATCCACATGCAGTGCAAGCCCTTGTCCGGATACACGAAGATCATGCCCTCGTGTTTCGGCATGACCGATCGGTTCATCAGGCCGAGGGCGCGTGACGAATAGTCGCTGGCCACCTCCGCAGAAATCCTGAACATTCCGGCAAAGAGTTCGACACGAGCTTCGTCGCAGTACGCCACGGTCGACACGAGCAGGCACAGAATGGAAAAGCAGTACGGGCGAAGAGCACGCATACGAAGTGAGTCGTCCAGCAGCAGGGGAGCACAGCTTACGTCAGTCTGCCCCTGTTGAAAACTTCACGCGCGTACTGTCGACGATTTCGGAAGCCTCCCGGCAACGGATCACTTCCTTTCGTATTTTCCGCGCAATAAAAAACCCCGCGTCATCGTGTTGATGAGGCGGGGTTTTTGTTTGTTAGTCTGACGATGACCTACTTTCACACCCGTATGGGCACTATCATCGGCGCGGTTCCGTTTCACGGTCCTGTTCGGGATGGGAAGGGGTGGTTCCGGAACGCTATTGTCGTCAGACTTTGACTTTTGCTCTGACAGTATTTGACTGTCGGAGCGCAACTGGAAGAAATCGGATGTGAATCACGTGTGTGATTGCATTGAGGCGTAATTATTAGTTCTCAAGGTTATAGGATCAAGCCTCACGGGCAATTAGTATCGGTTAGCTTAACGCATTACTGCGCTTCCACACCCGACCTATCAACGTCCTGGTCTTGGACGACCCTTGAGCGTGATCGAGTCACGAGGGAAGTCTCATCTTGAGGCGAGTTTCCCGCTTAGATGCTTTCAGCGGTTATCTCTTCCGCACTTAGCTACCCGGCGATGCCACTGGCGTGACAACCGGTACACCAGAGGTGCGTCCACTCCGGTCCTCTCGTACTAGGAGCAGGCCCTCTCAAACTTCCAGCGCCCACGGCAGATAGGGACCAAACTGTCTCACGACGTTTTAAACCCAGCTCACGTACCACTTTAAATGGCGAACAGCCATACCCTTGGGACCGGCTACAGCCCCAGGATGTGATGAGCCGACATCGAGGTGCCAAACTCCGCCGTCGATGTGAACTCTTGGGCGGAATCAGCCTGTTATCCCCAGAGTACCTTTTATCCGTTGAGCGATGGCCCTTCCATACAGAACCACCGGATCACTATGACCTGCTTTCGCACCTGCTCGACTTGTGGGTCTCGCAGTCAAGCCTCCTTTTGCCATTGCACTATCAGTACGATGTCCGACCGTACCTAGGAGACCTTCGTACTCCTCCGTTACCCTTTAGGAGGAGACCGCCCCAGTCAAACTGCCCACCATGCACGGTCCCCGATCCGGATTCACGGACCAAGGTTAGAACCTCAACGACACCAGGGTGGTATTTCAAGGTTGGCTCCACGGAAACTGGCGTTCCCGCTTCAAAGCCTCCCACCTATCCTACACAAGTGACGTCAAAGTCCAATGCAAAGCTGCAGTAAAGGTTCATGGGGTCTTTCCGTCTAGCCGCGGGGAGATTGCATCTTCACAACCATTTCAACTTCGCTGAGTCTCAGGAGGAGACAGTGTGGCCATCGTTACGCCATTCGTGCAGGTCGGAACTTACCCGACAAGGAATTTCGCTACCTTAGGACCGTTATAGTTACGGCCGCCGTTTACCGGGGCTTCGATCAAGAGCTTGCACCCCATCACTTAACCTTCCGGCACCGGGCAGGCGTCACACCCTATACGTCCACTTTCGTGTTTGCAGAGTGCTGTGTTTTTAATAAACAGTCGCAGCCACCGATTCTCTGCGGCCCCCTTCTGCTCCACCCGCAGGGGTTTCACATACAAGGGGCACACCTTCTCCCGAAGTTACGGTGTCAATTTGCCGAGTTCCTTCTCCTGAGTTCTCTCAAGCGCCTTGGTATTTTCAACCTACCCACCTGTGTCGGTTTGCGGTACGGTCGATTTTAGACTGAAGCTTAGAGGCTTTTCCTGGAAGCATGGTATCGACCACTTCGGATTCAATGAATCCTCGTTATCACGTCTCATCTAAGCCCGGCGGATTTGCCTACCAGGCACGACTACACGCTTGAACCGGGACATCCAACACCCGGCTGGCCTAACCTTCTCCGTCCCCCCATCGCATCTAAAATCGGTACAGGAATATTGACCTGTTTCCCATCGACTACGCATTTCTGCCTCGCCTTAGGGGCCGACTCACCCTGCGCCGATGAACGTTGCGCAGGAAACCTTGGGTTTTCGGCGAGGGTGCTTTTCACACCCTTTATCGCTACTCATGTCAGCATTCGCACTTCTGATACCTCCAGCATCCCTTACGAGACACCTTCGCAGGCTTACAGAACGCTCCCCTACCATGCGTGCAAGCACGCATCCGCAGCTTCGGTTATCAGTTTGAGCCCCGTTACATCTTCCGCGCAGGACGACTCGACTAGTGAGCTATTACGCTTTCTTTAAAGGGTGGCTGCTTCTAAGCCAACCTCCTAGCTGTCTGTGCCTTCCCACCTCGTTTACCACTTAACTGATCATTTGGGACCTTAGCTGGCGGTCTGGGTTGTTTCCCTCTTGACAACGGACGTTAGCACCCGCTGTCTGTCTGCCGTGTATCACTTTCCGGTATTCGGAGTTTGCTATCGCGGGGTAAATCGCAGTGACCCCCCAACGATGACAGTGCTCTACCCCCGGAAGTGTCCGCACGACGCACTACCTAAATAGTTTTCGGGGAGAACCAGCTATTTCCAGATTTGTTTGGCCTTTCACCCCTATCCACAGCTCATCCCCTAATTTTTCAACATTAGTGGGTTCGGACCTCCAGTGCGTGTTACCGCACCTTCATCCTGGCCATGGATAGATCATCTGGTTTCGGGTCTACATCCAGCTACTCATTCGCCCTTATCAGACTCGCTTTCGCTACGCCTCCCCTATTCGGTTAAGCTTGCAACTGAACGTAAGTCGCTGACCCATTATACAAAAGGTACGCAGTCACCCCACGAAGGGGCTCCCACTGTTTGTATGCATGCGGTTTCAGGATCTATTTCACTCCCCTCCCGGGGTTCTTTTCGCCTTTCCCTCACGGTACTGGTTCACTATCGGTCGATCACGAGTATTTAGCCTTGGAGGATGGTCCCCCCATATTCAGACAGGATTACACGTGTCCCGCCCTACTTGTCGTACGCTCAGACCCGCCAGCGACCCTTCGCATACAGGGCTATCACCTTCTATGGCCGGGCTTTCCATCCCGTTTTGCTGAGTTACTGGTTTAGTCGTACAGGCTGTTCCCGGTTCGCTCGCCGCTACTTCGGGAATCTCGGTTGATTTCTTTTCCTACGGCTACTTAGATGTTTCAGTTCGCCGCGTTCGCTTCCACGTACCTATGTATTCAGTACGGGATGACCCAAAAGGGCCGGGTTTCCCCATTCGGACATCTGCGGATCAAAGCTCTATTGCCAGCTCCCCGCAGCTTTTCGCAGGCTTACACGTCCTTCATCGCCTGTGATCGCCAAGGCATCCACCACATGCACTTAGTCGCTTGATCCTATAACCTTGAGCTCTGACCTTCCGGCCAAAGACTTCGGTTACAAGAAGAACTTTTAAGCGCCTCGGTTGTGCTTCCCGCCTGCCGCTGGTTCGCAAACAGACAGGAAACGATGCAATCACACAACATAAAACTTACTACTGTGTGATTCGCCGGTTCTTACGAACCGACGATACATTCGACTTCTTCCAAATTGTTAAAGAACGCCATGACCCGAAGATCATGTAAAACGTCAGCACTATCGGCTCGACCGAGCCCACACTGCTGACGCTTCACCGCGCTGGACAACCGAGCCCCAAAGGGGATTGGTGGAGGATGACGGGATCGAACCGACGACCCCCTGCTTGCAAAGCAGGTGCTCTCCCAGCTGAGCTAATCCCCCATCTTGATCGTTGGTGGGTCTGGTTGGGTTCGAACCAACGACCCCCGCCTTATCAAGACGGTGCTCTAACCGGCTGAGCTACAGACCCCACTTCTCGGGTGCGCGAGCTACGCATTGAACAACCGATAGGTTGTGGATACTTGGCCCCTGAGGGCTTTTCTCTGGAAAGGAGGTGATCCAGCCGCACCTTCCGATACGGCTACCTTGTTACGACTTCACCCCAGTCATGAATCTCACCGTGGTAAGCGCCCTCCCGAAGGTTAAGCTACCTACTTCTGGTGAAACCCACTCCCATGGTGTGACGGGCGGTGTGTACAAGACCCGGGAACGTATTCACCGCGGCATTCTGATCCGCGATTACTAGCGATTCCGACTTCACGCAGTCGAGTTGCAGACTACGATCCGGACTACGATCGGCTTTCTGGGATTGGCTCCACCTCGCGGCTTGGCAACCCTCTGTACCGACCATTGTATGACGTGTGAAGCCCTACCCATAAGGGCCATGATGACTTGACGTCATCCCCACCTTCCTCCGGTTTGTCACCGGCAGTCTCATTAGAGTGCCCAACCAAATGATGGCAACTAATGACAAGGGTTGCGCTCGTTGCGGGACTTAACCCAACATCTCACGACACGAGCTGACGACAGCCATGCAGCACCTGTGTCCAGGTTCCCGAAGGCACCAATCCATCTCTGGAAAGTTCCTGGCATGTCAAGGGTAGGTAAGGTTTTTCGCGTTGCATCGAATTAATCCACATCATCCACCGCTTGTGCGGGTCCCCGTCAATTCCTTTGAGTTTTAATCTTGCGACCGTACTCCCCAGGCGGTCGACTTCACGCGTTAGCTGCGTTACTCAGAAAGTTGCCTCTCCGAACAACTAGTCGACATCGTTTAGGGCGTGGACTACCAGGGTATCTAATCCTGTTTGCTCCCCACGCTTTCGTGCATGAGCGTCAGTACAGGCCCAGGGGGCTGCCTTCGCCATCGGTGTTCCTCCACATCTCTACGCATTTCACTGCTACACGTGGAATTCCACCCCCCTCTGCCGTACTCTAGCCGTGCAGTCACAAGCGCAGTTCCCAGGTTAAGCCCGGGGATTTCACACCTGTCTTACACAACCGCCTGCGCACGCTTTACGCCCAGTAATTCCGATTAACGCTCGCACCCTACGTATTACCGCGGCTGCTGGCACGTAGTTAGCCGGTGCTTCTTCTGGTGGTACCGTCATCGACGCCATGTATTAGACAGCGCCATTTCTTTCCACCTGAAAGAGCTTTACAACCCGAAGGCCTTCTTCACTCACGCGGCATGGCTGGATCAGGCTTTCGCCCATTGTCCAAAATTCCCCACTGCTGCCTCCCGTAGGAGTCTGGGCCGTGTCTCAGTCCCAGTGTGGCTGATCATCCTCTCAGACCAGCTACGGATCGTCGCCTAGGTGAGCCTTTACCCCACCTACTAGCTAATCCGACATCGGCCGCTCCAATCGCGCGAGGTCCGAAGATCCCCCGCTTTCCCCCAAAGGGCGTATGCGGTATTAATCCGGCTTTCGCCGGGCTATCCCCCACGACTGGGTACGTTCCGATGCATTACTCACCCGTTCGCCACTCGTCGGCAGGAAGCAAGCTCCCCCCGTTACCGTTCGACTTGCATGTGTAAAGCATGCCGCCAGCGTTCAATCTGAGCCAGGATCAAACTCTTAAGTTCAATACCTGTTCGCACTCAAAGTCAGAAAACTGACATGAATGCTCAATCTTTGTGAAACTCTCGCGACCCGAAGGTCGCTACCGACAAAGACCAAGCACCCACACCTATCGGTTGTCCAAATTTTTAAAGAGCCGCTGAACAACTCACGTCCGTTCAGCGAAGAAGCGAGATTCTGACAACTTCTCAACTCCTCGTCAACCCCCGCAAACGCCTAACGATCAACGCCGCAGAGACCAACCAACGCACCACCAAAACAACTCAGAAGCGCGAAGAGGGGCGAATTATAGAGACTCCGGAGCGGCTGTCAACTGCCTGCAACAAACGTTCGAAAAATCAGTACTCGGGCTGGCCGACGAAGTTCTCGAAGCGGGTGTACTCGCCGATGAAAGTCATGCGTACCATGCCCGTGGGGCCGTTACGATGCTTGCCGATAATGAGCTCTGCCGACCCCTTGTCCGGCGAATCGGGATTGTAGATCTCATCCCGGTACACAAACATGATGATGTCCGCGTCCTGCTCGATTGCCCCCGATTCCCGCAGATCGGACATGACCGGCCGCTTGTTCGGCCTCTGTTCGAGACTTCGGTTGAGCTGGGACAGCGCCATGATCGGAACCTTCAGCTCCTTCGCCAACCCCTTGATGGATCGCGATATCTCCGACAGCTCCGCCGCGCGGTTGTCGCTCTGCTTGAGGGAGGACATCAGCTGGAGGTAGTCGACCACGATCAGGCCGAGCTTGCCGCACTGGCGATGCAGGCGCCGCGCCCGGGCGCGCAGGTCGATCGGATTGAGGCCCGGCGTCTCGTCGATGTAGATCGGGGCCTCGTGCAACTTTCCGAGCGCGTAGGTCAGGCGCTGCCAGTCGTCATCGGTGAGCTTGCCGGTCTTGAGCCGTGACTGGTCCAGCCGCCCCACCGACGAGATGAAGCGGTTCGCCAGCTGTGTGCCCGGCATCTCCATGGAAAAGATCGCGACGGGCAGGTGACTTTCGATCGCAACATGTTCGGCCACGTTGAGCGCGAACGTGGTCTTGCCCATCCCTGGACGACCGGCGACGACAATCATGTCGGTCGCGTGCAGGCCCGAGGTCAGCTCATCCAGATCCGCGAGCCCCGTGGGCACACCGGTCGTTTCGGAAGGTGAATCGCGGTCGTAGAGTTCCTGGATGCGATCGACCACCTGCCCGAGAATCGGCTGAATCGGCGTAAAACCCGCTTGCTGACGCGCACCCTCCTCGGCAATCTCGAAGACCCGCGCCTCCGCTTCATCGAGCAGGGTCGAGGCGTCTTTGCCTGCGGGGGTCAGCGCGCTGGCGGCGATCTCGTCGCCGACGGTGACGAGCGCCCGCAGGATCGCGCGCTCACGGACGATTTCGCCATAACGCCGGATATTCGCTGCCGATGGCGTGTTGTTCGCAATCTCGCCCAGATAGGCCAGGCCGCCCGCCTGATCCGCCTCTCCGCTTTTCTGCAACGATTCAAACACCGTCACCACATCGGCCGGTTTGGCCATCTCGATGAGTCGGGCGATATGCCTGAAGATGCGCCGATGATCGTCGCGGTAGAAATCACCCTCCGCCACCAGATCCGCGACCTTGTCCCAGGCGGCGTTGTCCAGCAGCAAGCCACCGAGCAGCGACTGTTCGGCTTCGAGCGAGTGCGGGGGGAGCTTAAGGGCGGCGACTTCGTGGTCTACTTGCATGGCATCCATGATGCGGCATTTTGCCTAATCGAAAACAAAAAAGGGCTGCACCAGGCAGCCCTTTTTCTTGGTGCGGAACGCGCTTACTGCTGCTCGCCCAGCACCGAGACGGTGATGGTGGTCACCACGTCGGAATGCAGACCGACTTCGAGCTGCACGTCGCCAACGGCCTTGAGCGGGCCTTCCGGCATGCGGATCGAGCTGCGCTCGATCTCGAAGCCCTGCGCTTCGAGCGCTTCGGCCACATCGGCGTTGGTCACGGAACCGAACAGACGACCGTCCATGCCGGCATTGCGGGTGATCTGAACCATCAAGCCTTCGAGCTTCTCGGCCAGCGCCTGAGCGGCAGCCAGCTTGTCGGCCTGCGCCTTTTCCAGTTCGGCGCGACGGGCTTCGAATTCGGCCATGTTGGATTCGGTGGCACGCTTGGCCTTGCCCTGCGGGATCAGGAAGTTACGGGCATAACCGTCCTTGACCTTGACCACGTCGCCCAGATTACCGAGCTTGCCAACCTTCTCGAGCAGAATGATTTGCATGTCGAATTCCCCCGATTACTTGTGCAGATCGGTGTAAGGCAGCAGCGCCAGGAAGCGGGCGCGCTTGACGGCGGTCGACAGCTGACGCTGGTAGCCGGCCTTGGTACCGGTGATGCGGGCCGGCATGATCTTGCCGGTCTCGGTGATGAAGTCCTTCAGCAGATCCACATCCTTGTAGTCGATCTCTTCGATCTTCTCGGCGGTGAAGCGGCAGAACTTGCGGCGCTTGAACAGACCGCCTCCGCGGCCACCACGATTACCTCGACCCTTCGGTTTGAAAGCCATTGTCGATTCCTTCCAAAAATTTGATGTTCGTTATATGCAGCACCGGCGCCCTGCTTCGCTTGCTTTTCGCGGCGAGAAAGCCGGTGGCTTCAACCATCCAGTCACATCGGGCGACACCCAGCTGCCTGGCCATGTCCCCCAGCGCGACTGCGGGCAACTCGCATTCCACATCCCGCTCGACCCCGTTCTCCGTCTGCCGGGACACATGTCCCACAATGCAGCTGACCACGGGCACCCCGGCGGGGGTGTATCGCATCGGCGCCAGCTCAACGAGCCGACCCACGATGCGCAGCGTGTTGCTCACGCTGGTTTATTCCTCGGTCGCTTCTTCCTTGGAAGAGGCTTCGTCCTTGTCGTCGGCATTGCCGCCGGTCAGGGAGCGCGACTTCTCGTCCTTCATCATCGGGGACGGGTCGGTCACGGCCTTTTTCATGATCACGGTCAGGTGACGCAGCACGGCATCGTTGAACTTGAACGCGTGTTCGAGTTCGGCCAGGGTTTCCTGATCGGCCTCGATGTTCATGAGCACGTAGTGTGCCTTGTGGATTTTCTGGATCGGATAGGCCAGCTGGCGACGACCCCAGTCTTCCAGGCGGTGGATCACGCCACCCTTGGATTCGACGACCGAGCGATAACGCTCGACCATGGCCGGCACCTGTTCGGACTGATCCGGGTGGACAATGAAGACGATTTCGTAGTGGCGCATGCACACTCCTCGTGGTTACCAAAAAGCAGCCCCCGGTCATGCGTGCCCGGTGGAGCGAAGGAAAGCCCGCGATTCTAACCGGAAACCACCGGCAAATCAATCGCCTGATCACGACGGGAAGATGGCGCTCGGCCACCGCGCCGCCACGGTATCCTATGCGGGCCTCTGTGTATCGGACACCCGCCCTGACACCGTGACCCCGGATCCCCTCGACGCTTTCGAACTGCGCTGGCTGGCCGAAGCCACTCGCCTGCGCGAGCAGGCGCTCGGCCCGCTGGACGCTGCGGATGCCAACCGCGCCGCCCGGACCGGCGGCGGCTCGCTGGAGCAACGCGTCTGCCAGCGCGCCCGCGTGCTGGACGAGACGCGCGGCGGCATGGCCGACGCGCTCCGGCGCTGGCGCCAGCATGCGCAACTGGTGGCACTCGGGCTCGGCGTCGCGGCGATCGTCACCGGCATCGGTCTCGGCGCGTCGGTGCTCGGCGACGGTCAGCGGCCGGTCAACGTGATCTGGGCGCTGACCGGCCTGCTCGGCCTTCATGGGCTCACGCTGCTGATCTGGCTGGCGGCCGCCGTGGGCCTTGGCTCCCGCGGCGCGTCCCTGGCCGGTCGCCTGTGGCTGGATCTGACTGGCCGCCTCGGTCGCCGTCGCGATGAGACCTGGCTGCCGCGGGCGCTCGTGGACATGGGGCAGCGACATGGCGTGCTCACGGCCTGGCTTGGGCGACTGAGCCACGGGCTGTGGACGCTGACCCTCGTATCCGCCCTGGCCAGCCTATTGGCGCTGCTCGCCACCCGACGCTACGGCTTTGTCTGGGAGACGACCATTCTGTCCGAAGAGGTCTTCGTTCATCTGACCCGGGCGCTGGGAGTGCTCCCGGGCCTGCTGGGGCTACCGATGCCGGATGCGGCGGCCGTGCACCGCGCGGGTGGTGCGGCCCCCTTCGCCGCCGATCGCCAGCTATGGTCAGCCTGGCTCACCTCCGCTCTGGTCGTTTACGGATTGCTCCCACGGGCGCTCCTGTGGGCCTGGTGTGCCTGGCGCTGGCGCGGCTTTCGCCGCCATTTCCGGCTGGATCTGGATGATCCCGGCTACGCCCGCCTCGCCCGCCATCTGTCGCCCCCCACCGAGGCCGCCGGGGTCAGCGATGCCGCCCCCGGGCAACTGCCCACGTTTCATACCGACCATGGCACCGAAATCAGCGATCACGCCCGACAGGCGCTCGCGCTCGAGCTCGGGCCGGATCTGCCCTGGCCGCCCGCGGCCCTGCCGGTTGCGCAAACGGGGGGGCGGCTGGATACCCGTGACGCCCGGCGCGCAGCGCTCGACGCCCTGGCCGCACATCCGGTCGAACGTCTGCTGGTGGCGGTCGACGCGCGCCTGTCGCCCGACCGCGGGGCGCTCGCGCTGCTGGCCGAACTGAGTCGCTACAGCCAGCGCCTGGGCGTCTGGCTGTGTCGCGGCGAGCTCGTCGCCGAGCGCGAGCCAATCTGGCGCGACGCCCTCGAGCGGCTCGGGGTGGGCGCCGACGACATCCTCGCCGAGGCCACCACGGCCCGGCACTGGCTGGAAGCAGACGATGACTGAGCCCTTGCGCATTGCCGTGGTCGGCCACACCAACACGGGCAAGACCTCCCTGCTGCGTACCCTGTTGCGCGACACCCGCTTCGGCGAGGTCTCCAACCGGCCGAGCACCACGCGCCATGTGGAAGGGGCGCGCTTGATGGCGGACGACCGGCCGGTCGCCACCCTGTTCGACACCCCGGGCATGGAGGATGCCATCGCCCTGCTCGATTACCTCGACGTGCTCGCGCCGCCCGAGGCGCGCCTCGACGGCCCCGATCGGCTCAAGCGCTTGCTCGACAGCCCGGAGGCGAAGGGCCGCTTCGAACAGGAAGCCAAGGTGCTGCGCCAGCTCATGGACAGCGACGCCGGCTTCTACGTGATCGACGTGCGTGATCCGGTGCTGCCCAAGCATCGGGACGAACTGAGCCTGCTGGCCGCCTGCGCGCGCCCGTTACTGCCGGTGCTCAACTTCATCCACAGCGCCGCCAACCACGCGCCGGACTGGCAGCAGATGCTTGCCCGCGTGGGGCTGCACGCGCAGATCCGGTTCGACACCGTCGCCCCCGAGGCCGGTGGCGAACGCCGTCTGTACGAGGCGCTGGCCACGCTGCTGCCGGCGCGGCGCGAGGCGCTCGAGACCCTCGTCGCCTGCCGCGAGGCGGACGCGGCGCGCCGGCGCGAGGCCGCGGCGCGGCTGGTGGCCGAACTGGTTCTCGACACCGCCGCGGCACGGCGCCAGGTGGACGCGGACGACGAGCACCTCGCAGCCGCCGTACGTCAGCTGCATGGCGACGTGCGGCAGCGCGAGCAGCGCTGCGTCGATGCCTTGCTCGATCTGTACGGCTTCGACCGCAACGACGTCCACAACGCGCCCCTGCCCCTGCTCGACGGACGCTGGGAGGACGACCTGTTCAGCACCGAAACACTGCGCATCATGGGGGTGAGCATTGGCAAGGGCGCGGCGGCGGGCGCCGCCGCCGGTGTCGGGATCGATCTGCTCACCGGGGGCCTGACCCTGGGGACTGCTGCGGCGCTGGGTGCACTGCTGGGCGGCACCTGGCAGAGCGTCAGCGAATTCGGCAACCGGCTCAAGGGCAAGCTCACCGGCGCGCGGGAGCTCACCGTGGACGACGCCATCGTGCGCGTACTCGCGGCGCGCCAGCAGGCACTGCTGCAGGCGCTGGCCGGTCGGGGTCATGCGGCCCAGGGGCCCATCGACCTGTCCACCGCACCGGTTCAGCAATGGACCGCTGGCGACTTGCCGGCCGCGCTCGAGAAGGCACGCGCGCATCCCGAGTGGAGCTCACTGAGTCATGGCCGCCGGGAAGATACAGCGGAGCGTCAGGCGGCCATGCAGGCCTTGGCGGTGCGCTTTCAGCCGGAGCAGACCGGCGTCTCCAGATAGCGACGCAACTCGGCCACGGCGGGTCCGAGCCGCCGCCCGATGGCTTCGACCGTGTCATTGACGCGGGGCGCCGGGACCGCCCCATCGCTCACATCACGCTCGGCCTCCTCGATGGCCTTGGCGAGGGCCTGCAGGCCGACGCTCGCCAGCGCGCCCTTGGTCGAATGCAGCCATCGGGCCAGCGCCTGCCGCTCGGCCTCGGAATCGTCTTCGAGACGCGGCACCGAGGCATCGCCCAGGGCCTCGAGCGTCTCGAGATTCACTTCGAGCACCTCGCGCAGCAGTGCCTCGTCCCCCCGAACCGACGGATGGCCGCGTCGTGGTCGAACTCTTCGAACGGCGCCGCGCGGGACCACCGGAGGTCCTCTGTCGCCACCGGCGTGCGCGACGCCTCGGGCGGAGGCCGTTGCGCCACCGCGCGCACGGCGTGCACCACGGCGCGCGCATCGAAAGGCTTGGTGAGGTAGTCGACCATCCCGATGGCGAGGCACTCGGCGCGCTCCTCGGCCAGCGCATTCGCGGTCAGCGCGATGATGGGGGGCGCCTCCTCGCCCAGGGCGTCGAGAATCTGGCGGGTTGCGGCCTTGCCATCGACCTCGGGCATCTGCAGATCCATGAGCACCGCATCGACCGATTCACGCAGCGCTGTCTTCACCCCGTCGGCACCATCGCCCACCGCCACCACCTCGGCGCCGACCCGGCGCAGCACATGCTCGGCCACGGTGCGGTTGATGCGGTTGTCGTCCACCACCAGAATCCGCAGGCCGTCGAGCCGCTCGCTCGCCTCATCGATGGCGTCGGCACGCACCGGAAGGCTGTCGGAGGCGACCTCACCGAACGGGATCTCGAGCCAGAACACGGCACCGTGATCGGCGTTGCGACAGCCCACGTCGCCGCCCATGGCCCGCGCCAGACGCCGGCAGATGGTCAGCCCGAGCCCGGTGCCGCCGTGGCGCCGGTTGATGCTGGCATCGGCCTGGCGGAACGGTTCGAACAAGGCGTCGATCTGTGCCGGGTCCACGCCTGGCCCGTTGTCCTGCACCTCGATCCGCAAGCGCGCTGCCGCGGCGGCGTCGGCCACCGGCGTGGCCGACGCATGCACCCGGATCTGCCCACGGTGGGAAAACTTCACCGCGTTGGAGAGGAAGTTGTTGACGATCTGGGCCAGGCGCGTGGCATCGCCCACGAGCGCCGGCGGCAGGGGGCCGGCCGGGTCGACCGTCAGCTCGATGTCGATCCCCTGCTCGCGGGCCGTCACCCGATGGGCGGCCAGACACACCTGCAGGATGTGTGCTGGATCGAATGGCGCCGAGTCCAGTTGCAGGGCCCCCGCCTCCACCTTGGAGAAGTCGAGCACATCGTCGACCACATGGCGCAGCTGATCCGAAGCCTCGACGAGCTGGCCGACCAGCACGTCCTGACCGGAACGGCCCGACGCCTCCCCGGCGATGATCCGTGCCAGGCCGATCACGCCGTTGAGCGGGGTGCGGATTTCGTGGCTCATGGCCGCCAGGAAACTGCTCTTGGCCTGATCCGCCTGGCGGGCCTGCTCGGCCGCGGCCTCGGCCTGCCCGAGCAGCGCCTCGCGCTCGCGGTCGCGACGCTCGAGGGCCTCGGCCATGCGGTTGAAGGAGCGCGCCACGGAGACCACCTCGCTCTCGCCATGCTCCGGCGCGCGGGAGCCCAGCTCGCCCCCGGCAATGCGCTCGGCGGCCCCGGCCAGCCCCGAGATGCTGCGCGCCAACCAGCCGCCCAGCAACCAGGAGAACAGGGCCGCCAGGCACATGCCGGTCACCGCGGCGATACCCGCGAGCCGCCGCGCCTTGCCCAGTTCGGCTCGCGCCTCGGTGTTTTCGATCCCGATCTCGACCCGCCCGATGGGCACATCGCCGGCCCGGATGGTGTCCCCCACCTCGAAGACGCCGTCCGGATCGAGCGGTTCGTTCTGTGCGTCGAACGGCCGGTCCAGCGCGAGCGCCTTGCCCTGTCTGGCCACCAGGCGCCCGTCCATGTCGAACACGCGGACCAGTTGCGCCCCGCCATGCGTCACCAGATCGGACGACACCGCCTCGATCTTGGCCAGATCGCTGGAGAGCAAGGCATCACTGATGGCCACCGAATAGAGGTCGATGGCGGTCGCCGCGCTCTGGCGGATCTGCCGCGCCTGCCCGCGTTCCATCTGCCCGAGCGCCGCCGTGATCGTCATCGTCAGCGCAACCGCCTCGATCAATGCGATCCCGATGATCGCCTTCCAGCGAAACGAGAGGTGTCGCAGCTTCATTCCCGCACGCCGGTCATTGGCCCGGGGGCTGCGCGATCACATGCAGATCGAGCGCGCGGATCGGATCCCAGTCCGCATCCGCCGCCGCCTCGATGCCCTTGAAGCGCAGCACATGGAGCATGGCCTGCCCGGAGGCATCGGACTCCAGCGCCTGCATCCCGTCGAAGAAGACCGTGCGCACCCGCGCGTCAAGCCCCGGCAGGGCCGCGAAGGCGTGGGGCGCGTAGGCCTGGCTCTCCCAGATGACCTGCAACCTGTCGCGCACCGCCGGTGCGATCGCGTTGAGCGTGCGGACGATGCCTCCGCCGGCCGGATAGAAGCCGCGCGAGACGTTCAGGTACACCGAATCGTGCGATGCGACATAGACCGGCTCGACCGACACCCCGGCCTTCTTCATTTCCGCCAGCGGAATGATGGTTGCCGCGAAGGCCGCCGGCGACGGGAATGCCACCTTGAGGCCGTCCAGATCGGCCATGCGCTTGACCGGACCGCCCTTGGCGGCCACCAGCAGCCCCTTGAGCGCCCGCCCTTTTTCCTTGGCGAACGCCCGGTAACCCGGCGACTGGCTGAACACCGTGTAGTGATAAGGGTTCATGTAGGCGATGTCGTACTCACCGGCGGCGGTGCGCTTCTCGAATTCGGGAATCGTCGGTGCCGTGGCGAAGCGGAAGGTACACCCGCTGCGCTTCGATATGGCCGACAGAATGGGCAGCCAGGCGCGCGCCAGGTCGCTCGGCGCCTGTTGCGGCACCACGCCCACGCTGACCGGCCGCGCCACCGGGCACTCGGCGGCCGATGCGGAGGCAAAGACCCAGACACCCGCAAGCAGGGCGACACAGCTTCTAGCCATACGGTGCATCCAACGGACTCCTTCGATTCAAATAGTCGTGACGGACTCTTGGCCCTCCGCGTTTAACGGCCGCTCGGTCGCCATTCTTGATGGCCACAGGCCTGGATGGGTGCCGCGCGCCGCCGCGCTCGTGACCCCGGTCAAATCCGGAGTAAGATAGCGACTCGTGTTCGACGGGGAGACGGATCCGGACCAGCCCCTCCCGCACGCCCCGTCCCGTTTCAGCCCAGCGCATGCCCCTTCACGCCGTCACCAACCCGCCCATGCACACCGAGATCCTGAACCAGCTCAGTACCCCGGTCTGGATCCTTGCGGCCGAGCATCACGACATCCTGTTCGCCAATCCCGCAGCACGAGCCATGAGCGATGGACGCCAGCTGGTCGAGCTGC
Organism: Nitrogeniibacter mangrovi; assembly: GCF_010983895.1. GTDB lineage: Bacteria > Pseudomonadota > Gammaproteobacteria > Burkholderiales > Rhodocyclaceae > Nitrogeniibacter > Nitrogeniibacter mangrovi. The sequence goes on from NZ_CP048836.1 coordinate 2,738,278, forward strand.
GCGAGGGCCTCTACTCGGCACACGCGGAACAGAAGCTCGTCTCCTACCTGCCGTCGCTGTACGCCAACGAACATGTGATCGAGGTGTGGACGGTGTTTGCGCAGGGGATCGAAACCGCGCTGAGCTGCCAGCTGTCGCTGGTGGAGCACGGCTCCCAGGGGCCGGCCATTCTGGTCGAAGGCCTGATCGGCGCGCCCGTGACGCCCCGCATCGGCAGCTCGCCGACCGAAGCCCGCCTGTGCTCCATGCCCGTCTGCGGCGACGAGCGCAGCTTCTACGAACGCCTGTTCCGCACCAACTCCGCGCCGATGCTGCTGATCGATCCGGATCATGACGGCCGGATCATCGACGTCAATCACGCCGCCACACGCTTCTACGGTTACCCGCGCGAGGTCTTCTGCACCAAGCACACCTGGGAGATCAACGCCCTCGGGCGCGACGTCCTGCCCGTCATGCAGGAAGTGGCCAAGCTGCCGGGCGGGCATCGGCCGCTGCATTTCATTCATCACATGGCCGACGGCACCGCCCGCCATGTGCAGACCTACGCCGGCCCGCTGGTTATCGATGGCCGACGCCTGATGCTGTGCATCATCCACGACATCACCGAGCAGAAGCGTCTCGAGGAAAAGCTCGAGAAGGCCGCCTTGCGCGACGCCCTGACGGGCGCCTGGAACCGGCGCCAGTTCCTCCACCTGCTCGACTACACCCATGAACAGAAGCTGCGCTACGGGCACGAATACAGCGTCATCTTCCTCGACGCGGATCACTTCAAGGCCATCAACGACCAGCTTGGCCACGACGTGGGCGACGCCACCCTGAAAATGCTGGCACACACCCTCGAGACCCGGGTGCGCAAGGCGGATACGGTGTGCCGCTGGGGCGGCGAGGAGTTCGTGATCCTGCTGCCCGACACGCCGCTCGAGTGCGCGCATCACCTCGCCGAGGCGCTGCGCGAGACCATCGAGCAGACCACCCACCCGATGCTGCCGAAGCTCACCGTGAGCATCGGCGTGGCCCAGCACGAGGGCGACGAGGAGACCAACGCCCTGTTCCGGCGCGCGGACCAGGCGCTCTATCGCGCCAAGGCCGCCGGCCGGAACCGGGTGGTGGCCGCAACGCCCGCGGCCGAGCCGCGCTCCGACGCGGCCTGAACGACCAGCGCCCGGGCAACACCCGGATTGCCGGGAAGCGGAATCGGGTCTAGAACGGAGGGGTCCGGAATTGAGCTGACGCACACGCCCTCAGGAGACCCGCCCCCATGACCGAAGACCTGTGCACCGCGCTGTGCCAGCTCGACAACAGCCTCGACGCCAGCCTGTTCCTCACCGTGGGCGGCGTGGCGCTGACCCTGGCGGTGTTCCTCTACACCACCGTCGCCCAGATCGAGGACCGCCACACCAACCTCTCCGACGACTACGCGATCAAGCCGGCGGCGCGCCATCGCCTCGCCCAGCTCAAGCTCGGGCTGCGCAAGATCCTCTATGCCTGGTGGCTGAGCGTGCTCGGCGTGGTCTATTCGCTCAGCTTCGACCTGTCGACCGCGGTGCCCCTGGTCAAGCCGTCGGATGTCGCCGCCCACCTCGACCTGCTCGCCCAGTTCCGGCAGGCGGCGCTACCGGTCGAGATCGACACGCTCTCGTCCACGGCCCTGCTGGCGGTGGTCCTGGGGATGCTGTCCTACGGCGCCTGGCTGATTTTTCCGGACATGCGCGACGTCCTCGCCGACAAGGAAGCCTGAGCCCGCCGGCGCCGCCGGATGGCCGCGCGGCGCGGCAAAGGGAAGATCACCCGCGACGGTCGCCTGCCCAAGGACATCCGCAACCAGGTCCGCTCGGTGCGCATCGTGCGCACCCGGTAGCGGATGGCGCCATCCAGACGCATCCGGACGGCGCCCCATGGCATCATGGGGCGTCGGTTTTCTTACGAGGCAGCGGCAGTGAGCGGAACACACCGATGATCACGGGCGACTTCTCCACGCTCGACGGCATCCTGCTCGTCGTCGCCGTACTCATCGCCGCCCTGATGCTGCGGCCCACGGTGCGCGACGCACCGTTCTGGCGGGCCACGGTCACCCCGCTGGCCTCGATCATCGGCAGCGGTTTCCTCGTGGTCGCGCCCCTGCTGGCCCACATCGCCGGCGCCCGGGCCTTCGTGGCCATCGTCGTCATCGTGCTGTTGTCGTTCTGGCTGGGCGCGGCCATCCGCTTCAACATCCTCCACGACGGCCATCATGCCAGCGACGCCCCGGACCGGGCGGTGCAGGCGCTCGAACGCGTCTCCGACATCGCCCTCGCCCTCGCCTACGTGGTCTCGATCACCTTCTACATCCGCCTGATGTGCGGCTTCGTGCTCACCGGCATCCACGCCTACACGCCCTTCAACGCCGACGTGCTGGCCACCCTCATCCTCGCCTTCATCGGCCTCTACGGCCTGCGCCGCGGCCTGCTCGGCCTGGAGCGGCTGGAGGAATACTCGGTCACCATCAAGCTGGCCATCATCGCCTCGCTGCTGCTCGGACTCATGGTGCACGACGTGGGCCACGGCTACGCGCTCGGCGATCTGGACACGCCCGACACGGGCCTGTGGACCACCCTGCGCGAGCTGGCCGGCATGCTGCTGATCGTGCAGGGCTTCGAGACCTCCAAGTATCTGGAATCGACCTATCCGGCGCGCCTGCGGGCCCGCTCCATGAGTCTGGCCCAGGGGCTGGCCGGCGTCATCTACCTGGCCTTCGTCGCCCTGGCCATGCCACTGATGGGGCCCTACACCCGCACCACACCGGACGAGACCGCCATCATCGGCCTGTCCGGCAACATCACCCTGGTGCTGCCCATCATGCTGGTGGTGGCCGCGGCCATGAGCCAGTTCAGCGCCGCCATCGCCGACACCATCGGCGCCGGCGGCGTGGTCGAGAAGGAGACCCGCAAGCGCGTGAGCGCGCGCACCGGCTACCCGGTCATCGTCGCGCTGGCCATCGCCCTGATCTGGACCAGCCACATCTTCGAAGTGGTCACCCTCGCCTCCCGCGCCTTCGCGCTCTACTACATGCTCCAGGCGGCCCTCGCCGCGCGCATCGCCGCGCAGCGGCACAGCGACGGGCAGCGCCGCTGGCGGGTCGCCGCCTTTGCAGCACTGGCGGCGCTGATGCTGCTGGTGGTGATCTTCGCCAAGCCAGTGGCCGCTTGAGTGCCGGCCATGAACCGATTCGGGCAGAATCGATTCGCACACGGACAACACGCACCCACCACAGGAGACCCGATCCATGAACGCAGACGACCTGCGCGCCCAACAAGCGCCGCTCAAGGCCCGCTACAAGGACGAACCCGACGCCGCCCTCGTCACCCTGCGCGCCCGCGGCAGCCTCGGCGAGAACGTCAGCTGCAAGGTGGAGACCGGCAAGGCCCTGGTCACCGCCGGCCTGCACCCGGCCACCGGCGGCAGCGGCCTGGCGGCCTGCTCCGGCGACATGCTGCTCGAAGCGCTGGTGGCCTGTGCCGGCGTGACCCTGAACGCGGTGGCCACGGCGCTCGGTATCGCGCTGCGTGACGCCCGTCTCGAGGCCGAAGGCGATCTGGACTTCCGCGGCACGCTCGGGATCTCGAAGGAAGTGCCGGTGGGCTTTCAGGCCATCCGCCTGACCGTCACCCTCGACACCGACGCGTCGGACGAAGAACTCGACACCCTGCTCAAGCTCACCGAACGCTACTGCGTGGTGTATCAGACCATCGCCGGCTCCCCCGCAATGACGCTCAACCGACACCGGGCATGACGCCCCGTCCGCCCCGATGCCCGTCATCCGGACGGGCGCGGCCGCCGCATGGCTTTAGTTGAACATCAGCGCTGTCGCCGGTATGAAGCTCACGATCATGAGCACCACGAACATGGCAGCGATGAACCACTTGCCGTAACTCATGACCTGCTCGATGCGCATGCCGGTGGCGGAGCACACGGTCAGCAGCACCGAGGCCACCGGCGGCGTCTGCTGGCCGATGCCCAGGTTGAGGCAGACGATCACCCCGAAGTGCGCCGGATCGATACCCATCTGATGGACCAACGGCATGAGCATCGGCACGACCACGATGATCGCCGCCGAGGCATGCAGGAACATGCCCAGAGCCAGCAGGAACAGGTTGATCAGCAGCAGGCGGACGACATAGCTGTCGCTGACGCCGCCCAACGCACCGGCCACCTGCTGCGGCAGGCGCTCGTTGGCGAGGAACTGACCCAGCACCGCAGAGCCAGCGATGATCAGCATCACCACGGCGGTCTGCTTCACCGTCTCGAGCATCAGCGCATAGATGCGCTGGCGGCTCAGGTCGCGATGCAGCACGGTGCCGAAGAGCAGCGCGCACACCACCCCGAGCGCCGCCCCCTCGGTCGGGGTCACGAAACCACCGATCAGGCCGCCGACGACGATGACGGGAATCAGCAGCGGCACGGCGGCCGCCTTGAGGGCACTGCCCAGACGCGGGAGCTCGAAGCGCTCGTCGCGCGGATACGCTTCCCGGCGCGCGAAGAGGTAGCTGGTCACCATGAACGCCCCGCCCAGGATCAGCCCCGGCACGATCCCGGCGATGAACAGATCCTTGATCGAGGTGTTGGTGGTCACCCCGTACAACACCATCGGGATCGAGGGCGGGATGATGATGCCCAGCGTGGCGCTGGTGGCAGTCACCGCGGCGGCGAAGCTGCGCGGATAGCCCTGCTTCTCCATGCTCGGCACGAAGATCTTCGACATCACCGCCGCGTCGGCCACCGCCGAACCCGACATCTCCGCCATGAACATGGAGGTCACCACGTTCACATGCGCCAATCCGCCACGGATCCACCCCACCAGCGCGCGAGCCAGGTTGATGATGCGATCCGAGATCGAAGTGGCGCCCATCAGCTCACCCATGAAGATGAACAGCGGGATCGCCAGCAGGATCACCTTGTTGACGCCCGAGTACATTTGAATCGGGACCATGATGAGATCGACGCCCGACACCGCCATGGCGATGGCGGCCGCCACCATGAGGGCGAAGCCGATCGGCATGCCGACGGCGATCAGTGCGAACAGCAGCAGAACCACACCCCAGGCCATGTCAGCAGCCCTCCCCGTCGCGTCCGCGCCAAAGGCCGGCGATCTGCCACAGGATGGCGACGATCATGAGGCCGGCGGCCACAGGCACCGCGGCCATGAACCAGCCCTGGGCGATCTCGGCGGTCTCGATCTCGGTCGCACCGGAACTGCGGATCATGCGCACCGCCTCCACCAGCACCACGCCGAGAAACACCGCCACCGAGAGCGCAACCATCGCGCACACGAAACGCCCTCCGGCCGACGGCAGTTTGTCCACCAGCAGATCGAAGCTGATGTGCTTGCCCTCGCGCAGCGCCAGATAGCCGCCGAGAAAGGCGATCCACACCAGCAGCAGACCCGGCAGTTCGTCCGCCGTGCCGCTGATGAGGGAGAAGGCCGCGTCGAACCCCTGGTAGATCGGTGCCACCCAGGCGTGATCGGTGGCGGCGTGGCGCAACCCACCGAGCACCGCGTAGCGATAGAACACGTTGGCACACACCAGGAGGGTCGAGGCGGCGAAACACAGCGTGCTCACCGCGCCGACCACGCGATCGAGCCGGCGGATCATGGCGCCGTCCGGGTCGATTTCACGAACTTCAGGTACTCGTCGCCGAAGCTCTCCTCGTACTTGGCGCGCACGCCCTCGGTGGCGGCCTGGAAGGCGGCCAGATCGACGGTATTGACCTCGGCCTTGGCTTTCATCTCGGCCAGATAGCGCTCTTCGAGCTGCGCCGACAGATCGTAGGCAGCGTCGGTGATCTGACGCCCGACCTCCATGAAGACCTTGCGCTGTTCGGGGCTCAGGGAATCATAGAAGGCGTTGGACATCATCAGGAAGGACGGCGTGTACACATGGCTGGTCAGGCTCATGTACTTGGCCACCTCGTAATGTTTCTGCTCATAGAAACCATAGGTGGCCGCCTCGGCGCCATCGACCACGCCGGTCTGCAACGAGGTGAAGGTTTCCCCCCAGGGCACGCTCTGCGGCGTGGCGCCCAGGTCCTTGAACACCGCCTGGCGGAACTTGCCACCGGAAATGCGGATCTTCAGCCCTTCGAGATCGGCCGGCGTCCTGATGGGCCGCTTGGTATTGATCACATGGCGGAAGCCGTTCTCGTAGATCCCGACCACCTTGACGCCACCGACCTCCTCGATGCGCGCGCGCACCGCATCCTCGAGACCGGCGGCCATGGCGCGACGCACATGCGCGCGATCGGTGAACAGCCAGGGCAGATCGAAGATGCCGAGCTTCTTGTCCAGCTTGAGCACACCGGAGGCGATATTCACCATCTCGATCGAGCCGGCCTGCAGATTGGCCAGCAAGGCCTTTTCATTACCGAGCTGGCCGCTCGGGAACAGTTGGAACTCGAACTGGCCGGGCAGCCGTTTTTCGATCTCCGCCGCGAACAGTTGCGACTGGGCGTGCTCGGGCGAGAGCGCCGACACATGGCTGGCGATACGCACCACCACCGGCTCGGCCATGGCGTTGCCGCCCAGGCACGCGGCGAACGCCGCCACGCTCATCACGAAGTGTTTGATCAGTTTCATGGTGTCTCCTCTTGGTTTATGGCCGGATCGGTGCCGGCGTTCGCTGATCAGCGAATCTCGGTGTGGTACTTGAACTGCGCCGCCGGACCGCGGGACCGGCGCCACTCGATGGGGCGCCCGTCGTAGCCGTAGGCGAGCCGGTCGATGACGATCAGCGGTGTGTGCTCCTCGAGCCGCAATACCCGCGCATAGGCTGGCGTGGCCATCTCCACGGTGAGGCTCTCTTCCGCCCGGGCGACCACCTCGCCGCACAGGCTGTCGTACACCGGATACAACAGGGGGCCGATTTCCGAGGCATCCATCGCCATGAACGCGGCGAAACGCTCGGCCGGCAGCCATATCTGCTCGGCCAGCATCGGCACGCCGTCGATCAGACGCAGGCGATTCATGAAGATCACCTCGGCCTCGCCGGGCAGTTGCAGCTGACGCGCCACTTCACTTGGCGCGCGCATGAGTTCGCGCTGGACGATGCGGCTCTCGGGCACCACGCGCTCCCCCGCCTCGTTGGAAAAGCGAAAGAAACGGAACAGGGACTGGTCGAAGCTCGGACGGCGCACGAAGGTGCCACGTCCGTGCTGGCGCTCCAACAGGCCTTCATCGACCAGTCGCGCCAGCGCCTGCCGGGCCGTACCAGGCGCAACGCCGTATTGGGCGGCGATGACGTTCTCCGAAGGAATCTGCTCACCCGGGCGCCAGCGGCGGGTGACCACCTCGTCGCGCAAGGTCTCGGCAAGTCTCTGATAGCGGGGCAAACGCGCATCGCCCTTGAGTGCGCTCACGATGTCTCCTTGATGTCGGTGTTGCACTACAGTTCTATATAGAAGTATAAATACACTTCTTTGTCAATCAGTGAAATGAATGAAATTCACCGGCGCAAACGTTTTGATGGGCTTGCCGAGCGGCCGCTACGATGGTCACGCGCATGTGTTCGGCATCGACGGCACCATGGTTTCAGGCCGGCGCTACACCCCCGACCGCCCCGCCCTGCTGGCCGACTACATCGCCCTGCTCAAGGGTCACGGCCTGGACGGCGGACTGCTCGTGCAGCCAAGCTTCCTGGGCACAGACAACACCTACCTGGTCGATTGCCTGCGCCGAACGGACGAACACGGCGACCTGGTGTTCCGGGGCGTCGCCATGACCGACCCGGCCACCTCCGACACGGCTCTCGCCGACATGGCGGAGGCGGGCGTGCTGGGCATGCGGCTGAATCTGATCGGCCGCGAGGTGCCGGATTTCACCACACCCGAGTGGCGAGGCCACCTGCACGATCTCGCCGCGCTCGGCTGGCATCTCGAAGTCCAGATCGAAGGTGCCCGGCTATCGCCGGTGTTGCCGGTGCTCGCCGAGCATGCCTATCGCCTGGTGATCGACCACTTCGGATTGCCCGCCCAGGGATGCTTCGAGACCTGCGCCGGGTTCCGGGCACTGTTGGAAGCGCCCGGCGACCAGGTGTTCGTGAAACTGAGCGCGCCATATCGCGCCTTCCCGGATGCAGCCGGCGACGTACTGTCCGAACGCGCCCGTTCCGCCGCGACCCGGCTTGTGGAGCGCTTCGCACCCGAGCGCCTGGTGTGGGGCAGCGACTGGCCTTGGACGCGTCACGAGGCCGGCCGCTCGTTCGAGGAGGCCCTCACCTGGCGGGCGACCTGGGAATCGCTGATATCGACGCCACCGGCCTCGCGATGAAGCGGGCGTCTTGAGCCGCTCCTTAGCCGGCGAAACGTCGCTCCGAAGCAAATCGGTCCGTCGCGGCGCGGATCGTCGCCAGCATGTCCGCCTCGAAGGGATTGTGACGGCAGCCGGGCACTTCCATGAGCACGCTGTTTGCGCACGCCGCGTGCACCTGCCGACTGTTTTCGATCGGGCAGATGCGGTCGTCGGCCCCATGGACGATGGCCACCGGCAACTCGCCGAGCGCAGCGGCCGCGCCCCGCCACCACCCCTCGTCGAGGAAGCAGCCGTGCTGAAGGTAGTGCGCCTGGATGCGGTATTTGTCGACGCGCGCAGCGACCGTCTCCGGGTGTTCCTCGATGCTCAGGTCGGGCACCGGGGCGCCGTCCATCACCGCCTCCCAGGCCTGCCAGGCGCGGGAGGCGCGCGCCTGCAACCTTGCATCGCCACTGAGCAGCGCCCCGAGCATCCAGGCGGCGAGCCGGTCGCGCTGGGGCGGTGGCGCCAGTTCGGCCATGAGATCGTGGGCGGGCGGCGACACCGCGCGGTGCGCTTCGAAGAAGTCGCGCACATCGGCCGGCGCGCCCATGAACAGGCCGCGCAGCATCAGGCCGGTGCAGTGGCGCGGATAGGTCGAGGCATAGGCCAGCGCCAGGGTCGCACCCCAGGAGCCGCCCATCACCAGCCACTGGCCCAGGCCCAGGTGGGCGCGCAGGCGCTCGATGTCGGCGATGAGGTGGTCGGTGGTGTTGTGTTCGAGGCTGCCGCGCGGGCGGCTGCGCCCGCAGCCGCGCTGGTCGAACTGGATGATGTGGTAGCGCGCCGGATCGAAGAAGCGCCGATGGGCCACCGACAGCCCGCTGGCGGGGCCGCCGTGCAGGCACACCACCGGCAGCCCCTCTGGGTTGCCGGACCGCTCCACGTACAGGGCGTGGCCATCACCGACGTCCAGCACGAATTCGTCCCAGGCGACGGGATCGGGCGTGGTCTCAGTCATGGCTCCATGGTACTCCTGACGCAGATCAAGGTGATCTCATGATTTTCTTGAGGCCAGATTCAAGAAAGCACGGACGCACCCCGCCACGCCGATAGGCATCCTTTGTCTGCGAGACCCACAGGGTTCTTTGCATAACGAAATTGGTCCATTACCTCAAAGGAGACTCACCATGAAATGGGAAACCCCGGCAGCTGCTGATTTCCGCTTCGGCTTCGAAATCACCATGTACGTCGCCGCTCGCTAAGAACGGCCCGAGGCCTGCGCAGGCTCCCTGCGCAGGCCTTTCTCGTTTACGCCCTCAGGAAAACCCCCTCCCGTGAAAATCCGTGTTCTCGGCTCCGCCGCCGGCGGTGGCTTTCCGCAGTGGAATTGCAATTGTCCCAATTGCGATGGCCTGCGAAAAGGTACCCTCAATGCCAAGGCCCGCACCCAGTCGTCCATCGCCGCCAGCGGCGACGGCGAAAACTGGCTGCTGTTCAATGCCTCGCCCGACGTGCTGCAACAGATCCAGTCCTTTCCGGCGCTTCAGCCCGGCCGCGCCCTGCGCGACACCGGCATCGCCGCGATCCTGCTCATCGACGCCCAGATCGACCACACCACCGGGCTGTACATGCTGCGCGAACACCGGCAGAAGCATCCGCTGTGGTGCACGAAGCAGGTGCGCGAGGATCTCACCCACGGCAACCCGATCATGAACCTGCTCGAGCACTACTGCGGGCTCGACTGGCACGACATCCCGCTGGGCGACAGCTTCTCCATGCCCGGCATCGACGGCCTGCGCTTCGAGGCGCTGCCGCTGATCAGCAATGCGCCGCCCTACTCGCCCCACCGCGACAAGCCCGAGCCGGGCGACAACGTGGGCGTCACGCTCATCGACACCGCCAGCGGCAAGCGGGTGTTCTACGCGCCGGGCCTGGGGCAGATGGAAGACCACGTGTGGGCCGCCATGCAGGCCGCCGACGTGGTGCTGGTGGACGGCACCCTGTGGACCGACGACGAAATGATCCGCCTCGGCGCCTCGCAGAAGACCAGCCGCGCCATGGGCCACATGCCCCAGAGCGGGCCGGACGGCATGATCGAATGGCTCGACAGGCTGCCCGCGAGCACGCGCAAGATCCTCATCCACATCAACAACACCAACGCCATCCTCGACGAAGACAGCCCCGAGCGCGCCGAGCTCACCCGCCACGGCATCGAGGTCTCCTTCGACGGCATGGACATCGAGGTCTGATGAAGCACGCCGCCCTCACCCTCGCCGCCGCTGCCGCCTTCGCCCTGCCGGGCATGGCGGCGGCCGAGTTGAGCGAGGAGGAACTCGCCGACATCGTGCACAAACCCAGCCTCGGCCTCTACAAGGGCTACGCCGAGTTCAAGATGGCGCACTACGACAACGCCCGCCAGATCTGGCGCGCGCTGGTCGACAAGGGCAACGCCGAGGCCTGGTTCAACCTGGGCCTGCTGGCCGAGGACGGCCTGGGCGAACCCCGGGACATGGTCGAGGCCCTGGCCCGCTACACCCGTGGCGCCGAGGCCGGCTCCACCAAGGCCCAGTACCGTCTCGCCCGCATCTACCTGGATGGCCAGGGCGTGCCCGCCGATCCAGCGCGGGGCGAGGCCTGGCTGGCGCGCGCCGCCGCCGGCGGTGACGACGCCGCCAAAGAGGAGCTGGCCGCCCTGCGCGCCGGCGCCCCGGCCGACCCCTTCGTGGCCGCCCGCCGCCTCGAATCGACCGGCGACGCCACTGCGGCCGCCGAGGCCTACGAAAAACTCTCCGAGGCCGGCGACCTGCGCGCCCGCACCCGGCTGGCCTGGCTGTACGAAGCCGGCCGCGGTGTCGAGCGCGACCTGGCCCGCGCCGCCGATCTGTTCCAGTCTGCCGCAGAAGCAGGCGAAGCCGAAGCCCAGTTCGCCCTGTCGGTGATGTATGAAACCGGCACCGGGCGCCCCAAAGACCCCCAGGCCGCCCGACGCTGGCTGCAGCAGTCCGCCGAGGCCGGCTACCCGGAAGCCGTCGCGCACCAGCGCGCACGCAGCGCGAACTAACAGGAACCACACCACATGCAACCGAACGACATTCCCACCCCGCACCTGGCCACCCTCAACACCACCGAGCCGCCCCTGAGCCGCGAGGAGTTCGAGGCGCGCCTGCGCGAAAAAGGCACCAGCTATCACATCCATCATCCCATCCACAAGATGATGGCCGACGGTCAGCTCACCCAGGCGCAGATCCAGCGCTGGGTCGCCAACCGCTATCTGTATCAGGTGGCCATCCCGGTCAAGGACGCCAACATCCTGGCCAACTGCCCGGACCGCGAGCTGCGCCGCGAATGGATCCAGCGCATCCTCGACCACGACGGCTACGCCATCGGCGGCCAGCAGGACGATGGCGGCATCGAGGCCTGGATTCATCTGGGCGAAGCCGTGGGCCTGACCCGCGAGGACATCATGTCCGAACGCCTGGTCTCCCCGGCCGCCCGCTTCGCCGTCGACGCCTATGTGAACTTCGCCCGCAGTCGCCCCTGGCAGGACGCCGTGGCCTCCAGCCTCACCGAGCTGTTCGCCCCGCACATCCACCAGCAGCGGCTCGACACCTGGCCCGACAAGTACCCCTGGATCCAGTCCGAAGGCCTGCAGTACTTCCGCAACCGCCTCACCCAGGCGCGTCGCGACGTCGCCCACGGGCTGCGCTTCACCCTCGACTACTTCGGCCAGAACCGCGCCCTGCAGCAACGCGCCATCGACATCCTGCAGTTCAAGATCGACGTGCTGTGGTCGCTGGCCGACGCCATCATGCTGCAGACCTGCGACATCGAGATCAAGGGCCCCAAGGTATGAGCGACGCGGCACCGGCGATCCACACCCCGAAGGTCTCAAGCCACTTCCGGCTGCAGTTCGAGCAGGCCCAGGACGCCTGGGTGCTGCTCTATCCGGAAGGGATGATCAAGCTCAACCCCAGCGCCGGCGAGATCATGAAGCGCTGCGACGGCACCCGCGACGTGCCCGCGCTGGTGGCCGAGCTGGAAGCGGCCTTCGACACCCAGGGCCTGGAAGGCGACATCCGCGCCTTCCTCGACATGGCACAGAAGCAGCACTGGATTGTCGAAGCATGAACAACGCCTTCCGCCGATCCACGCGTGCGCGGCGGAAGGCGGCGCTGCGCGCCTTTTCCGCCCTACGGAGGACGACACCATGAGCATCAACGACCGTCCCGGCCCGCCCCTGTGGCTGCTGGCGGAAATCACCTACCGCTGCCCGCTGCACTGCGCCTTCTGCTACAACCCCACCGACTTCGCGGCCACCCGGCCCGAAGACGAGCTGGACACCGAAGGCTGGCTACGCGTGCTGCACGAGGCCCGCGCCCTGGGCAGCGTGCAGTGCGGCTTCTCCGGCGGCGAGCCGCTGGTGCGCGACGACCTCGAAATCCTCGTCGCCGAAGCCCACAAGCTGGGCTACTACACCAACCTGCTCACCTCCGGCGTGGGCCTCACCGACGCGCGCGCCGAGGCGCTCAAGGCGGCCGGGCTGGATCACATCCAGCTCTCCTTCCAGGACACCACGAAGGAGCTCAACGACTTCCTCTCCCACACCCGCACCTTCGATCTCAAGCAGCAAGTGGCCGAGCGCATCAAGCGCAATGGCTGGCCGATGGTGCTCAACTGCGTGGTGCACCGGCTCAACATCGACCACGTCGACAAGATCATCGAAATGGCCGTCGCGCTGGGCGCTGAATACCTCGAACTGGCCAACAACCAGTACTACTCCTGGGCGCTGCTCAACCGTGACCAGCTGCTGCCCTCGCGCGAGCAGCTGCAGCGCGCCGAGCGCATCACCAACGAGTACCGCGAAAAGCTCGGCGACAAGATCCGCATGTTCTTCGTCGTGCCCGACTACTACGAAACCCGCCCCAAGAAATGCATGAACGGCTGGGGCAACGTGTTCCTCACCATCACCCCCGACGGCACCGCCCTGCCCTGCCACACCGCCAAGATGCTGCCGGGTCTCACCTTCCCCAACGTACGCGACATGGGCGTGAAGGAGATCTGGTACGACTCCGACGGCTTCAACCGCTACCGCGGCGATGGCTGGATGCACGACACCTGCAAAACCTGCCCGGACAAGGAAAAAGACTTGGGCGGCTGCCGCTGCCAGGCCTACATGCTCGCCGGCGACGCCACCGCGCCCGACCCGGTGTGCGACAAATCCCCCGCCCACCAGGTGGTGCTCGACGCGGTCGCCAAGGCCAACGAGCCGGGCAACCCCGCCATGGAGCGGCCGCTGCTGTTCCGCGACCCCAAGGCCTCGAAGAAGCTCATCGAAGAGATGAACGAAAACTGAGGAACGAACACTGAAAGACGGGGGCCGAGGCCCCCGTCGCTTCGTGGACCGGCACGCCAGCGGCACCCGCCCGCCGCCCTCCGATCGCCAAATTGATGTCAGTCAAAGCGCCGGCGCACCGCGCTGACCATAATCGCGCCGGCCGCGAGGCATGCGCATGGGCGACGGACGACGATGGATGGCGATGGCAGGATCGATGCAACTGGTTGAGTGGAACGATTACCTCCGCACCGGGATCGACATCATCGACCACCAGCACAAGGGACTGGTCGATCTGGCGAATGAGATCGCCCGGCGCTTCGAGGCCGGAACCCCGCTGTCGGCGCTCGAACTGCGCGCGCTGGTCACCTACCTGACCGAGTACGCCGAGATCCACTTCAGCACCGAGGAGGCCCTCATGAGCCTCAGCGGGCTCGACGAAGCGCACACCAGCGCGCACCACCAGGGCCATGCCCGGTTTCTCGAGCGCGTCGGCGAGATGATGGACCGGGTCGACCGCGATGCCGCCGCCGACCCGGCCCCATTGATCGAATTTCTCGGCGAGTGGCTGATGCGCCACATCCTCGGCGACGACCGGACCATGGCGCGTCAGGTGCAGGCGCGGGCGGCCAGCAAGCGTGGCGCGCGGATGGGTGACGAACGCCCGCCGGCACCCGCCGACCCGGCGGTCATGGCGGTGAGCCAGGCCATGCTCCAGCTGCGCGCCTCACTGCCTCGCAACATGGCCTCGTTGCCCGATCCGGCCCGGCTCCCGGACACCGCCAGCCCCCTGATGGAACTCATCGACACCCGCCGCGCCGAGCTGGGCGCCAGCGAAGCGGCCTTCTGGGGGCGCTTCGGCCAGGTCGGCTCGCCAGCCCTGGTGATGACGCTCGACCAGGACCTGCTGCCCGCCCTGCTCACCGACGCCAACCCGGCCGCCTGCGCCCTGCTCGGCTATTCGCGCGAGGAGATGCTGAATCTGCGCTGGCGGGATCTGGTGACCCGCGACGAGGCGATGCGTTTCCCGCTGCTGATCACCGAACTGCTGGTCACCGGCCGCGTCGACTGCGAAATCACGCACGTGACCCGCGATGGCCGCTGTTTCATCGCCAGGACGAGCCTCACCCACCTCGTGCTGCGCGGCCGCCTCGCGACCATGACGGTGCTCGAGCGCGCACCCGACGTGAAGCACCAGGGCGGTCTCGAGCAGCGCGCCAGCGACCAGCGCTCGCGCCTGCGCCAGGCCCGCAGCCACTACCTGGCCGGACGCTTCCCCGACGTCGAACGCCCCCGTACCGCGGTGCTCGGGCTACCCCGGGTGCACGAGCGCCGCATCGACATCGATCTGGCCACGGCCTTTCTGCGCCAGCACCCCCTGTTCCGGGACCTGGGCGAGGACCATCTGACCCGGCTGGCCGCCGGCAGCCGCCTCAAGCGGCTGCACAAGGGCGGCATCCTGTTCCAGAAAGGCGACGCCCCGCGCGGCCTGTTCCTGGTCATGAACGGGCAGATGAAGCTGGCGGTGTCCTCGGCCCGGGGCAACGAAAAGGTGGTGGAGATCGTGTCGCAGAACGACAGCCTCGGCGACGCCGAGGTGATCATGAAACGCCCTTACCCGGTGTTTGCCCAGGCCCTCGGCGACGTCACCCTGCTGCAGCTGGAGTCGATGGACGTGCACGCCGTGCTCGACGCCGATCCGGCCTTCGCCCGCCGCTGGATGGAGCACCTGAGCCGGCGCACCCACGCGATGGTGCGCGACGTGGAATCCTATACCCTCCATTCGGCCACCGAGCGCGTGGTCGCCTACCTGCTCCAGCACGCCTACGTGAACGCACGCGGCCATGTGGAGGTCACGCTCCATGCCCAGAAACAGGTGATCGCCTCCCTGCTCCACCTGACGCCGCCCACCCTCTCGCGCATCTTCCAGAGTCTCAGCGACGACGGGGTCATTCGCGTGCGCGGCCGGCGCGTCCTCGTCCCCGACGCCGAGCGCCTCGCCTCCCTCAGGCCCGACGCCTCCGCCTGATTCCGGGGTCGATCCTTACCGGCGTAAGGATGACCGCCGCCATGAAAGAAGGGGGTGCGGACCGCCGAGGCTGGATGAAAATCCGCTTTCGCTTCATCATGTGCCCGGGCGCCAAGCGCCAGCGGGCGGGCCACTGCGGTGATCCGCGCCGATCCTTCCACCCCATGCGGAGACCCGGGCGAATGCAAATCCTGCCGATCAACCGCGCCTTCACCCTGATCGAACCGGGGCCGGTCGTGCTCGTGACGACACACGATGGCGACCGCCCCAACATCATGACCATCACGTGGACGATGGTGACGGGCTTTTCCCCGCTGTTCGCCATCACCACCGGGCCGTGGAACCACTCCTACGCCGCGCTGGTGGACTCGGGTGAATGCGTGCTGGCGATCCCCACCGTGGATCTGCTCGACGAGGTGGTGGGCGTGGGCACCTGCTCCGGCGCGGACACCGACAAGTTCGCCCGCTTCGGCTTCACGCCGGTGGCCGGCTCGCATGTCCGTGCGCCGCTGATCGGCGAATGCCTGGCCAACATCGAGTGCCGCGTGGTCGACGTCATCGAGCGCCACAACATCGTCGTGCTCGAGGGCGTGGCGGCATATGTCGACCCCTTGCGCAAGGAACGCCGTACCCTCCACGGCGTGGGCGACGGCACCTTCGTGGCGGACGGCGACACCCTGGACCGGCGCGAGATGATGCGCGCCAAGCTGCCACCGGGCGTCTGAGCCGGCCGCGCCGGCCACCCGACACAGCCCGTTTTCGCCCCCGAAACGATGAGCACCGCACCGTGAACGGCAGCGCCGCCGAAGTCTTCCGCGTCTTCCTCAAGCTCGGGCTCACCTCCTTCGGTGGCCCGATCGCGCACCTCGGTTACTACCGCAAGGCGCTGGTCGAGCGCCGCCACTGGCTGAGCGAGGCGCAGTACGGCCAATTGCTGGCCATCTGCCAGTTCCTGCCGGGGCCGGCCAGCTGCCAGACGGCCTATGCCTTCGGCCTGCTGCGCGCCGGCTGGGCGGGCGGGATCGCGGCCTTCGTCGCCTTCACCCTGCCCTCGGCCCTGCTGCTGGCGGGCTTCGCCTCGGTGCTGCCCATGCTCTCGGGCGCCATCGGCACGGCGGCCATTCACGGGCTCAAGCTGGTGGCCTGCGCGGTGGTGGCCGATGCGGTGCTGAACATGGCGCGGAAGCTGTGCCCCGATGCCCGCCGGCGCACGATCGCGGTGCTCGCCGCCGGCGCGACCCTGCTGGCCGGCTCGGCCGGCTTCCAGATCGCGGTGGTGCTGGCCGGTGCGGTGGCCGGCCTGCTGTTCTGTCGTGGCGCGCCCGCCACCGGCGACGCGCCGCTGGCCGTCGCCCATGGCAAACCGGCCGGCCTCGCCCTGTTCGCGGTGTTCCTGGGCCTGCTGATGGCACTGGGTTGGGCGGCCTCGCCGGAGCCGACGCTCGCCAGCGTCGCCAACGCCTTCTACCGTTCCGGCGCCCTGGTGTTCGGCGGCGGCCATGTGGTGCTGCCGCTGCTGCAGGAATCGGTGGTCCAGACCGGTTGGGTGTCGGACGCGGATTTTCTCGCCGGCTACGGCGCCGCACAGGCCATCCCCGGCCCGGTGTTCGCCTTCTCCGCCTACCTGGGCACGATCATTCCCTCCGGCCACGGCAGCGGCCTGACCGCCCTCGTCGCCCTGGTGTGCATGTTCCTGCCCGGGCTGCTGCTGGTGTCGGCCGCGCTGCCGCTGTGGCAGGCGATCTCCCACAACCCGAAGGCGGCCCGCGCCATCGCCGGGGTCAATGCGGCCGTGGTCGGGCTGCTGGGCGCCGCGCTCTACGATCCGATCCTCACCAGCGGCGTGCGCTCGGGCGTCGACCTTGCCGTCGCCCTGGTCGGCTTCGGCCTGCTGGCGGTGTGGCGGCGCTCACCGCTGTGGGTCGTGCTCTGGTGCGTGCTGGCCAGCGTATTTCCGGCCCTGATCTAGGCGGCCGTCACACACCTACGCCGGACACCAGCATCCACGCGCCCCAAGCCATCAAGCCCACCCCGCTCAACCGGGAAAACCAGCGGGCATCCGGCACGGTCTTCTCGAGGATGACGAACACCGTCAGCGCAACGATCCACCACAGGTTCATGACCCCCAGCACGAACAGCAGCAGCATGAGCAATGCGCAGCAGCCGGCGCAATAGCTGCCTTGACGCAAGCCGAGCCGGAAACCGCTGTCGCTGCGCTGGGTCATCAGAAAGCTCAGGGGCGAACGACAGCGTTGCAGGCAGGCGTTTTTCAGCGGGCTGAACTGATAGATCCCGGCCAGCACGAGAAGGACGCCACTGAGCCCCGTGCTCGCGCTTTCCATCATCGGCGAGACCAGGCGCATTTCCAGCAAGCCCCACTGCAACAGCGTCGCCCCAAGCGAGAACCCGGCCCATACACTCAGGTAGCCGAGCGCGAACCCGGCGCTCCGACACCAGGGACACGCCCGCGCGGCGTCCGCCCGGTCGATGCGACGCAGCAGCCGGAACACCGGCACCACGGTCGGTAGCATCATGCCGGCCATCATGAGGGCCCACATGAGAAACACGAGCACCAGATCGAGCGCCGTCCAGCCCGTCATCCGGGGCATGAGCACCCAGCGGCCGGACACGTCCATGTGCGCCATGCCCCAGGCCATGACGACGAGGTAGACCCAGGCGCCCACCACCAGCGCGCCGGCCATCGCCCACAGCGGTAGCCAGCTCGTGCGCGTGGCCGGCTCAGGCCTGATAGGCGAAGGGAGAATAGAAGCCATTGCGGTCGCTGATGTCCAGATCGAAACCGTGATCATGGATGCTCAGTGCCGACGACTTGGCCAACACCGCCGGGAATCCGGGCACCGGCGTAAAGGGCACGTTCTCGACGGTGACGGGCTTGCCGCCCTGCCCCTCGATGGCGGCGATGTCCATGGCGATGACGGTGCTCACCCGCAGCCGACGTTTCGTCCCCTCGGCACTGAACTCGATCGGTGCGGCCTTGACGCCCAGCACCTCGCCCACGAGTGGTGCCAGGGCACCGAGCGGACCACCGACCTGACCCGAAAAGATCGCCCCCAGCGCCTGCTGCTGTTCGGCGCTGGCCCGCTCGTCCAGATACAGGGCGACCTTCCAGGGGGTCTCGAGCATGTGACCCGGCGTCGCCCCGAGAAGCACGACGTTGCGGTCGTCGAGCACGACCCCGTCGTAGCTGCCCGAATCGACGTGCCAGGCAACCACGGCGGTACAGCCGCCCTCGGTGGGCGCGCCGAGCACGACACAGGGACACATGGATGCGCAGTTGCAGGCTTCGAAATAGGTTCCGCTGACCTGCCAGGATGGTGAAGACATGGTTGGATCCTCCATGAACATGAAGGCAAGACCGGCGCCGGACTGAACGGCACCCGGGTCGCGGAGACGGGCGTCTCCGTGTTTCACATTAGCCGACGCGCGCCTCGGGTCAATGGCGAATTTGCGCGGTCGGACCGTCCCCCGGCCGCCACCCCACCACCGCGCATCACGCCATCAATGCATCATCCGCCGGCAGATCTTCCCGTGCGGCATGTCGCGCACCAGCATGTGGAAGTCCTCGTGCGTCATCTGCAGCAGGGTTTCGTGGTCGCCCGCTTCCATGTAGATCGTGTCGCAGGCTTCCAGGGTGTCGTCGACGATCATGTCGATGCCCCAGGCCATGCCCACCGGCGGCATGGCGCCCAGATCGCAGTCGGAGAACATCTGCGCGATGCGCGCCTCGTCGGCCAGATGCAGGTCGTGGCGATCGAGCATGCGCGCCAGGGTGCCGATGTGCACGTCGCGATCGGCCGGCACGACGGCCATGAGGTAGCCGGTGTCATCTTCGAGCAGCACGGGCTTGGCCATGTGGTAAGGCAGCACGTGCGCCTTGCGCGCCGACTGCGCGGTGGTGTGACTGGGTTCGTGGGTGCGCAGGTGATAGTGCAGACCGCGCTCGTCCAGGTATTGGCTCAGGCGTTTCGGGATGGTCATGGCAGCCTCCTTGATCGGGGATCGCAATGGCGGAGCCGGCGATGCATCGATCGCAAGCCCTTGATCCCAGTGTGGTCCACGTCCGTCGTGCTCGCCAGCTCGGTTCCGCCGAATGGCATCCCGCGCACCCGCGACGTAGCCACCGGTATCGTGCAGATCATCGAACGCCGATGCATGGCACCATGTGCGACCAGGGTCGGGCATCGGAGCGCCCGGCAAAGCCACAGGAGCCACCCACCATGCACACCGCCCGTACCCGACGCGCCGCCCTGGTCGCCGCCTGCGTCGCCTCGCTGGGTCTGTCGTCCGCCGGCCACGCCGCCTGCGACACCGAGACCTTCATTCAGGGGGCGGACGTGGACCAGCTCGAGGAGTTCTTCAAAGACCAGAACAAGCAGGTGGTCACCTTCATCGGCTATTCCGGCGCCGGTTACGAAGACCCCTCGCACATGCTCGGCATCGCCTCCGACCTGCTCGATCAGTTCAACCCCGCCACCACCATCATCAACATCGGCGCCACGCCCGAGGGCATCGGCGCCGTCTATGCGCTCGCCAAGCAGAAGGGATTCGTCACCACCGGCATCGTCTCGACCCAGGCCAAGGCTTACGGGGTGGAACTGTCGACCTGCCTCGATTACGCGTTCTTCGTCCAGGACGACACCTGGGGCGGATTCCTGGCGGACGGGCACACGCTGTCGCCGACCTCGGCCGCCATGGTCGGCGTCAGCCAGGTGCTGATCGGCATCGGCGGCGGCGAAGTCGGCCGCGACGAGTTGCTCGCCGCGCGGCACCTGGGCAAGTCGGTGCGTTTCTTCCCGGCGGACATGAATCACCAGACCGCCCTGCAGAAGGCACGCAAGAACGGCCGCCCGGCGCCCACCGATTTCGGGGGCGCCGCCGCGGCCGCGTTCAGGCAACCATAAACGTCTTCGGCGCGGGACTCAGCTGGCGATCTCGCGGATCTTCTGCCCCATCCGTTCGACGAAGCGCCCCACCGCCTGCGCGCCCCGCTCGATACCGTGGCCGGCCGCCCGAGCGCCATGTTCGGCGCCCAGCACCGCTGCGCGGGCGCCGGTGTGGATGCCCTCGCGGGTCGCCTCCACCGCGCCGACCACGGCCGATTCGACGCGGTCCGTCACCGTGGGCGCAGCCGCGTCGGCCGCCGACGGACGATCGGCCGCCAGCGCGCCCCCAGCCGCCACCATCAACGCCATGGCCACCAGCCATACTCGACCTTGCTTCATGTCGTTCTCCACAGAAACACTTGGGTGAGAAAAGCATAGTCCCGCGCCTCACGCCGTGCACCGGCGCGTGCAACAGAATGTGTATCGGCCCGACCGCACCGGATTGATTACACTGGCGCTTTCACGCCACACGCCCCGCCATGTCCGCCGTTCACGTCTCCGCCCTGTTCCAGCATCCGGTCAAATCCTGCGCGCCGCTCGGCATCGAACGCGGCTACATCGACGACTACGGCCTGGCCGGCGACCGCCGCTATCTGGTCACCGACCCGGAGGGCAAGTTCCTCACCGGGCGCAGGCACCCGCGCCTGGCGAGCCTGCTGGCCACACCCGTGGACGGCGGCATCGTGCTCGCCGCCGCCGGGCGCAAGGACCTGGTGTTGCGCACGGCGCAATTCCCCGAGCAGTACGTGGATGTGGAGGTGTGGCGCCAGAGCGTGTTCGCCCAGCGCTGCGGCGAGGCGGCCGACGCCTGGCTGTCGGACCTGCTGGGCACGCCCGCGCGACTGGTGTATTACGGCGCACTCACCACGCGCCCGATCAAGGACGAACCGAACCGCGAGGTGAGCTTTGCCGACGGCTACCCGCTGCTGCTGGCCAGCGAATCGTCGCTGGCCTGGCTGCAGGAACGCTGCCCCAGCCCGCTGGTGATGGCGCAGTTCCGCCCCAACATCGTCATCCGCGGGGCCGACGCCTGGGCGGAAGACGGCTGGCAACGCATCCGCATCGGCACCCTGGAGTTCGAGTTGCACTCGCCCTGCGAGCGCTGCGTGTTCACCACCCTGGCGCCGCGCAGCGAGCATTTCCACCCCACCCAGGAGCCGCTGCGCACGCTCATCAAGCACCACGACGACGGCCACAAGGCGCCGCTGTTCGGGCACAACCTGATCGCGCACGGCACCGGCATCGTCGAGGTGGGCATGGCGGTCACGCCGCTTTGAGCGGCAGGTAGATGTCCGTGACCAGATCGCACTCGTCCACTTCATGGACGAAGTTCAGGTAGTGGAAAAAGCACGGAAAGTCGCGTAACGCCTCGCCACTGGCCGGTAGCCACTCGCGATACAGCCAGTAGATGCGCTCGTCCATGGCGTCGTGGCTGCCCAGGTGGCG
Source organism: Nitrogeniibacter mangrovi (assembly GCF_010983895.1). Taxonomy (GTDB): domain Bacteria; phylum Pseudomonadota; class Gammaproteobacteria; order Burkholderiales; family Rhodocyclaceae; genus Nitrogeniibacter; species Nitrogeniibacter mangrovi. The sequence continues at coordinate 2,760,252 of NZ_CP048836.1, forward strand.
AAGGCGCGCGCAGCGCCCGCCAGGGATGCGCCCGGCGCGCACGCCCCAGGCGTTCTCGGGCACCTCGCCGTCCATCGACCCGCAGATGTGAAAGCGGAACTGCGCCGGCGCCACCGTGTTCGGGTCGTTGAAGGGCACGCCGAAGGTGCGGCTGCTGCGCACCGGCGACAGGCCCGTCGCCTTGCGCCAGGCGATGAACTGCGCGGCGGTGTCGAGCACCTGCTCGGGCGGCCCGAGGTGCTCGATCAGCGCCACGGGGGTGTCTTCGAAATCGACAATCTCGACCTGCATGGGGATGGTTCTCCTTGGGGGTAGCTTGAACTGGAAGACTTCATGCCATCGCGACCACTCCGGCGCCGAGCGAAACGCCGACGGCGACTGGCCGAACACCCGCTTGAAGGCGCGCGAAAACGCCTCCTGACTCTCGAAGCCGGCCTCGAAGCCGATGTCGATGAGCCGCTGCCCCGGCTCGAAAGCCACCCGGTACGAGGCCCGGCGCAAGCGCGCGAGCTGGATGAACCGGGTCGTGCTCAAACCCGTGTAGGCCGAAAACACGCGATGGAAGTGAAACCGCGACAAGGCGGCCACGCGGCTGAGCACCTCGAGGCCGAGTTCGCCGTCCAGGTTCTGGCTCACGTATTCGCAGACCCGGTGGATCCGCGCTTCCTGAGGGGTGAGTGAATCGTCGTTCATCGTGTCCGAAGGGGGTGTCGATGGCGGCGCCATGGTCGCACCGGGCCACCCGCCCGTCCTGATCGAGATTGCGCTCTTGCCACCCGCGGTGGCCGCGCCAAGGCCAAAAGCATAGACTGATCCGATCCGCCACACCGCGACACCGGAGCCCCCCATGCCCGAATCCCGTGACGCCTTCTACATCGACGGCCGCTGGCAGCGCCCCCACGGCAGCGGGCGGATCGACGTGTTCTCCCCCGCCGACGGCAGCCGCTTCATGAGCGTGCCCGAGGGCCTGGCCGAAGACGTGGACGCCGCCGTCGGCGCCGCGCGGCGCGCTTTCGACGACTGGTCGCGCACCGCGCCGACCGAGCGCGCGGCGCTGATCCAGCGCATCCGCACCGGCCTCAAGGCCCGGCGCGAGGAGCTGGCCACCCTCATCACCCGGCAGATGGGCGCCCCCATCGGCTTTTCGCGCAGCGTGCAGACCGGCGCGCCCATCGCGGTGTTCGGCGCCTTCGCCCGTCTGGCCGGGCAGTTCGCCTTCGAAACCCGCCTGGGCCATTCGAAGATCGTGCGCGAGCCGGTGGGCGTGGTCGCCGCCATCACCCCGTGGAACTACCCCCTCAACCAGATCGCCACCAAGGTGGCCGCCGCCCTGGCCGCCGGCTGCACGGTAGTGCTCAAGCCCTCCGAGGTGGCGCCCGCCGACGCCTTCGTGCTCGCCGAGATCATGCACGAGGCCGGCGTGCCCCCCGGCGTGTTCAATCTCGTCACCGGTGTCGGCCCCGTGGCCGGCGAGGCCCTGGCCCGCCATTCGCAGGTGGACATGGTCTCCTTCACCGGCTCCGTGCGCGCCGGGCGGCGGGTCTCGGAGCTGGCCGCCGCCACCATCAAGCGCGTCGCCCTCGAACTGGGCGGCAAATCCGCCGGCATCGTGCTCGACGGCGCCGACTTCGCCACCGCCATCCCCCAGGTGGTGCGCGCCTGCATGGCCAACAGCGGCCAGACCTGCTCCGCCCTCACCCGCCTGCTGGTGCCCGAATCGCGCTACGCCGAAGCCGCCGAACGGGCCGTGGACGCGGCGCGCGCCCTGCGCCTGGGCGACCCCATGGACGAGGCCACCCGGCTCGGCCCCCTCGCCTACAAGGCCCACCAGGCCCGCGTGCTCGACTACATCCGCACCGGCATCGCCGAAGGCGCCGAGTGCCTGCTCGGCGGCGCGCAGCCACCCGACGACACCCATCCGGAGGGCTACTTCGTCGCCCCCACCGTGTTCGGCCGCGTCGCCCCCGCCGCCACCATCGCGCAGGAGGAGATCTTCGGCCCGGTGCTCACCGTGCTCACCTTCCGCGACACCGACGAGGCCGTCGCCATCGCCAACGACTCGCCCTACGGCCTCGCCGGCGGCGTGTGGGCCGAAGACGACGCCAGCGCCGAAGCCGTGGCCCGGCGCCTGCGCACCGGCCAGGTCGGCATCAACAACGGCCCCTTCAACATCGACGCCCCCTTCGGCGGCTACAAGCACTCCGGCAACGGCCGCGAACTGGGCCAACCCGGCCTCGAGGAATTCCTCGAATACAAAGCCATGCAGTTCCCCCTGCGCTGAGCCACTTCACTCGCTGCCCATGAATCGCCTGTCCATCGCACCGGCCCGAGCCGCCGACACGCCCGGCCTGTACGCCCTCTTCAACGCCGCCCGCGCCCACAGCGGCCACTTTCCGCCGCACACGCACAGCATCGACGAATTCCGCGCCGTCACCGAAGGCGAACGGATCCTCGTCGCCCGCCGCGGCCACACCCTGGCCGGCTTCGCCGCCATCTGGGTGCCCGACGCCTTCCTCCACCACCTGTTCATCGCCCCCGAGTTACAGCGCCAGGGCATCGGCCGCCAACTCCTGGACGCCACCCTCGCCCGCTTCGGCGCACCCATGACGCTCAAATGCATCACCACCAACACCCCCGCCCGCCGCTTCTACGAAGCCACTGGCTGGCAAGCACGCGAAACCGCCATGGGGCCGGACGGCCCCTATGTGCTGTACGCGCGTGAAATCGACCCGGAATCGACCCTGGACCGATGAATCGCACCGCGCCGCCGCAGCCCCGGGCGACGGCCGTGGACACACCCGGATGGCATGGGTATGCTCGCCGGGAGCGTCCGTGCGGGCACCATGGCGGCGGCGACGTTATTGGGACCCTGGCGGCCTCCACGGGGCTGGCTTACCAGCGCAGTTGCGCCTCCAAACCGGCCACTGAACGTCGGAGTTAGCCGAGTGATGCAAGACTCTGGAACAGCTTCAATTTGCTGCTTCCAGGGAGTGCTTCACCCCTTACCTCAACCCAGACAATCGATTCTGGGCCGTTTTGTGAGGTCGAGTTTTCGGCGTCACGCTCGAAATTGCTTTTACATCACCCTTTTCGGTTTCCGGAGCTAGAGCATGGCACGAAGAAAGAAGGGAATACCGGGCGTGTCGTTTTCTTGGAAGCGGGCGACTGGCCTCTCTGCTGCCAAAGGAAAGCTATCGCGGCAAATTGGCATTCCACTTACCAAGTCAGGCCGCCAACGAAAGATCGGCAAGGCAGTGGGGTGTTGTGTCCCGTTTACCTTCCTGCTGGTTGGTTTTTTCCTCGCCGCAGCAGGCGTTGGTCATGTACTAAAAGAAGTGCTCGCATGACAATCCAGCGCAGTCTCAACGTTGAAGCGCAACACAGGTCAGGGTGATTCACCCTCGATAGTCTGGAAACTTCTTTCCCTCAAATGACGTCATTCAATCTCCGCGACCAAAGAATACGTCGCTAACGGCTCCCATCCCCCGGCGAGCCGCCTCGCAAACACACCGCCCCACCCCCACGCCCGGAGACCCCGCCATGTCCTCCACCGCCCACAAACTCGCCAACGTCTTCGCTGTCCTCAAGCCCGATCTGTCAGTCAGCACGGTGCCTGTCACGCCGTCCATCTACACCGATCTGGACACCCATTTCGATCACTTCAAGGGCCATGTGCTGATCTCGGAATACGCGTTCACTGCCGACTGGCCGACCTGGGAGCGTCATCCCGCCGGGGACGAGGTGGTCGTGTTGCTGGCGGGGCGGGTGGAGATGGTGCTGCGCACGGCGGAGGGGGAGGCGTGTATCGGGCTGGATCAGCCGGGCTCTTACGTGGTGGTGCCGGCCGGGACCTGGCATACGGCGAGGACGTCGGTGCCCACGCGGATGCTGTTCGTCACGCCGGGCGAAGGCACGGAGAACCGCACCGCGCCGTGAGCGGCCACGCCGGCCACTGCGGTCTTTAACCCCTCCCCCGCCATGCCCGATCGCCCCCTCACCTACTTCGCCTATGGTTCCAACATGTCGGTGGCGCGTCTGCGCGCGCGCATTCCGGGGGCGCAGCGGCTGGGGTTGGCGACGCTGGCGGGGCATGTGTTGCGCTTTCACAAGTGCGGCGCCGACGGTTCGGCGAAGCTGGACGCGGTGGCCACGGGCGATGCGGCGGACCGGGTGCTGGGGGTGCTGTTCGGCCTGACGGCGGCGGACAAGGCAGTGCTCGACGCCATCGAGGGGCCGGGCTACGCGGTGGTGCCGGTGGCGGTGGGCAGCGCGACGGGTGGCGTGGTCGAGGCGTTCATGTATCGCGCGCTGCGGGTGGATGCCACGCTGCGCCCCTTTGGCTGGTATGTGCACCATGTGCTGACGGGGGCGCGCGAGGCCGGCCTGCCGGCGGACTATGTGGCGCGCATCGCGGCCGTCGAGGCGATGGACGATCCGGATGGCGAGCGCGATGCGCGCGAACGCGGGGTGCATCGCGGCGGGTTCGAGGCGCCGGAGTAGACTTGCTTCGGGCGGATCACGGGCCCCGGGTGCGGACGCGCCGCGCAAAATCGAAACCGGATTCATCGGCGTGTGCCCGGCGCCCCCCGGACGGATAAGGTAGCGGACGCAAGCGATTCCCCCCGACGCATCATCCACACGGAGACAGACCATGACGACACCGGATCGGACGGACACCCCCGCTGGCAGCGAACAGATCGACGCCATCATCGCCGAGCTGGGCGACTGGCGCGGCGCGACCCTGCGCCGGATGCGCGCGCTCATCCGCGAGGCGGACCCCGAGGTGGTCGAGGCGCGCAAGTGGGTCAAGCCGAGCAATCCGTCCGGCGTGCCGGTGTGGTCGCATGGCGGGATGATCTGCACCGGCGAATCGTACAAGGCGAAGGTGAAGCTGACCTTCGCCAAGGGGGCGGCGCTGCCCGATCCGGCCGGGCTCTTCAATGCCAGCCTCGACGGCAAGGTGCGGCGCGCCATTGACATCGCCGAGGGTGACGAGCCGGACGCGGACGCGTTCAAGGCGCTGGTGCGCGCCGCGGTGGCGCTCAACACCTCGGGCGGCAGGCCGTAGGGCGCCGCGGCCCGATTGCGGTAGATTGACGGTTTCCACCTCAAGCCGCGCCGTCGTGACACACGTACCCAGCCTGCGCATCGGCCTCATCTCCGACACCCACGGTCTGCTCCGCGCCGAGGTGCTCGACTATCTGGCCGGCTGCGACCACATCATCCACGCGGGCGACATCGGCGACCCGGCGATTCTCGAGACGCTGGCGGCCATGGCGCCGTTGACGGCGGTGCGGGGCAACAACGATTCCGGGGACTGGGCGGCGGCGCTGCCGGCGCGGGTGTCGATCACCCTCGGCACGTTGCGGGTGCATGTGCTCCACGATATCGCCGAGCTCGATCCGGCCGCCGCGGGCGATGCGCGGGTCGTCGTGTGCGGGCATTCGCACCGGCCCGCCGTGAGGGAGGCGGACGGGAGGCTCTGCGTGAATCCCGGCAGCGCCGGGCGGCGGCGCTTCCGCCTGCCGATCGCGGCAGGGGAACTTCGCGTGAGCGGTGCAAGCGTGCGGGCGAACCTGCGCGAATTTCCGGCGCGCTGAGGCACGCGTCCGACCCTGGGAGATCTGTATGCATGACGTCGAACTGAGTTGCCGCTGTGGCCAGGTGAAGGGACGGGCCACGTCCATCGACCCGCGCGAGGGCACGCGCGTGGTGTGCTACTGCAAGGACTGCCAGGCCTTCGCCCGCGTGCTCGAGGCGGAGGCCTCGGTGCTGGACGCCTGCGGCGGCACCGACATCTACCAGCTGCCCCCCGCGCGGCTGAGGCTGGACCAGGGGCAGGACCGGGTCCGCTGCCTGCGGCTGAGCGCGAAGGGGCTGTATCGCTGGTACGCCGGGTGCTGCAACACCCCCATCGGCAATACCGTGTCGCGCGGCATCCCGGTAGTGGGGCTGATCCACGCCTTCATCGCCGATCCGGCGGCGGAGACCACGCTGGGGCCGGTCAGGGCGTATGTGAACACCCAATCGGCCACGGGTGCCCTGCCCGAGGCGATCGCACGCCAGTCGTCGCTGTTTCCCTATGTGGTGAAGATCGTGCGCAAGATGCTGGTGTGGAAGTTGACGGGGCAAGGCCGCCCGTCACCGTTCTTCGACCCCGACGGCAAGCCGCTCAGCACGCCTCAGATCGTGGCGCCGGGCGAGCGCTGAGCGGCGCGCGGCGCCGAGCCTACAGCTTGCGGAACACCCGCATGGTGCCCGGGTCGTCGGGCACCCGCTCCTGGGTGAAGCCGAGCTGACGGGCGAACTTGAGCATCTTGTGGTTGCTGGCCAGCACCAGCCCTTCCATGGATTCGAGGCCACGGGCGCGAGCCACGTCCATGATGGCGAACATGAGCATGCCGGCCACGCCGGTGCCCTGCCAGGCGTCGTCGATGGTGACGGCGAATTCGCAGCTCTTGCCGCTGGGGTCGAGCACGTAGCGGGCGGAGCCGACCTCGATGTCCTGGCCCTTGTCTTCCACCGTGGCGACCAGCGCCAGGTGGTGTTCGTAGTCCACGTCGGTGAGGTATTTGAGCTTGTCCGCGGGCAGCTCCTTGAGCGTGGCCATGAAGCGGGCGTAGCGCGAGTCGGGCGAGAGGTGGCGGACGAAATCCTGCTCCATGGCGGCGTCGGTGGCGCGCACCGGGCGGATGTGCACCTGGCGGCCGTCGAACAGGGTGCGGGTGCGTTCCAGCTCGATGGGGTAGTCGGCCATCAGGCACCTCCCCTGGCGGCGGCCAGCCGCGTGGCCACGTAATCGACCATGTCGTCCACGGTCTGCAGGCGGCCGTAGTCGCTCTCGGGCACATCGACGCCGAAGCGCTCGGTGAGCCCGGCGATCACGTTGAGCGAGTCCATGGAGTCGAGGTCGATCTGGCGACGGATGGGCACGTCGCCCTTCAGCTCGGCGAGGTCGGCCTCGGGCGCGATGCGCGCGAGCAGGCCGAGGATGGCGCTGCGGATCTCAGCGGGGGTTTTCATTCGGGGCATCCTCCAACATCGACAGATCGCCGGCAGGCAGGCCGAGTTCCCGGGCCTTGACCAGCCGGCGCATGATCTTGCCGCTGCGGGTGTGCGGCAGGCGCTCGGCGAACGCGATCTCCTTGGGGGCGATGGCCGCGCCCAGGTGGCGCCGCGCATGGGCGCGCAGCTCGGTGGCCAGGGCCTCGCCGGCCACCGCCCCGGGGCGCAGGGTGACCACGGCCTTGATGCGCTCGCCCACGGTGGCGTCGGGCACGCCGATGGCGGCGGCCTCGGCCACCGCCGGATGCGCCATGAGCACGCGCTCGACCTCGAACGCGCCCACCAGGTGGCCGGACGACTTGATCATGTCGTCGGCCCGGCCGATGAACCAGAACACGCCGTCGGCATCGCGCCGTACCCGATCGCCGGTGAGGTACAGGCCGTCGGCGAAGCAGTCCCGGTAGCGCGCCGGCTCGCCCAGGTAGTCGCAAAACATGGCCGGCCAGCCGGCTTCCAGCGCCAGCTCGCCCTGCGCGGCGCCACGGTCGTCGAGGTGCTCGATGCCCCCGCCTGCACGCCGCCGCACCACGTGGGCCTCGATGCCCGCCAGCGGCCGGCCCATGGCGCCGGGCGGGGTGTCGGCGGCGGCGATCATGATGGCGCCGGTCTCGGTCTGCCACCAGGTGTCGCGCACCGGCCGGCCGAGCACCTGGCGCCCCCATTCGACCACCTCCGGGTTGAGCGGCTCGCCCACGCAGGCGGCCACGCGCAGGCGGGGCAGCGGTAGCGGCGCCGCCTCTCCCGCCCGCGCGTGCATGAGCATGCGCAGCGCGGTGGGGGTGGTGTACCAGACCGACACGTCCGCCTCGCCGAGCAGATCGAGCCAGCGTTGCGGGTCGAAGCCGGCGGTGTCGATCAGGCAACTGGCACCGAGCATCAGCGGCGCCAGCACGCCGTAGGCGGTGCCGGTGACCCAGCCCGGATCGGCAGTGCACCAGTAGCGGTCGCCGGCGCGCAGCTCGAGCACGGCGCGCGCCGAGGCCAGCAGGTTGATGCCCACCGCGTGGGTGTGCACCACCGCCTTGGGGGTGCCGGTGGTGCCGCTGGTGAAGTGCAGCCACGCCCGGTCGTCGGCGCCGGTGCGCACGTCGACCGGGGTGTCGGCCGCGGCCGCCATGCGCGCGGCCAGATCCTCGCAACCGGGCACATCGATGGCCTCGCCCGCCTCGGCCACCAGCAGCACGGCGCGCAGCTCGGGCAGGGTGTCGCGCAGCGCGGCCAGCTTGCGCCGGTAGAGCGCCGCGGTGGTGACCAGCACGCCGCCCCGGCCGACACGGATGCGGGTGCGGATCGGCGCCGGGCCGAAGGCGGCGAACAGGGGCGCGACCACCGCGCCGGCCTTGAGCGTGCCGAGCACCGCGATGGGGAACTCGGGCACGCGCTCGAACATCACGAACACCCGGTCGCCGGGGGCCACGCCCAAGTCCTGCAGCACATGGGCGAAGCGGTTGCTCAGCCCGGCCAGCTCACCGTAGCGGATCTCGCGCAGCGCGCCGTCGTCGCCGCGCACGCGCAGGGCGACCGCCGCGGCGGGCTGGCGGTCGATCGGCACCGTGAGCCTGAGCTGCCCGCCGGGGCCGCGCAGGGCCTCGCGGGCCGCCTGCCACGCGGGCGGCTCGTCACGGGTATTTCGGGGCACGGAATGGCTGGGCATGGGGGGCTCGCATCCACGTCTTGGCGCTCGTCCGTAGTGTGAACCAGACGGCGGCGCGGCGGTTGACCGATCTCAACGACGCGGCATGCGCCGCCACGCAAACGTCATCGGCCCTGCCCTTGCATTCACGTGCCGCCTCATGTTTCCCTGAATAGCGGCCTGCGGGCCGCCCCGAAAAACGACAACGACAACGGAATTCGCGGATGCATCTTCTCCACCCCGCCGACTACGTGATCGTGGCGATCTACCTGCTGGTCGTCGTCGCGGTCTGTGTGCGCGTCACGCGCAAAAGCCCCGATGCCGACGAGCTGTTCCTGGCCGGGCGCAGCCTCGGCGCCGGCGTCATCGGCCTGTCGCTGTTCGCCTCCAACATCTCGTCCACCACCCTCATCGGCCTGCCCGGCGCGGCCTGGGCGACCGGCATCTCGGTGGCCAACTACGAGTGGATGGCGGCGCTGGTGCTGGTGTTCACGGCGGTGTTCGTGGCGCCGGTGCTCATCGGCCGGCGCATCACCACGGTGCCGGAGCTGCTCGAGCAGCGCTTCGATGCGCGCCTGCGCAAGTACCTGTCCGCCACCAGTCTGCTGCTGAGCGTGCTGCTCGACACCGCCGGCAGCCTCTATGCCGGCGCGCTGGTGATGATGCTGTTCGTGCCGGGGCTGAGCCTGGGCCCCACCTGCGCGGCGCTGGCGGTGTTCGCGGGCCTGTACACGGCCGCCGGCGGGCTGCGCGCGGTGGCCTATACCGACGTGCTGCAGGCGCTGGTGCTGCTGGTGGGCTCGGCGATCCTGTTCGTGCTGGTGTTCGGCCAGTTCGACTATTCCTGGGCACAGGTCACCGCCCAGGTGCCGGCCGACAAGCTCTCGCTCATCCGCCCGCTGGACGACCCCGCCCTGCCCTGGCTGGGCACGCTGCTGGGCCTGCCGATTCTCGGCTTCTACTACTGGACCATGAACCAGTACGTGTGCCAGCGCCTGCTCGGCGCACGCGACATCGGCACTGCCGGGCGCGGCGCGCTGATCGCGGCGGCGCTCAAGCTGCTGCCCCTGTTCCTCATGGTGCTGCCCGGCGCCATGGCGGTGGCGCTGTTCAGCGATCTGGACCGGCCCGACACGGTGTTCCCGCGCCTGATCGGCACCTTCGCGCCGCCGGGGCTGGCCGGGCTGATGATCGCCGGCCTGCTGGCGGCGATCATGTCGAGCGTGGATTCGGCGCTCAACTCGGCCTCCACGCTGGTGATCTGCGACTTCGTACAGCCGCGCCGCCCCCGCCTCGACGCCAAGGCCCTGGCCCGCCTGGGGCGCTACACCACCCTGGGCATGATGGTGCTCGCCGCCCTGTGGGCGCCGGCCATCGACCGCTTCCCCGGCCTGTTCGCCTACCTGCAACAGGGCTTCGCCTACGTGACCTCGCCGCTGGTGGCCATCTTCGCGCTCGGCATGCTCTCCAAACGGCTCACCGCCAACGCCGCCCTGGCCGGGCTGATCACCGGCCATGCGGTCAGCGCCGCCTGGTTCGTCGCCACCCAGCTGGGCTGGCTGCAGGTGCATTTCACCATCGTCGCCGGCGTGCTGCTGGGCGTCACCCTGGTGGCGGCCTGGGTGTGGCAGGCGCTGCTCGGCGGCCGCGCAAGCGCCGCCCAGCTCGCTTCGGTGGACGCCCGCCACGTGGCGCCCGCACCGGCCTACGTGCGCCTCGGCGCGCTCGTGCTCACCGCGGCGACCGCGGCGCTGGTGATCGCGTTCTGGTGAGACCCCGGCGCGGACGAAAACGGATACGTCTTGCCGCTTGCCGGCCACGCCGCACGGTGCTGCAATGCACGGTACCGATCATTCATCAGAACACGCCGCCATGGACACCGCCCGGACCTCCCGCTTCCGCCGCCGCTTCGGCCTCGCCCTGTGCCTCGCCCTGAGCCTCGCCCTGAGCCTGGGCATCGCACCCGCCCGGGCCGCCGGCAAGTGCGAGGTGCGCCCGGACGACATCAGCTTCTTCGCCGACAACGCCAAGGGCGTCCAGCTCGGCGCCAAGCTGCAGTTCAACAAGGCGCTGCTGCGCGAGAAGATCCGCGTGAAGGTCTCCGGCGGCGTGGCCATCCTGTCGGGCAACGTGAGTTCGCAAGAGGCGATCCGCACCGCGGAAAAGATCGCCCGCGAGACCAGCGGCATCCGCTGCGTGCAGAGCTGGCTCAAGGTCGGCCCGCCGCTGCCGGACGAGAACAATCCCTACGACCGCTGAGGGCGGCCGCGCGCGTCACTGTCCACGCAAGGCCGCGGCCTGCGCTCGGATCGCCTGGAGCCGGTCCGGGTCGATGCGATCGAGGTTGCGCACTTGCAGGGCCAGACGCGGGTGCTCGGCGAACCGGGCCCGGTGGCGAGCGAGAAAATCCCAGTAGAGCGTGGTGAAGGGGCAGGCCGTCTCCCCCGTGGCCTCGCCGGGATCGAAACGGCAGTGCCGGCAGTAGTTGCTCATCCGCTCGATGTACTTGCCGCTGGCCACGTAGGGCTTGGAGGCCATGCGCCCGCCGTCGGCATGCTGGCTCATGCCGAGCACGTTGGGCAGTTCCACCCATTCGACGGCGTCCACGAAGATGGCCAGATACCACGCGTGCACCTGCCGGGGCGCCACGCCCAGCAGCAGCGCATAGAGACCGGTGACCATCAGGCGCTGGATGTGGTGAGCGTAGCCGGTCGCCAGCGTCTGCTCGATCACCTGGCGCAGGCAGGCCATGTCGGTCTGCCCGGTCCAGAAGAAGGACGGCAGCCTGACATGCGCGTCGAGCGCGTTGTCGTCGAGCCAGCCGGGCATGAAACGCCAGTACAGGCCGCGCACATACTCCCGCCATCCGAGGATCTGGCGAACGAAGCCTTCCACCGCCGCGATCGGCGCCATGCCGGCCCGCCAGGCCTGCTCGGCCGCGCGGCACACGGTCATCGGATCGATCAGCTTGAGATTCAGCGCCGCCGACAGCCGTGAATGATAGAGCCAGCCCCGATCGGTCCACATGGCATCCTGGTAGTGGCCGAAGCTCGCGAGGCGATGGGTGATGAAATCGTCCAGGGCCTCGGCCGCCTGTGCCGGGGTGACCGGCCAGTCGAAGCCCCGCAGCGATCCGGGATGGGTCGGAAAGCGCGCTTCCACCAGATCGATCACCTCGCGGGTGATGGCGTCGGGCATGAAGCGCACCGGCTCGGGCACCCAGCCCGGCCCCTCGGCACCGAAGCTCGCCCGGTTCTGCTGATCGTAGTTCCACTGGCCGCCGGCGGGCGTCGCCCCATCCATGAGCACGCCGGTGCGCTTGCGCAAGGCCCGGTACCAGTATTCGAGCCGCAGCTGCCGGCGCCCGTCGGCCCAGCGCCCGAAATCGGCCTCGGTGGCGATGAAATGCGTATCGGGCACCCGGCCCACCCGTATCTGCTGCGCCACGGCGCACGCCTCGATCGCCGCTTCGACCCGGCAATCGCCCGCGCGGACCATGCGGATCGCCGCCGGACGCCGACGCACCAGCGTGTCGGCCAGCGCCGCGGACAGCCCATGAAAGTCATGCGCCCCCAAGCGGTGGTACTCGACCGGCCAGCCGCGCGCACGCAGCGCCTGGGCGAAGTGGCGCATGGCCGACAGGAACAGCGCGATGCGCGCCTTGTGTGACCACACATGGGTGCTCTCCTCGACGACCTCGGCCATCCACACCCCATCCCGGGCCGGATCGAAGCCGTCGAACGCCGCGCTGTCCGGGTCGAGCTGATCGCCCAACACCACCACCAGGTGACGCAGTCCTTCAGTCATGACGCCCCCTTTGACGCCGGCAGGCGTCGGAGCAATAGCGCACCTGGTCCCACACCCGCGCCCATTTGCGCCGCCAGGCGAACGGCCGGGCGCAGAGCGCACAGCGGCGGGTCGGCAGATTCGGCTTGCGGTGGCTCATCCGAACAACCCCAGCTGACCGTCGTCCACCGCCGGGCGCGCCTGGTGCACGCCCTCGTCCCGGCGCTTGCGGCTGCCATGCCGGGCCATGACCTCCGCACTGGCGCGGCGCGACGCTTCGCCCCGATAAGCCTCGCGCAACCGGTTGCGCGCGGTACGGGCCGCGCGCTCGTGATCCACGATCGGCGCTGGATAGTCGCCCCCGATGCGACAGCCGGCGCGCGCCTGCAAGGTGGCATCCATGCGCCAGGGTTCGTGAATCCAGTCGCCGCGCACCTGCGCGAGCTCGGGCACCCAGCGGCGGATGAAGTCCCCCGCCGGATCCTGATCGCGGGACTGCTTCACCGGGTTGTAGATCCGGAACGCGTTGATGCCCGTGCTGCCCGACTGCATCTGCATCTGGCTCCAGTGGATGCCCGGTTCGTAGTCGATGAACTGCCGCGCCAGATGCAGCCCGGCTGCACGCCAGGGCTGCCACAGGTGATAGCAGGCGACCGCGGCGAGCATGGCGCGCATGCGAAAGTTGATCCACCCGGTGTGGTGCAGCATGCGCATGCAGGCATCGACGAAGGGCCAGCCGGTGCGCCCGCTCGCCCACGCGGTCAGGAGGGCCTCGTCGACCGCCTGGCGCGCCTCGCCCAGCGCCGGGTGCAGGTTGCGAAACTCCATCCGGGGTTCCGATTCGAGCTTCTGCATGAAATGGCTCTGCCAGGCCAGACGGGCCTCGAAGGCGGCCAGCGGCCGTCGCCAGCGGGCCAGGCGCGAATCGGCTCCGACCGCCTCGCGCCGCGCCCGCAAGGCCTGCACTACCTCGCGCATGGACAGGGTGCCGTAGGCGATGTGCGGCGACAGGCGTGAACAGGCCTCGGGCGCCGAGCGTGGCGAGGACATCCCGCGCGCGTAGTCCATGGCGCGCTGGTGGAGAAAGCTGTCGAGCAGCCGGCGCCCCGCCGCCCGCCCGCCGCGCTGTGCGCCGGGACAGGGATCGTCCCTCAGGGTCGCGACGGGTCGTGAGGGCAGCGGATCGGACGGCGCGGCCACGCCGGTGAGGTGCGTCGGCGCCACCCCCCGCGGCGCCTCCATGAACCGCGCCCAGTGGGCCGCCCAGCCATCGCGGGAGCGCAGACGCCGCAGCACGCCATCCTGCCGGTATTCACGCCAGGGCACGCCGTGGGCGCGGCACCATGCCAAAATTGCTGCATCGCGGCAAAAAGTCCACATATTGCCGGTTTCTTCATGAGACCATAGCGCCGCCTTGCCGAAGTGACCGCGGATCCGCTCGAGCACCTCGACCGCATCGCCCTGTCGAACGATGAGCCCGGGCGAACCGAGCGCCCTGAGCGCCCGGTCGAGTTCGTCAAGCGACTGGCGGATGAAGCGCCACTGACGCAAGGCGGCCTCGGGCTGCTGCCACAGCCCCGGCTCGATGATGTAGAGCGGGAACACCGGACCGGCCGCGGCCGCCTCGACCAGGGGTCGGTGGTCATGGACTCTCAGGTCCCGCTTGAACCAGACAATCTGGATGTCGCCCACGGCCTCGCCTCCAGCGGTCGGGTCCGGGATGGCGACATCGACCCCCGGTCCTCGACTGGCTATTTTGTCTAGGACAAAGAATATACCTTTTGAACTGAGACCGCATCATGATCACCTTGAACTACACCGGAAACCGACTTCCCCGCGCGCTCGGCCTGGCAGGCGTACTCCCCTTCATCGCCATGGGGCTGCTGTCCTACATTCCATGGAAGCATCAGGTGGACGTCCACGCCGCATTGGTCAGCTACGGCGCGGTCATTCTGGCCTTCGTCGGTGCCCTGCACTGGGGGCTGGCGATGCGCCTGGAGGGGACCGTGGCGTCCCGGGCCTACTTCTGGAGCGTGATCCCGGCGCTGATCGCGTGGGTGGCGCTGATGTTCCCCACCCTGGGCGGTGCGCTCATCGTCATCGTCGGCCTGTGGACCCACTATGTTCAGGACAACTTGATCATCGGCGAGCTCAACGCCCCAGCCTGGTACCTGCCGCTCCGGCGCCAGCTGACCGCCGGCGCCACCGTCGGCATCGCCATTGCGCTGCCGGCCCTGTGGACCCTGTGACATCCGCGAAACGCGGCGGGGCCTGAAGGCGACGGCGACCCGCCGCGGCCCGGCGCACCAAAGTCCTTCGCGACCTAGAGGCCGCGCCAGGCCGCCATGAGGAACAGGGTGACCACCGCCGCCACGTAGGCCTTGGCGCAATAGCGCCAGTTGGCCCGGGCCATGTGCACCGCGGACACGCCGTAGCGCCCCTGCAGCGCCAGATGGATACCCGACATGGGGCTGGCGGCCAGACCGATCGCCCAGCACTGCATGTACACCAGCGCCATGAGCATCGGATCCGGATGCAGCGGCGCCAGCCACACCGCCACGGTGGTGATGGAGATCACCGCGTGAATGCCCAGCACGCAGAAGACGATCATGCCGGCGAGCACCAGCGACGCCTCCAGCGCGCCGACATGGGTCATGGGCTGCCAGCCGACGCCCGAGGCGATCAGGGCGTTGAGCCCGGTGGCGAACACCGCCGCCGCCAGGAACAGCGCGATCTCGCCGCGCATGGCGGGCAGCCGGTGCATGGCGTGGCGCGCGATGCGCGTGCCCCCCTCGCCCGCGCCGCTGCGTGAGAACACCACCAGGGCGGCCATGAGCGGCGCGGCCAGGGTGACGATGGCCAGCGTGGTCCAGTGCGGCCACAGCCAATGGCCCACGATCACCATGCCCGCCAGGGCGCTGGGCACCCACAGCGCCGCCGGGCGCATGGGATAGCCGACGAAGCCGGCCGCCACCTCGCGCTGGCGCAGCAGGTCGAGCCCCGACAGCAGCATCAGCACCAGCGCCAGCGGCACGCCCCAGGCGGCCACCACGCCGAGCGAGGCGCCGGGCGCGTTGGTGATGGCCACCGCGGTGGCGGCGAAGAACGGCGACCACAGGGCCCCACCGAGAAAGCCGCGAGTGAGCGCGCTGAATTGGGGGATGCTCGGCGTGCGCCCCCCGCCCATGCGATCGCCCATGATGAACACCGCCGAGAGGTTGATCACCGCCCCGAACACGTGCACACCCAGGATGGTCTGCCACAGCGCCCGGCGTCCGCGTGGCGGCGCGCCGGTCTCGCCGAGCCCGATCAGCTGCAGGAAGCTCACCCCCGCGAGCATGCCCAGCAGGGTGATGTTCTTGGTCAGCACCCCGAGCCACGGCCACTGCCCGCCACGCACGCCGGCCCAGACGAAGGCGGCCACCCCGATGCCCATGAGCCCCCACGCCTGGCGCCGCTGCCGGTGGTCGAGCCCGGGCCACAGCAGGGCCAGGGCCCCCCAGCCGGCCACGCCGCCGAGCCACGCGGGCACGCCGGTGCGGGCGCCGACCAGGATGGCGATGAGGACCATGAGGCAGACGAGGAAGGCGGCGAGGCGGTCGGCGTGTTTGCGAGCGGGCAAGAACATGAAACGATATGATTCCAGGGACATGTGACGCGGGCGACGGCGCGCCACGACGTATTGTCCCGTGTCGAACCCGAATCAGGAAGTGCGCACGATGACTTCACGCGTGATCGCGGTGGTGCTCAACACGCGCTCGGCCGCCGGCCGCTCGCCCCACCTGCGTGCCCAGATCGAAGCCCACCTGCAGGCGCCGGGCGTGCGTCTGGCATGGTTCGAGCCCGAGCGGCGCGCACGCATCGACGCGGTGTGCGCCGACGCGGCCCGGGCCGGCGACCGGGTGGTCGCGGTCGGTGGCGACGGCACCGTGCGCAGCGTCGCCCAGGCGGCGCGCGCCACCGGCACGCCGATGGCCATCATCCCCACCGGCACCTACAACTACGTGGCCCGCTACCACGACATTCCCGAAGACATCGCCGACGCCGCGCGCCTGGCCGCCACCGGCACCCCACGGCCCACCGGGGTGGGCGACATCAACGGCCTGCTGTTCTTCAACCACGCCGCCTTCGGCCTGTACACCCGCATCATCGCCGCGCGCGAACGCCACACCGCGGTGCTCGGCCGCTCGCGGGTCACCGCCGTGCTCTCCGGTCTGGCCACCCTGTTCAACCGCTACCCGATCATGCGCCTGCACCTGGCCGCCGACGGCGCCTCGCGCCAGGTACGGGCCAACGCGGTGTTCTTCGGCGCCAACCCGCTGCTGCTCGAAGCGGTGGACACCGCCTTCGCCGAGCGCTGTCGCGGGCGCTGCCTCGGCCTCGTGCTCATGAAGCACCAGTCGCGCGTCCATGTGCTCGGGGCCGCCCTGCGCGCCCTGGTCGGGCGACTGTCGGCGGCGCCGGATTTCGAGCTCGGCGGCGTCGGTGCCATGGACCTGGACATCCGCCGCCGGCGCCGACGCTTGCGCATCTCGCTCGACGGCGAGATCATCAAGCTGCCCCTGCCCCTGCATCTGCGCTACCAGGCCGATGCGCTCGCACTGGTGCGCCCCGATCATGACTAGTGCCCTGCACGATCACCTGCGCCTCGTCCACATCTCCGACCTGCACTTCGGGGCCCAGCACCCGGGCGCGGCCGAGGCGCTGCTGGCCGCCATCGACAGCCTCGCCCCGTCGCTCATCCTCATCACCGGCGATCTGACCCAGCGCGCCCGCCACAGCCAGTTCCTCGCCGCGCGGCGCTTCTTCGACCGCCTGCCGTGCGAATGGATGGCCATTCCCGGCAACCACGACATGCCGCTGTTCCGCCCCTGGCACCGCCTGTTCACCCCGCACCGCCGCTACCGGCACCATATCGGCCGCATCACCCGCGATCGCCTCGACCACCCGCGCCTGCGCATCGCCCTGCTCGACAGCACCGACCCGCTCGCCTGGCGCGGCGGACGGCTGCGCAGCACACCGTGCCGGGACAGCGCCGCGTGGCTGGCCGCCGCCGCCCCCGAACAGCTGCGCATCGCCGCCGCCCACCACCCCTTCGCCTCCCGCGAGGCGGGCAACAAGGGCGGCATGGCCGGCGCGCGCGAGGCCCGCCGCGCTCTCATCGACGATGGCGGTGCGGACGTGCTGCTGTGGGGCCACCTGCACCGCACCGAAGCCCTGCTCGTCGAAGGCGCCTCGGGGCGCTGCGCGGTCGGGCTCGGCGTCGGCTCGCCCACCTCGAACCGCCACATCGGCGAGGGCTTCTTCTTCCACCAGATGGATGTGAGCCGCGACCGGATCGACGCCACCGTCTGGCGCCGCTTCGCCCCCGACGTCCACTTCCATCCCGAGGCCAACCACACCTTCGCGCGCGAGGCACACGGATGGACACGCAGCTCGACATAAGGCCCGCCCGCGCCGGCGACGCGGCTGCCATCGCCCGCCTCTCGGGCGAGCTGGGCTACCCGGCAACGGCCGCCGAGGTGGCCACCCGCCTGGCCGCCCTGGCGCGGGCGCCCGACGACAACGCGGTGCGCGTCGCCACCCTCGACGGCGCGGTGGTCGGCTGGATCCACGTGCTCCACGCCCGCCGCCTCGAGCTGCCCCCGTTCGCCGAGATCGCCGCGCTGGTGATCGACGCCGGCCACCGCAACGCCGGGCTTGGCGAACGGCTGGTGGACGCGGCGGTGGCCTGGGCGCGCGCGCAGGGCCTGGACACGGTGCGCGTGCGTTCCAACGTGGTCCGCGCGGATGCGCACCGGTTCTACCGGCGCCTGGGCTTTGCCGACGAGAAGGCGCAGGGCGTGCTGGCGCGGGCCTTGCCATGAAGCGCCCGATCGGCCTGCGGCACGTCGGCCTGTGGTGCCTGATGCTGCTCGTGGCCATCGCCAACGGCGGCGCGCGCGATCTGCTCTATGGCGACCGCATGAGCGAACTGGCCGCCCACCAGCTGTCCACCGCCATCGGCATGGTCCTGCTCGGCGCGCTCATGTGGGGCTTCTGCCGCCGCCATCCGCCCGCGTCCGACCGGGCGGCGCTGGCCATCGGCGTGTTCTGGATGAGCCTGACCGTCGCCTTCGAGTGTCTGTTTTTCCATTTCGTCGCCGGCCATCCGTGGTCGGCCCTGCTCGCCAACTACGACCTGTCGGCCGGACGGATCTGGGTCCTGCTGTTGCTGTGGGTCGCGCTGGCGCCCTCTCTGTTCTTCCGTCTCCAACCCAAAGGACCCGGCCCATGAGATTTCGCGGTGTCCATCACGTCGAGTTCTCCGTCCTCGACTACGAGAACTCGATCCGCTTCTACGACCGCATGTTCGGCTGGCTGGGCTACAAGAGCTTCTGGACGCTGGACGTGGGGTACCGCTCCACCTACTACATGGCGCGCTTCCCGCTGCCGCACAGCTACATCGGCATCCAGCCGGCTGCCAAAGGCAGCACGCTGACGCCGTCCGACCATGCGACCGGCATCCACCACATCGCCCTGTGGGCCCGCAGCAAGCGGGAGGTGGACGCGTTCCATACCTCCTTCCTGCGCAAGGAAGGCATCACCGTCACCGACCCGCCGAGCGCCTATCCGATCTACGCGCCGGGTTACTACGCGGTGTTCTTCGTCGATCCGACCGGGATTCGCTGGGAGCTGGCCTACACCCCGCGCATTCCCATGCCATGGGACATCCTCGCGACCCTGCGGGCGGTGCGCGCCTTGCGCAAGCAGCATCCGGAATGGCAGCGCCATCCGGCGCAGGAGATGATGCGGCGCCTGCCGTCGCGGCGCGATCTGGACCAGGGGTAGTGGCGGGTACCCGCCCGAGCGGTCTGCTCAGAGCGGACCCATCCGGTCCTACGAGCGGCCCCCGGCTGGGTGCGCGGCGTGCCCGGCCTGCGTGCTCGCCTCGCCTTCCGGCACCCCGTCGCGCGGCGCCACCAGGGTGTAGACCGCCGGCACCACGAACAGGGTGAAGAACGTGCCCAGCAGCAGCCCGCCGACGATCACCCAGCCGATCTGCTGGCGGCTCTCGGCACCGGCGCCGGCGGCCAGGGCCAGCGGGATGGCGCCGAGGATGGTGGCCGCCGTGGTCATGAGGATGGGGCGCAGGCGCAGCACCGAGGCTTCGACGATGGCTTCCTTCAGGGTCTCGCCACGGTCGCGCAGCTGGTTGGCGAACTCGACGATGAGGATGCCGTGGCGGGTGATGAGGCCGACCAGGGTCACCAGGCCGATCTGGCTGTAGACGTTGAGGGTGCCGCCGGTGAGCCACAGCGCGGCGAGCGCGCCGGCCATGGACAGGGGCACGGTGAGCATGATCACGAAGGGCGCGCGGAAGCTTTCGAACTGGGCCGAGAGCACCAGGTAGATGAACACGATGGCCATGGCGAACACCAGCTGCAGGTTGCCCGAGCTGAGCTTGAACTCGCGGGTCTGGCCGTCGTAGTCCACCGCGTAGCCGGGCGGCAGCACGCGCGCGGCGATGGCCTCGAGCCGGGCGACGGCGTCGCCCATGGCCAGTTCGGGGCCCAGGCTGGCACTGATGGTCACGGCGCGGCGCTGGCCGAAGTGGTTGAGCTCGCGCGGGGCGACGGTCTCGTCCACCTTCACCAGGCTGTCGAGCGGCAACATCTGGCCGTCGGCGCTGCGCACGTAGATGCCGGTGATGTCGCTGGGGTTGGACCGGTCCGCCGGGCTCATCTGCACGATCACGTCGTACTGCTCGGCATCGCGCTTGAAGCGGGTCACCTGACGGCCGCCGAGCATGGTCTCCAGGGTGCGGCCGATGGTCTCGACCGGCACCCCGGCGTCGGTGGCCTTGTCGCGATCGACCTGCACCGACACCTCCGGCTTGGTGAGCTTGAGGTCCACGTCCACGGCGGTGAAACCGGGGATCTTCTCGATCTCGGAGACCATGCGGTCGGCCACCCCGGCCATCTCCCGGTAACTGGCGGAGCTGAGGATGACGAAGCTGATGGGCTGGGAGCTGGCACGCTGGCCCAGCGACGGCGGCGTCACCGGGAAGGCGCGCACGCCGGGAATGGCGAAGAAGCCCGGGCGCAGTTCGCGCGCCACCTCGATGGAACTGACGCTGCGGGTGCGCCAGTCGGGCAGGCCCGCGAAGGAGATGCCCGAGTTGGGGTTGGTGCGGCCGGTGATGACGAAGTAGCGCTCGATGTTCGGGTTCTTGGCGTAGAGCGCCTCGATCTGGCGCGCGTAGCGGTCCATGTAGTCGATGGTGGCGCCCTCGGGGCCGTTATAGACGCCGATGATGAAGCCGCGATCCTCGGTGGGCGCCAGCTCCGATTTGAGCTGGGTGAGGAGCCACAGGGCGGAGCCGGCCACCGCGAGGAACATGAGGATCACCACCCAGCGCGCCCGCAGCGCGGCCTGCAGCACCCGGTGGTAACCCTCGATCATGCCGTTCAGGAACCCTTCGATGAGGTTGTACAGCCGGCCGTGGCGCGTTTCGTGGCGCAGCAGCTTGGAGCACATCATGGGCGAGAGCGTGAGCGCCACGAAGCCGGAGACGATCACCGCGCCGGCCAGGGTGAGCGCGAACTCGATGAACAGCTTGCCGGTGCGCCCGGTCATGAACGCCATGGGGGCATATACCGCCGCCAGGGTGAGGGTCATGGCGACGACGGCGAAGCCGATCTCCTTGGCCCCGTCGCGCGCTGCCTGCAGGCGCGACTTGCCCATCTCCAGGTGGCGGTGCACGTTCTCCAGCATCACGATGGCGTCGTCCACCACCAGGCCCACCGCGAGCACCAGCGCCAGCAGCGTGAGCGTGTTGATGGAGAACCCGAGCACCAGCATGATGGTGAAGGCGCCGATGAGCGAGACCGGGATGGTCACCAGGGGCACCAGTACCGCGCGCCAGTTGCGCAGGAAGAAGAAGATGATGATCGCCACGAGGATGATGGCCTCGCCGATGGTCTTGAACACCGCGTCGATGGAGCGGTCGATGAACACCGTGTAGTCGTTGGCGATCTGCACGGTCATGCCCTCGGGCAGGTCCTTCTCGATGCGCGGCAGCTCCGCGCGCAGCGCCTTGGCCAGATCGAGCGGATTGGCGGTGGCCTGCTTGATCAGCCCGAGGGCCACCGCCGGCTTGCCCTTGAAGCGCGCCTCCGAACGTTCGGAGGCGGCGGCCACCTGCACATCGGCCACGTCGCGGATGCGCACCGGGTAGCCGTCGGCCGAGGTCGGCGGGCGCACCACCACGTTCTCGAACTGGGCCTTGCTGGTCAGATCAGTGCGCGCCACCACGGTGAATTCGCGCGAGCGGCTCTCGATGAGCCCGGCCGGCACCTCCACGTTCTGCGCCCGCAGCGCGGCTTCCACGTCCTGCACCGTGAGGCCGTAGCCGGCCAGCCGATGGCGGTCGAGCCAGATGCGCATGGCGTACACCCGGTCGCCATACACGCCCACGTCGGCGGCGCCGGGCAGCGTCTGCAGGCGCGGCTTGACGATGCGCGTGGCCACGTCGGTCACCTCCAGCGCCGAATGGCGATCGGAGGAAAAGGCCAGGTAGATGATGGGGCTGGCGTCGGCTTCCACCTTGGAGATGACCGGATCGTCCACATCGTCCGGGAGTTTGCGTCGCACCCGCGAGACCCGGTCACGCACGTCGGCGGCGGCGCTGTCGGGGTCGCGGTCGAGGCGGAAGCGGATGGTGATGCGGCTCGACTCCTGGCGGCTGATCGAGGTGATCACGTCCACCCCTTCGATGCCGGCGAGCGAATCCTCCAGCGGCTTGGTGACCTGCGACTCGATGATCTCGGGGCTGGCGCCGGTGTAGTTGGTGCGCACCGAGACCACCGGCTCCTCGATCTTGGGATATTCACGCACCGTCAGCCGGGTGTAGGACATCAGGCCGACGAGGATCAGCATCAGCGACAGCACGGTGGCGAACACCGGGCGGCGCACGCAGATGTCGGAGAGCACCATGGCGTGGCGTGCCTAGTTCGCGGCCACGTCGGGGGCGGCCACCGTCACCGCCGCGCCGTCGCGGATCTTGATCTGACCGGCGGTCACCACGGTGTCGCCCTCGGCCAGCCCCTCGGCCACCTCCACCCAGGTGCCGCGCCGCGCGCCGAGACGCACCGGCGTGCTGCGCGCGACGCCGTCCCGGACACGGAACACCTGCGTGCCCTCGGGGGTGGACATCACCGCCTGCTCGGGGATCACCAGCACGTCGGGGCGCTCGGCCAGGCGCAGGCGCACGCGGGCGAACATGCCCGGGCGCAGCGCGTGGCCACGATTGTCGAGCTCGGCGCGCAGCAGCACCGCCCGGTCCTGCGCCTCGACCAGCGGGTCGATGGCGATGACTCGGGATTCGAACGCGCGCTCCGCCAGCGCATCGGCGGTGAGGGTCACGGTCTGCCCCAGCCGGAGCTCGGCCAGGTAGCGCTCGGGGATGCGAAAATCCACCTTGAGGGTCTCGATGTCCTCGAGATTGACCAGATCCTCGCCCTCCTTCACGTAGTCGCCCACGCTCACGTTGCGGATGCCGACGATACCGTCGAAGGGTGCGCGCACGGCCATGCGATGCAGGCGCGCCTCGGTGACCCGGGCCTCGGCCTCGGCCACCCGCAGGTTGGCCGCCGCCTCGTCGAGCGCGCTGCGGCTCACGTACTTGCGGCCGAACAGATCCTGGGTACGCTTGTAGTTGGCCTGCGCCAGGCCCAACGCCGCGCGGGCGCGCGCATGCTCGGCCTGCTGGACGGCGTCGTCCAGTTGCACCAGCACCGCGCCCTTGTGCACCGGACGCCCTTCGTCGAAGGCGATGCGGGCGATGCGCCCGGCCAGCTCGGGGCGCAGCATGACCGATTCGGCCGAGCGCAGCGTGCCGACCGCGGTCACCTCGTCGGCCAGGTCACGCCGGCCCACCACGGCCGCCTCCACCAGGGTGGCCCGGCTCGCGGCCGCGCCGGCCGGCGCCGAGGTACCGGCCGGCGCGGTCGCGCCGTGCTGGTTCCGGTAGATCCAGCCGCCGGCCAGCACCAGCGCGATGACACTGATCACGACCACCCACTTGCTCTTCATCGACGCCACGGTCTCCGCTGTTGTTCTCGTCGGGTCATCGACCCTGTGTTTTTCGCCACATGCACGACTACGCCATGTGACCGCCGCGCCGCCGACGAAGTGCCCTCAGGCAAAGAAAACCCCGGGCGAACCGGGGTGTTTCCTGTCGTCCGGCGCGTCTGTCGGCCATCAGAGCACAAGCGTCGGCGCTTCGCCGTCGGCCTGTGCACGAACGTGCCCCAGTTCGAACACCGTCTCCCCCGATGCGCGCAGCGCCGCGGCCGCCGCCGTCGCGTCGGCGGCGCTCACCACCACGCACATGCCGATGCCGCAGTTGAAGGTGCGGTACATCTCCTGGGCGTCGATATTGCCCGCTTCCTGCAGCCACCGGAACAGCGGCGGCATCTCCCAGGCGTCGGCGCGCAGCTCGGCGGTGAGCCCGTCGGGGATCACCCGCGGCACGTTCTCGAGCAGGCCGCCACCTGTGATGTGGGCCATGCCCTTGACCATGCCCGGATGGGCCTGCATGAGTGCCAGCAGCGGCTTCACGTAGATGCGCGTGGGCTCGAGCACCACGTCGCGCAGCGGCCGGCCGTGGAAGTCGGCGTCCAGGTCGGGGGCGGTCAGCTCGATCACCTTGCGGATCAGCGAGTAGCCGTTCGAATGGGCGCCACTGGAGGCCAGACCCAGCACCACGTCGCCGGCACCGATGCGCTGGCCGGTGATGATCTGCGATTTTTCCACCGCGCCGACGGCGAAGCCGGCCAGGTCGTATTCGCCCGCCGGATACATGCCCGGCATCTCGGCGGTCTCGCCGCCGATGAGGGCGCAGCCGGCCAGCTCGCAGCCGGTGGCGATGCCCTTGACCACGTCGGCGGCGGTGTCCACGTCGAGCTTGCCGCAGGCGAAGTAGTCGAGGAAGAACAGCGGCTCGGCGCCCTGCACGAGGATGTCGTTCACGCTCATGGCCACCAGGTCCTGGCCCACCGTGTCGTGTTTGTCGAGCTGGAAGGCGAGCTTGAGCTTGGTGCCCACGCCGTCGGTGCCGGAGACCAGCACCGGCTCCTTGTACTTGCCGGTCAGTTCGAACAGCGCACCGAAACCGCCGATGTTGCCCAGCACCTCGGGGCGCAGGGTCCGTTTGGCCAGGGGTTTGATGCGGTCGACGAGCGCATCGCCGGCCACGATATCCACACCGGCGTCGCGATAAGTCAGGGAAGTCAAGGGCATACCTCGTGAGTCAATGGCAACGGCATGGCCGTGTGCTTGAGCCTGTCGCAGCTTGCGACTACAGTGTCGGGGCTTGCGTGCCAGCGGCGTTTGCGCCGATGATCCGCTCCCGAAATCAAGCCCCGCATTTTACATCGAATGACCTCCTTCCGTGACCGCCGGATGCAAACGGCCGTGTGGGCCGGTGTCGGCCTCGCCGTGCTGGTGCTGCTGTGGCTGCTCTCGCCCATCCTCGCCCCCTTCGCGGTGGCCGCGGTGCTGGCCTACATCTGCGATCCGATGGTCACCTGGCTGGTGGCGCGCCGGCTGCCGCGCGCGGCGGCGGTGCTGATCGTCATCGCCGTGCTCGGCCTCGCCCTGCTGTTGCTGCTGCTCATCCTCGTGCCCACGGTGTATCGCGAAGCGGTGGCCCTGATCGCGCGCCTGCCCGATCTGGTGGAGATGATCAACACCACCGTGCTGCCGCGGCTCAAGGCGCACATGGACGTCAACCTGCAGCTGGACGCCGGCTCCATCCGCCAGTGGGTGACCGAAAACTGGAGCTCGGCGCAGGATCTGCTGCCCGGCCTGCTCAAGAAGGCGGGCACCGGCGGCGCGGCGGTGATCGGCTTCTTCGCCAACCTGCTGCTCATCCCCATGGTGATGTTCTACCTGCTGCAGGAATGGCCGCACATCACCGAAGGGCTGCGCCGCATCATCCCGCGCCCGATGGTGGATCGCTCGATGCGCATCCTCGGCGACATCGACCGGGTCATGAGCGAATTCCTGCGCGGGCAGCTGTCGGTGATGCTGCTGCTGGCGATCTTCTACAGCATCGGCCTGTGGCTGGCCGGGCTCAAGTTCGCCCTGCCGGTGGGCGTGATCACCGGCCTGCTGGTGTTCGTGCCCTTCGTGGGCTTCACCGCCGGTCTGGTGCTGGCGCTGCTCTCGGCCGTACTGCAGGCGCAGGGCTGGCCGCCGATCATCGGCGTGGCGGTGGTCTATTCGCTCGGCCAGCTCATCGAAAGCTTCCTGCTCACGCCCTACATCGTGGGCGACCGCATCGGCCTGCATCCGCTGGTGGTCATCTTCGCGCTGATGGCCTTCGGCCAGCTGTTCGGCTTCGTCGGCGTGATGGTGGCGTTGCCCGCAAGCGCGGCCCTGCTGGTGGCCCTGCGCGAGCTGCGTGGCGCCTATTTCGCCAGCCATGTCTATCTGGGCGACGCGGCGCACGACGACGACGCGGCATGAAACAACTGGTCCTCGATATCCGGCTCGACGCCCCGCCGCGCCTGGGCAACTACTTCATCGGCGACAACCGCCCGCTGCTGGCCGCGCTCGACGCGCTGGTGCGCGGTGAGCCCACCGGCCATCTGTACCTGTGGGGCCAGCCTGCCACCGGCAAGAGCCACCTGCTGCGGGCGGTGGCCGCCGAGGCGGCCGACACCGGTTACCTGGGCGCCGCCGAGGTGGCCGAGCCCCTGCCCGCGCACCGCATCCTGGCCATCGACGACATCGAGCACCTGGACGATGCGGCCGCCATCGCAGTGTTCAACGCCTTCAACCGGGCCGCGGCGCAGGGACAGACGCTGCTGCTGGCGGGCGATGCGCCGCCGCGCGAGCTCAAACTGCGCGAGGACCTGCGCACCCGCATCGGCCAGTGCCTGGCCTTCGAGATCCAGCCGCTCACCGATGCCGCGCGTTCGGCTATCCTGAGCACACTGGCGACCCAGCGCGGGCTGCGCCTCGACGGGGACGTGATCGGCTACCTGATGCGCCACGGCCGCCGCGACATGCCCTCCATGCTGCACACCCTCGACGCCCTCGACCGCGCCTCGCTGGAACACAAGCGCGCCATCACCCTGCCCCTGCTGCGCGATCTGATGCGCACCGGGCTCGACATCTGACACGGAAAGGCCATGAAGCTCGTTCTCTTCGATCTCGACAACACCCTGCTGGCCGGCGACTCGGACTTCGCCTGGGCCCAGTTCCTCATCGGCAAGGGGGTGCTCGACCGCGAGGTGTATGAATCGCGCAACCTCCAGTTCTACGAGCAGTACAAGGCCGGCACCCTGGACATCTTCGAGTTCCTCGACTTCCAGCTCGCGCCGCTGGCGCGCCACGAACGCGCCCAGCTCGATCGCTGGCATCAGGAGTTCATGGACATCGCCATCCGCCCGATCATCACCGACGCCGCCCGCGCGCTGGTGGCCCAGCACCGCGACGCCAATACCGTGGCGGCCGTGGTCACCGCCACCAACAGCTTCGTGACCGGCCCCATCGTGCGCGAATTCGGCATCCCCCACCTGGTGGCGACCATCCCCGCCCAGGAAAACGGCCGCTTCACCGGCAAGCCGCGCGGCATGCCGGCCTTCAAGGCGGGCAAGATCGAGCGCGTCGAGGCCTGGCTCGAATCCATGGGCCTGTACCTGGGCAGCTTCGAGTCCACCCGCTTCTACAGCGATTCGCACAACGACATCCCGCTCATGGCCCGGGTGGGCGAGCCGGTGGCGGTCGATCCCGACGACACCCTGCGCGAACATGCCCGGCTGCACGGCTGGCAGGTGATCAGCCTGCATGGCTGAGCGCGGCCAAACCGTCACGGGCATAGGCTGCCAGGCATGCTCTGCGGTATCATCGCGGGCTTGATCCACCCCGAACCCAGGCTTCGATGATCCGCAAACTGCTGCGCAAGGTCTTTCGCCGCGCCGCACCCGACGGCGACAACGCCCCGGCCCTGATTCCGGTCCAGACCCACGGCATTGCGCCCGAAGAGGTCTCCTATGCCGGGCGCAAGGTATGCACGGTGCTTCAGGAAGCCGGCTTCCAGGCCTTCGTGGTCGGCGGCGCGGTGCGCGATCTGCTCGCCGGCCAGACCCCCAAGGATTTCGACGTCGCCACCAGCGCCACGCCCGAAGAGGTCCGTCAGCTGTTCCGCCGCGCGCGCATCATCGGGCGGCGCTTCAAGATCGTGCACGTGATGATCGGCGGCGAGATGATCGAGGTGTCCACCTTCCGCGCGATGATCGACGCCGAGGACGCCGAAAAGGACGAGCACGGCCGCATCCTGCGCGACAACGAGTACGGCAGCCAGGAAGAGGACGCGCTGCGCCGCGACTTCACCGTCAACGCCCTGTACTACGACCCGACCACCCAGAACATCATCGATTACCACCACGGCGTCGCCGACCTGCAGCAGAAGACCCTGCGCATGATCGGCGACCCGAAGGTGCGCTACCGCGAGGACCCGGTGCGCATGCTGCGCGCGGTGCGCCTGGCCGCCAAGCTCGGCCTGGCCATCGACCCGGCCGCCCGCCGGCCGATCCGCGAGATGGCCGAGCTCATGGACAACGTGCCGGCGGCGCGCCTGTTCGACGAGATGCTCAAGCTGCTGCTCTCGGGCCACGCGGTCAAATGCCTCACGCAGCTGCGCGAGGAAGGCCTCCATCATGGCCTGCTGCCGCTGCTCGACGTGATCCTCGAGCAGCCCATGGGCGAGCGCTTCGTGTGGCTGTCGCTGGAGAACACCGACGAGCGCGTGAGCGAAGGCAAGCCGGTCTCGCCGGGCTTCCTGTTCGCCACCCTGCTGTGGCACGAGGTCCTGGTCGCCTGGGAAGCGCGCAAGGCCAGGGACGAACACGCCCACCCGGCCCTGTTCGCCGCCATGGACGAGGTGCTTGCCACCCAGGGCGAAAAGCTCGCCATCACCCGTCGCATCGCCGGCGACATCAAGGACATCTGGGCCCTGCAGCCGCGCTTTGAGAAGCGCGCCGGCAAGGCGCCGTTCCGCCTGCTCGAGCAACCGCGCTACCGCGCCGGCTGGGATTTCCTGCGCCTGCGCGCCCTGTCGGGCGAGATCGACATGGCCCTGGTCGACTGGTGGGACACCTTCGCCCATGCCGGCGGCAACCAGCGCGAGGGCATGCTGACCGCGCCGACCGAAGGCAGCGGCCGCAAGCGCCGGCGACGGCGCAAGCGTCGGCCGGGTGGCGAGGGTTCGGGCGCCAACGCGTCGGGCGAATGAACGCGCCGCGGCCGGTGACGGCCTTCATCGGACTGGGCGCCAACCTGGGCGACGCGGTCGCCGCGCTGCACGCGGCCTGCACCGCCCTCGAGGCCCTGCCGGACACCACCCTCGTGGCGTGCTCACGCCTGTATCGGAGCGCCCCGGTCGGCGTCACCGGCCAGCCCGACTACGTCAATGCGGTGGCACAGGTGCGCACCCCCCTGTCGGCGGAGTCCCTGCTGACGGCCATGATGCGCATCGAGGCCGACCATGGCCGCCATCGTGCCTATCCCATGGCGCCCCGCACCCTCGATCTGGACCTGCTGCTGTACGGGGACGCGCGCATCGATCGTCCCCACCTCCATGTGCCGCACCCGCGCATGCACCTGCGCGCCTTCGTCCTCGTGCCGCTGGCCGAGCTGGCGCCGGAGCTGGAGATCCCCGGCGCCGGACGGGTGGCCGACCTGCTCCCCGCGGTGGCCGACCAGGCCATCGAACCCCTTTCCGAGTTGACCTGACCGGGCCGGCCTGTGATGCTTTCCGTCAGCAGGTCCGACCACTGAGAAACATGCTCGACAAAGCCAAGTACATCGTCGTCGAAGGGCCCATCGGGGCCGGCAAGACCTCGCTCGCCCGGCGGCTTTCCGCCCGGCTGGAGGCCGAACTGCTGCTCGAGCAGCCCGAACTCAACCCCTTCTTGCCGCGCTTCTATTCCGACATGACGCGCTGGGCGCTGCCCACGCAGCTGGCCTTCCTGTACCAGCGCGTCGACCAGCTGGGACGCTATCAGGCCGGAGACGTGGCCGGGCGCCGCGTGGTGTCGGACTTCATCCTCGACAAGGATCCGCTGTTCGCCCAGCTCAACCTCGATCCCGAGGAGTTCCGGCTCTATCAGCGCACCTTCGACATGGTGGTGCCCAAGCCGACGCCGAAGCCGGATCTGGTCATCTACCTGCAAGCCAAACCCGACACGCTCATCGAGCGCATCGGCAAGCGCGGGGTGGAGGCCGAACGCCATATCACCGCCCACTACCTGGAACGCGTGGCCGAGCGCTACGCCCAGTTCTTCTACCAGTACGAGGCCTCGCCGCTGTTCATCGTCGATGCGGAGGTGCTCAACCCGGTGGACCATGCCGACGACTTCGACCTGCTGCTCGATCGCCTGCGCGCGATGCGCAGCTTCCGGGAGTTCTTCGGCTACGCCTGAGAGACGGCCGCGCACCCCGCCCGCGCCCGGCACACGGCCCTGCCGCTTGTGTCCCGCGCCGGCCTGCGGTTTACTGCGCGCCGAGAGAGGGAGATTCGCATGAGTTATCTGCAGGACAACAAGCCGATCACGCTCACCACCTTGGCGAAGATGCGTGCCGAGGGCGAGAAGATCGCGATGGTCACCGGCTACGACGCCAGCTTCGCGGCGCTGCTCGAGCGCTGCGGCGTGGACGTGGTGCTGGTGGGTGATTCGCTCGGCAACGTGCTCCAGGGACAGAAGACCACCTTGCCGGTCACCCTCGAGCACATGGCCTATCACACCGAATGCGTGGTGCGCGGCTGCAACCGGCCCTTCGTCGTCACCGACATGCCCTTCGGCAGTTATCAGGAAAGCCCCGAGCAGGCCATGCGCAACGCCGCCCGCCTGATGGCCGCGGGCGCCCAGATGGTCAAGCTCGAAGGCGGCGCGCACATGGCCGAGACGGTCCGCTTCCTCGTCGAGCGCGGGGTGCCGGTGTGCGCGCACATCGGCCTGACGCCCCAGTCGGTCAACCAACTCGGCGGCTACCGGGTGCAGGGGCGCACCGAGGCCGGCGCGACCGAGCTCAAGGCCGACGCCCTGGCACTGGAGCAGGCCGGCGCCGCCCTGGTCGTCATGGAGATGGTGCCGGCCGACGTGGCCGGCGAAATCACCCGCAGCCTGAGCACCATGGCCACCATCGGCATCGGCGCCGGCGCCGACTGCGACGGCCAGGTGCTGGTGCTGCACGACCTCATCGGCGTGTTCCCCGGCCACAAGGCGCGTTTCGTCAAGAACTTCATGGAAGGCGCGGCGAGCATCGACGAGGCGGTGAGCCGCTATGTCGAGGCGGTGCGCAACCGTACGTTCCCGGCTGCGGAACACTGCTACTGATCATCGACCCGGATACCCCATGCAGATTCATACCACCATCGAGAGCCTGCGCGAGGCCCGCCGTGCCGCCGGCCGCGTCGCCTTCGTGCCCACCATGGGCAACCTGCACGAGGGTCACATCACCCTCATGCGCCAGGCCGGCGAGCGCGCCGACGCGGTCATCGCCAGCATCTTCGTGAACCGGCTCCAGTTCGGCCCAAGCGAGGACTTCGACAAATACCCGCGCACCCTCCAGGCCGACTGCGAAAAGCTCGAGGCGGCCGGCGTGCAGCACCTGTTCGCGCCGGACGAGACGGTCATGTATCCGAAGCGCCAGAACTACCACGTGGAGCCCGACGGCGCCCAGGTGACGGTGCTCGAAGGCGCCTTCCGGCCGGGACATTTCCGCGGCGTGGCCACCGTGGTGCTCAAGCTGCTCAACATCGTGCAGCCCGATGTGGCCCTGTTCGGCAAGAAGGACTACCAGCAGCTCATGGTGCTGCGCAACATGGTCGAGCAACTCGCCCTGCCGGTGGAAGTGCTGCCGGGCGAGACGGTGCGCGCCGAGGACGGCCTGGCCCTGTCGAGCCGCAACCGTTACCTGTCGGCAACCGAGCGCGCCGAGGCGGTGCGTCTGGTCCGCTGCCTGCGCCGCATCCGCGAGGCGGTGCACGCCGGCGACCACGACTATGAAAAGCTCGAGCGCGCCGCCATGACCGAACTGGCGACCCACAACTGGCAGCCCGACTATGTCGCCGTGCGCCGCCGCGCCGATCTGCAGGAGCCGGGCGGCCCCGAGGAGGCGCTGGTGGTGCTGGGCGCCGCCCGGCTGGGCACCACCCGTCTGATCGACAACCTCGAAATCTGACTCGCCTGACGCACTTTTGATCTGGGTCAGCAAGCCTGTGGCGGACCCGGCGCAGCATGAGGCCGTACTCATTCCGGATGGACCGGGCCACCTCATGTATCTTCGTGCCGTACTTACCGACCGACCCCTCGTCTACGCCTGCGCTGGTTGCGCCAGCGCCGGCCAGATGTCGAACTATCTCGCCCTCAAGCTCGACCGCGCCGGACTGGCCCAGATGGGCTGCCTGAGCGGCGTCGCGGCAGGCCTGCCGCACATGGTCGCCGAGGCGGCGGGCAGCCGGCCGGTGCTCGTCATCGATGGCTGCCATCACGCGTGCGCGCGACGCTGCCTGGCGAATCAGTCGGTCGAGGCGGATGCGCACGTCGTGCTCACGCGCCTGGGCGCGCGCAAGCAGTTCCGTCGGGATTTTTCCCTCGACGAGGCCGAGGCCCTGGCCGAGCAGCTCGTGGACCGCATCGAAGCCCTGACACAAGTGGCCGAGATGCACTGAACGGGCCATTCCCGACGCATGATTTCGTCGCAAGATGCTTGCGTGTTTGCCCGGTTCGTAAGAAGCTAGGCCCGTGGGTGCAGGGTTTCCATCGCAGATGCCGTGCCCCACGCCTTGCAACAGACGCGGCGCCGCAGGGCGCCGAGAATCGAACACGGATTCCGGAGGGAGAGGTTCGTATGAGTACGACAGTTCAGCAGATTCTTGATCACAAAGGTTCGGGCACGATTTCGGTCACGCCCGAAGCGACGGTGATGGATGCCCTCGAACTGATGGCCAAGCATGACGTGGGCGGTGTGCTGGTGCTCAAGGACGGGCGTTTGGTGGGGATCTTCACGGAGCGCGACTATGCACGCAAGGTGGCCATCAAGGGCCTGTCCTCTCGTGACGCCACCATCGGTGAGTTGATGACCACGAACGTCTCGACGATCACGCCCGATTGCTCCACCGACGAAGTCATGAACATCATGACGCAACACCGCTTCCGCCACCTGCCGGTGCTCAAGGACGACCGCCTGTGCGGCATCGTCACCATCGGCGACGTGGTCAAGGCCGTCATCGCCGAACACGAGGCGACCATCCATCAGCTGTCGAGCTACATCGCCGGCGACATCACCGCCTGAGGCCGGCCGGCGGACGACCCGCAACCCGCCCCTGTGGCGGGTTGCTTGCGTTTACGACGCCGGTTGCCCGCCTTCGGGCAGGCACACCGTCACCGCGAGGCCATGGCCATCGTCGCGCGCCAGCCCCGGTCCGAACGCCAGCGTGCCCCCATGCAGCTGGGCCACCCGTTCGATGATCGACAAGCCCAGACCGACGCCCTCGACGTCCTGCACCTCCCCACGCGAGAAGCGCCCGCGCAGCCGTTCCGACTCGTCCGCGGACAGCCCCGGACCGCTGTCGGCCACCCGCAGGCAGATCTGCTGCCCCTCGCGTCCCACATGGACCGTCACCCGGCCCCCGTGCGGCGTATAGCGCAACGCGTTGTCCACCAGGTTGCGCGCCAACACCTCGAGCCAGACCGCATTGCCCGACACCCAGGCCGGCACGGCGTCCAGGTCGAGCGTCTGCTGGCGTGCATCGGCTTGCGGCACCATCCGCGCGCACACCGTTTCGGCGACTGCCGCCAGATCGACCGCGCCGAAGCCCTGCTCGGCGGCCCCCGGCTCCAGCCGCGCCAGGGTCAGCAACTGCTCGACCAGGTGGCCCATGCGATCGACGGCCGCAAGCACCTGCCCGAGTGCACGCTCGCGCGCCTGGGGGTCGGCCGTGCGGGCCGCCACCTGCGCCTGCACCTTGAGCGCCGCCAGCGGGGTGCGCAACTCGTGCGCCGCATCGGAGGTGAAGCGGCGCTCATTCTCGAGCGCCGCCTCGACGCGGCCGGTCAGCCGGTCGATGGCCTCGATCAGGGGCAGGATCTCGCGTGGCGTATGCTGGAGCCCCGCCACCGGCGCCAGGGTCTCCGGCGACATGGCCGCCACGGCCTGTGCAGTCCGGTCCAGCGGCCGCATCGCCCGGCCGACCACCCACCACACGGCCAGCGCCATCAGCGGCAGGCCGATGCCCATGGGCATGAGCAGGTGCAGCGCCATCTCGGTGGCCACGTTGTCGCGCGCCGCATGATCCTGCCCCACCACCACGAACAGATCGCCGTCGTGGTCCGTCACCCCCAGGAATCGCCACATCGCGTGATCCACGCGCCGTTCCACGAAGCCGGCATGGGTGATCATGGGGTCGGTGGGCGCACTGGGCGAACGCAGCACCAGGCGCTCGCCACCGTTCTCCCGAATCCACACCTGGTACCGCAACGGCAGTTCGTAGCGCATGGCATGCGCTTCCATGTCGTGCGCCACCTCTTCCGACTCGCCGACCGACACCAGCGCAAGCAGCGTTTCGGCCACCTGCACCAGTTGCGCATCGAACATCTCGTCGGCCTCGTGGTGTGCCGTGCGAAACGCCAGCCAGGCCGCCCCGGCCCAGAGGATGCCGACCACCACGACCAGGATGAGGACGAGGCGCTGACGCAGCGAGTAGATCCGGCGCATCAGGTGTCGCCCTCACCGAGGGTGTAGCCCACACCACGCACCGTGCGGATGAAGCCGCTGCCGAGCTTCTTGCGCAGATGGTGGATGTGCACCTCGAGCACGTTGCTCTCGACCTCGTCGCCCCAGCTGTACAGCTGGTCCTCGATCTGGCGCCGGGTCACCACCCGGCCGCGCTGGCGCATCAGCAGTTCGAGCACGTCGAACTCGCGCCCGGTCAGGGTCACCGGCACGCCGCCGCGGGTCACGCTGCGCGCGGCCGGATCCAGCGCCACCTCGCCCGCCTGCAGGATGTCCCGCGCCTGGCCACCGGCGCGGCGCAGCAACGCCCGCAACCGTGCCGTCAGCTCATCCAGGTCGAAGGGCTTGACCAGATAATCGTCGGCCCCCAGGTTGAGCGCCTCGACCTTGTCACGCACCTGATCGCGCGCGGTGAGCACGAGCACCGGGGTCACGTCTGCCGCGGCACGGCGGCGCGCCAGCACCTCGCGGCCGTCGAGCCGGGGCAGGCCGAGGTCGAGCACGACGGCGGCAAACCCGCCCCCGGCCAGGGCCGCCTCCGCCGCCGGGCCATCGCGCACCCAGTCGACCACGAAACCCGCCTCGCGCAGACCAGCGCACAACCCGTCACCGAGCAGAGGGTCGTCCTCGACGATCAGCAGCCGCATGGTGCCTCAGCGCGGGATCCGCACCCGATGCTCGTCGAAGATGCCTTCAGCGGCCCCCTGGTGACAGGCACCGCAGTTGGCGGCGGAGCCCACCGCCGGCCGGGACCACACCTCGGAGCCGACTTCATGGTGGGCACGGATGAACCAGCGCGTCTCGGTGATGCGCATGGGCATCTCGAAGCGGCTGGCCGTTGCGCTGGTGCGGGTGCGGGTGCGGTCTTTGTCATCGCCGCCATCATAGCGCCAGCGCATGCCCCGCGCATCCGCGGCATGCGCCGCCAGATAGCGCCGGATGTGCGCCGTGGTATCCGCCGGCAGCTCCGCGTTTTCGCCGAAGTGACTGGACAGTCCATCCATGACGCGCTCCCAGGAGGCCGTTGGCAGCAACTGGGGTGGATACGGCACATGACAGGCGCCGCACTCGGTCGCCCACACGGCATCCCGTGTGCTCGCCCCGCGCCCGAACCACGACTCCTCGTCCGCCCGCGCCTGCGGCCAGTCGAAGAGTCCGAACGAAAGCACCGCCACCGCGCCCACCACGAGCGCACCTTTTGTCGTCATGTTCATTTTCGCGTCTCCAAACTCATCAGCCATGCGATCACGGCTGCCTTTTCCCGGTCGCTGCAAGCGCGCGCAAGCACGTCCTTGCAGTTGCGTCCGAACCACTTCTCCACCTTGGCCGGATCGGTGAATCGCGCCGGGTTGGCTGCCGGCGCCATGGGCGCGATCCGCTTGCCCACGCGGGTCTT
This sequence comes from Nitrogeniibacter mangrovi, assembly GCF_010983895.1. Taxonomy (GTDB): domain Bacteria; phylum Pseudomonadota; class Gammaproteobacteria; order Burkholderiales; family Rhodocyclaceae; genus Nitrogeniibacter; species Nitrogeniibacter mangrovi. Next base: position 2,795,924 of record NZ_CP048836.1, read on the forward strand.
GCCATCCTGCGTGGGGTCGTCGGTATGGCACGCGGTGCAGTGACGCTCGCCGGTGCCGCCGGCACGGAAGAGCTGTTCGCCCTCTGGGATCAGCGTCGCCGCCGACACCCCGGCGCGGGCGGCATACGCATCGCGCAAGCTCGCCGCCTCGTCGGCCTGGGCCGCCAGGCCCAGGCCCATCAGCCAGCCGCACAACATCCATCGCTTAACCATGGGAGATCTCCCCGTCCTGATCGAGATACTGGCGACCGGTGACCATGGCCTGCGCCACGCGCTCGCCACGCCAGTGATGGAACGCCAGCGCCCCCAGATGCAAGCCGATGAACAGCAGGATCAGGGTGAAACCGGCCTCGTGAGGCTCCTTGAACAGATCCTCGAGCTGACGCATGCCGCCGAACAGGGCGTTGAGCGGGCCGGTCTGGAACTCGGTCGCGGCCAGGCCGAGGCCGGTCGCCACCATCAGCGCGACGATGAGGTAGAAGCCGATGAAGGCGAGCGAGGCCATGGCGTCGTGACCGCGTCGGGCCCGTGGCCAGCGCAGCGACGCGAGCCCCGCCCACGCGGACGGATGCCACAGATCCTTCCAGCGTGCCGAGACGGGGCCGATCAGGCCCCACAGCACCCGCACCGTCAGGCCGGCGGCCAGCGCGTAGCCGCTGACGATGTGCCACTGCCAGAACACGGTGTCGCCACCGCCGTCCTCGAACAGTTCGGCCAGCTGACTGGTCGCGATGAGGGAAACGATGGACAGGACGATCCACCAGTGAGTGAGCCGGAGCAAGGGGTCGAAAACCTTTACCGGCGTTGCTTGTGTCATCTTCATGATGCCCTCCTTGAACAGGATGGGCGCCACTTTGAACCGCGAAGCTTAGGGAAGTCTTAAGACGGCATGCTCATGACGTGCCGAGCGACAGCGCCATGCGCGCGTTGCGCAGGGACACTCCGCGCCGGATCACGGTGTGCCGGGCGATGACGCGGAAACCGAAGTGCCGGAAGAACGGCTCGGCGGTCAGGCTCACATCGGCGTGCATGGCGACCAGTCCGCGGTCGTTCGCCTGCGCGATCAGCCGCTGCATCAAGGCCCGCCCCACACCGGTGCCGGCCGCCTCGGGCGCCACGAAGAACATGTCCACCCGGCCGTCCGCCTGCAGGTCGGCGAAACCGACGATGGTCTCGGACCGCCGGGCCACCCACGGCGCGTTCGCCCGCACCCGCGCCAGCCAGGCCGCCGGCGGCGCGCCCGCGGGCGCCCAGGCCACCTGCTGCGCCGCCGTGTAATGCGCCGAGGTCAGACGGTGCACGGCGGCCTGGAACAGCGCCCACAGCACCGGCAGGTCATCGTCGTGAGCACGGCGCAGGTCCACCGTCGCCATCAGCCCGGGGCGGCGCGATGTCATCCGGGCACGCCTTCGGCCGGCTCGATCCCGCACAGGCCGAGCATGGTGCGCAAGCCGGCGCTGAGGTACTTGTCCTGATGGCGCACCACCTTCAATACCCGCGTCAGATCGAAGAAGGGGGTCGCCAGCGGCACCAGCCAGCCTCCCTCGAACGCGTCGGCGAGGGTCACCTCGGGCAGGCAGCCGAGGCCGGCGCCGGCGCGTACCGCCTGGCGGATGGCTTCGGGCTGCGCGAACTCGAGCACGACCCGGGGCACCGCCGACAAGCCGGCAAAGGCCCGTTCGAACACGGCCCGGGTGCCGGAGCCGGGCTCGCGCAACACCCACTCGGCGGTGCGCGCGGCGCCCGGGTCGAGCGTGCCCGTGGCCGCCAGGGGATGGTCCGGCGCCGCGAACACGCACAGCTTGTCCTGACGCCAGGGCACGGCTCGCAACCGGGGGGAGATCACGCCCCCTTCGACGAAGCCCAGATCGATGCGGAACGCGAGCAGATCGGCCTCGATGGTGGCGCTGTTGTGGATGCCCAGGCGCACCTCGGCGGCCGGATGGCGCCGGCGCAGTTCCGCCAGCAGCGGCGGCAACAGGTAGTTACCGATGGTCATGCTGGCGCCCAGGGCCAGACTGGGTGCAGCATCGACCCCCACCCCGAGGGACTCGATCTCGCGCGCCCGGTCGAGCACGCCGAGCACCTGCGGCAACAGCGCCCGACCGATCTGGGACAGGTGCAGCCGCCGGCCCACCCGGTCGAACAGGCGTACGTCGAGCTGACGCTCGAGATCCGCCAGCGCCATGCTGGCGGCGGCCTGGGTCAGCGCCACCTCGTCGGCCGCGCGGGTCACCTGCCCATGCCGTGCGATGGCGGCGAACACTTCCATCTGCCGAAGCGTGATCTTCATAAGCCGGGCTGATTTACATCATCATCAATATCAGTTTTACGGATTATATGCGCGGATTCTACTATCGGCCACGTCTTTGACCTGACCCACATGCCGCCATGAAGCTCACGCTCCACGCCGCCCCCGTTGCCACGCATGCCCGCCATCTGCCCGGCCTCGCCCTTGTCGTCGCGCTGGCGCTCGTCGCGACCTGGCTGGCCCGCGCCGGCCACCTGGCCCGTTACGGTGCCAGTGCGCTGACGCTCGCGATCGTGCTCGGAGCCCTGGTCGGCAACCTGCTGCGCCAGCATCACCTGACATCGCTGGCCGCCGGCATGAGCGTGGCGCAACGGGGGTTCCTGCGCGCCGGCGTCGCCCTCTACGGCCTCAACCTGAGCGTCCAGCAAGTGGTCCGGGTCGGCGGTGCCGGGCTGACGGTGGACCTGTTCATGGTGGCCTCCACGCTCGCGCTGGGCTATCTGGTAGGCACCCGGGTGCTGCGCATGGACCGGCATCTGGTGTGGCTCACCTGCGCCGGCAGCGCCATCTGTGGCGCGGCTGCGGTGGTGGCCGCCGTGCCGGTGCTGCGCAGCGACAGCGACAAGACCGCGGCGGCGGTGGCCACGGTGGTGATCTTCGGCACCCTGTCGATGCTGGTCGACCCCCTGCTCTACCACGCCCTGCCGGCCACCCACCCCATCTTCGGCGTATTCGTCGGCGCCACCGTGCACGAGGTCGCCCAGGTGGTGGCCATCGGCAAGGGGCTGGGGGGCGAGGTCGCCGGCACGGCGGTGATCGTGAAGATGATCCGGGTGATGCTGCTGGTGCCCTTCCTGCTGACGCTCTCCTGGCTGGAAGGCCGCGGCACCGACGGCGAGCGGCGCATCACCGTGCCCTGGTTCGCGCTCGCCTTCCTCGCCCTGGCCGGCGTCAACTCGCTGCAGGTGGTACCCGAGCCGGTGCTCGCCGGTCTGCGCCAGCTCGGGATCTGGCTGCTGACCGCCGCCATGGCCGGTCTGGGCCTGTCCACCACGCTCGCGGCCATGCGCCGGGCCGGACTCGCCCCGCTGCGGCTGGCCGCCCTGCTGTTCATCTACCTGGTGCTGGCGGGCGGTGCGATCAACTGGTGGCTGCTGGGCTGAAGGGGCGACGCAGGCTCACTCCCCTTCCGGCACTTCCAGCACGTAGCCCATGCCCCGCACGGTATGAATCAGGCGCGGCTGGAACGGCTCGTCCACCTTGCTGCGCAGCCGGCGCACCGCCACTTCGATCACGTTGGTATCGCTGTCGAAGTTCATGTCCCACACCTGCGAGGCGATCAAGGAACGGGGCAGCACCTCGCCCTGCCGGCGCAAGAGCAGTTCGAGCAGTGAAAACTCCTTGGCGGTCAGATCGACGCGCTTGCCCGACCGGGTGACCCGGCGGCGCAGCAGATCCAGTTCCAGGTCGGCGGCCGCCAGGGTGGTCGGCTCGGTGCCGCTGCGGCCACGGCGCAGCAAGGTGCGCACCCGGGCGAGCAGTTCGGCGAAGGCGAAGGGCTTGACCAGGTAGTCGTCCGCGCCCAGTTCCAGTCCCCGCACCCGGTCCTCCACCTGGTCGCGGGCGGTCAGGAACAGCACCGGGGTGTCCTTGCCAGCGTGGCGCACGGCTTCGAGCAGGTGCCAGCCGTCGAGCCCCGGCAGCATCACGTCGAACACCATGAGATCGTGATCGCCGGTCAGCGCCAGGTGCAGGCCGTCGGTGCCGGTACGCGCCAGTTCGGTGACGAATCCGGCCTCGCTCAGGCCCTGGCGCAGGTAATCCCCCGTCTTCGGTTCGTCTTCGACAATCAGCACCTTCATGAGGCCACCCGGCGTTTTCCCTTCACATGGCCCCCAGTGTGCCAGCCTTCCGCCACGGCATCGCCAAGATTACAAAGATGTAACGTCGGCGTCAGCTTTGTGTCGGTCCACACGCAAGACACTGTGGATGAACGTCATAAGGACACCCGCCATGTCACGCTTCGCACGACTCGTCGCCGCTTTGCGCGCCTGGATGAAGGCCAACGCCGAGGCCCATGCCAAGGCCCCGACCCTGCCCTGCTGCTCGGCCCCGCCCCCGGGGGCGGGACGGCATCGGCGCTGATCATGAACGAACCCCGGACCGATCCCGTCATCATGCTTCGATTCGCTGCCCTGATCCTGGCCCTGGTGGCCATGACCGCCCACGCCGACATGTCGATCCCGACCCCGTCGCCCGGCTTCAAGCCCCGCCTCATCGTGGGCAAGACGCTCTACGACAAGAACTGCGCCAAATGCCATGGAGCCGACCTGACAGGCACGCATCAGGGCCCGCCGATGCTCAACCCGATCTACCGGCCCGGCCATCATGCCGATCCGGCCTTCCAGATGGCGGTGGCACACGGCGCGCAGGCCCATCACTGGCCCTTTGGCGACATGCCGCCGGTACCCGGCCTGACGCCGGACGACGTCGGTCACATCACCGCCTACATCCGCATGCGCCAGCGACACGCCGGCATCGAGTGAGAGGCGCGACACGCACCACGGCCCTTGCGTACGGCACGAAAAACACAGGCAGACGAGAATCGCCTCGTCTATCGTAACCAAAGGGCGCCAGCGCGCCCCGGAGAACCAGGAGAGCATCATGTCGATGATCACGGCAAAACGCAGCATCGGCGCATGCCTCGTCGCCCTCGCACTCGCGACCGGCGCCGGACACGCATTGGCAGACGATACCCGTAGCCCGGCGCAGTACGGCCCCGGGATGATGGGTGGCTACGGTCCCGGGATGATGGGTGGTTCCGGCCCCGGGACGACGGGCGGCTATGGCCCCGGGATGATGGGCGGCTACGGCCCCGGCATGATGGGCGGCTACGGCCCCGGGATGATGGGTGGCTACGGCCCCGGGATGATGGGTGGCTACGGCCCCGGGATGATGGGTGGCTACGGCCCCGGAATGATGGGCGGCTACGGCCCGGGAATGATGGGCGGTTATGGCCCCGGGATGATGGGTGGCTACGGCCCCGGAATGATGGGCGGTTATGGCCCCGGGATGATGGGCGGCTATTACGGCCCGGCGTTGTCCGCCGACCAGCGCAAGGCCATCAACGCCATTCAGGACGATGTGCGCAAGCAGCACTGGTCGATGATGGGGGCCATGATGGACGAGCAGGCCAAGTTGCGTGACCTGTACCAGAGCGGCAAACCGGACCAGGCCGCGATCGCCGAGGCCTACAAGCACATCGGCGAGATCCAGCGCGCCATGTTCCAGTCGATGATCGAGGCGCGCCAGAAGATCGACGCGGTGCTGAGCGGGAAGCAGAAATAGCGCGTTATTGAACCGGGCTCACGAGGGCGGTAGCCGCGCGGTTGACGCAGCATGCCGCCTCGTAGGCGACAACACCGCCGCCGGCCAGTGCCACACCGGCGGGTCGGGCGCGACGCCGGGGCGCCACGGGCCCGCCTCAGGCCTTCTTCACGAACTCCGACTTGAGCTTCATGCCGCCGAAGCCAGGGATCTTGCAGTCGATGTTGTGATCCCCCTCGACCAGGCGGATGCCCTTGACCTTGGTGCCCACCTTGAGGGGCTGCGAAGCCCCTTTCACCTTGAGATCCTTGACCACCACCACGTCGTCACCATCGGCGAGCAGATTGCCGTTGGCATCCTTCACCACCAGGGTGTCGTCCGCGGCCGGCGCGGCGTCCTTCGACCATTCGTGTGCGCACTCGGGACACACGTACATGGCACCGTCTTCATAGGTGTATTCGGAACCACAGCTGGGGCAGTTGGGCAGCGTGCTCACGGCATCCTCGATAGCAAAATACAATCAAGGCCGAACAATGCCATAAATCAGGCGTCAAGGCGACCCGGCTTGCGCGCCACCACGAAGGCCGCCTTGTGGCGCGCGGGCCGCCACTGCGCTTCGATCTCGAAGCCGGCCGCGACCAGCTCCGCTGTCAGCCCCTCCAGGCGCAGGCTCGAGATGCGCGGCAGCAGCGGCAGCGCGCGAACAAGCGGTGCCAGCAGGCGCAGGCCGAGTGGCGCATCGGCGGCGCAGAGGGTGCTGGAGATGAACACGCCCCCCGGCTTCAACAGCGCATGCGCCCGTGCCAGGGTGTCGCGCCGGTTCGGCAGCAGATGCAGGACGTTCATGCCCAGGATGACGTCCCAGCGGCCCGCCGGGCTGTCCAGATCCGTGAGTGTGGTGTGCTCGAAGCTCAGGTTGTCGATCCCCGCCGCCTGCACCTTCTCGCGCGCAATCGCGAGCATCGCCGCCGAGGTGTCGATCGCATGCACCTGCGCCACCCGCGGCGCAAGGACGAGCGCGGTGGAGCCGGTGCCGCAACCGAACTCCAGCACGCGGCTGTCGGGCCGCAGATAGGCCCGGGTCTTCTCCAGCTTGGTCTCGTAGGCCGCCGGGTCGGCAATCGGCATGCGCGCGTACCGCACCGCCATGCGGTCCCAGAACCAGGAAGGTCGAAACACGGTCGTTCTCCCGAGGAGCGGACGCGGGTGCGTCCGAGTGCGCCAGTGAAGCGGCCGGGCAATCGGCCGATGAAGGTGCATTCCTACACCCGGTCCGTCAGAGCGCCCCAAGATACGCCAGTTCGACGATCGGCGTGCCCGTCCGCGCGCGCCGGTCGGTGTGCCAGGGCTGCTCTCAATGAGCCTGCGGTCGCGTCTTCATGAGCATCGCTCCGTCGCGCGTGAAGGTGGCCTCACGGTAGAGATGCACGGGCGGTTGATAATCCAGCCTGGCAGACTATGATTGTTCGCGCATAGAACCCAATGGAGCCCCCATGGACGCCCTCAACGACATCGCCGTGTTCGTCCAGGTGGTCAATAGCGGCAGCTTCACCGCCGCCGCCGACAAGCTCGGCATCTCCAAGTCGGTGGTGAGCAAGTACGTGACCCGGCTCGAAGACCGGCTCGGCGCCCGCCTGCTCAGCCGCACCACCCGGCGCCTGAGCCTCACCGAGGTCGGACGCGCGTTCTTCGAGCGCAGCCGGCGCGGTCTGCAGGAGATCGAGGACGCGGAGGCGGAGGTGTCGCGCCTGCAGGGCGAGCCGCGCGGCGAGCTGCGCATCAACAGCCCCATGTCCTTCGGCATTCTGCACATCGCGCCGCACCTGCCTGCGTTCCAGGCCCGTTACCCCGAACTGACCGTGGACATGGAGCTCGACGACCGTCGGGTGGACCTGGTCGACGCAGGCTTCGATGTGGCCATCCGCGTCGGCGAGTTGCCCGACTCGTCGCTGGTGGCGCGCCGCCTCAGCCCCTGCCGACACGTGGTATGCGGCACGCCCGAGCACTTCGCCCGCCACGGTGTGCCACGGACGCCGGAAGAGCTGGCCGGTCATCCGGCCCTGGTGTTCCGCTACCACGCCTCGCCGGACGAATGGCGCTTCGTCGCCCCGGACGGCAGCTACCGCAAGGTGGCGCTCGCGCGATCCATGCGCATGAACAACAGCCTCGCCCTGCGCGAGGCCGCCCTCGCCGGCGCCGGGGTGACGCTGGTCCCGACCTTCGTGGTCGGCGCCGACTTGCGCGCCAGGCGGCTCCAGGCCGTGCTGACCGAGTACACCGCGCGCGAGGTGTCGATCTACGCGGTCTATCCGCAGCGCAAGCATCTCTCGCCCAAGATCCGCGCCTTCGTCGACTTCATGGCCGGGCAGATCCAGGACCCGCCCCACTGGGACCGCTGAGGGCGGTCAGGCGCGCCGCGGCACCGCATGTGCCCGCCGCTGGGCCAGCACGGTCAGGCCGATGCCGGCGACGATGATGCCGGCGCCGATCCAGGTCGGCGGCGCATAGCGCTCGCCCAGGAACACCGTGGCGGCGATCATCCCCACCGCTGCGGCCACGTAGCCGATCTGGCTGAGCAGCACCGGCCCGCCCCGCTGCTGCAGGCGGAAGAAGACCGGAAAGGTCAGCCCCGCCACCGCCATCTGCACCAGCGCCACGCCTCCGACCGGCGCCAGCTCGGCCACCGGCACGCCGCCGCGCGTCGTCAGCAGCAGCCCGACAAAGACCAGGCTGGCGAACGCATGCCCCCAGAAGGCGAGCACGTTCGCGGGGGTGTCCGCCGGCCAGTCGATGGTGCGATAGACGTTCCCCGCCGCCAGCGCGACCGGAATCAGCAGGGCCGCCAGCAGCCAGCCCAGCCCCGGCCCCGCCGGATCGGCGCCGCGCGTGAGGCTCACCACCACCGCCCCGGCCAGGCCCACCACAATCCCCGCCAGGCCCAGCCCGCCCGGGGGCCTGAGCCGGCACAGGGCCGCGAACAGCACCGTGAACACCGGTGAGAGCGCGAACATCAGCCCGGTATAACCGGCCCCGGCATGCGCGATGACCGTCAGCAGCAGCAGGTTGGGGCCGACGAAGGAGATGAGCGCCGAGATCACGGTGTAACGCATCACCCGCGGCGACGGCCAGCGCAACTGCCCGCGCCACAGCAGGAAAGGCAGCAGAGCCGAGGCGGCGCCGAAGGAGATGGTCAGCGCCCACAGCACCGGCGACACCCCCGCCTGCCCGGCCAGCTTGCCGAGGGGAAAGTTCAGGCCGATCAGGGTGCCCGTCAGCAGCAGCAACATCGACGGCGTCATGACGAGGCCCCCGAATCCGGCGCACCGAAACGACCGGCAAAGGCGATCTGCTCGAGCGGCAGGCGGCCGCTGGGCACCTCGCGCGCGCGCAGTTCGGGCGACAGCATGCGCGGCGACGCGGGCCGGCCGATGGCAATGGCGATCTCGACCTGGTAGTGGGCAGGCACCTCGAGCGCAGCGCGCACCGCCGCCACGTCGATGCCGGCCATGGCATGGGCCTGATAGCCCAGGGCCGTCGCCTGCAGCGCCAGCTGGGCCCAGGCCGCCCCGGCATCGAAGCGATGGGTCGACGACGGCTGGCGGGGACCGTCGTCACGGGCCGGCATCAGGCGGTCGGACACCAGGAACACCAGCGCCGAGGCATGCCGCGCCCAGGCCGCGTTGAACGGGTCGAGCAGACCGAGCCAGCGCGCCCAACAGCCGTCCTCGCGCCGGGCGTGGATGAAACGCCAGGGCTGGATGTTGTAGGCAGATGGTGCCCAGCGCGCCGCTTCGAGGAGGATGTGCAGGTCGGACGCCGGCAGGGACGAGGCGTCGAACGCGCGCGGTGACCAGCGCCGGAGGAAGATGGACGCCACCGGGTGCGCCGCCTCTCGCGATGGGTGCCGGTGATCGGGGTGTCTCGGTTCGGGGGCGTTCATGAGCATGCTCCTTGTCGGATCGGAATGCGGAACCGGGGGCGACAAATCCCACGGCATGATGCGCAGCCTAACGTGACACGGAGAAAACATAATCATGCAAAGAAGAACATGACTGTTCATGATTATTAATCAATCAACCCGACTTCAACGGAACCCCACAAGGGTCGCCGGCGCCCTTCCGATGCGTTCAAGTCGTGACGTCGAACGCCGTAGACACAAGGCATCAAGACTGTCAGCACAGGGAAGGGAACCATGTCCGCCAATCCGCTTCGCCGCGAAGATCATCCGACCAACAAGGATGAGCGCATCGCGGAACTGGAAGAAGAACTCGTCGAAGCTCGCCACATGATCAAGATGTACCAGGCGGTCGGCAAATGCCTGGCCGAGTTCAGCGTCTCGTTCGCCGAGTCCCAGGCGAGCATGGCCGCCATGGCCCAGATGATGCAGGACGAGCGCAGCAGCGCCCGCGACGCCGCCCGCGTGTCGGGCGACACCCGCTCCACGGTCGAGGAAATGTCGGCCCGGCTCAAGTCGCTGGCCGAGGACTCCCACGACGCGGTGGCCGAGGTCGACGAGCTGCACGGCCAGAGCAAGAAGATCAACGAGATGACCGAGCTGATCGGTCAGATCGCTGCGCAGACGCATCTGCTGTCGATGAACGCCGCCGTCGAGGCGGCCCGCGCCGGCGAACAGGGGCGGGGCTTCGCCGTGGTGGCCAAGGAGGTCCAGTCCCTGTCGGCGCAGACCGACAAGGCCACCAAGGAGATCGTCCCCCTGGTGCGCAGCATCCAGGCCGCCTCGTCCAACGTCAAGTCGCGCATGGACGCCCTGTCCGACCAGTCGATGAATTTCAGTCTCAGCGGTTCGCACATGGCCGAGCAGATGAGCCAGGCGCTCGATCTGACCAATCGCATGGAGTCGAGCATCGCCAGCTCGGCCCTGCGCACCTTCGTCGAGCTCGCCAAGCTCGACCACCTGATCTACAAGTTCGAGATCTACAAGGTGTTTTTCGGCCTGTCCGACAAGGGCGCCGACGACCTCGCCCATCACACCGCCTGCCGTCTGGGCAAGTGGTACTACGAGGGCGAAGGCCGCAAGCAGTATGCTCAGCTGCCGGGTTATCGCGAAATCGAAGCCCCTCACCTCGACGTCCATGCCAGCGGCAAGGAAGCCCTGGCCCTGCTGGAGGAAGGCGACGTCCGCGGCGCCATCCGGGCCGTCTCCGCCATGGAAAAGGCCAGTATCAAGGTGGTGAAGGGGCTCGAGCGCATGGCCGTGAGCGGCGCGCGCAAGGGGCTCTGAGCCCCCGCCCCGGCACTCACATCGACAAGGCCTCGAGCCGCGCCAGCACCTCCTTCGGGCGCGGCAGCACCTGGATATAGACCGCCACCGGGACGCGCCCATCGGCGGTCACGTCGGCCTTGAGCGGCGTCCCGAGGAAGAACTCGTCGATCTGCTCGGCGCGCGCCACCACGTCGCAGGCCACGCAGGGGCTCGCCCCCTCGTCGGTCATTACCCGCGCCAGGCGCAGGCCCGACACATGGGCCCAGGGCAGGAACAGCCACCGCGACACCGCCGGTCGCCCGAGTGTCGACGATGTCAGGCTGGGCAGGTACAAGCCCCGCCGGTCGGCCTGCAGGAAAGGCTTGGTCGCGTACTGCGCCCAGCCACGCGGATGCAGACCCATGAGCAGAAAGGCCGGCACCAGCACCCCGACCAACACCTGCGCCCACACCGGCATGGTGTGCCAATGCCCGGCCGCCACCCATGCGGTGAGCACCGCGAACCCCACCGACACGATCCGCAGGATGGCCACGAACCATCCCGGCGACAGCGCCCGGTAGCCCCGGCCATCGGGCATCGGCAGCGCGTCGAGCACCACGTTGGCGGGTGCGCTCATCGCGCCGAGGCCGCCGACGCGATCACCAGCACCGACAGCACCAGATTGAAGGCCACGAGCTGGCGAATGCGGTTGAGCCGGGCCGCCGCCGCCGGCCACTCGCCCGCGTCGGTATGCCTCGCCAACGCCGGATAGACCACGCCGTAGATGTAGGCGAACACGCCGGTCATCACCAGCCCCAGCGTCATCATCGCCAGCCAGCCGTGCGGCGCGTTCGCGAGCCCCCCGGCGGGGAACATCGAAAACCCGCTCCCCAGCAGAAACACCAGCGCCACCGCGACGATGCGAAAGAAGCGCCGGAAGGTGGCCACCCACAGCCCCAGCCGCTGGGGCGGCTCGAGCACCTGGGCGGCAGCGGGCCGCAGGCAGGCATAGGCGAAGAACATGCCACCGACCCAGACGATGGCGGCGCACAGATGCGCGAAGAGAAGCACGGCGTGAGGCATGACGATCCTTGATCGGATGTGGGGTGTGTGGGCAAAGCCTTCACTGCGGCGTACGATCCGTCAAGCCCGGCGACGCCGCCGCGCCGGGAACGATGCCGGAATATCGGGTCAACACAGACAGATCCATGGAGACACGACCATGCGCCATCCGCCCCGCATCCGATTCGCCCTGAACGCCCTCGCCGCCACGGCACTGCTCGCGGCCGCCGTGCACGCCGCGGCGGCCGGCCGGCTGCGCATCATGCAGCCGGCCGAGGGCGAGACCATCCACGACAACAACGGCACCGTGACCGTCCGCGTCGCCGGCGGCGACCGGGCGGCCGGCTACCGCGCCGACATCGACGGCGCCGCCGCCGGCCCGGTGTCGCTGACGCCGGTCTTCGTCCTCACCGATATCGATCGGGGCGAACACCGGCTCACCGTCACCGCGGTCGATGGTGACGGCCAGGCGGTGGAGACATCGCCGCCGGTCACCTTCAACATGTGGCGCGCGTCGAGGCTGTTTCCCAACCGGCAGTGACCCTCGCCCCGGCTACGGGTCGCCGGCAAACAGCGCAAACACCTCGGCACCGGTCAGCGTCCCGGTGTCGTTGGCGAAGGCGTAATAGGCCGGCTTCTCGTCGATGAACACCTGGTTGTCGAAGTGCAGCGCCGCTGCGGTATCGAACAGCCCGACCGGCACGAAGTAGGCGTTGTTCTGTTTGAGGCGATAGAACAGATGCGTGCCGCAGGTGGTGCAGAAGCCCCGCTCCGCCCACGCGGACGACGTGTAGATGCCGATGTGATCCTGGCCGGAAAACACCACCTGGTCACCACAATTGACCACCATCAGCGGCCCGCCACCCCATCGGCGGCACATGCCGCAGTGGCAGGCGCCCACGCCGGTGGGCATGGCCTGGGCGGTCACGGTGACGGCACCGCAGAGGCAACGGCCTTGAGCTTCGACGGTCTCGGACACGGGATTCCCCTCCTTTTCCTGAAAACATCCGGGGCGTGCCTGTGTTGTAGCCCGGCTGGAGCGAAGCGCAATCCGGGAATCAGCGTGGCCCGGCGGCGCCCGTCAAGGCACCACCCGGCGACGCGCGCCCGCCACCGAAGGTCAAATTGTGACCAGTCATGTATGCAGGAAACCCGCCGCGGGCCAACCAGTCAGACCAGTACGGCGTCGGGAACGCCCACCACCGATCGGCGCGCCGACGCCCCTGTTCAACCGTTCAGGGCCACGCCGGCCATGACACACTCCCGCGCGGCGTGACCCGCCAATCCGGAGATTCGTCATGAAACGCCAACTTCTGCTCGCCGGCGCCTGCGCTGCCCTGCTCACCGCCGCCCCCGCCTTCGCGCGGATCGCCGATACCGGCGCCAGCTTCACCCATGAAGACCACAGCCTGGATCTCGCCCTGCAGATGACCCGGGACAGCCAGAGCTTCGGCCGTGCCGCCAACGCCATCGGCCACGCCAACTCGGGCCAATCGTTCACCCGCTACGACGCGCGCATGCATCACGATCTGGCGATCCGCGTGGCCTATGCGAAGGCCGAGCCGAACGGGTTCTGAGGATCACGGTTCTCGCCCGTGGGCGCAGTTGCATCGGCTGATGGCGCAAGCCCACCCGCGGCAGGGCCGTTCTTGAGGGCGATAGTCGGGCTTCGCTTCGCTCAGCCCAACCCGCGCGCCTCGGAACACGCCCTGGCGTGATGCAGCTTCCTGTAGCTCTCGATGAGCCGCAAGTGCCTGTCCAGCCCCTCGAGCTTCATGCTGGTCGGCGTCAGCCCGTAAAACGTCACGTCCCCGCGCACCGAACCCACCACCGCGTCCATCACCGCATCGCCAAACATCCGGCGCAGGTTGGCCTGATAGTCCTCCAGGTCGAGATCGTCATCGAGAACGATCTCGAGCACGGCGTGCATCGCCTGATGGAACAGCCGACGCTCCACGGAGGCATTGTTGAAGTTCAGGAAGTCCTCCACCAGGTCACGGGCGTCCTCGAAACGGCCCAGCGCCAGATGGATCAGGGCCTTGAGTTCGCCGATCGTCAGCTGCCCCCAGACGGTGTTTTCGTCGAACTCGACGCCGATCAGGGTGCGGATATCGGTGAAGTTGTCTTCTTCGCTGTCCTCCAGGCGCTCGACCAGGCTCGCCAACTGGGCGTCATCGAGCGCGTGGATGTTGAGGATGTCCGAGCGGAAGGCCAGCGCCTTGTTGGTGTTGTCCCAGATCAGGTCCTCGACCGGGTACACCTCGGAGTAGCCGGGCACGAGAATGCGGCAGGCCGATGCCCCGAAGTGCTCGAAAGTGGCCATATACACCTCTTTGCCGAGCGACTCCAGGATCGCCATCAGCCGCTCGCACTCCTCCACATTGCTGCCGGAGAAGTCCCAATCGCAGAACGCGTGGTCATGCCGGGCGCTGAAGAAGCGCCAGGAGATGACCCCGGTGGAATCGATGAAGTGCTCGACGAAGTTGTTCGGCTCGGTCACCGCCATGCTGTTGAAGGTCGGCAGGGGCACGTCGTTGAGCCCCTCGAAGCTTCGACCCTGCAACAACTCGGTCAGGCTGCGTTCGAGCGCCACTTCGAAGTTCGGATGCGCGCCGAAGGACGCGAACACGCCCCCGGTCCTCGGGTTCATCAGGGTGACGCACATGACCGGAAAGCGCCCGCCCAGCGAGGCATCCTTCACCAGCACCGGAAAACCCTGCGCCTCCAGCCCCTGAATGCCTTCGACGATCCGCGGATAGCGGGCCAGCACCTCGGCAGGCACGTCGGGCAGCGCCATCTCCTGCTCGATGATCTGCCGTTTCACCGCACGCTCGAAGATCTCGGACAGGCACTGCACCTTGGCCTCGGCCAGGGTGTTGCCGGCACTCATCCCGTTGCTGAGGAACAGGTTTTCGAGCAGGTTGGAGGGAAAATAGACGGTCTCCCCGTCCGACTGGCGCACATAGGGAATGGCGCAGATGCCGCGCTCGACGTTGCCCGAGTTGGTATCGATCAGGTGGCTGCCCCTGAGCGCCCCATCCGGGTCGTAGATCGCCAGGCAGTGATCGTCCAGGAGCCCTTCGGGCACCCGGTCGTCGGCCGTCAGTCGGAACCACTTCTCGTTCGGGTAATGCACGAATTCGGCGTTGGCGATGTCCTCGCCGAAATACTGGTCGTTGTAGAAGAAGTTGCAGCTCAGCCGCTCGATGAACTCGCCCAGGGCCGAGCACAGCGCACTTTCCTTGGTCGCCCCCTTGCCGTTGGTGAAGCACAGCGGCGAGGCCGCGTCGCGAATATGCAGCGACCAGACATTGGGCACGATGTTGCGCCAGGACGAAATCTCGATCTTCATGCCCAGCGCTTCGAGCATGGCGGTCATGTTGGCGATGGTCTCTTCCAGCGGCAGATCCTTGCCTTCGATCATGGTGCGGGTGTGCTGATCGGCAACCCCCACCGCCATCAGCGAGGCATCCTCGTCCAGATCGTCCACCACCTCGATCCGGAACTCGGGGCCTTCCTGCACCACCTTCTTGACGGTGCAGCGTTCGATCGAGCGGAGAATCCCCGTGCGATCCCGCTCGGAGAGCGTGTCCGGCAACTCCACCTGAATCTGGAAGACCTGCTTGTAGCGGTTCTCGGGATCGACGATGTTGTTCTGCGACAGGCGGATGCCCTCGGTGGGAATGTCCCGCGACAGGCAGTAGACCCGCACGAAATAGGCCGCACACAGGGCCGACGAGGCGAGGAAATAATCGAACGGGCTCGGCGCGGAGCCGTCACCCTTGTAGCGGATGGGCTGATCCGTGGTGACGGTGAAGTCGTCGAACTTGGCTTCGAGTCGGAGTTTTTCGAGAAAATTGACTTTGATTTCCACTTCAATGCTCTTTCAGGCGTTTCGCCTACAGACAATCTACGTTCGCGACCGCTACGTCGGTTGGGCCGACGCGGGAAGCCCGACACTCCGGGTGTGCGAATGGGACGACAGCGGTTGAGCTCGCCGTTGATCCGCCCGACGGACCGCGCGATGCACATGTCGTAGGGCGGAAAAGCGCTGCGCTTTTCCGCCACTTGTGAGCACTCAACGGGCAGTTCGGCGGAAGGCGCTTCGCTTTTCCGCCCTACGGTGTCAGTCAGCCGCCAACGATCCGGATTCAGTCACCCCAACGCCTTCTCCAGCACCTCCCGCACATCCGGGCTCAATGCCTCTTCCTTCAGCAAGCCCTCGATCTGCTCGCGCGCCAGTTGCTGCAGCTCGGGCGTGTACCGCCGCCAGTTCTCCAGCATGCGCGCCATGCGGGCGCCAACCTGCGGATTGCGGGCGTTGAGCTCGCGGATGCGGTCGGCCCAGAAGCGGTAGCCGGCGCCGTCGGGGCGATGGAATTCGGCCGGATTGTTGCGGAAGAAGCTGCCGAACAGGCTGTAGATCTTGTTGGGGTTGCCGAGGCTGAAGGCCGGGTGCTGCGTGAGCGCCTCGATCCGTTCCAGGGTGGCGGGCTGCTCGGGGCTCCAGCGCCAGGCGGCGGCCTGGACCGCGAACCACTTGTCCATCACCAGGGCGTCGCCGCCGAAGGTCTGCTCGAAGGCGGTGAGCGCCAGTTGCGCGGCCTCGACGGCCGGGCTCTGCACCAGGGCCATGAGGGCACCGAAACGCTCGCTCATGTTCTTCGCATTGGCAGCGCGCAGTTCGGCCAGCCCGACCCCTTGATGGTCGTTGGCGGCGCACAGATAGCGCAGCCCCAGGTTGCGCAGCGCGCGACTGCCGGCGTCGCCCGGGTGATAGCGGTACTCGCCCGGCACCGCGAGGGCTTCGTCGTGACCCAGCCAGTCGTCGGCCAGGGCGCGCCCGAGGGTCTGGGTCATGATGATCATGGCGCGGCGCAGGGCCGCCGGATCGGCCACGTCCATCTGCTCGAGCAGGTAGGCCTCGGAGGGCAGCGTGAGCGCCACGGTGCGGAACGCCGGGTCGAGGGCGATGTTGTTGAGCACGGTGTCGAAGGCGGCGATGAAGGCGCGCGGCACCTCGGGGGCGTCGCTGGCGGCCATGGCCAGCAGGGTGCGGGTCATGTAGCGCTGGGCGGCGTCCCAGCGGTTGAACGGATCGGCGTCGTGGGCCATGCGGAAGGCGAGCTGCGCGTCGCTTTCGTTGATCGCCATGACCACCGGGGCGGAGAAGCCGCGCAGCAGCGAGGGCACCGAACCGGGGCGGAGGCCTTCGAACACGAACTGCTGCTGGCGCTCGGTGAGCTGCAGCACCCGGGTGGTGGCGCCCGCTTCGGCCTCGCCCTGCAGGCGCAGGGGGATGTCGTCGCCGACGGCGTTGATGAAACCGACGGCCACCGGGATCTGCAGGGGCTCGTCGTCCTTGTCGGGGCGGGATTGGGTGAGCGTCAGCGTGCAGGTCTCCGCCTCGCCGTCGAAGGCCACGTCGGCGTGCACGGTGGGGGTGCCGCGCTGGCTGTACCAGCGCATGAACTGGTCCAGGTCCACGCCATTGGCTTCCGACATGGCCTCGACGAAGTCGTCGCAGGTCACGGCCTGGCCGTCGTGGTAGCTGAAGTACAGGTCCATGCCGTTGCGGAAACCCTCGGGGCCGAGGATGGTGTGCAGCATGCGGATGACTTCGGCGCCCTTCTCGTACACGGTGGCGGTGTAGAAGTTGTCGATGGCCTGGTAGGCGTCCGGGCGGATCGGGTGCGCCATGGGGCCGGCGTCTTCGGGGAACTGGGCGGTGCGCAGCACGCGCACGTCCTCGATGCGCTTGACCGCGCGGGCGGTTTCGCCACCGGCGCGGGCCAGCATGTCGGCGGAGAACTGCTGGTCGCGGAAGACCGTGAGCCCTTCCTTCAGGGTGAGCTGGAACCAGTCGCGACAGGTGACCCGGTTGCCGGTCCAGTTGTGGAAGTATTCATGCGCCACCACGCTCTCGATGTGCTCGTAGTCCACGTCGGTGGCAGTCTCGGGCTTGGCGAGCACGTACTTGGCGTTGAAGATGTTGAGGCCCTTGTTCTCCATGGCGCCCATGTTGAAGTCGCCCACGGCGACGATCATGTAGCGATCCAGGTCGAGCTCCAGACCGAAGGTTTCCTCGTCCCAGCGCAGGGCGTTGACCAGCGAATCCATGGCGTGGTCGGCGCGGTCGAGATTGCCCGCTTCCACATACACCTGCAGCAGCACCTCGCGGCCGGAGACGGTCGTCACCTTGCGGTCGAGCACCACCAGGTCGGCGGCCACCAGGGCGAACAGGTAGGACGGCTTGGGGAACGGGTCTTCCCATTTGGCGTAATGACGCCCCGCCTCCAGCTCCCCCTGCTCGACCAGGTTGCCGTTGGACAGCAGCACCGGATAGTCGCGCCGGTCGGCCTCGAGGGTGACGGTGAAGCGGGTCATCACGTCCGGCCGGTCGGGGAAGCAGGTAATGCGCCGGAAGCCCTCCGCCTCGCACTGGGTGAACAGGCCGCCAGCCGACTGGTAGAGCCCGGACAGCTCGGTGTTGGCGGACGGATTGACCCGGGTGACCACGACCACCTCGACCGCATCCTCGCCGTCGAGGTCGATCTCGATGCGGCCGTCCTCGTCGCGCATCGCCTTCGGCGGCGCGCCGTTGACGGTGAGATCCTCGCGCATGAGGCCTTCGTGCAGCAGCACCAGCGGCCCGTCGCCCTGGCGTGTGCACTGCATGGTGTTGCGCACGATGCTCGCTTCGGCATCGAGGGAGAAGTACAGCTCGACGGTATCGACCGTCCAGGCCAGGGGGCGGTAGTCGGCACGGTGGATGGTGGGGGCGTGTTCGGTTCTCATGGCGTTGGGCGACCCGGGCGGGCCGGTTTTCTGTGGCTCTAAAGGGTTCAGTGTAGCGCGCTCCGCGCCGGGATGATGGCCGGGCGCCACGCTCATAGCAGCAACCTATGCACCCCATTGGAGAATCCAATTTCCCACGCTATCGGCATGGTCTAACTTGAAACTACCCTCCGGATTCGGAGTGGGCGCTGCTGTGCCCGACCACGCCGGAACGGTTCGACTGACACACACAGGAGACAACCATGCAACTGAAGGGAAGCAAGACCGAAGACAACCTGAAGGCCGCCTTCGCGGGCGAATCGCAGGCCAATCGACGCTACCTGTATTTCGCCAGCAAGGCCGACGTGGAAGGCTACAACGACGTGGCGGCGGTGTTCCGCTCCACGGCGGAGGGCGAAACCGGTCATGCCCATGGTCACCTGGAGTATCTGGAAGCCTGTGGCGACCCGGCCACCGGCCTGCCCTTCGGCAAGACCGAGGCCAACCTGGCCACGGCCATCGCCGGCGAGACGCACGAGTACACCGACATGTACCCGGGCATGGCCAAGGAGGCGCGCGACGAGGGCTTTGAGGAAATCGCCGACTGGTTCGAAACCCTCGCCAAGGCCGAGCGCAGCCATGCCAACAAGTTCCAGCGCACGCTGGATGAGGTGAAGGCAAGCGCCTGAACGCCGCTTTCCCGACGCGGCCGCCTGCCGACCGGCGGGCGGCTTGCCGACATCGATTCAAAGCCAGAACAAGTCACCGGGGACAATCATGCCGGCCACGACCATTCGGGAAGGGAGCCTCGAGGCGCCCACCCGTCATCCGCTCGACTGGAAGAACGCCGAATTCTGGGACGAAGCCGCCCTCCACAAGGAGATGGAACGCGTCTTCGACATCTGCCACGGCTGCCGCCGCTGCGTGAGCCTGTGCGGCGCGTTTCCGACCCTGTTCGACCTGGTGGACGACGGCCCCACCGGCGAAGTCGACGGTGTGCCCAAGGCCAGCTACACGGCGGTCGTCGACCAATGCTACCTGTGCGACATGTGCTACATGTCGAAATGCCCCTACGTGCCGCCGCACGAGTGGAACGTGGATTTTCCGCACCTGATGCTGCGCGCCAAGGCGGTGGAACGGAAGAAGCATGGCGCAAAGCTGCGCGACACCGTGCTCTCCTCCACCGACAAGACCGGCCTGTTCGCCGGCATCCCGGTGGTGACGCAGGCGGTCAATGCGGTCAATCGCACCGCCCCGATGCGCAAGGTGCTCGAGTCCGCCCTGGGGGTGGACGCCAAGGCGTGGCTGCCGGAATTCGCCACGCGCAAGTTTCGCAGCGCGGCCGGCGCGCCCGCCGCGAGCGAAGTCAAGGACGGCGAGCGCACGCCCGGCAAGGTGGCCCTGTTCGCCACCTGCTTCATCAACTACAACGAGCCGGGCATCGGCCACGACCTGGTGGCCATCCTCGACCACAACGCCATCCCCTGGGTGCTGGTCGACAAGGAAGCCTGTTGCGGCATGCCCAAGCTGGAACAGGGCGACCTGGACGGTGTCGAAGCCCTCAAGAACGTCAACATCCCGCAGCTGGTGCGGCTCGCCCGCCAGGGCTACGCGATCCTCACCGGCGTGCCTTCCTGTACGCTGATGTTCAAGCAGGAGCTGCCGCTGATGTTCCCGGAGGACGCCGAGGTGCAGATCGTCCGTGACGCCATGTGGGACCCGTTCGAATACCTGGTGGCACGCCACAAGGACCGCCTGCTCAAGACCGATTTCGCCACCGCGCTGGGCAAGGTGGCCTATCACGTGCCCTGCCACACCCGGGTGCAGGCCATCGGCCACAAGACCGAGGAGTTGTTCAAACTGATCCCGGACTGCGAGGTGGAGACCACCGAGCGTTGCTCGGGCCATGCCGGCACCTTCGGCGTGAAGAAGGAATTCCACGCCATGGCCATGAAGATCGGCCGCCCGGTGTTCCGCAAGATGGCGGAATTCGAACCCGACTACATCAGTTCCGACTGCCCGCTGGGCGGCCATCACATCGCCCAGGGCATCGAGCAGAACCAGCACAAGAGCCCGACGCTGGCGCATCCCATCACCCTGGTGCGCCGTGCCTACGGCATCTGACGGAGACATGACATGACCCATCTGACGCGAGAGAGCCTGTGGTCGCTGGAGGACTACGCGCAACACCGTCCGGCCTTCCGCACCCGCGCCATCGCCCACAAACGTCTGCGAACGGTCCACATCGGCCCCAACGTGACCCTGCTGTTCGAGGACGAAACCACCATCCGCTACCAGATCCAGGAGATGCTGCGCGTCGAGCGCACCTTCGAGGCGGCCGGTATCCAGGACGAGCTGGACGCCTACAATCCGCTCATCCCCGATGGCGGCAACCTCAAGGCCACCATGCTCATCGAGTATCCGGACGAAACCGAGCGCAAGCTGCGCCTGCAGATGCTCAAGGGCGTCGAGCGCCGCACCTGGGTGCGCGTGGACGGGCATGACAAGGTGTACGCCGTGGCCGACGAGGACCTGGCGCGGGAAAACGAGGTCAAGACCTCATCGGTGCATTTCCTGCGGTTCGAACTGACCGAGGCGATGCGCCGCGACCTGAAGGCCGGCAACGCGCTCGCCGTGGGCGTCGACCACCCCGAATACACCCATGTGGTCGGAGAAGTGGCGCCCGAGACACAGGCTTCGCTGGCGGCCGACCTGAACTGAGACCGGCCGCGCGAGAAGCCCGCAAAGAAAAGGCGCCCCGCGAGGCGCCTTTTCCACGTCACGGCACGATGGCCCTCACTTGGCCGACTTCGCCGCGTCCCGCAACGCATCCATCAGCGCCGCGTTGGCATCGTCGCCCTCGCTGGAGGACGAATTGCCGTCCGCCGGCGGGCTGTCGCCGCCCTTGTCGGATGGCGCGTCGAGCCCGGGGAAGGCCGGCGGCGCGCCGTACTCGTCGCCGGTCTGGATGTTGAGCTGGATGGAATCGAGATCCACCTCCACCTTCTTGTCCTCGTTGGAGGTCACCAACCCCGGGAACACGAAGATCAGCGCCAGCGCGACCACCTGGATGGCGATGAACGGAATCACGCCCCGGTAGATCTGCATGGTGCGGACCCCCTCGATGCGCTTGCCGGTCAGCGGGTCCTGGTAGGCGGCGGCCGGCGCCACGCTGCGCAGGTAGAACAGCGCGAAGCCGAACGGCGGCGTCAGGAAGGAGGTCTGCATGTTCATGCCGACCAGCACCAGGAACCAGACCATGTCGATGCCCATCTTCTGCGCCACCGGGCCCACCAGCGGCAGCAGGATGAAGGCGATCTCGAAGAAGTCGATGAAGAAGCCGAGGATGAACACCAGGGCGCTGACCACCAGCAGGAAGCCGATCTGGCCACCCGGCACCAGACTGAACAGATGCTCCACCCACAGGTCGCCATTGACCGCGCGGAAGGTGAGCGCGAACACGGTCGAGCCGATGAGGATGAACATCACGAAGGTGGCCAGATTGGCGGTGGTCTCCAGCGCGCTCTTGACCACGCCGAAACTCAGCCGCCGACGCAGCCCGGCCAGGGCCAGGGCGCCGACCGCGCCCATGGCGCCGCCTTCGGTGGGCGTGGCCAGACCGATGAAGATGGTCCCCAGCACCAGGAAGATGAGCACCACCGGCGGCACCATCGCCACCAGCAGACGCTTGCCCAGGGCCGCACCGCGCAGCGTGCGCGCCTCGGCCGGCAGCGCCGGCACCGCGTCGGGTCTGACGATGGAGAGCACGAAGATGTAGATGATCAGCATCACCACCAGCATGGCCGACGGGATCATCGCGCCGGCGTAGGCGTCGCCCACCGACACCTGCAGCACGTCGGCCAGCACGATCAGCACCAGCGAGGGCGGAATGATCTGTGCCAGGGTGCCGGACGAGCAGATGACCCCGGCCGAGACTTCCCGCGAGAAGCCGTAGCGCATCATCACCGGCAGCGAGATGAGGCCCATGGAGATCACCGAAGCGGCCACCACGCCGGTGGTCGCCGCCAGCAGCGCACCGACCAGCACCACCGCATAGGCGATGCCGCCCCGGATCGGGCCGAACAGCTGTCCCGCCGATTCGAGCAGATCCTCGGCCATGCCCGAGCGCTCGAGGATGATGCCCATGAAGGTGAAGAACGGGATCGCCAGCAGGGTGTCGTTGGCCATGATGCCCAGCACCCGCTCGGGCAGCGCCTGCAGCAAGGCCGGCGTCAGCAGCCCCAGTTCGATGCCGAGGAAGCCGAAGAAGAGGCCGTTGGCGGCCAGGGCGAAGGCGACGGGAAAGCCGCTGAGCAGGAAGATGATCAGCGAGCCGAACATGAGCGGTGCCATGTTCGCGATGAGGAATTCGGTCACTGGGCACCCCCTTCCTCATGCGGGATATCGACCCCGTGATCCGCCGGTTTCTCGAGCGGATCGGGCCCTCGTCCCATCAGGAAGGCCACCCGCTTGATGAGTTCCGAGAACGCCTGCAGCGCCAGCAGCGCGAAGCCGACCGGAATGAGCAGGCGCACCGGCCAGCGGATCAGGCCGCCGGCATTGCTCGACTGCTCCATCTCCTGGTAGCTCTCCACGAAACCGTGCCAGGACATGGCCGAAATCATCACCGCCACCGGAATGAGGAATACCAGGATGCCGATCACATCGACCCAGTTGCGGGCCTTGGCCGAGATCCGGTTGGAGATCAGGTCGATGCGCACATGCTGATTCTTCATCAGCGTGTAGCCCGACCCGAGGATGAACACCGCCGAATAGAGGTACCACTGCACCTCGAGCATGGCGTTCGAACTGAGACTGAAACCGTAGCGGCTGATCGCATTGCCGGCGCTGATGAGTACCGCGCCGAGCAGCAGCCAGATCAGGTTTCGTCCCACGTGTTCGGTGATCCAGTCGATCACCGCGGACAGTTTCAGAAAAACGGACACCCGCCGTCCCCTCCTTCACGCATTAGAATGGGTGCCGACCGCCGCGTGCTGGCCTGCCGACCCTGTCGAATGCTGCGATTATCCCGACACTGGGGCCGCGCCGGCATCAGGGGAAACGCGTAAACCCCGCCCGAACCCATCCATGGAGCCTCATGACCGATACCGTTAGATTCTGCGTCGTGCGCCATGGCGAGACCGGCTGGAACGCCGAACACCGCCTGCAGGGCCACACCGACATCCCGCTCAACGACACCGGCCACGCACAGGCGCGCGCCACCGCCGCCCTGCTCGCCCGCCAGCGCTTCGACGCCGCCTACACCAGCGACCTGCGCCGCGCCGCCGACACCGCCCGCGCCATCTGTGGCGAGCAGTTGGCCGCCGAAGCCCGCCAGGCACTGCGCGAACGGCACTACGGCGCCTTTCAGGGTCTGACGCACGCCGAAGCACGGGCGCGCCACCCCGAAGCGTTCCGGCACTTCGAGGCGCGCACGCCGGATGCGCCCTTTCCCGGCAACGGCGAGCGCCTGACCGACTTCGCCGAGCGCATCCGCACCGCCTTCGAGGACATCGCCCGCGCGCATCCGGGCCAGACCGTGCTGGTAGTCGCCCACGGCGGCGTGCTCGACATCCTCCATCGCCTCGCCAGCGGCCGCCCGCTCGACGCGCCCCGGGACTTTCGCATCCCCAACGCGGCCCTCAACTGGCTGCGCCGCGACGCCCACGGCTGGCACATCGACCGCTGGGCCGACGAAGGCCATCTGGGCGCCACGCGCGACGAGCTGCCAAACGCGTAAGCGCCGGATAACACTGGCGTTCTCCCGGGCACCGCATGATAGAATCCGCTTTTGAACCGCAACCGACCCAAGCACATGTTCTCCAAGCAAAGCACGCTCGCCAACACCGACCCGGAACTGTGGAACGCCATCGTCGCTGAAAACAAGCGCCAGGAAGACCACATCGAACTGATCGCGTCCGAAAACTACGTCAGCTACCCGGTCATGGAAGCCCAGGGCTCCCAGCTGACCAACAAGTACGCGGAAGGCTATCCGGGCAAGCGTTACTACGGCGGTTGCGAATATGTGGACGTGGCCGAACAGCTGGCCATCGACCGTGCCAAGGCCCTGTTCGGCGCCGAAGCGGCCAACGTGCAGCCCAACTCCGGCTCCCAGGCCAACCAGGCCGTGCTGATGGCTTTCCTCAAGCCGGGCGACACCATCATGGGCCTGAGCCTGGCCGAAGGCGGTCACCTCACCCACGGCATGCCGCTCAACATGAGCGGCAAGTGGTTCAACGTGGTCTCCTACGGCCTCGACGCGAACGAAGCCATCGACTACGACGCGATGGAGCGTCTCGCCCACGAGCATAAGCCCAAGCTCATCATCGCCGGCGCCTCCGCCTACTCGCTGCGTATCAACTTCGAGCGTTTCGCGCGGGTCGCCAAGGCCGTCGGTGCCATCTTCATGGTCGACATGGCCCACTACGCCGGCCTCATCGCCGCCGGTTTCTATCCGAACCCGGTGCCCCATGCCGACGTGGTCACCACCACCACCCACAAGACCCTGCGCGGCCCGCGCGGCGGCCTCATCCTGATGAAGGAAGCGCACACCAAGGCGATCAACTCCGCCATCTTCCCGGGGCTGCAGGGCGGTCCGCTGATGCATGTCATCGCCGCCAAGGCCGCCGCCTTCAAGGAAGCCATGAGCCCGGGGTTCAAGAACTACCAGGAACAGGTCATCGCCAACGCGCGCGTCATGGCCCGGGTGCTGGGCGAGGAGCGCGGCCTGCGCATCGTTTCCGGCGGCACCGAGAGCCACGTGTTCCTCGTCGACCTGCGCAACAAGAAGATCACCGGCAAGGTCGCCGAAGCGGCGCTCGGCATGGCCCATATCACGGTCAACAAGAACAGTATTCCCAACGATCCGGAAAAACCGTTTGTCACCTCCGGCATCCGCCTCGGCTCGCCGGCCATGACCACCCGCGGTTTCACCGAGATCGAAGCGGAGAAGATTGCCCATCTGGTGGCCGATGTGCTTGACGCGCCGGACGACACCGACAACCTCGAGCGCGTGCGCAAGCAGGTGGCCGAGCTGTGCGCCAAGTACCCGGTCTACGGCGACTGATTCTGACTCCGGCGGGCGGCCACGCCCGCCGCCCCCCGACGGCACGCGCTGATGAAATGTCCGTTTTGTGGTGATCCTTCGACACAGGTCACGGATACCCGTGAAAACGAGGACGGCGATATCGTTCGCCGTCGTCGTCGCTGCGTCAAATGCGACAAGCGCTTCACGACCTACGAGCGCATCGACCTCAAGATGCCGCACATCGTCAAGCGCAACGGCACGCGGGTCGAATTCGACCGCAACAAGCTGGGCGCCAGCATGACCCTGGCCCTGCGCAAGCGCCCCGTCGCCCTGGAGGACATCGAGGCCGCCGCCGCGCGCATCGAGGGCAAACTGCTGGCCATGGGCGAGCGCGAGATTCCCTCCGAGACAGTGGGCGAACTGGTGATGCGCGAACTGAAGAAGCTCGACAAGGTGGCCTACGTGCGCTACGCCTCGGTCTATCGCAACTTCGAGGACGTGCACAACTTTTCCGAGGCCATTCGCGAGGTCTCGCGCGGCCGCGGCCGCCCCAGCAAATCCAGCTGAGGCCCGCCGTGGCCCAGCGCTTCACCGCCATCGATCACCTGCACATGGCCCGCGCGCTGCGCCTGGCTGAGCAGGGCCTGACCACCACCACCCCCAATCCGCGTGTCGGCTGCGTCATCGCCCATGGCGACACCCTGGTCGGCGAAGGCTGGCATGAACGCGCCGGCCAGGCCCACGCCGAAGTCATTGCCCTGCGCCAGGCCGGCATCCAGGCCCGTGGCGCGACGGCCTACGTCACCCTCGAGCCGTGCTCTCATCATGGCCGCACGCCGCCATGCGCCGATGCGCTGATCGCGGCCGGCATCGGCCGCGTCGTCGCCGCCATGCGCGACCCGAATCCCGATGTGGCTGGCGAGGGCCTGCAACGACTCGCCGAGGCCGGCATCGAGATCGCCGAAGGCCTCATGAGCGCCGAGGCCGAAGCCCTCAACACCGGCTTCATCTCGCGCATGACCCGCGGCCGCCCCTGGGTGCGCCTGAAGGTGGCGACCACCCTGGACGGCAAGACCGCGCTGAACAACGGCGTCAGCCAGTGGATCACCGGCCCCGCCGCCCGCGCCGACGGCCACGCCTGGCGCGCCCGCGCCTGCGCGGTGCTGACGGGCTATGGCACGATCCGTGAAGACGACCCCCAGCTGACCGTGCGGGATGCCCCGTGCTCACGCCAGCCGCTGAAAGTCGTGGTCGATGCGCGCCTCGAAACGCCTTTGGACGCCCGCCTCCTCGACGGACTGCCGGTGCTGATCGCCGCCGCCGTCGGTAATCCCGAGCGGATCGCCGCGCTTCGGGCGCGCAACGCTGAGGTGGTGATCCTGCCGAACGCCGCCGGCAAGGTGGATCTCGAGGCCCTGTTCACCGAACTGGCCCGGCGAGGCATCAACGAGGTGCATGTGGAGGCCGGATTCAAGCTCAACGGCTCCCTGCTGCGCGAAGGCTGTGTGGACGAGCTGTTGATCTACCAGGCCCCGATGCTGGTGGGCGATGCGGCCCAAGGGGCGTTCAATCTGGCCGAGATGAGCTCACTGGCGCACGCCCGCCGCCTGGACATCTTCGACGTCCGCCAGGTGGGCGCCGACCTGCGCCTGCGCGCCCGCTTCCGCCCCGATCAGGGCCGGTAGCGCCGGTTCCGGTCAGCGCTTAGCGCACACCGGGCAGGATGGATCCTTGGCGAGGCTGATGCTGCGCCACTCCATGTTCAGCCCATCGAGCAGCAACACCCGCCCGGCCAGGGAAGTGCCGATGCCGGCGATCAGCTTGAGCGCCTCGGCGGCCTGACAGGCGCCGATGATGCCGGTGATGGGGGCGAACACGCCCATCACGGCGCAACGCACCGTTTCCACATCCTCGGCCTCCGGAAACAGGCAGTGGTAGCACGGACTGTCCGCGTCGCGCATGTCGAACACGTAGAGCTGGCCGTCGAAACGGATCGCCGCCCCGGACACCAGCGGTTTGCGATGGCGGACACAGGCACGATTGACCGCATGCCGGGTGTCGAAGTTGTCGCAACAGTCGAGCACCACGTCGGCAGCGGCCACCTGCGCATCGAGCGCCTCGCCGGCCAGGCGCTCGGCCAGCGGAATGACCGTCACCTCCGGATTGAGCCGCGCCAGGGTCGCCTGCCCCGACAGCACCTTCGGTTGGCCGACGCTTTGCGCGGTGTGCAGGATCTGGCGCTGGAGATTGGTCAGGTCCACCTCGTCGTCGTCGGCCAGGGCGATGGTGCCCACCCCCGCCGAGGCGAGATACATGGCCGCGGGCGAACCCAGCCCGCCGGCGCCGACCACGAGCATGCGTGCGTCCACGAAGGCCTGCTGGCCCTCGACGCCGATTTCAGGCAGGAGGATGTGACGGCTGTAGCGAAGCAGTTGATCGTCGTTCATATGCCGGAACGACGATCACTTGTAGTCACGCAACTCGATGGGCGTGTCGTCGTGATCGCCGTGGGGATGCTGATCGTAGACATTGATATAGACCTCGTTGGACTGCTTGATGAGCCGTTCCGGCGAGGCGATGTTGTGGCGCTGGGTTTCCTCGGTGAAATACACCAGCGCCCGCACGAGTTTCACGTAGAGCGAGTTGTCCAGGTGGAATCCGGCGTCGCGAAGCGCGTTCTCGAGCAATTCGAGCGAGTAGTCGATTACCGAGTATTCCACCTCGAGCGTGAGATCGCGCAGCGTCGACGGACGCACCTTGAGCCCCTTGAGGCGCTGAAGGGCGGTCAGCGCCTTGTCGGTCTGGCCCGGCGGCAGGGGCCGGAAGCGGATCTCCCGCTGCTTGACCAGCCCGGTCGCCGCCACGCGGGCGTCGTGGTGCCTGCCCGCCAGCTTGTAGGCCGTCTCCCGGCGCATGAATCCCCCTATACGATCACGGTTATTTCGTGACTGTATTCTGGACGATCGGCTCGCCTTTGAGAAGCTTCAATGCTTCCTGGAACTGGAAGTCCTCCGCACTGGCCGGCTCGATGCGCTTGGGCGGCTCGTCCTTCTTCACATCGCCTTCGGGGGCCGGGGCCTCGATCGTCGGTTTGTCGCTCTCGTGCGGCTTTTCCGCATCCGGGTCGCGGTCGTTGGTCAGGTGACCGACCAGATCGGCTTCACGCACCCGGTGACCAACGGCCTTGTCCCGCGGATCCTCGACGACGATGTCCGGCTCGATCCCCTTGGCCTGGATGGAACGACCGCTGGGCGTGTAGTAGCGCGCCGTGGTCAGCTTGATCGCGGTGGTCTCGGAGAGGGGCAGAATGGTCTGCACCGAGCCCTTGCCGAAGGTCTGGGTACCGAGCACCTTGGCGCGATGATGGTCCTGCAGCGCGCCGGCCACGATCTCGGAGGCCGAGGCCGACCCGCCGTTGACCAGCACCACCATGGGCACATCCTTGATGCCCACCGGCAGTTTCTTCAGGAAGTCGTCCCGATCCCCGCGCAGATAGTCGTCCGGCACCGCGCGGAATTCCCGCTTGGCGTCCTCGACGCGCCCGTTGGTGGACACCACCAGCGCATCGGGCGGCAGGAACGCGGCCGACACGCCGACGGCGCCATTGAGCAGGCCGCCCGGGTCGTTGCGCAGGTCGAGCACCAGCCCCTTGAGCGGGCCCTTGTCGTACAGGCGGTCGAGATGCGTCACCAGATCACGCGCCGTGCTCTCCTGGAACTGGGTCACGCGCACATAGCCATAACCCGGCTCGGCGAGTTTCGACTTGACGCTCTGCACGCTGATCACGTCGCGCACGATGGTGACCGTCACCGGCCGGTCTTCGCCCTTGCGGGCGATGGTGAGCACGATCTTGGTGCCCGGCTTGCCGCGCATGTGCTTGACCGCCTCGGCCAGCGACATGCCCTTGACCGGGGTGTCGTCGAGCTTGACGATCAGGTCGCCGGCCTTGACGCCGGCGCGGTAGGCCGGGGTGTCCTCGATCGGCGAGATGACCTTGACGAAGCCGTCTTCCATGCCCACTTCGATGCCGAGCCCGCCGAACTTGCCCTCGGTACTGACCTGCAGGTCCTTGAAGGCATCTGCATCCAGATAGGCCGAGTGCGGATCGAGGCCGGTGACCATCCCGCTGATGGCCTCGGTGATGAGGGTCTTGTCATCGACCGGCTCGACATAGCTTTGCTTGATGGCGTTGAACACGCTGGCCAGCGCCCGGATTTCGGGTACCGGCAGAGGGGCCAGTTCCGCCTTGTCGGCGTTGGCCGGAAAATTCAGGCTGATCAGGATGCCGGCACACAAGCCGGTGAGGACGAGTCCTGCCTGTTGCAGTTTGCTACGCATCGTTTCTCCAAGTCGGCATCCCGGACCCGGTTTGCCTCACATCAATCCCGATTGATCCAATCCATCGGATCGACCGGGCGTCCTTTATGACGGATCTCGAAGTATAAACCCGATTCCGGGTTTCCCCCGCTGTCGCCGACGGAGGCGATGATGTCCCCGGCGAGCACGCGCTCACCTGTAGACTTGAACAGCGCCTCATTGTTTCCGTACACGGTCAAATAATCGTCACCGTGGTCCACGATCACCAGGTTGCCGAAGCCGCGCAGCCAGTCGGAATACACCACCACGCCATCGGCCACGGCGCGCACGTCCTCGCCGGCTCGGCTACGGATGAACACCCCTTTCCAAGTGGCGCCGCCGGCCGCCCGATCCGTACCGAAGCGGCCGACGAAGGTCCCTTCGACGGGAGCACGAAGCGCGCCGCGCAGTTGCGCGAACGGCCGGCCGCGCACCGAGGCGTCAGCCGCATGACCGGTCGAGCCGCCTTCCGGTTCGGCCGCCCGCTCCCGAGGTACCGGCGGTCTCGGCGCGGGGGCCGTCTCCAGGCGCTTGATCAGCGCGATGAGCCGGGTCTCGTCCTTCTTGAGTTCGCCAATCTCGGCACGCTGGGCCGCCAGCGTGGCCGACAGGTCCGCCAGGATCTTGGCCCGCCGGGTCCGTTCCCGCTTGAGTTCCGCGGCCTGGGTCGTCTGTTCGCGCTCGAGCGAAGCGAGCTTCGTCTGGCGCTCCTTGATCGTCGACGCCTGGGCGGCGAAGGCCGCTTCGGCCTCGCGCAGCCGGCCGACGATGGCCTGCTTTTCGCGACCGATGCGCTCCAGGTAGTAGGCGTCGCGGGCGAGTTGGTTGGGATCGCGGGCACTGAGCAGGTGGCCGACGCCGGCCTCGCCGCCATGCTCGTAATAGCGACGCAGCCACTCGCCCAGGGCGGCGCGCCCTTCGTCGATGCGCTGCCGGGTCTGTACCTGCTGCGCCTGAACGGCATCGAGCGCCTTGCGGACCTGCTGCTGCTCGCGGCGCAGCGTCCGCAACTTGCGCAGCACGCGGGAGACCGCCTGCTCCGCCGACTTGAGCGCCTTGTCGGCCTCAGCGCGGGTCTTTTCCGTATCCTGCGCTGCCGCCTGGGCATCCTGCAGGCGCGAGCGCACCTCGCCCAGGTCGGCGCGCGACCGAGCGGCCCTGTCCTGCGCGAGGAGCGGGGCCCCGGACGCGGCGCCGGCCAGCAGAATCGCCAGCACCAGCGCCACGCGGATCCGGTGCCGCACGGCCGGAGGCACCGGGATCAGGCCTTGGCCTTGCCCTGGCCGGCCACCGCCGCCTCGGCCGCCTTGATGGTGTCCTCGTCGGCGAGGTAATAGTGCTTGATCGGCTGGCAGTTCTCGTCCAGCTCATAGACTAGCGGTTGGGCGGTCGGGATGTTGAGGCCGACGATGTCGGCGTCACTCACGCCGTCCAGATACTTGATGAGCGCGCGGATGCTGTTGCCATGCGCGGCGATCAGGATCCGGTCGCCGGCGAGGATGCGCGGCACGATCACGGTTTCCCAGTAGGGCACGACACGCGCCACGGTGTCCTTGAGGCATTCGGTGCGCGGGAAGCGGTCGGCGGGCAGCGCGGCATAGCGCGGATCGTCGGGGGTGAGACGCTCGTCGCCATCGTCCAGCGCCGGAGGCGGCGTGTCGTAGGAACGACGCCAGATGAGCACCTGCTCGTCGCCGTACTTGGCCGCGGTCTCGGCCTTGTTGAGCCCCTGCAGAGCGCCATAGTGACGCTCGTTCAGGCGCCAGGAATGCTCGACCGGCAGCCACAGCGCGTCGAGCTTCTCGAGGACGATGTTCAGCGTCTTGTTGGCGCGCTTGAGGACCGAGGTGAAGGCGACGTCGAATGCATAGCCTTCCTCGCGCAGCAATTCGCCCGCGGCGACCGCCTCCTGGTTTCCTTTCTCGGTCAGATCCACATCGGTCCAGCCGGTGAAACGGTTTTCCTTGTTCCAGGTGGATTCGCCGTGGCGAAGCAATACGATCTTGTACATGGGGGACTTCAACTCACTAAGGTGGGAAACTCGACGTATCCGGACACGGCGCGCCGGCAGCGCCGCGGCGGCAAAAGGTGGTATTTTATCGTATTCATCCAACTTCCATCGATCCTGGATCGTGAACAGTCATCCCGTCATGGATCTGGTCGGCAAGACCGAGCAGATCGAAACTGCCGCCCGCGCCCTCAAGGCCATCTCGCACCCGCTTCGTCTGTCGATCCTCTGCGTCGTCGGGGACGGCGAGGTCTGTGTCCAGGACATCGTCGATGCGGTCGGCACCTCGCAGAGCAACATTTCCCAACATCTGGCAATCTTGCGCGACAAGGGGGTCCTGCTGACCCGCAAAGACGCCAACCGGGTCTATTACCGGGTCGGCGACCAGCGCACGCTGCAGCTCATTGCGCTGATGCGCGAAGTGTTCTGCGACGATAAGATCCTCAAGACCTGACACCCCACCCAGCGAAGGAATCATTCGTGGAGTTCTTGCAGCAAAACTGGTACTGGGCGGCACTGGCCGCCGTGAGCGGCGCGTTCCTGCTCTTCGACGCCATCCGCCAGCGTGGCGACTCGTCCAGCCTGTCGCCGGTCCAGGCGACCCTCAAGATCAATCGGGAAGACGCCCTCGTCATTGACGTGCGCGAGCAGTCCGAGTACGCCCAGGGCCACATCCCCAACGCCAAGCACATTCCCCTCGGCGCCATCGAACAGCGTGCCGGCGAACTGGAGTCCTACCGCGAGCGGCCGGTCATCCTGTGCTGCGCCTCCGGTGCGCGCTCGTCCGGTGCCGCTGCCACGCTGCGCAAGCTCGGATTCCAGCACGTGTTCAACCTGCAGGGCGGCCTGTCGGGCTGGCAGAGCGCCGGCCAGCCGGTCAGCCGCAAGCGGAAGAAGTGACCATGACGGCCACGGTCCGCATGTATGCCACCCGCACCTGCCCGTACTGCATCCGCGCCGAAGCGCTGCTCAATCACAAGGGGATCGGCAACATCGACAAGATTCTCGTCGACGTCGATCCGTCACGTCGGGATGAGATGATCGCCGTCAGCGGACGGCGCACGGTGCCGCAGATCTTCATCGACGGCACCCACGTAGGCGGCTGCGACGACCTGTTCGCCCTCGACCATGCCGGTCGCCTCGACGCCATGCTGATCGGCACCTCCGACTGACCCATACACCTGACACCATTGACCAAGGCAAACCCATGACCGAGAACACGCAACCCGTCTTCACCATCGAGAAGCTCTACATCCGCGACCTGTCCGTCGAGGTGCCCAACGCCCCCCAGGTGTACCTGGAGCGCGACACGCCGCAGATCAACGTGCAGCTGGGCACCAACGGCACCAAGATCGATGAAGGCGTGTATGAAGTCGTGCTCACCGTGACCGTCACCGCCAAGCTGGGCGAAGACAAGACGGTGTTCCTGGTCGAAGCGGCCCAGGCCGGCATCTTCCAGATCCGCAACGTGCCCGAAGGCGACCTGGAACCGATCATGATGATCGGCTGCGCCAACATCCTGTTCCCGTATGCCCGCGAAGCGGTCTCCGACGCGGTCACCCGTGCCGGCTTCCAGCCGGTGCTGCTCGCGCCGGTCAATTTCGAGGCCATGTATCAGGCGCGCCAGCAGGCCGAAGCCCAGGAAACCCCGGTCCAGTAAGATGCGGGCCGCTTCGCGCCTCATCCTCGCCATGCTGCTCGGCGCGCTGTGCGTGCCGGCGCTGGCGCTCGACTACCGGGCGGCAGCGCGCTCGTCGATCCTCTACGACAGTCCGTCGGCCGCCGGCAAGAAGCTCTACATCGTAGCGGCGGACACCCCGCTCGAAGTGGTGGTGACGCTCGAAAAATGGATCAAGGTGCGCACCCATGACGGCCAGCTGGCCTGGATCGCCCGCGCCGATCTGTCTGACCATCAGACCGTGGAAGTCACAGCCGACAAGGCCGAGATCCGTCAGACGCCGGCCGAGGATGCGCCGGTCGTGTTCGCGGCCGCGCGCAACGTGCTGCTGCGCGTGACCGGTCCGGCCAAGGCCGGCTGGCTGCCGGTCGCCCATGCCGATGGCGAAACCGGCTTCGCCCGCCTGGTGGATGTCTGGGGCCACTGACACCGGCACCGGCGCCACCGTTCAACCGGAAGGCAAGACATGAAGATCACCGTCTACGGGGCCGGTGCCTGGGGCACCGCCCTGGCCATCGCCTATGCACCCGATCACGAGGTCGTCCTGTGGGGACGTGACACCGACGCCCTGCGCCGCTGCGCGCGGGAACGCGTCAATCAGGCCCTGCTGCCCGATCGCCCGTTCCCGGACACCCTGGTGCTCGAGGAGCGCCTGGAGGTTGCCGCTGCCCGCGCCGAGCTGCATCTGGTGGTGACCCCGGTCGCCGGCCTGCGCACCGTCACGTCCCATCTGGCCGACGCCGGCAACACCGCGCCGGTGCTGTGGGCCTGCAAGGGCTTCGAACAGGGCACCGGCTGCCTGCCCCACGAAGTGGTCGCCGAAACCCTCGGCGAGCACCATCCCTGCGGCGCCCTGACTGGTCCGAGCTTTGCCACCGAAGTGGCCGCCGGCCTGCCCACGGCCATCACCCTGGCCGCGCGGGATCTGGGCGAGGCCACCCTGTGGGCCGAAACGCTGCATCGTCCACGCCTGCGCCTCTATGCCAACGACGATGTCGTCGGCGCCGAGGTCGGCGGGGCGGTCAAGAACGTCATGGCCATCGCCGCCGGCGTCTCCGACGGCCTCGGCTTCGGCCTCAACAGCCGCGCCGCGCTCATCACGCGAGGGCTGGCCGAGATCTCACGCCTCGGTGTCGCCCTGGGCGCCCGCCAGGATACTTTCATGGGGCTGGCCGGCCTCGGCGACCTGGTGCTCACCTGCACCGGCGACCTGTCGCGCAACCGTCGCGTCGGCCTGATGCTGGCCGAGGGCAAGGCCCTGCCGCAGATCCTCGAGGAACTCGGCCACGTGGCCGAAGGGGTGCTCACCACCCGGGAGACCGTGGCACGCGCGGCCCGTCATCATGTGGACATGCCCTTGAGCTGCGCGGTGGACGATCTGCTCAGCGGCCGCCTGAGCGCCGAGGCCGCCGTCGATGCCCTGCTCTCGCGCAGCCCGCGGATCGAATAGGCCGTCCGGGAACGCTCAAGCGCCTTCGTCGAACCCGTTCTGGCGCCATGCCTCGTAGAGCACGACGGCCACGGCGTTCGACAGATTCATGCTGCGCGACACCCCCTGCATGGGAATGCGCAGGCGCTGCTCACAACCGAGTTCATCATGCAGCCACTGGGGCAGACCGCGGGTTTCCGAGCCGAACAGCAGAATGTCGCCCGGCGCGAAAGCCGCCTCGTCATGACGGATCGTCCCCCGGGTGGTCGATGCGTACACACGGCCGTCGGGGTGGGCCGCGCGGAATGCGGGCCAACTTTCATGGACGCTGACATGGGCCATCTGGTGATAGTCCAGCCCGGCGCGCGCGAGCGCCTTGTCCGACAGCACGAAGCCGAGCGGCTTGATCAGGTGCAGCCGGGCCCCGGTGTTGGCACACAGGCGAATGACGTTGCCGGTGTTGGGCGGAATTTCCGGCTCGAAGAGAACGACATGGAACATGGCGACGCATTGTGCCCACGCCGGCCGATGCAATCAACGGGGTGCCGGGGTGCGCGCGCACACCAGATTCACCACCTCCCGCGCGCCGGCCTGCTTCAGGCAACGGGCCACCGCATCGAGCGTGGCGCCGGTGGTCATGACATCGTCCACCACCAGGACCGACTGCCCCACGAACGTGCGCCGGGGCACGAAGGCGCGGCGCAGGTTGCGGCGTCGTTCGGTCAGACTCAGACCGGCCTGCGGCATCGTCGCACGATGGCGAACGAGGCCATCGAGACAGATCGCTTCGACGCCTCGCCCGACCATGGCCCGCGCCAGTTCGACCGACTGGTTGAAGCCACGCTGCGCCAGCCGCGCCCGATGCAGCGGCACCGGCATGATCAGATCGAACCGGGCGGTCGGGCGCACCTGCGCCATGATGCCTCCGAGGGCGTGGGCGACCGCCAGGTCATGCCCGTACTTGAGCGACTGGATCAATCGATCCACCGGATGTGCATAGCGGAACGCCGCCACGGTGGCATCGAACGCGGGTGGTCGCGTCAGGCACGCGCCGCACACCTGACCGCCCGGGCAGTTGATGGCGCACACCGGGCACGCCGACCCGGAGTGCGGCAAATCCGCACGGCAACCGTCGCACAGGCGCACGTGTTCGGCGCGCCCGCAGACCACGCAAGCGGTCGGCAACATCTGCTCGAGCACCCAGTCGATGCGCGCACGCCATCGGGCGCGCTGGTTTGACAAGGGCTCGGGCGATCTAGGATCATCCATAATTTTGTATTACAGCGCAAAAAACACATCATGACAACGACATCGACCCACGCCCCGACCGCGACGACGACCCCGCCTCAAGCCACCGAGGCCCCACGCTGGCGCGTCGCCGATGTCGAAGCCCTGTTTGCCATGCCTTTCAACGACCTGCTGTTCAAGGCCCAGCAGATCCATCGCGAGCATTTCGATCCCAACGCGGTCCAGCGCTCGACCTTGCTGTCCATCAAGACCGGGGGCTGTTCGGAGGACTGCGGGTACTGTTCCCAGTCGGCGCGCTACGACACCGGGCTGGAACGCGAACGCCTGCTGCCGCTGGACGAAGTGCTGGAAAACGCCCGTGCCGCCAAGGCCAAGGGCGCCAGCCGCTTCTGCATGGGCGCGGCCTGGCGCGGCCCCAAGGACAAGGACCTGGAGCCGGTGCTGGAGATGGTTCGAGAAGTCAAGGCGCTGGGCCTGGAGACCTGCGTCACCCTGGGCATGCTCAAGGATGGCCAGGCCGCGAAGCTCAAGGATGCCGGCCTCGACTACTACAACCACAACATCGACACCGCCCCCGAGTTCTATGGCCAGGTGATCACCACCCACACCCTGCAGGACCGACTCGACACCCTGGACCGTGTCCGTGACGCCGGCATCAACGTGTGCTGCGGCGGCATCGTCGGCCTGGGCGAAGGGCGCAAGAGCCGCGCGGCGCTGATCGCCCAGCTCGCCAACATGGACCCGCAGCCGGACTCCGTGCCCATCAACAACCTGGTGCGCATCGAAGGCACCCCCATGGGTGAAAACGAGGAAGTCGATCCGATCGAGTTCGTGCGCACCATCGCCGCCGCCCGCATCACCATGCCCAAGGCCTATGTGCGCCTGTCGGCCGGGCGCCAGCAGATGAGCGACGAGATGCAGGCCCTGTGCTTCCTGGCCGGCGCCAATTCCATGTTCTACGGCGATCGCCTGCTCACCACCGACAATCCCGAAGCCGACCGCGACGAGACCCTGTTCGCCAAGCTGGGGCTCAAGGCCATCTGATCGCCACGCCGGCGGCGCCCTGCGACGGATCGCATTGCGCCGCACATTTGTGTATCGTGCGCCCAGCCGGGCCACCTTTCGCCCGGCTGGACACCTGCCATGCCTGACGATTTCTCGCTCGACCCCGCCCATGTCCGCCGCCAGTTCAACCGGGCCGCGGTCACCTACGACGACACCGACGTGCTCGCCCGCGCCACCGCCGAGCAGATGCTCGCGCGCCTCGAGGGCATCGTGCACACGCCCACCCACATCCTCGACCTGGGCTGCGGCACCGGGCGCGATCTGGCGGCCCTGTCCAGCCGTTATCCCGACGCACGCCTGAGCGCGATCGACAGCGCCGGGGCGCTCGTGGAACGCATCGCGCCGTCGGGCGGCGTACTGAGCCGGTTGTTCAAGCGCGCCCCGCGCATCGACCGCATCGTCGCCGACGCCCGCGCGCTGCCGCTGCCGCCGGCACGCGTCGACATGGTCTGGTCCAACCTGATGCTCAACTGGCTGACCGACCCGGCCCCCGCCCTGCGCGAAATGCATCGGGTCATGAAGGTGGGTGGCATGCTCATGTTCGCCACCCTTGGCCCCGACACCCTCAAGGAGCTGCGCGCCGCGCTGGGCGCGCACGGCGACGCCCATGTCCATCCCTTCATCGACATGCACGACATCGGCGACGCGCTGGTCGGCGCCGGGTTCGGCGATCCGGTCATGGACATGGACGTGCTCACGCTCACCTATCGCCAGTTCGACGACCTGATCCGCGACCTGCGCCAATCCGGTAGCACCAACGCTGCCAGCCACCGCCCCCGCAACCTCGGTCAGCGACAGCGTTGGGACGCCGCCCGCGCGGCCTATGAGCACCATCGTCAGGAGGGCCGGCTGCCGGCGACCTTCGAGATCGTCTATGGACACGCCTGGAAGCCCGAGCCGCGCACCCTGGACGATGGCCGTGCGGTGATCCGCTTCCAGCCCAGACCGGGAGCGCCCCGTTGATGCGCACGCCGATCTGGCTGTTCGATCTGGACAACACGCTGCACAACGCCAGCGCGCACATCTTCCCGCACATCAACTCGGCCATGACGGCCTATATCGAGCGGCATCTGAGGGTGGATACCGCCGAGGCCAACCGGCTGCGCATGCACTACTGGCAGCGCTACGGCGCCACCCTGCTGGGCCTGATACGCCACCACGGCACCGATCCGGCGCATTTCCTGGCCGAAACGCATCGGTTCGACCGCCTCCATGACATGCTCGTGTTCGATCGCGCGCTGCGCCACCGGCTGCGTCAGCTGCCCGGGCGCAAGATCGTGTTCTCCAACGGCCCCGGCGCCTATGCGCGCGCGGTGCTGAATCTGATGGGCGTCGAACGCTGCTTCGACGACGTCTTCGCTGTCGAGGAGATGGGGCTGCAACCCAAGCCGCAGACCGCCGCCTTCCGCCGCCTGCTCATCGCCCACCGGCTCGATCCGCGGCGCTGCGTGCTGGTCGAGGACAGCCTCGAAAACCTGCACGCGGCCAAGCGGCTCGGCATGAAGACGGTGTGGATCAGCCGCACGGCCGGGCGGCCACACTATGTGGACATGCAACTCGGCAGCGTATTGCAGTTGCCGCGCAAGGCGACGCGGCTCGGCCTCAGTCGCTGAGCAGCGATCGCACCATGTAGCGCGCGCCGGCGCCGTAGCCGGCCAGTGCGTTGCCGGGCGCGCGCGGCACAAAACCGAGCGCCTGCCAGAAGGCAACGGCTTCGTCCAGTGCGACCAGCGCCATGTGCGCGAAGCGCGTCCCGGCCGACGCCGACACCGCGTCGGCCAGCCGGCGCCCCACACCCCGCCCCTGCGCCGACGGCGCGATCGCCAGGTCATGCACGAACACCGCATCGGCCGGCGCGGGCAGCGCCATGGCCCGATGCAACGGCGGCACCACGTCCAGCGCCCAGGGATGCGCCAGCACGTAACCGAGGATGGCCTCGCCCTCGCAGGCCATCCGGCAAAACGCCGGCCCCTGCGCCAGCTTGTCGAGCAGCACCGCGGCCGACTCTTGGTAGGCGTCGCCATAGGCGGCGCGCTGCAGGCGCAGCACCGCCGCGATGTCGTCCGGCCGCATCGGCCGGACCGCCACCATCAGGCCGACGCCTTCAGCCAGCGCGCCGCGTCGAGGGCGAAGTAGGTGAGGATGCCGTCGGCACCGGCACGCTTGAAGCACACCAGCGCCTCCAGTGCGCAGGCCTTCTCGTCGATCCAGCCATTGGCCCCGGCAGCCTTGAGCATGGCGTACTCGCCGCTGACCTGATAGACGAACGTGGGCACCTGCAGCTCGCTCTTGACCCGGCGCACGATGTCCAGATACGGCATGCCCGGCTTGACCATGAACATGTCGGCGCCTTCGGCGATGTCGAGCGCGACCTCGCGAAGGGCCTCGTCGGTGTTGGCCGGATCCATCTGGTAGGTGTACTTGTTGCCGCCACCCAGGTTGCCGGCCGAGCCCACCGCGTCGCGGAAGGGGCCGTAGTAGCTGGAGGCGTACTTGGCCGAGTAGGCCAGGATGCGGGTGAGGATGTGGCCGCCGGCATCGAGCTCGGCGCGGATCCGCGCCACCCGCCCGTCCATCATGTCGGACGGGGCCACCACGTCGGCACCGGCATCGGCATGG
Source organism: Nitrogeniibacter mangrovi (assembly GCF_010983895.1). Taxonomy (GTDB): domain Bacteria; phylum Pseudomonadota; class Gammaproteobacteria; order Burkholderiales; family Rhodocyclaceae; genus Nitrogeniibacter; species Nitrogeniibacter mangrovi. The sequence continues at coordinate 2,835,974 of NZ_CP048836.1, forward strand.
CAGCGCGCCTGCTTGGCCAGGGCCTCGAGGGTTTCGTCGTTCATCACGTAGCCGGTCGCGTCGATGAGACCGTCCTGACCATGACTGGTATAGGGGTCGAGCGCCACGTCGGTGATCACCCCGAGTTCGGGGAAGCGCTGCTTGAGCCCGGCCACCACGGTGGGCACCAGACCCTCCGGGTTCCACGCCTCCTCGGCCTGCTCGCTCTTCTTCGCCGCCTCGATGACCGGAAACAGTGCCAGCGCGGGCACGCCCAGTTCGAGCGCCTGCTCGGCCACTCCGTAGAGCAGGTCGAGCGACACCCGTTCGACGCCGGGCATGGACGCCACCGTCTGGCGCTGCCCCGGGCCGGGCAGGACGAACACCGGATAGATCAGGTCGTTGGCGCTCAGCTCATGCTCGCGCATGAGCCGGCGCGAGAAATCGTCACGACGCATGCGACGCATGCGCGTCGCCGGAAAGGCTGGATTGGTTTTCATGGTCTCGATCGGCTTTGAGAGATTCGGTCACAAAATCAAAAGTATGGGGGGAACTTTGCGCGACGGCTTTGATCTAGGAAAGAGATGGCGCGAGTCGCCAGATGTGTTGACCTCCCTGAGCGGGCGCCCTACCCCATCAAGTAGGGCCTTCAACCCCCGGCTTTTCTCCCCTTTGGCCGGGGGCTTTCTTTTTTTCCGGCGCGCCGGTGTCGGTCCCCTCGTCGACAGGCGCCTGCGCCGCGTCATCGATCAGCCATGGCGCGACCACCCGCTCGACCTCCTCGATCCCCGTCTTCTTGAGACTCGAGAACAGCTGTACGGACACGGCATCGCCCCACGCCGCCAGCGCCTTGCGCGTGGCTGCCAGCGTCTTCGCCGCCTCGCTACGCGTCAGTTTGTCCGCCTTGGTCAGCAGCACGTGCACCGGCCGGCCGCTGGGCGCGAACCAGTCGAGCATCTGTCGGTCGAGCGGCGTCAGCGGACGGCGCGAATCCATGATCAGCACCAACCCGACGAGATTCTCCCGCTCGGTCAGATACTGTTCGAGCAGGCGCTGCCATTGGCGCCGGATCTTCTCCGGCACCTCGGCGTAGCCGTAGCCGGGCAGATCCACCATCACCCCGCCGCAACGCAGGCGGAAGAAGTTGATCAGCTGCGTGCGCCCCGGGGTCTTGGAGACGAAGGCGAGGCGGGTATGCCCGGCGAGGGTATTGATGGCGCTCGATTTGCCGGCATTGGAACGGCCGGCAAACGCGACCTCGCGGCCGTTGGGCGCCGGCAACCCCTTCGGTTCGGCGATGGAAATCTCGAAGGTGGCGTGTCGAAACAGGGACATGGGAGCAATGGATGGCGCGCAGAGAAAAAAGGGCCGGGTGTTGCGTCGCGCAAACCGGCCGTACTGTTATAGAATAGCAGGATTGTCAAAAATTCGACCACGGCTTCCGAGGACATTCTGATCATGCTGAAGCGCTCCCTTTTGATTTCCCTGCTGCTCACTGCGGGCAGTGTCCACGCCCAGGACGAGGCCGCCGCGCCCGACCTTGCCAAGGGCAAGCAAGTCGCCGAGACCATCTGTGGCGCCTGCCACAACCCGGACGGCAACAGCCAGCTGCCGGCCAACCCGAAGCTGGCGGGCCAGATCCCGGAATACATCAACAAACAGCTGCATGACTTCAAGGGTGCCAACGGCCAGCCGCCGGCACGCGTCAACGCGACCATGAACGCCATGGTGGCCGCCCTCAGCGAAGCCGACATGAAGAACGTGGCCTACTACTTCGCCAGCCAGACGCTGAAGCCGGAAGCGGCCACCAACGACAAGCTCGTCGAAATGGGCCAGCGCCTGTGGCGTGCCGGCGACGCCTCCAAGGGCCTGCCGGCCTGTGCCGGCTGCCACGGTCCGGCCGGTGCCGGCCTGCCGGCCCAGTTTCCGCGCCTTGGCGGGCAGTACGCCAGCTACCTGGAAACCCAGCTCAAGGCCTTCCAGGCCGAGGAGCGGGCCAACGACCCGGCCAGCATGATGCGGGCGATCGCACTCAAGATGACCGACAAGGAAATCAAGGCCGTCACCGACTACGCGGCCGGCCTGCGCTGATCCGGCCGAATCGGCCCGACAAGAAACGGGGTGGCGAATGCCACCCCGTTTTTTTTTGGCTCCACCCGGGCAGCTGCTCGCCGAGGCGCGGCGCGGCGCGGCGCGGCGCGGCGCGGCGCGGCGCAAATCATCGCCGGCGCGGCCTCTCGAGCCGATCGAGTTCCTGCTCCGAGAAGCCCGCCCGCCGGCGCGCCGGGCGATTCAATGGCGGGCGCGGCCAGGGGGCATCGAAGGCGTCGATCAGCGCCCGGTACTGCGCTTCGGGCTCCAGGCCGCGCTGCGCACAGAAATGGCGGAACCAGCGATCCCCCAAAGCGACATGACCGATCTCGTCGCGCAGGATGATGTCGAGCACGGCCAGCGTCCGGGTATCGCCCGACCTGCGCAGCCGGGCCATGATCGGCGGCGTGGCATCCAGCCCCCGCGCCTCGAGCACCCGCGGCACCAGCGCCATGCGCGCCAACGGGTCGTGCGCGGTCTTCACCGTCATCTCCCACAAGCCGTTGTGCGCGGGAAAGTCGCCGTAGGCCGCCCCCGCCGCCGCCAGGCAGTCGCAAACGAGACCGAAGTGGCGGGCCTCCTCGGCGGCGACGTCCACCCAGCCGGTGTAGAAATCCTCGGGCAGGTCGCGAAAGCGATAAACACAGTCGAGCGCCAGATTGATGGCGTTGAACTCGATGTGGGCAATGGCATGCAGCAAGGCCGCATGCCCGTTTTCGGCCGACGGGCGACGATCGGGCACTGCGGCCGGATCGATCAGCACCGGCCGTGGCGGCCGGCCCGGCTCGCCGATCGGCAACGGCGCCTCGTCGGGGCAGGGTCCCAGACGCCCCGCGTCCGCATCCGCCTTGAGCGCGGCCACCAGGGCGCATTTGTGCGCCGGATCACAGGCCTGCAGCGCCGCGCGGGCCGCCGCGTGAATCGATGCGCCCACCGGCCGGTCAGCGCATCCCGGGCAGCATGCCCTTCATGCCGCGCATCATCTTGGCCATGCCGCCCTTGGAGAACTGTTTCATGACCTTCTGGGTCTGCTCGAACTGCTTGAGCAGCCGATTGACCTCCTGGACCGGCACCCCCGCGCCGGCGGCGATGCGGCGCTTGCGCGAGGCCTTGAGGATGCCCGGATTGGCCCGTTCTGCCGGCGTCATGGAGTTGATGATCCCCTCGACACGGCCGACCATCTTCTCTTCGACCCCGCCCTGCAGCTGTCCGGCCGCCTGGGCGAACTGGGCCGGCATCTTGTCCATGAGGGCGCCGATGCCGCCCATCTTGCGCATCTGGCCGATCTGATCCTTGAAATCGTTCAGGTCGAAGCCCTTGCCGCTCTTGAGCTTCTTCGCAAAAGCCTTGGCCTGCTCTTCGTCGACATTGCGGCGCGCTTCATCGACCAGACCGAGAATGTCGCCCATGCCGAGGATGCGCGAGGCCATCCGGTCCGGATGGAACTCTTCGAGACCGTCGAGCTTTTCGGCCACCCCGGCGAATTTGAGCGGCTTGCCGGTGACATGACGCACGGACAGGGCCGCGCCACCACGCGCGTCACCGTCCAGCTTGGTGAGCACCACCCCAGTCAGCGGCAGAGCCTCGTTGAAGGCCTGGGCGGTGTTGACCGCGTCCTGGCCGAGCATGGCATCGACGACGAAGAGCGTCTCGACCGGATCGACCGCGGCATGCAGGGCCTGGATCTCCTCCATCATGGCGGTATCGATGGCCAGACGACCGGCGGTATCGACCAGCAGCACGTCGATGAAGTGCTTGCGAGCATAGTCGACCGCGGCCCGCGCGATATCGACGGGTTTCTGCGAGACCTCCGAGGGGAAGAACTCGACGCCCGCCTGGGCCGCCACGGTCTTGAGCTGCTCAATGGCGGCCGGCCGATACACGTCGGTGGAGACCACGAGCACCTTCTTCTTCTGGCGCTCGCGCAGCATCTTGGCAAGCTTGCCGGTGGTGGTGGTCTTGCCGGCGCCCTGCAGGCCGGCCATGAGCACGATGGCCGGCGGAGTCACCGCCAGATTCAGGCCTTCGTGCTGCCCACCCATCAGGGTCCGCAGCTCGTCGTGCACCACGCCGACGAGTGCCTGGCCGGGTGTCAGCGAGCCGATCACTTCCTGGCCGACGGCCTTTTCGCGGACCCGGCTCACGAATTCCTTGACTACCGGCAGCGCCACGTCCGCCTCGAGCAGGGCCATCCGGACCTCGCGCATGGCATCCTTGATGTTGTCTTCGGTCAGGCGCGCCTGACCCCGGATGGTTTTGACGACCTTGGTCAGTCGTTGCGTCAGATTGTCCAGCATGATTGGTTCGAAAATCGGCCTTGGAGTAAACTCGTCGAATGCCCTCGATTCTACTGCATCTGGTGCCTGCCTCCATGTACGCCGCACTTGGCGTGCACTTCTGGCGTTCCCGCTGGCAAGCGGCGGGCGAAGTGCCCCGTCGCGGCCTGTCCGCCTGGGAGCGCGCGGCGCTGCTGATGGCCCTGCTGGCCCACGGCGCGGTGCTGCACCGGGAACTGTTTCCTGGCTCCGGCATGCATTTCGGCTTCGGCACCGCTCTGTCGCTGATGGTGTGGCTGGCCGTGGTGTTCTACTGGATCGAGAACTTCTTCTCCCGGCTCGACGGGCTGCAGACCTTCGTGATGCCCGCCGCGGCGGTGTGCGCCTTCCTGCCCGGGCTGTTTCCGCCGCCACATCTGCTGGCCCAGGCCGGTTCGCCGGCCTTCCGGGCCCACTTCATCGTCGCCATGCTCGCCTACAGCCTGTTCACGCTGGCGACCCTGCACGCGATCCTGATGTCGATCGCGGAAAAACGCCTGCACCATGCGCGCCTGTCGGCGGTGTTCGCCAGCCTTCCGCCACTATTGACGATGGAGCGGCTGCTGTTCCGCCTGATCCGTATCGCCTTCGTCCTCCTGACCCTGACCCTGATCTCCGGCGTCATGTTCTCCGAAGCGCTCTTCGGCAAGGCCTTTCAGGTGGATCACAAGACCGTCTTCGCGTTCATCTCGTGGCTGTTGTTCGGTGCTCTGCTGATGGGCCGTCGGCTGTGGGGCTGGCGCGGCAAGATGGCCCAACGCTGGACCATGGCCGGATTCGTGGCGCTCATGCTGGCCTATGTCGGTAGCCGCTTCGTGCTCGAGGTGCTCCTGCATCGCCCCGTGTGAAGCCTCATCCGCCGATTGACAAGCGCATGAGGCATCGGAATACTCGAAACCGTCGAGATTTGTGCTGATTCCCCGTGCCTGACCCTGCCTTGGCCATGCAACTGGCCGCCCTGGCCTTGCTGCTGGTGTTTTCCGGTCTGTTTTCCATGTCGGAAACCACCATGATGGCCGCCAATCGCTATCGACTGCGCTCGATGGCATCCAACGGACACCATGGCGCCCAGCTGGCTCTGGATCTGCTCGGCCAGACCGAAAAGCTCCTCGGCGTCATCCTGTTGTTCAACAACCTGATCAACGCCGCCGCCGCGACGCTGGTGAGCGTCATCACGATCCAGCTGTTCGGCAATGAACGCTGGGCCCTCGGGGTCGGCACCCTGCTGGTCACCTTCCTGATCCTGGTCTTCTCCGAGATCACCCCCAAGGTCATCGGCGCGCGCTATGCCGACCGCCTCGCGGTGATGTACGCCTTTCCGCTGGCCTTCCTGCTGCGGGTCACCTACTTCGCGATCTGGTTCGTCAATCTTTTCGTCGAGCTGATCCTGCGCGTCATTCGCCTGCATCCGGGCAAGGGCGACGCGTCGGACGCGCTGTCCACCGAGGAACTGCGCGCCATGGTGCTCGAGGCCGGGCACGTGATCCCGCACAAGCACCGCTCCATCCTGCTCAACATGTTCGAACTCGAGGACATCACCGTCGAGGATGTGATGACCCCGCGCGGCGCCATCGAGGGCATCGATCTGTCCGACCCCATCGAGGAGATCGCCCAGCAACTGGCCACCAGCTACCACACCCGCCTGCTGGTGTTCGACGGCGAGAACGACGACGTCGTCGGCATTCTCCATCTGCGCCGCCTGCTGGGCCATTCGATCGACAGCGACCTGACCCACGAGGCACTGCACGAGATGGTAGTGGCGCCCTACTTCGTACCGGCGGAAACCCCCGTCTATTCGCAGCTGCAGTTCTTCCAGGAAAACCGGCAGCGCATGGGGCTGGTGGTGGACGAATACGGCGAGCTGCTCGGGCTGGTGACCATCGATGACATCATCGAAGAGATGGTCGGCAAGTTCACCACCAGCTCGCCGGACAACACGGACACGCTGAGCTGGCATGAAGACGGCAGCGTTCTCGTCGACGGCGGCCACAACCTCAGAGACCTCAACCGGAAATTGGGCCTCAACCTTCCGACCGATGGGCCGAAAACATTAAATGGGTTGATTGTGGAATATCTTCAGGATATTCCCGAGACCGGCTTGTCCATGCGCATCGCCAGTGTCCCGATCGAGGTCGTCCAGACCCAGGACCGCCTGGTGAAGACCGCGCGGCTGTTCAAGCCAAAGGAATAATTGCCAACTAAACAGTGCCTTGCACTCAATGCTTTACAAGCCACTTGAAGCAATGCACCATGATATGTCGGTTCGATATCGGACCTGAACAGACAAGGATATGGCCGCGAATCCGCAAATTGCGCTGTCCGGGCTCGCCCGGGCGCTGATCCAGCAGAACCGCATCTCGGAAGCGGACGCGGTCGCGTGCACCACCGAAAACAAGGACAAGACCAACGGCTTCGTCCTCGAGGCGGCCAAACGCGGCCTCATGAGCGAGCATGAGGTCGCCCGCTTCGCCGCCGACACCTTCGGCTACCCGCTCCTCGACATCGGCGCGCTGGATCCGCAGACGATCCTGCAGGACGCCATCGACCGCAAACTCATCGGCAAACACCACGTCCTGCCCATCGGCAAGCGCGGCAATCGCATCACGGTCGCCCTGGCCGACCCCACGAACCTGAGGGCCCTGGACGAGATCCGCTTCCAGAGCGGCCTGTCGGTCGACGCCGTGGTGGTCGAGGCGAGCAAGCTCGAGGCGGTCATCAACCGCCAGAGCGAGTCCACGTCAGAGACGCTCGACGCACTGACCGGCGACGACTTCGACATGGACCTGCTCGATCAGGAATCGCCGGGCGACAAGGACGGCGGCGAGGATGTCCAGGCCGAGGTGGACGACGCGCCGGTGGTCCGTTTCATCCAGAAAGTGCTCGTGGACGCCATCAACGAAGGCGCCTCCGACATCCACTTCGAGCCCTATGAAAAGTATTACCGGATCCGCTTTCGTACCGACGGCGCCCTGCGTGAAATCGCCCAGCCACCGCTGATCCTGCGTGAAAAGATCGCCGCGCGCATCAAGGTGATCTCGCGCCTGGACATCTCCGAGAAGCGGGTCCCCCAGGACGGGCGCATGAAGCTGGTGCTGTCCAAGAACAAGGCCATCGACTTCCGGGTCTCCACCCTGCCGACGCTGCATGGCGAGAAGATCGTGATGCGGATTCTCGATCCGTCGTCGGCCATGCTGGGCATCGACGCCCTCGGCTACGATCCGGATCAGAAGCAGGCCCTGCTCGAGGCCATCGAGCGCCCCTACGGCATGATTCTGGTCACCGGCCCGACCGGTAGCGGCAAGACCGTGTCGCTCTACACCTGCCTGAACCTGCTCAACAAGGGCGACTCGAACATTTCGACCGCCGAAGACCCGGCCGAAATCAACCTGCCCGGCATCAACCAGGTCAATGTGAACGAGAAGGCGGGCCTGACCTTCTCCACGGCGCTGCGCGCCTTCCTTCGCCAGGATCCCGACATCATCATGGTGGGCGAGATCCGCGATCTGGAGACCGCGGAGATTTCGATCAAGGCCGCGCAGACCGGTCACCTAGTCCTGTCGACGCTGCATACCAACGACGCCCCGACGACGCTCGAGCGCCTGCGCAACATGGGGGTCGCGCCGTTCAACATCGCCTCGTCAGTCATCCTCATCACGGCGCAGCGACTGGCCCGCCGCCTGTGCAAGTGCAAGGAACCCATGGACATTCCCCACGACGCGCTGGTCGAGGCGGGTTTTTCCGAGGACGATCTGGACGGCAGCTGGCGCCCGATGGGCCCGAAGGGCTGCGACCTGTGCAAGGGCTCCGGCTACAAGGGACGGGTGGGCATCTACCAGGTCATGCCGATTTCCGAAGAGATTCAGCGCATCATCATGAACAACGGCAATTCCATGGACATTGCCGCCCAGGCCGAACTGGAAGGGGTCTCCGATCTGCGCCGCTCCGGGCTGCGCAAAGTGAAGGCTGGCATCACCTCGCTATCCGAAGTGCTGGCCACCACCAACGATTAATTCAAGGCAGACAAGACCATGGCTACCGCGACCCGCACCGCTCGCCGCCCCGCAACCACTGTCAAGGAAGCGCTCTACGACTGGGAGGGCAAGGACAAGAAAGGCAAGATCATCCGCGGCGAGATGCGCGCCGGGGGCGAAGCCGTGGTCCAGGCCACCCTGCGCCGCCAGGGCGTGATGGTGACCAAGGTCAAGAAACGCAAGCTCGCCCGCGGCCGGCGCATCACTGACAAGGACATCGCCCTGTTCACCCGCCAGATGGCCACCATGATGAAATCCGGTGTCCCACTGCTCCAGGCCTTCGACATCGGCATCAAGGGCGCGGGCAACCCCTCGCTCGGCCGACTGCTCAACGACATTCGCAGCGACGTGGAAACCGGCGCCAGCCTGTCCCAGGCCTTCCGCAAGCACCCGGTCCATTTCGATGCGCTGTTCTGCAACCTGGTCGCGGCGGGCGAGCAGGCCGGGATTCTGGACAACCTCCTTGATCGGCTAGCGAGCTACAAAGAAAAGATCCTCGCCATCAAGAGCAAGATCAAGTCGGCGCTGTTCTATCCAACCGCCGTGGTCGTGGTGGCCGGCATCGTCGTGACCGTGATGATGCTGTTCGTCATTCCGCAGTTCAAGGAGGTGTTTACCAGTTTTGGTGCAGATCTTCCTGCGCCCACACTACTCGTGATTGCCATGTCGGACTACTTCGTCGCCAACTGGTATATCGTCTTCGGTGGCCTCGCAGCCATTATTGTAACCCTGTCAATGGCGTACAAACGCAGCGAGAAGGCACAGAACAGCCTGGATCGATTGATCCTGCAGGTCCCGGTCATCGGAGATGTGATCCGCAAGGCCACCATCGCCCGATGGACGCGCACCTTGTCGACCATGTTCGCCGCCGGCGTCCCCCTGGTCGAAGCCCTGGATTCGGTGGGCGGCGCCTCGGGCAACCATGTCTACAAGACGGCCACCAAGCAGATCCAGTCCGACGTCAGCACTGGCACGAGCCTTACCGTCGCCATGCAGGGGGCCAAGGTTTTCCCCACCATGGTGATCCAGATGGTGTCCATCGGCGAGGAGTCGGGCCAGCTCGACAGCATGCTCAGCAAGGTGGCGGATTTCTTCGAGCAGGAGGTCGACGATGCGGTCGCCGGGCTTTCCCAGCTGCTCGAACCCATGATCATGGTTTTCCTCGGCACCGTCATCGGCGGTCTGGTGGTCGCCATGTATCTGCCGATCTTCAAACTCGGCCAGGTCGTCTGACAACCCCGCCCACAACCCTCGCTTCCGGAACCGCCCCTTGCTGGAAAACTCCCTCGCTCTCATCGCCGGGTGCACACTGCTCGGCCTGTTCGTCGGCAGCTTCCTGAACGTCGTTATTCATCGCCTGCCCCTCATGATGGAGCGCGAGTGGGCGGCTCAGGCGGCCGAATTCCGTGGCGAAGCGGTCGACGCGGTCGACCGCTTCAATCTGGCGGTGCCGCGTTCGCGCTGCCCGCATTGCGGCACCGCGATCGCCGCCTTCGACAACATCCCGGTGGTGAGCTTCCTGCTGCTGCGCGGCAAATGCCGGCATTGCGCGGCGCCGATCGGCCGGCGCTACCCTCTGATCGAGGCGCTGTGCGCGACGCTCTCTGGCGCGGCCGCCTGGCATTTCGCCGACCCCCTGGCCATTGCGGGCGCCCTGTGCCTCATCTGGGCGCTGCTGGCGCTGACCTTCATCGACCTCGACACCCAGCTGCTGCCGGACAGCATCACCCTGCCACTGGTCTGGCTGGGCCTGATCTTCAACCTGAACACGACCTTCGCCACCCTGCCGGATGCCGTCATCGGCGCCATCGCCGGCTACCTGAGCCTGTGGCTCGTCTTCCACGCCTTCCGCCTGCTGACCGGCAAGGAAGGCATGGGTTACGGTGACTTCAAGCTCCTGGCGGCGATCGGCGCCTGGCTAGGCTGGCAGATGCTGCCCCTGACCATCCTGCTCTCTTCCGTCGTCGGCGCGGTGGTCGGCATCGGCCTGATCGTGTTCTCGCGGCACGACCGGAACCAACCGATTCCGTTCGGCCCTTATCTGGCCGCAGCGGGGCTCATTGCGCTGTTTTTCGGACAGACGCTCACCGAGCAGTACCTGCAGCACCTTTAATTCCGCAAAAGCGCTCCAAACTCCTCATTTGCAAGGGGCGTCGGCTTTCGCGCGTATCGCCGATGCGCTAGACTTATGCGCTTGATTTTTGGAGCTTGTCATGCCTATCTACGCTTATCGCTGTGCCGATTGCGGCTTTGAAAAAGAGCATCTGCAAAAGATGAGTGATGCGCCGCTGACCGACTGCCCGTCCTGCGGCAAACCGACCTACGCGAAACAGCTCACCGCAGCCGGCTTCCAGCTCAAGGGGTCGGGCTGGTACGCCACCGATTTCAAAGGCGGAACCAGCACGGCCGCCGCTTCCAAGCCGGCGGCCGAAAGCGACAGCGGCGGCGCCTGTGGCGGCAACTGCGCCTGCCACTGAGCGCTGAATGAAAAAATACTTCATCACCGGGCTGCTGATCTGGATCCCGCTGGTCATCACCTTCATGGTGCTGGCCTGGATCGTCGGCACCCTCGATCGCATCCTGTTGTGGATCCCGGAGGCGTGGCAGCCACGCGCCGTGCTGGGCGTCAACATCCCGGGCGCAGGCGTGGCGATCACCCTGCTGATCGTGTTGGTCACCGGCCTGATCGGTGCCAACGTGCTGGGCCAGCGCATCGTGCAGCTGTGGGAAGCGATCCTGGCACGCATCCCGGTGGTGAAGTCGATTTACTACGGCGTCAAGCAGGTCTCAGACACGCTTTTCTCGAGCTCCAGCCAGGCCTTCCGCAAGGCGCTGCTGGTGCAATACCCGCGCCAGGGCAGCTGGACGATCGCCTTCCTGACGGGGCGGCCGGGCGGTGACGCGGCGCGTCATCTGCCCGGGGATTTCGTCAGCATCTACGTGCCGACCACGCCCAACCCCACCTCGGGGTTCTTCCTGATGGTCCCGCGCGCGGACGTGATCGAACTGGACATGAGCGTCGACGAAGCGCTCAAGTACATCATTTCCATGGGCGTCGTCGCCCCGGGCAAACGCACCAGCGTCGCGCCCGTGGCCATGCCGGCGCCCGCCGAATAGGCAACTGGCAACCGATCGGTTGCCCCGATATCAAGACGGAAACAGGACTCATGCGAACTCACTACTGCGGCCATGTGACGGCTGCCGACCTCGACCAGATGGTGACCCTCTGCGGCTGGGTGCACCGCCGACGCGACCATGGCGGCGTGATCTTCGTCGACCTGCGCGACCGGGAAGGCCTGGTACAGGTCGTGTGCGACCCGGACCGCCCCGAGATGTTCGCCACCGCCGAATCGGTGCGCAACGAATTCGTCCTCAAGATCACCGGCAAGGTGCGGCGGCGCCCCGCCGGTACCGAGAACACCAGCCTCACCTCCGGAGAGATCGAGGTGTTGTGCCACCAGATCGAGGTGCTGAACCCCTCCGTGACCCCGCCGTTCCAGCTCGACGACGAGAACCTCTCGGAGACCACGCGCCTGTCCCACCGGGTCATCGACCTGCGTCGTCCGCACATGCAGCGCAACCTGATGCTGCGCTACAAGGTCAGCATGGCCTTCCGTCGCTTCCTCGACGCCAACGGCTTCGTCGACGTGGAAACGCCGATGCTCACCAAGAGCACCCCCGAAGGCGCCCGAGATTACCTGGTGCCCTCGCGCGTCCACCCGGGGCAGTTCTTCGCCTTGCCCCAGTCGCCGCAGCTGTTCAAGCAATTGCTGATGGTGGCCGGCTTCGACCGCTACTACCAGATCACCAAGTGCTTCCGCGATGAAGACCTGCGTGCCGACCGCCAGCCGGAATTCACCCAGGTCGATATCGAGACCTCCTTCATGGGCGAAGACGCCATCATGCAGCTGATGGAATCGCTCATCCGCACTGTCTTCGCCGAAGCGCTGGAGGTTCAGCTGCCCGACCCGTTCCCGCGCATGCCCTACGCCGAAGCCATGGCGCGCTTCGGCTCCGACAAGCCCGACCTGCGGGTCACGCTGGAATTCACCGAACTGACCGACGTGATGCGGGACGTAGCCTTCAAGGTGTTTTCCGGCCCGGCCACCAGCGGTGGTCGGGTTGCCGGCCTGCTCATCCCGGGCGGTGGCGAGCTGTCGCGCGGCGAGATCGACGAGTACACCAAGTTCGTCGGCATCTACGGCGCCAAGGGGCTGGCATGGATCAAGTTCAACGACGTGGCCAAGGGCCGCGACGGCATGCAGTCGCCCATCGTCAAGAACCTCTCCGACGAAGCCCTGGCGGCCATCGTCGAGCGCTCGGGTGCCAAGGACGGCGACCTGATGTTCTTCGGCGCCGACAGCGCCAAGGTGGTCAACGACGCCCTCGGCGCGCTGCGCGTCAAGATCGGACATGAAAAGGGCCACATGAACGGAGCCGACTGGATGCCGGTGTGGGTCACCGACTTCCCGATGTTCGAGTATGACGAGGACGACAAGCGGTGGACGGCCTGCCATCACCCGTTCACCTCGCCCAAGGACGAGCATGTGGACCTGCTCGAATCCGATCCGGGCAAGTGCCTGGCCAAGGCCTACGACATCGCCCTCAACGGCTGGGAAATCGGCGGCGGCTCGGTGCGTATCCACCGCGCCGACGTTCAGGAAAAGGTGTTCCGCGCCCTCAACATCGACGCCGAAGAGGCACAGCTGAAGTTCGGCTTCCTGCTCGATGCGCTCAAGTACGGCGCACCGCCCCACGGCGGTCTCGCCTTCGGCCTCGACCGTGTGGTCACCCTCATGACCGGCGCCGATTCGATTCGCGACGTCATCGCCTTCCCCAAGACCCAGCGCGCCCAGTGCCTGCTGACCGACGCCCCGGGCGAAGTGGACGACAACCAGCTGCGCGATCTGCACATCCGCCTGCGCAAGAAGGTAGAGACAGCGGTCGAAGTCGAGAAGGACTGAGGAAAAAGGCGGCGCGAGCCGCCTTTTTCTTGGCTGCCCGATTCAAGATTGGGCCGTGCCCGGCCGAAAAAGGATCTAATGCCCCTGGCGATCCACACTGAATGGCCGACCTGTCCTCCATCTCCGCGCTGCTGATCGAAGCCCACCCCAACATGCGTACGCAGCTGCGTAACATGCTTGCGGAGGTGGGCATTCAGAAGATCCAGATGGCCGTTTCCGCCGGCGCCGCGGTGCGCAAGCTGCGCGAGATGAGCTTCGACCTCATCTTGTGCGAGTACCACATCGGTGACGGTCAGGACGGCCAGCACCTGCTCGAGGATCTGCGTCACAACCACATCATCCCGCTGCGCACGCTGTTCATCATGGTCACGGGCGAGCGCCAGTACGAAAAAGTCGTCTCGGCCGCAGAACTGGCACCGAACGACTACCTGCTCAAGCCCTTCGCCGCCGACGCCTTGTTCACGCGGATCTCTCGCGCAGTGGTCAAGCGCGCCGCGTTCCTGCCCATCTACAAGCTCATCGAGGCGGACGACACCCCCGCGGCCATCGCTGCCTGCATCGAGGCCGAAGCCACCCACCCCCAGTACCAGATCGACTTCATGCGTCTGCGCGCCGAGCTGCATGTGGCCGCCGGAGAAGCCGACGAAGCGGAGGCACTGTACACCCAGGTACTGGAGCTGCGCGCCGTGCCCTGGGCGCGGCTGGGCCTGGCCAAGGCCTTGTACATGAAGCAGCGTTTCGCCCAGGCGGAGGAACTGCTGACCGAACTGGTCGAAGAAAACGAGCACTTCATCGACGCCTACGACTGGCTCGCGCGCACCCGTGAAGCCGCCGGTGAGCTGGAACAGGCCCGCGATGTCCTGCTGCAGGCCCGGGCCGTGTCGCCGCACCGCCTGAGCCGCCTGCGCCGCCTCGGCGGCATCGCCCTCGACATGGGCGACGCCACGACCGCCGAATCGGTGCTCGCCGAAGTGGTTCGCAAGGGCAAGTATTCCGATTTCCGCGACCCGGAGGACCACGTCTGGCTGGTACAGGCCCAGATCGGCACCGGCAATCTCGAAGCGGCCGCCGCCACCTTGCGGGATCTGGACAAGTCCATGGGCAGTACCGAGGGCGGACGCATGTGTACCGCATTGTCCTCGGCCATGCTGCACACCCAGGTGGGCGACGCCGACAAGGCACGCGCGGCCATCGAGGTGGCGCTGGGCGAGTCCCGCCGCCTGGGCAAGGTCTCCCTCGGGCTCAAGCAGGAACTGGCGCGCGCCTGTTTCGACAATGGTCTGGAAGATGCCGGCAAGGACGTGGTGCTCGACATCATGCGCACCGCGGAAAACCCGCGCGCGGTGGACAAGACCCAGCAAATGCTCAAGTCCCGCGGACATGCGGAACTCGCGCAGAGCCTGCAAAAACAGGTTCACGACGAGGTGCGCAGCCTGGTGGCGACCGGTGCCGAAAAAGCCAAGGCGGGCGACTTCGACGGTGCGGTCGAGGAGATGCTCAACGCGGTCAACAAGATGCCGAACAACACCCATGTGCTGTTCAATGCCGCCCTCGCCCTGCTGCGTCACATCGAGAACTGCGGCTGGAACGAAAAATTCTCTGCCCAGGCCCGCTCCCTGATCGAACGCGTCCGGCGTCTCGACCCCGCCAATGCGCGGCTGCCTGCGCTGATCGACCTGCATCGCAAGCTGCAGGTCAAGTTCGGTATCGGGGGCGTTCACGTCTGAGCGACGCTTGATACACTGGGCATCCGACCGCTTCGGGTGCGACCGTGACCCCAATCCAACGCCTCGGATCCCTTCTCTTCGCCAGCCTGACCATGCTGGCCGGCTGCGGTGTCGACGCCGACCACAGCGCACCGGCACCGGTCGCTCGCATCGAGCGGGCGCAGACGCCTTCCCTATCGCCGACACACCGACTCGATCTGCGCGGACTGCCCCGGGAAGCGGGCGAAGTCATCGCCCTGATCGAACGCGGTGGCCCCTTCCCCCACCCACAGGACGGCAGCGTGTTCCAGAATCGCGAACGGCGCCTGCCGCCCCGACCCCGCGGCGACTACCGCGAATACACGGTGCCCACCCCCGGAGAGCACAGTCGCGGCGCACGCCGCATCGTCACCGGCGGCCACCCCCCCGACGTGTTCTACTACACCCCCGACCACTATCGCAGTTTCATCCGCATTCCGGAGCGTCCATGAACGCCGACACCGATCGCTTCATCGCCGCGGTGCTGGCCGGCGACAACGCCGTCACATCGGCCCCTGCAGCCGTCTGGCCGGCCCGCCATACGCATCCGGATTCGCTGGCGCCACATCGGGTCGACGTGCCCCTTGGCGAAGCGGCATCCAAACCCGCCATCCTCGACGCCTTCGCGCAGGCCTTCGGCATGCCCCGCTGGTTCGGCCACAACTGGGACGCACTCGAGGAATGCCTCCACGACCTGTCCTGGCGCCCCGACGGCGCCATGCTGGTCCTGGTCTCCGGGACGGCCGCCTCACGCCAGGATGCGGAGATCCTGATGGATATCCTCCGGTCCACCTGCCACCACTGGCAGCGCGCCGGACGGCCGTTTCATGTCCTCGTCGACCCGCGCCTGCTGGCCGGGGAACCCTGACATGTCCCCCGACAAGCGCCCCGTCTCGGTACTCGTGGTCGTCCATACCCGAACCGGCCACACCCTGCTGCTGCGCCGCCAGCCGCCCACCCGCTTCTGGCAGTCGATCACCGGCAGTCTCGAACCCGGGGAGACGCCACACGAGGCGGCGGTGCGAGAGCTGGCCGAAGAAACCGGCCTGATCGCCGCCTCCGCCGATCTGCATGACTGGCAGTTGCAGAACCGTTTTCCGATCCCCCCCAAATGGGCCGCCCGCTACGCCCCCGGCGTCCGTTTCAACACCGAGCACGCCTTCAGCCTGCAGCTGCCTGCGCCCTGCGACGTGCGCCTCGCCCCGGGCGAGCACGACGCCGCCGAGTGGCTGCCGCTGCACAAGGCGATCGACCGGGCCTGGTCGTGGACCAATCGCGACCTGATGCGCCTGATCCTGGCTCAGCCAGCCGATCCGATACGCTGACAGGACCGCAATCGCGCGCTCTTGAAATTCCGCCGGCCGACACTACATCCGTATCAGGCAACTCTGATACGCCAGTGAAGGAGGATCTCATGAGCAACATCATTCGCCGCGATCCCTTCGAGGATCTGTTCCGTGGTTTCTTCGTTCGTCCGGTCGAGTTCGGCGGCAACGCCGAAGCGCCGCAGATGCGGGTGGACGTGAAGGAGAACCCCGACAGCTATACCGTGCATGCCGAACTGCCCGGTGTCGCCAAGGATGACATCCATGTGCACATCGACGGCCCCGTGCTCTCCATCAGCGCCGAGCGCAAGGAAAGCAAGGAGCAGAAGGACGGCGAACGCGTCCTGCGCACCGAGCGCTATTACGGCAAGGTGTCGCGCAGCTTCCAGCTGGGCCAGGACATCGACGAGTCGCGCTCCAGCGCCAAGTTCACCGACGGGGTGCTCGAGTTGCAACTGCCCAAGAAGGTCGAGGTGCAGGCGAAACGGCTGACGATCGAGTAAGCTCGTTCCCAGCCGAACGAAGGGCGACGCCTCGAGGCGTCGCCTTTTTCTTTACCCTCTCGACGCCGGAGCCGTGCACCGATGCCGTTTCGCCGCCTGCTGCTCGCCTGCGCCTTGATCGCGGCGCCCGCCTGTGCGGACACGCTGCGCGTCGGCCCGAACGGCCCGATCAAGCACATCCGGGACGCCGCACGCATCGCCCGCGACGGCGACATCATCGACATCGCGCCCGGCATCTACCGGGGCGATGTGGCGGTGTGGACGCAACGCCATCTGCGCATTCGCGGTCTCGGCCCCGGTGTGGTGCTCGAGGCGGCGGGCCGGTCGGCCGAAGGCAAGGCGATCTGGGTCGTCCGCGGCGGCACGATCGTCATTGAAAACATCGAATTTCGCGGCGCGCGCGTCCCCGACGGCAACGGTGCCGGCATCCGCTTCGAACGCGGCGACCTGCGCATTCGCCGCTGCCGCTTCCTGGACAACGAAAACGGCATCCTGACCGGCAACACCCCCACCGCCCGCCTGCGCGTGGAAGACAGCGTGTTCGGCCAGGCGCCCCATCACCCGGGCAGCCTGCACCATCTGCTCTACGTCGGCCAGATCGGCCGCTTCGAGCTGTCCGGCAGCCACCTGAGCAACGGTTTCAACGCCCATCTGGTCAAGAGCCGGGCACGCGAGAGCCTCATCACCGACAACCTGATCGACGACGGCCCGACCGGGCGCGCCAGCTACGAACTGGAATTTCCCAACAGCGGCCGCGCCACGGTGACCGGCAACATCATCGGCCAGTCGGCACACACGACAAATCGCATCCTCCTGCGCTACGGGGCCGAAGGCGCCATCTGGCCGGTCAACCGGCTCACCGTGGTCCACAACACCCTGATCAGCCGCAACGGCCTGGGGCCGGCCGTGCATGTAGACGCGCCGCCCGACGCACGCCCCCAGGTCCGCATCGAGGCCAACCTGTTCGTCGGCTCGCAGCGTCTCGAGCTCGGCCCGGATGCCATCGTCCGTGACAACGCCTTCGTTCCACAAAATGCGTTCGATGATGGGCGCCCTGCCGCGACCGCCTACTGGCTCGACGCCCCCGTGCTCGAGCCCGCGGCGGACTCCCTGCGCCCGGAGCACCAGCTCACGCCGCCGATCGGCACCCATCCCCTGCCGCCGGGCACGCCCCACCGGGCCGGCGCGCTCCAGCACCCACCGCCCT
Organism: Nitrogeniibacter mangrovi; assembly: GCF_010983895.1. Lineage (GTDB taxonomy): Bacteria > Pseudomonadota > Gammaproteobacteria > Burkholderiales > Rhodocyclaceae > Nitrogeniibacter > Nitrogeniibacter mangrovi. The sequence continues at coordinate 2,854,134 of NZ_CP048836.1, forward strand.
GGCCGTGAACGCGCCCGACTTTGCGTGACCGGCCTGGCCGGATAAAATTGCCACTTCATTCATCGAGCCGATGTCATGAGCACCGAAACCGTCACCCCCGCCCGCAAGGCCGAAATCCTCGCCGAAGCCCTGCCCTACATCAAGCGCTTCTTCGACAAGACCATCGTCATCAAATATGGCGGCAACGCCATGACCGACCCCAAGCTCAAGGACTGCTTCGCCCGCGACGTGGTGCTGCTCAAGCTCGTCGGCATGAACCCGGTCGTCGTGCATGGCGGCGGCCCGCAGATCGAGAACCTGCTGCAGCGCGTCGGCAAGAAAGGGGAATTCATCCAGGGCATGCGGGTCACCGACGCCGAGACCATGGAAGTGGTCGAGATGGTGCTGGGCGGCCAGGTGAACAAGGAAATCGTCAATCTCATCAACCAGCACGGCGGCAAGGCCGTCGGCCTCACCGGCAAGGACGCCCGCTTCATTCGCGCCAAGAAGCTGCTCATGCAGAAGAAGGACGCGCCGCCGGGAGACGTGGTCGATGTGGGCCAGGTCGGTGAGATCACCCAGGTGGACCCGAGCCTGATCGCGTTTCTCGACCAGGGGGACTTCATCCCCGTCATCGCCCCCATCGGGGTCGGCGAGGATGGCGAGACCTACAACATCAACGCCGACGTGGTCGCCGGCAAGCTGGCCGAAATCCTCCGGGCGGAAAAGCTCGTCCTGCTCACCAACACCCCGGGGGTGCTGGACCAGCAAGGCAAGCTGCTGACGGGACTCACCCCGAAAGACATCGACGATCTGGTCGCCGACGGGACACTGTCGGGCGGCATGCTACCGAAGATCGGCTCCGCCCTGGACGCGGCGCGCAGCGGCGTGAACTCGGTCCACATCATCGACGGGCGTGTGGAACACTGCCTGCTGCTCGAGATCCTCACCGACCATGGGGTCGGTACGATGATCAAGAGCCGGTGATCACTCTTTCTTCGATTCCTGCGCCGTGGCGGTAGTGGCGTCCCGCCAGACGCCCGCGCGCTCGAGGCGGTTTCGCAGGCCGGGTAGCGGAAACCCTTCCGCATACGCCTTGTGCGCGTTTTCCAGCGCTTTCTCGTTGTCTCCGACCTCGAGGTAGGCCAGGCCCAGATTGTAATAAAGGTTCGCGTTGGCACTGCCGAGCTTCTCTGCCTCTTCAAAGCGCTGTATGGCCAATTTAGCATTTCGATGCTTTAGGTAGTACAAGCCAGCGATCAGCTTCACCATGGAATCGTCCGGCGCAAAAACCTCTGCCCTAAGGACAAAGCATTTGATTGAGTAGGGCAAATGACTCGGCTTTTCTGTTCCAGTCTGTTCGCCCAATCGAATCAACGTCATTAACGCTCGAGGATGATTGGGAAATGCCTTGAGCGTATACGCCAGCTGCCCCCCCGGGTTTTTCTCATTTGGAGAAAGACTTTCCACATCCGGCCCAAAGTGATACTGCTCGACGATCGGCAATTTCGCTTTATCAATACGATAATCAAACGGACCATAGTGATTTGTCAGCTCGCCACAGTAGGCGGGAAGGCCGTTCGCAGCTTGCGCACTGATGACGTGCGACACTCCCGCCGCAGCCATACAGCCGGTGAACAACCAGTGAGCTAAACCACGGATAGGGTTCGTTCTTATCGCATATGCCATCAACTCAACCCACCTTGGACTGAACGAAATCGACCAGCGTCCCCACGGACGCGAACGTGGCGCCGTCAATTTCATCGTCATCGACATACACCCCGAGACGCTCTTCCATGAGATTGATGACCGCAACAACGGCCATCGAGTCGAGTTCCGGCAAGGCGCCCAGCAGCGGGGTGTCCAGGGAAAAGGTCTGTGCCCGACCATTGAGGCCGAGCGCCTCATCCAGGATTTCCAGTACTTCGTTCTTGATATCCAACTCGAATCTCCATCCATCCAGCCATCGGCCGTTCATGCTCGCGATGCCGCAACGATGTCGCGGACGGGGGCATCCTATTTCAATTGGGATGCCTCGGCAAACAAATCCACCACGGAATCGGCCAACTGTCGCCGATCCACCTTGCCATTGGGATTTCGCGGCAGTGGCCGATCGAAACAGATCACCTTCGCCGGCACCATGAACGCCGGTAGTTGCTGGCGGCAAGCCAGAAGCAGGCGTGATTCCAGATCGTCTTCCCCTGGCTCGACCATGACGATGAGCACCACCGCCTGCCCGAGTGTCGGATGCGGCGCACCCACGGCCACCACCTCCCGAATGCCCTCAAAGCCGTATAGCACCTCCTCCACTTCCGTCGGGCTCACCCGATAGCCCGAGGTCTTGATCATCTCGTCCTGGCGGCCGATGAAGTAAAGGAAGCCGTCGGCGTCGCGGCGCACCGTATCCCCCGAGAAAACCGCCAGCTCGGGCGTCGGAATGCCGTGAGGACGGCCAGGTGCCGGTTTGAATCTTTCAGCGGTGCGCCCCGGATCGTTCCAATAACCGAGCGACACATGCACGCCACGATGTACCAGCTCACCCGGCTCGTCCGGATCGCACAAGGTACCGTCCGGGCGGACCACCAGAATTTCCGCGTTGGGGATCGCCTTGCCCATGGAATCGGGCCGGCGGTCGACCTCATCCGGCGGCAGATACGTGGACCGGAACGCTTCGGTGAGTCCGTACATCAGATAGGGGCGGGCCTTCGGCAGGCGCTGGCGCAAGGCGTCGAGCGTCGTTCGGGGCATGTGTCCGCCGGAGTTGGTGAAATACCGCAGGTGGGCGTCGAGCCCCTCCGGCCACTCGAGCTGAGAGAGCTGGATCCACAGCGGCGGTACCGCCGCCAGCCCCGTGATGCGCTCCTTTTTGACGGCATTGACCACGTCCCGCGGCATCAGATAGTTGATCAGCACCGCGCAGGCACCGACGAGGAAGCTGGTGGTGATCTGATTCAGGCCGTAGTCGAAGCTCAACGGCAACACGGAAAGAATACGATCTTCACTCGTGTTCTCGAGGTACTCGGCCACGCTCCGGGCACCTTCGACGATGTTTCGATGCGACAGCACCACGCCCTTGGGTTTGCCGGTACTCCCCGAGGTATACAGAATCGCCGCCATGTCCGCATCGACAGCGTGATTGGCACCGGGCTCGGCACCGGACCTTGCAGACCAGCGACTGACGAATGCCGCTTCCACCTCGACCGGGGCATCCCCGACGATCATGACGTCCTTAAGCGCAGGACACTGCGCCAACACGGGCGCCATCAACCCGATCCGCTCGGCGGTGGTCACCAGCAGGCGCACATCGCAATCGCGCATGATGTGCACCACCTGCTCCGGTTTGAGCAGCGGGTTGACCGGAACGAACACCGCGCCGGCAGCGTTGGCGCCAAAGAGGGCCACCACTGTCTCGATCCGTTTTTCCATCCACACGGCCACCCGCTCGCCCCGCCGGACCCCGAGCTCGCGAAACGCACCGGCCGTGTTCCGAATTTCGGTGGCCAGCTCGGCATAGGTCAGTTGCTCGGTACGATATTTCAGCGCCGGCGCATGCGGAGTGCGTGTGGCGCTATCGAAGACCAGTTCATGCAGCAAGCGGCCCATCGTCATCCTTCGAGTTCATTCATGTTCGGGCATTGTCCCATAGCCGCGCATGTCATACGCTCCTGCTCCGGACGATGCGGCGGATATCCGGGGTGCAATGGTCGCCCAGTGCGCACCACGTCATCTGTGTCCGACATCACAATTGCGTATGGATAGTTGCGGTATCCTGCGCGCTCCTTACCTTGAAGCCCAGGCATGCCCGCCACCCAAGCACCTGAATCCTCGCTGAAAGACAAGGTTGTTCACAGCGCCTTGTGGATGATCGCCACCCGCTGGGTCCATCGTCTGCTTGGCTTGATCAGCACCATGGTGCTGGCACGCGTCCTCATGCCGGAGGATTTCGGCGTCGTCGCGGCGGTGACTGCCGTCGTGGCCATCATGGACGGGTTCTTCGAGTTCGGCTTCGATCTGGCGCTGATACGAGAAAAGGACGCGACTCGCGACGATTTCGACACCGCGTGGACCATGCGCCTGCTCAAGGGCATCCTCTTCGGGCTGGCCCTCATTGCGGCCTCGCCCCTCGTGGCCCACTACGCCGACGAGGGCGACATCGTCGCCATCAGCGCGCTGATTGGCGCCGGGCTCATGATCCGGGGCGCGGAAAACGTCGGCATGGTGCAGTTCCAGAAGGAACTTCAGTTCGACCGCCTGTTCCGCATCAAGCTGTATCCGCGCATTCTTGGCGTCATCACCAGTATTGCGGTGGCCCTGTGGCTGCGTTCCTACTGGGCGATCGTGATCGGCGCGGTCATGCTCAACGTCTATCAGACCCTGTTCAGCTATCTGATGTGCCCCTTCCGCCCGCGGCTGCGGCTCGAAGGCGCCGGCAAGTTGTGGCGTTTTTCCAAATGGATCGTCATCTCCGCCATCAGCCGGCAACTGTTCGCCGCCACCGACCGGTTCGCGCTCTCCGGCTGGATTTCGAAAGAGCAACTGGGTTTCTTCAGCGTCGGCGGCAGCCTCGCCTCGATGATCACCAACGAGCTGGTCGGCGCTGTCGGCACCGCCCTGATTCCGGGCTATGCCAAGCTCCAGGACGAACAATCCCGGCTGCGTGCCGCCTTTCTCGCTTCGCAGTCGGCCTTCATCGCCCTGTTGGTCCCGGCCGCGGTGGGCGTCTTCGTGCTCTCGCGACCGCTGACCCAGGTGGTACTGGGCGCACAATGGACGGACGCGGCGCCGATCCTCGGATTGTTCGGGCTGTTCTACCTGTGCTATTCCATCGTCGAGAACCTGAACCGCTTCATGGCGATGACCGGGCTCCAGGTCATTTCGGCACGCAGTGGGATCGTGCGCAGCACGGTCTTCCTCCTGGCCATCTATCCGGCGTTCGAGATTGGGGGCATCGCCGGGCTCATCGGCACCAAGATCACCCTGTCCGCCGTCGAGATCCTGTTCCTGTCCTATCACTGCACCCGACGCATCGACACGCCGATGTCCCGCTATCTCGGCACCTACGTGCGTCCGCTGCTCGCCAGCGCGGCCATGGCCGCAGCGACCCTGCCGCTCGTAGGCATGCTCCACACCCCGCCCGTGGTTACGCTGTTTGCCTGCGCGGGCGTCGGCGCCGTGATCTACGGCACCTGTTCCCTGGCCATCTGGCGTGTCTCCGGCCGCCCCAACGGACTGGAAGCCATCGTGATCGATCTGCTCGCCCGCAAAGGGCTGCTGCCGGGTCGCTGAATAGAGACTCCGGACGTGGAACCAACCCTTGCACCCCTCCGCCCATCGAACTCCGTCCTCGTCCTCGACGGCGATCAGGCCTCCGCACTGTCGATCGTCCGCTCGTTGGGTCGATCCGGGTTGCACGTGGACGTTGCCAGCGCCGCCGAGCACCCCATCTGTGCCAGTTCCCGTCACACGCGCAGCTGTGCCCGCTATCCGGACCCACTCAAGGAAGAGGCCGGATTCATCCGCTGGATCGAGACGCAGATCGAGCGCGAGGCGTACGCGCTGATCCTTCCGGTCACCGAGCGGACGCTGGTGCCGCTGCTGCACCACCGCGCCAAACTGGACGATCGTCGCATCGCCATGGCACCGAGCGAGGCACTCGAGCAGGTCCTGGACAAGGAACGCACGGTCGCCCTGGCCGAATCGCTTGGGATTGCCGTTCCGGCATCGGTCCCGGTCACTTCTCTGGACGATCTGGACCGGGCCGAGGCCGCACTGGGTTATCCCCTGGTGATCAAGCCCTCGCGCTCGGTCGGCCATGGCAACGGCAGTGGCGTCCAGCTCACGGTCAGCTATGCCCAGGATCGCGACGAACTCGAAAAGCGGGTGAAACACGCCCTCAACCATGGCGGCGTGATCTTGCAGGAGTACTTCCGTGGCGATGGCGTCGGCATCGAGTTGATCGCCGATCGGGGCGAGGTGCGCTTCGCCTTCCAGCATCGCCGCCTGCATGAAGTCCCGCTCACCGGCGGCGGCAGCAGCCTGCGTTGCAGCGAAGCCATCGTCCCGGCCCTGTTCGAGGCCGCCCGGGCCTTGGCCAAGGCCCTGAATTGGCACGGGGTCGCCATGGTCGAGTTCAAGTACGCACCGCAGACCGGCCAGTTCCGCCTCATGGAAATCAACGGCCGGTTCTGGGGTTCCCTGCCCCTGGCCATCGCCGCCGGCGCAGATTTCCCCTGCATGCTGTACGAGCTGCTGTGCGAAGGCCAAATCGCCGAACGCCCGCCGGCCCGAGAGGGCGTGGTGTGTCGCCAGTTGGGCCGCGATGTTGACTGGACGGAACACGTCCTGCGCCGCAACGCACCAACGTCGCTGGTCAACATTCCCGGCTGGAAAGAAGTGCTTCGGGACTGGGCGCTGGTCTTCTCGCCTCGCCACCATTTCGATGTGCAGTCCCTGCGCGACCCCCGTCCCGGTCTGGTGGACATCGGTCGGATCGTGCACAAACAGCTCCAACGGGTTACCGGGCGGCTCCATGACCGCCGGCAGCTGAAGCGGCAACTGCAACGGGCGCGGCAACGCCGAGAACCGGTGCGATCCGTCCTGTTCCTGTGCTACGGCAACATCAACCGGAGCGCCCTGGCGCATGCCTACGCCGCCCGGCGCAACGGTGAGTCGATGACACTCATGTCGGCCGGTTTCCATCCTCAGGACGGCCGCCCGGCGGATCCGGTCATGGTATCAACGGCCGCAGTCCGGCACGTCGATCTGAGCGCCTGGCGCTCGCACACGCTCGACGCCCGCATGGTGGCCTCGGCCGATCTGATCCTGGCCATGGAACAGGCCCACATCGACCGGCTGCTGGCCAGCTATCCGCAGGTGGCGGACAAGACCTTCCTGCTCGGCGCCGCTGGCGCGCATTCCCCCGATCAGGTCGAGATCCCCGACCCCTACGGTCTCGCGCCGGAAATCTACCAGGGCGTGTGCGAACAGGTGATCCGATCGGTGGACGCCTGGTTTCCCCAGGATCATCCCGCCCCGCCTTCCGGCACAGGACACTGAGCCATGACCGACGCGAATCTTTCGCCCACCTTCAGCATCATCATCCCGACGCGGGATCGCGCAGCCCTGTTCGAACGCACGCTGCAATCCGTGTTCGAGCAGACGATCGACGATTTCGAGGTCATCATCGTCAACGATGGCTCCAGCGGCGAGCAGCTGGACGCCTATCGCACCATGGAAGCGCGTTACGATGCGCGCGTCCGATTCATCTATCTGCCGCACCGGGCCAAGGGCCACGGACCGGCCTACTCGCGCAACGTGGGCGCCGCGAGCGCCCGTGGCACCTATCTGTGCTTCCTCGACGACGACGACCTGTGGATCGATCCGGACCATCTGCGCCGGGTGCGCGACAGCGTTGCCGCCAGCACCCGTCCCATCGATCTGTATTTCACCGATCAGCGCGCCGTGTTCCCGGACGGACAGGCGCATCCCGGCGGGCTCTGGATCTCCGGTCTGGAAGCGCGTATCGATACCTCGCCCGACGCCCTCGGCAACTACCCCGTCCGCCTCGAGCATCTCCTGCAACGCACGGGCTTTGCGCATCTGAACTGTACCGTCTACCGTCGAGCCTTCTTCGAAGCCATCGGCGGCATGGACGAATCGCTGCGCTACGAGAACGACCGGGATGTATATCTGCGCGCCATCGATGCCGCCGAGTACATGCTCTACCATCCGGCCGTGATTGCCCAGCACCACATCCCCAATCCGAAACGGGCCGACAATGTCTCCACGGCCGTGAGCCTGATCGAGAAGAAGGTCATCCAGTTCCGAATCTGCGACAAGGCCATCGCATTCGGCAAACATGCCGCCATGCGCGCTTACGCGCGCCGGGCGAAGGGCTACGAACTCAAGAACATGGCCCACCTGCTCATGCAGGCGGGCAAACCTCGCGAAGCCTTCTTCTACATGCGCGAAGCACTGCTCGTTTCGTTCACATTCAAGTGGCTGGCCTATACGCTCGCATCGGGCGTCCGCCTGCTGCTTCGCCCCCAGGACCCCTGACAGGACATCGGTTTATGTCGTTCTTTTCGGCCCTGCTGACCAATCCCGAGCTCATCCTGCACCATCGGAATATCTTCCTGCTGAGCCACATGCGCGCCAACACCAGCCTTTTCGGCCACCTGATCGGCAGCCATCCGCAGGTGGAGGGCTACTACGAAATGCACATCGGCTACTACGGGTGGAAGAGCCTGTGGCGGCAGAAGCTGCTTCATTTCAAGACCCATTCCGTGAAGCCGGGTGCGCACTGGATGTTCGACAAGGTGCTCCACGACGGCCACCATGTGGCGCCGTCGATCCTGGCCCGCCCGAACAGCCGGACCCTCGTCATGCTGCGCGCGCCGGAACAGTCCATCAAGAGCCTGGTGGCCCTTTATCGCAAGCGCAACCCCCAGTTGCCCGAAGCGACACCCGAAGGCGCCACCCGCTACTATGTGGATCGACTCGAATCCCTCGCCCGCATGGCGCGGGAGCTCGGTCCCCGCTACTTCTACCTTGATGCCGAATGCCTGATCGAACGCACCGACACGACGCTCGCCGCCCTGTCGGAATGGCTTGGCTTCGACACCCCGATTCCCTCGGAATACGATACGTTTTCCAACACCGGCCAGGGCAACACCGGCGATCACTCCAGCCGCCTGAAATCGGGCAAGGTCAACCGCGCCAAGAGCGATTACTCGGATATCGTGCTCAGCGACGCACAGATGGACGCCGCCGAAGCCGCCTACACACAGCATCGCGGCCGCCTCATTGCCGGCAGCGCCCGAGCCTCGACGCTATGAACGCCCCTGTACACGCCTTCGAATCGCCCGGAACCATGTCTGAGCAGAATGCCAGAGTCTCCACCGCCCGCCCGATGTTCCTCGACCTCAATGGCCGGCGCCTGTTCACACTCCAGATCGTCCCGACCGGGCCCATCACCGGCGCCCTGCTCTACCTGCCCCCGTTTGCCGAGGAGATGAATCGCTGCCGGTCTCACGTGGTCAGCCAGGCACGCGCGCTGGCTGCCCGCGGGTACCACACGCTCATCCTCGACCCGTACGGAACGGGGGAGAGCGAGGGCGAGATCACCGACGCCGACTGGGACGCCTGGCGGCTCGACGCCCTCGAAGCGGCACGCTGGCTGGTGGCCGAAACCAGCGCCCCCCTGACCCTCTGGGGGATACGCACCGGCGCCCTGCTCGCTGCCGAGCTCGTGGCGAGTGGCGACACACCACCGCTGCAGCAAGTGCTCTTCTGGCAACCCGTGCTCGACGGCAAACTGTTCCTGAACCAGCACCTGCGCCTGCGAATCGCCGCGCAGATGTTCACCGAAGGCGAGAAGGAAACCGGCGACACCCTGCGCAATCGCCTCAATGCCGGGGAAACCCTCGAAATCGCCGGCTATCCGCTCACCGGACGCCTTGCCGGGCAGCTCGGATCGCTGCGGATGGACGCCTCTGTCGAACATCTGGCACAGGTCCCGGTCTGCTGGCTCGAGGTCGTCGCCAAGGCCGGCCAGGCCCTCGCCCTGCCGAGCCGCAAGCTCATCGACACGCTCGGAGAAGCCGGCGGGCGGGTCCATGTCGAGTCCGTCGCCTGCCCGATGATCTGGCAACTGCATGAGCGGGCCGAGGCGCCGCAACTGGAAACCGCGACGCTCGCGCTGCTCGACACCGTCGCCGGAGCGATCCAATGAGCGCGACCGAAACCCCGATCGTGATCGAGTGCGACGGCGCCGAGCTGATCGGCATGATGCACGTGCCCGCAGAAATCAAGACCCGGGGCGTGGTCGCCATTGTCGCCGGCGGCCCCCAGTATCGCGGCGGCGTGGGCCGGCTGCAGGTGCAGCTGGCGCGCCAGCTGGCCGCCGCCGGCACCCCGGTGTTGCGGTTCGACTATCGCGGTCTTGGCGACAGCGAAGGCACCTTCCGCGGCTTTCAGGACGTCGAGCCCGATTTGCGCGCCGCCATCGATGCGTTTCTCTCACGGGTCCCGCAAATGAAGGAAGTGGTGCTGTGGGGGGGCTGCGACGCGGCAGCCGCCATCATGATCAATGCCTGGAAATATCCGGCGGTGACGGGGCTCATGGTCGGCAACCCGTGGGTGCACACCGAAGAGACCGGCGACGCGGTCACCGTCAAGCATCACTACGCCAAACGTATCCGGGACAAGGACTTCTGGCTCAAGCTGCTGCGGGGCCAGTACAACCCCTTCCCGGCGCTGCTGACCATCGGCCGCGCCCTCTGGGCCAGAGCGCGCAAGCGCCTGTCTGCTCACAAAGCCAGCGCCGGCGGACCGGCCCAGCGCGACGAGCGCCACTTGCCCTTCGTCACCCGCATGCGTCTGGGCATGTCCCGCTTCGGAGGCGACGTGCTCCTGCTCATGAGCGGTCGCAGCCTGGTGAGCAAGGAATTCGACGAACTGGTCGGCAGCGATGCCAGCTGGCAACAGGCCATGGCGACGCCGCGCCATCTGGCCCGGCACGACATGCCCGACGCCGACCAGACCTATTCCTCCGTGGCCTCGCGGCGCGAAGTGATCGCCATCGCCCGCCAATGGCTGCACGATCCGCATGCATCGTTGAATGCGTCGCAGACTCAGGAATGACATCATGCGAACGTATCGGGCCAGACGTCCGCTCCCGGAATCGATCAGTGAATGACATGAACTCCCCGAAAACACCGCCCGCCCACGTCCCCATGGACCAGTTCCGCGTCGAACACGGCGAGCTTCTGGTGGGCGGGATCCCGCTCACACGGCTGGCGGCACGCGTCGGCAGCACACCGTTCTACGCCTACGACCGACAGTTGCTGGACGCACGCGTTGGCGAACTGCGGGCGGCGCTGCCGACCGCCGTCAAGCTCCACTACGCGATCAAGGCAAACCCCATGCCGGCGCTGGTCGGTCACATGGCGGGGCTGGTGGATGGTCTCGACGTGGCCTCCGCGGGCGAACTGGCAGTGGCGCTCGACACCGGCATGAGCCCGCACGACATCTCCTTCGCCGGGCCGGGCAAACGCGTCGAGGAACTGCGTCAGGCGGTCGCCGCCGGCGTCTTGATCAACGCCGAGTCGCCGTCGGAAATCGAGGCCCTGGCCGCTGTCGCCGAATCGACCGGCTGGACACCGCGGATCGCCCTGCGCGTCAACCCGGATTTCGAACTCAAGAGCTCGGGGATGCGCATGGGTGGCGGCCCCAAGCAGTTCGGCATCGACGCCGAGCAGATCCCCGCCGTGATCCAGCGCACCGAGACGCTCGGCCTGCATATCGAGGGCTTTCACCTGTTTGCCGGCTCGCAGAACCTGCAGGCCGAGGCCATCGTCGAAGCGCAGCGCAACTGCTTCGACCTTGCACGCCGTCTGGCCGACCATGTGAGCACCCCCATCCGCATGCTGAACCTGGGCGGCGGCATCGGCATCCCCTATTTCCCGGGCAACGAGCGCGTCGATCTGGCTCCGATCGGTGCCAATCTCGCCCGCATCGCCGACGAGGCCGCGACCGTTTTCCCCCAGGCGGAACTGTGCATCGAACTGGGACGGTTTCTGGTGGGCGAAGCCGGCATCTATGTCTGCCGCGTGCTCGACCGCAAGGAATCCCGTGGCCAGGTCTTCCTGGTCACCGACGGTGGTCTGCATCATCACCTGTCGGCCTCGGGCAACTTCGGCCAGGTCATTCGCAAGAACTATCCGGTGGCCATCGGCAACCGGATGAGCGATACCGAACTGGAGCTGGCCAACGTCGTCGGCCCGCTGTGCACCCCGCTCGACATCCTGGGCGATCGCATGCTGCTGCCCAAGGCCCGGCCGGGCGACCTGGTGGTGGTCTACCAGTCGGGCGCCTACGGCGCCACCGCCAGCCCGCAACGCTTCCTCGGCCACCCGGCCGTCACCGAAGTCCTGGTCTGAACCCCTTTTGCCTTCGACATGAACCAGATCACGCCCCCCCAGGCACTTGCCGAACGATTTGAATGGCCGCACGCGGAAGTACGGCTCTCGCAGGCCGCTTCCGTGGCCGAATCCGATGGCCTCGTGTGCATCGCGCGCGGACGGCCCGAATTCCCGGCGGACAGCACGCGGGACGCGTTGCACACCCCGGCTGACCACTGGCTCGCACTCTTCCGCGCCCATGGTGCCCAGGCCCCCGAACGGGTCCACGGCCGCTTCGGTGTCGCCTTCATCGACACCCGCGAACGCAGCGTGTTTCTGGCCGCCGACCGCTTCGGTACCGCCCCCTGGTGCTTCGCGGTACGCCATGACCGCCTGATCGTCGGCGACCGGGCCGATCTGGTCGCCGACACGGACAGCGCGCTGTCGCCCGACGCCGTCTACGCCTACCTGTTCCACCACATGATTCCGTCGCCCCTGACGATCTTTGCCGACGTCACCCGGCTCGAGGGCGGACACCGGCTCGAATGGCAGGGTGACACCCCGCGCGTCGACGCCTGGTGGCGCCCGGTGTTCACCGAGCCGCGCCAGATGGATTTCGGCGAAGCCAAGGCGCGCTTCATGGACATCATCGAGGCGGCCGTACGCAAGGCCACCGATCGGGGCCATGTGGGCGCCTTTCTGTCGGGCGGAACCGACAGCTCGACGGTCGCGGGGATGCTCACGAAGGTCCTCGGGCGCCCTGCCGAAACCTATTCGATGGGTTTCGATGCCTCCGGCTATGACGAGATGGAATATGCCCGCATCGCCTCGAAGCATTTCGGCACCAATCACCACGAATACTATGTAACGCCGCAGGACCTGCTCGAAGCCATTCCCAGGGTCGCACGCCACTATGACCAGCCCTTCGGCAACTCCTCTGCCGCGCCTGCCTGGCTGTGCGCCTCGCTGGCGCGTCGTGACGGTATCGACACACTGCTGGCCGGCGATGGCGGCGATGAATTGTTCGGCGGCAACACCCGCTATGCCAAGCAACGCGTCTTCGGCGTTTACGACCGGGTCCCCGCTGCCTTGCGCAATGCCTTGCTCGAGCCGGCGCTGTCGCTACCAATCAGCAAGCGGCTGCCCATCGTCAAGAAGGCCGCCAGCTACGTGGACCAGGCCAAGGTGCCCCTGCCCCACCGCATTCACCAATACAACCTGCTGGTGCGGCTTGGTGCCGACCAGGTGTTCGCACCGGATTTTCTCGCACAGATCGACCAGAACGCGCCCGCCCGTGCTCACGAGGCGGTCTGGCAGCGGATCAATGCCGACTCGGACCTGAACCGCCTGCTCGCCTTCGACTGGAAATACACCCTCGAAGACAATGACCTGCCGAAGATCCTCGGCACCACCGAGCTGGCCGGTCTGGGCGTCGAATTCCCCCTGCTCGACGATGCGCTGCTCGACTTCTCGCTCAGCCTGCCACTGGACTACAAGCTGCGCGGCTTCAAGCTGCGCTGGTTCTTCAAGGAGGCACTGCGCGACTTCCTGCCAGACGCCATCATCACCAAGAAGAAACATGGCTTCGGCCTGCCCTTCGGCGTCTGGGCCTGCGAGCACAAGGGCCTGCACGACCTGTCTCACGACACCCTGAACGCGCTCAAGGGGCGTGGCATCGTGAACCCGCGCTTCATCGACCGCCTGCTCGGCGAGTTGCTGCCCGAGCATCCCGGCTATTACGGCGAACTGGTGTGGATTCTCACGATGATGGAGTTGTGGCTGTCCCAAACCCGCTGAGCGCCATTCGCCCGAAGTGAGCGTCAGCCAAGTGTTTCAGGGAATCACGCCGTCGTCCCTGTTTTCTTCAGCAACCGCCCACGCGGCACAAGCGCCTTTCGTCATTTCGGACGTGGGAATTCCGTGGATTTGGGTTCCCTATTGCGCCATTCCTCAAGGTTACCCGGAGAAACAGCCACTTACATCATCGTAACGAAAGCGCCCCTGAGCAAGTACGCATTCCAATACAACACAGGTGAAATGCACTCTATTTGCTTGGGAGAGTCACCTGTTCGGCGTCTACCGCACCCTTCTCGCCCTCGCCGTGCTGTTCCAGCACCTGGCGGACATCCCCCTGATCGGGCACTTCGCGGTCTATGGGTTCTTCGTGCTCAGCGGCTACCTCATGACCACGATCATGCACCAGACCTACGGCTACACGACGCGTGGCCGCTTGGCCTACTTCCTCAACCGCTTCCTGCGCCTGTTTCCCACCTACTGGATCATCTGCCTGCTCACCCTCGGGCTGATCGTACTGCAGGGAGAACCGCTCACCCGGAGCTATCACGACGCGATCTACGTGCCGACTCGCGGCGTCGATATCCTCGCCAACCTGTCGCTGATCTTCCCCGCCTTGTCACCCAAGTGGGTCGAGCCCCGTCTGGCCCCCCCGACCTGGGCCCTGACGCTGGAACTCATCCACTACGTTCTGATCGCTTTGGGCGTTTCGCGCTCGCGACGCATCACCTGGCTTTGGCTCGCCGTCGCGGCCAGCTACTTTGCGGCAACCTATGCGCTGGGCCTCGGGCACGAGTCGCGCTATTCCTACCTGCCCGCCGCGTCGCTGCCGTTCTCGATCGGCGCGCTCCTGTTCCACTATCGGGACGCGACGCGTGAATTCGTCGCCCGGATACCCGGGCACCCGCTGGTCTGGCTCCTCGCGGTCGTCCCGCTGGCGCTCACGGCCCAACTGGACCATCGCGCCTACATCGAACCGCTGTTTTTCATGAACATGGCACTGCACGCGTTGATCATCGCCAAGCTGCGCGACTGGCCACGCGGCGGATGGCTGGGGCAATCCGACAAGCGTATCGGCGACCTGAGCTATCCCATGTATCTGGGTCATTACCTGGCCGGCCTCTCGGTGTCGCTGGTGCTGTGGGGCGCTCCGGTGCACGGTGCAACGCCGCAAGGGGTGATCTCGGCGCTCGTGGCGGCCGTGGTGGTGTCGTGCCTGGCGTATGCGATCAATGTCACCGTGGACCGGAACATCGAACGTGCGCGCCAGGCTCTGAAGAAACGCGCCCGCCCGATCGCGCCCGCGTCCGCCTGAACCCGGGTCCCGCCCGTTCGAGGCGGCCGGGGCCTCCCTCACCGCCACTCAGACGTCGAGCAGCCCCCGCGCAGCCAGCACCTCGACGACCCGGTCCGCCGCCTCTTCCGGCGAGCATTCGGCGGTGCTCACGCGCACCTCCGGTTCCTCCGGCGGCTCGTAGGGCGAGTCGATGCCGGTGAAGTTCTTCAGTTCGCCGCGCCGGGCCTTCTTGTAGAGGCCTTTGGGGTCGCGCTCCTCGGCCACGGCCAGCGGGGTGTCCACGTGGATCTCGAGGAACTCGCCCTCTTCGACCAGCGCGCGCGCCATGCGGCGCTCGGAGCGGAACGGGGAGATGAAGGCGGTGATCACGATCAGGCCGGCGTCGACCATCAACCGGGCGACCTCGGCCACGCGGCGGATGTTCTCCACCCGGTCGGCATCGGTGAAGCCCAGATCCTTGTTGAGCCCGTGGCGCACGTTGTCGCCATCGAGCAGGTAGGTGTGCCGGCCCATGGCGTGCAGTTTCTTCTCCACCAGGTTGGCGATGGTGGACTTGCCCGCACCCGACAGACCGGTGAGCCACAGCACGCAGGGCTTCTGGCCCTTGATGGCGCCGCGGGCAGCCTTGTCCACGTCCACATGCTGCATGTGGATGTTGTGGGCACGGCGCAGGGCGAAGTGGATGAGGCCGGCGCCGACGGTGTTGTTGGTGAGCCGGTCGATGAGGATGAAGCCGCCGGTGTCGGGATTGTCCTTGTAGGCATCGAAGGCGATCTGGCGGTCCAGGCTCAGGTTGCACACGCCGATGCCGTTCAGTTCCAGTTTCTTGGCCGCCATGTGGTCGAGGTTGTTCACGTTCACCTGGTACTTGATCTCGGTGACCGTGGCCATGACCGTCTTGGCGCCGATCTTGAGCAGGTAGGGGCGGCCCGGGAACATGGGCTCGTCGTGCATCCACACCACCGTGACCTCGAACTGGTCGGCCGAACTGCACGGCGCCTCGATGGTGGAGATGACGTCGCCGCGGGAGATGTCGATCTCGTCGTTGAGCGTGAGCGTGACCGACTGGCCGGCGATGGCCTGGGGCAGGTCGCCGTCGCGGGTGACGATGCGCGCCACCGAGCTTTCCTTGCCGGAGGGCTGCACGCGGATACGGTCGCCCACCTTGACGACGCCGGAGGCCAGCGTGCCGGCAAAGCCACGGAAATCGAGGTTCGGCCGGTTGACCCACTGCACCGGCAGGCGGAAGGGCTGGGCCTGCAGACGGGTCTCATCGACTTCCACCGTCTCCAGGTAGGCCATGAGCGTGGCGCCGTGGTACCAGGGCATGCGGTCGCTCGGCTCGATGATGTTGTCGCCCTTGAACGCCGACATGGGGATGAAGGTGACCGACGCCAGGCCGATCTGCGTAGCGAAGTCGCGGAAATCCTCGACGATCTTGCGGAAGGTGTTTTCGCTGTAGTCGACCAGATCCATCTTGTTGACGGCCACCACGATGTGGCGGATGCCGATCAGCGACACCAGGTAGCTGTGGCGCCGGGTCTGGGTGAGCACGCCCTTGCGCGCATCGACCATGAGCACCGCCACGTCGGCGGTGGAGGCACCGGTGACCATGTTGCGGGTGTATTGCTCGTGCCCCGGGGTGTCGGCCACGATGAATTTGCGCCGGTCGGTGGAGAAGAAGCGGTAGGCCACGTCGATGGTGATGCCCTGCTCGCGCTCGGCGGCGAGGCCGTCGACCAGCAGCGCAAAGTCCAGCTGCTCGCCCTGGGTGCCCCACTTGCGCGAGTCGGCTTCCACCGCCGCGAGCTGGTCTTCGAACAGCATCTTGGATTCGTACAGCAGACGGCCGATGAGTGTGCTCTTGCCGTCGTCCACGCTGCCGCAGGTGATGAAACGCAGCAGACTCTTGTGCTCGTGGGCCTTGAGGTACTGCTCGATGTCGGTGGCGATGAGATCGGAGATATGGGCCATGGTGGAATGTCTCGGGTCAGTGTTCGTGGGCTGCTAGCTGCGTGCTTCTGCGTAGGTCGGACTTCAGTCCGACAAATCCCCTCTGGAAAACGGTCGCCGTCGGACTGAAGTCCGACCTACGGGAGAGCGGCCGTGCCGGCGTGGGTGCCATCAGAAGTACCCTTCCTGTTTTTTCTTTTCCATCGACGCGGCGGAATCGTGGTCGATGACCCGGCCCTGGCGCTCGGAGGTCTTGGTCAGGAGCATCTCCTGGATGATGGCGGGCAGCGTGTCCGCCGCGGACTCGACCGCGCCGGTGAGCGGATAGCAGCCCAGGGTGCGGAAGCGCACCATCTTCATCATCGGCACCTCGCCCGGTTTGAGCGGCATGCGCTCGTCGTCCACCATGATCAGGGTGCCGTCGCGCTCCACCACCGGGCGCTCGGCCGCGTAGTACAGCGGCACGATGGGGATGTTCTCCAGGTAGATGTATTGCCAGATGTCCAGTTCGGTCCAGTTGGAGAGCGGGAACACGCGCATGGATTCACCCTTGTGCTTGCGCGCGTTGTAGAGCTTCCACAGCTCCGGGCGCTGGTTCTTCGGGTCCCAGCGGTGCTGCGCGGTGCGGAACGAGAAGATGCGTTCCTTGGCGCGCGATTTCTCCTCGTCGCGACGCGCGCCGCCGAAGGCGGCATCGAAGCCGTACTTGTCGAGCGCCTGCTTGAGCCCCTCGGTCTTCATGATGTCGGTATGGATGGCCGATCCGTGGGTGAACGGGTTGATACCCTTCTCCGCCCCTTCCGGATTGATGTGCACCAGCAGGTCCACCCCCAGATCCTTGACGATCCGGTCGCGGAAGGCATACATCTCCCGGAACTTCCACTGCGTATCCACATGCAGCAGCGGAAACGGCGGCTTGGCCGGGTGGAAGGCCTTCATGGCCAGGTGCAGCATCACGGCGCTGTCCTTGCCGATGGAGTACAGCATGACGGGGTTGTCGGCTTCGGCGACGACCTCGCGCATGATGTGGATGCTTTCGGCTTCGAGCCGCTGCAGATGGGTGAGCGTCATGGGAGTCCTCGTGACGGTTTCGCTGTTCGTCGAACCCGCGGCCGCGGGCGCGTTGAGATGGCCCGGCGCCTGCCAGCGGGCCGGTAGCGGATGGATGTCGATGCGCCCGGCCATGCGCTGGAGCCACGGGCCGATATCGGCGATGGTATCGAGACGGGGCCCGTGCCACAGCAGGTGGATCTTGCGCCCGGCCGCCCCGATCAATCGCGTCATGAATTCTTTAATGTCGTCGCTGCGCAAGGGCGCTGGCCGCAGTATCCAGCGCAGCTTGCCACGCCGGTCATGGGCGTAGAGCATGACATGTGTCCGCTCGACCGCGACAATCGACGCCCACAGCAGCTCCGCCCCTTCCTGCTTCGCCCGGGCCACGAGCGGTGCGAACACGGTCTCGCCCCATGCCCGCGCGGACTCGCCCTGCGCCTGACGCCAGTTGTCCTGAAGATCGGGCGCGCTCAGCCCCCAGCGCGCGGCATGACGGGCCGCCGTACGGGGCGTCAGCGCGATACCGAACGTCGCCTCCAGCCAGCGGCACAGGGCCGGATAGTCCCACAGCCCGGCGCCCCCGTCGACGGGCGCATCGCCCGCGGCAAACAGGGCATCCCGGATGTTCACGTCCCGCTGCGCGGGGATGCGCGTGCCCGAGCCCGCGCGGCGACCCCGACGACCCACGTCCACCGCTGCCCAGCCGCCGGCATCGAAGGCCTTGCAGGCGGCAATGATGGTCGGCGCCGACAAGCCGGTCGCCCGCGCCACATCGGCGAGCGTGCGCCCCTGTCGACGCAGCTCCACCGCGCGTCGGCGGGTGGCATTGAGTGCAGCAAGGGATCGTGGACTGGCGTTCATGTCACGCAATACGTTGGCATGGTGATATATTAAACAAACAAACCAGCCAATGTGCTGTTAAATATTTATTAGCATGATACATATCGATGGAGTTTCACCATGACGGACCGCGCCGCGCTGCTCGAAGCACTCATTCCCGTCATCCGTCGCGCGGGTGACGTGATCCTCGACATCTACCGCACCGACTTCGAGGTACGCGGCAAGGACGACAGCTCCCCGGTCACCGAAGCCGACGAGCAGGCCGAAGCCCTCATCCTGCCGGCGCTCGAGGCGATCCTGCCGGGCACACCCGTGGTCGCCGAAGAAGCCGTGGCCGCCGGCAAGATCCCCGAGGTGGCCGAGCGCTTCTGGCTCGTCGATCCGCTCGACGGCACCAAGGAGTTCATCAACCGCAACGGCGAGTTCACCGTCAACATCGCCCTGATCGAGCACGGTCAGCCCGTCCTCGGCGTGGTGCTGGCGCCGGCGCTGGGCCGGCTGTTCGGCGGTGCGGTGGGCGTGGGCGCCTGGGTCGAGGACGAGGCCGGCCGCCGTCCCATCCAGGTGCGTACGCCGCCCCAAGCCGGCGTCACGGTCGTGGCGAGCCGCTCCCACGGCGACGCCTCCGCCCTCGACGCCTTCCTCGCGCCCTACAAGGTGGCCGAACTGAAGAGCGCCGGCTCTTCGCTCAAGATCTGCCTGGTGGCAGCCGGCGAGGCCGACCTGTATCCGCGCCTGGGCCGGACCATGGAGTGGGACATCGCCGCCGGTCATGCGGTGCTTGCGGCTGCCGGCGGCAGGCTGACGACGCTGGATGACGCGCCGCTGGGTTATGGCAAACCCGGCTTCGACAACCCGCATTTCGTCGCCAAGGCCGCCTGAGCGAATCCGTTCCGACATTCACGATGGATCCTGCCCACGCCGTCCTGATTTCGCTCGGGACCTTGCTCGCCCTGCTCGTGCATGGCCGGTTTCCCCCCATGCTGCTGTTCTCCGTCTGGGCGGGCGGCTTCCATGTGCTGGGGCTCATCGACCAGGAGACCTTGCTCACCAGCTATGCCAACCCCGGCCTCGCGGTGCTGGTTTTGCTGATGATCGTCTCCCTGGTGCTCGAGCGCGCGCCCATCCTCGAGATTGCCTTTCGCAAGCTCATCAACGGCCGTACCGGTCCCGCCGTCTTCAAGCTGTCGGCCGTCACCGCGCTGGCCTCCGCCTTCCTCAACAACACTGCGGTCGTCAGCGCCTTGCTGGGCACGGTCAGCAACCAGCGCACCCACCCACCGTCGAAGCTGCTCCTGCCGCTCTCCTACGCTGCGGTGCTGGGCGGCATCACCACGCTGGTGGGCACGTCCACCAACCTGGTGGTCAACTCCTTCGCGGTGCGTGCCGGGCTCGAGCCAATCGGCATGTTCCAGATGGCGTGGGTCGGCGTCCCCGTAGCGGTGGCCTGCATCCTGCTGCTCGGCGTCCTGGCCCGATGGCTGCCGGACCGGGGGCAACGCAACCACCACGGCCGCCAGGACTACTTTCTCGAGGCCCGGGTCGGCACCACGTCGCCGCTCATCGGCAAGAGCATCGAACAGAACGCGCTGCGCAACCTCGAAGGCCTGTTCCTGGTCGAGATCATGCGCGACGGACGCCTGATCTCTCCGGTCACGCCGGAAGAGGTGCTCGAAGCCGACGACACCCTGATCTTTACCGGCGAAGTAGACAAGATGCACGTCATCGAGCGCTTTCCCGGGCTGCAGGTGTTCGGCACCCGCGCCGACGCGCTGTTGCGCTCCAATCTGGTCGAAGTGGTGATCTCGAACGAATCGGAGCTGGCCAACCGCACCTTGCGCGAGGTGGATTTCCGCACCATGTTCGACGCCGGTGTGGTCGGCATCCGCCGCGGGGAAAAACGCCTGACCGGCCAGCTCGGCCGCATCCCGCTGCGGGTCGGCGACGCCCTGTTGCTGGCGGTGGGCAAGGATTTCGCGCAGCACCGCAACCTCACGCGCAACTTCCATGTGGTCGGCGGCGCCCCGCTGCATCCCAAACTGTCGAACATCCAGACCGCCTGGTCCCTGGGCGGCTTCGCCCTGGTGATCGCGCTGGCCACCGCCGGCATCCTTCCCTTGTTCGCCGGCCTGCTCCTGATGCTCGGCGCCCTGATCGCCACACGCACCCTGACGATGGGCGAGATCCGCCGCCGCTTTCCCTTCGAACTCGTCCTCGTCGTGGGCGGCGCACTGGCCATCGCCCGTTCGCTCGAATCCTCCGGCGGCGCCGACCTGATCACCGACGCGGTCAAAGCGGTGTTCCACGGCCACGGCGTGTGGGGCGCCTTTGTCGGTATCTACCTGATGACGGTGATTCTCACCGAATGCGTCACCAACAACGCCGCCGCCGCCCTCGCCTTCCCCATCGCGCTGAGCACCGCCCGCGCCTTCGGCGCCGACCCGACGCCCTTCGTGATGGTCGTCGCCTACGGCGCGAGCGCGGCCTTCATGATGCCCTCGGGCTACCAGACCCACCTGATGGTGTATTCGCCGGGGCGCTATCGGACACTCGATTTCGTGCGTTCGGGGCTGCCCATGAGCCTGCTCTACGCCGCACTTGTTATAACTCTTACCCCAATGCGATTCCCATTCTAGATGTCATTTCGAAAGCCATAAGAATCAGGAGAAGAAAAACATACCCCTCGCGGCTTCTTCGCGAACCGAAGAATACTAAGCCTCGGCCAAATAAGCACATACACTTTCGGCTCATACTTATTCTCTTCAAACAACCTTCTTCGAGTTTTCGAGCTCGAAATGGCATCGGAAGACCCACCTTCCGTGGAATAATAGAAACTCTCAGCACCCCAACTGACTGGAAAATCTCGAATATATGAAAGATGAGGGCAAATTTTCGAAATTACCGGATCAACAAACCAACTTCCACGAAAAACGCCCCTCAAAAAAGAATTCATAGAAAGGATATCCGCGACTTTATAGTACGCGTCTTTCCATCCTAGTTCGTTGAACTCTTGAACATTTTCCAGGTGAGTATGAATTTCCAAATAGGGAAAATTTCTTCTTGCTCTTAGAAAATAGAATTTAGCAAATTTGAAGAATTGTCTTATACCTCCCGACCACAAGAGTCGCCGCGGAAAGCCACCCACCTCTACCAGCCCGGGCCCAATTGGAATTAGCCGTCCGCCAGCAATAGCAAGATCTTTCACAAAGCGATCATTGCCCAACGAGAAAGAAAACCCAGAACCGGGATTCATATTTTTCTTCATCCTGGAAAACTCCCTCTCATAAACATCTTTAAAATATCCAGGAAGATCTAAATTTGTATTTTTGAAATCAAACTTATCAATAAAATACCCGAGAGCTAATCTACAAAATTCCTCTCCATTAAATAGGGCTGCAATTTCGCCAAGGCTTTTGAGTTCATTTCCGAAATTCGCATAACCTCCTTCGCGCCGGCCACTAATGTAAAACTTCCAGAATTCGGCCAATTTAAGTTCAACACAAGCAGAAGATACACCAATTTCTTCCTGAGAATATAGAGAATTATCGTGACGCTTACCCATGAAAATTCAACCAAAATGAATTGAAATACTTTTCGAAATCAAGATCAACAGGATCTAAGACCCACCCCTAACAACAAGAGACTTAATAAATCTATAGAATTGAATTAAATACAACATTCTATCGCCCGGAAAAAGGAGATCAGATCGAACGCGAAAATCAAAAAAGAGCAAAAACCATTCCGCGACGCTTTTTGCTTTTTGTAAAAATGGCAGCCTTTTGTCTCTAATTCGCGAAACAACGTAGCCAACATCAAAAGGGAATGTGTACCTCACGAAAACTGGCCTAACCTGAGGCGATGACACTGAAACGGTAGCGCCCCTTGCGCTGTCCACGAGGAGAACTGGAAAGTTAATTCCGCTGTACAGCGCCACATGCAAAGATGCCCAAAATCTCGGGTTCAGTTCGACAAACCAAAACTTGCCACTAAATTTGTCCCATCGATATTCAAGCATCGAAACGCCCTCCCATCCAAGACAAAGAACCTTGGCTCTAGCGTCTCGCATTATTTCATCGTTCCACCAAGCTCCACGTAGAGAACAATACCCACCGGTATGGGGAACTTCGTGAATACATCGAGTCATAAACTCTTGCTTAATGGCGCCATTTTTGACAAAAAAATGCGCGCCCACACCCACTCCTGGAACAAAGGCCTGGACGAGGATGCGCCGAAAGTCCACAAGACGTTCCCGGACCAGACGACATGCCTCACCAGCGGACTGCACGGCGCAGACGAAACCGCCGCGCTCTTCCCTGGCGTCTGCCGCATCGCCCTTGACGAAGAGAGGGAACGACAACGTCGCCAGTTCCGCCTCGGTCGGAAGTTCCTGTTCCGCCTGGATCAGATAGGTCGTGGGCAGATGCGCCGTTTGCTGCGCTTCGATGAATTTGCCGATCACGGCGGTCTTGCTCAGGCAGTCATAGACCAGAGACGCCCGCGACGGTGTCGGCATCAGGTGCGAAAATTCGTCGTAATGGGCACGAACGGCGACGAGGAAACCTTCGCTCGGAATAATGGCGCGAATGCCGTGATCCACGATCACGTCTCGCAGCCATTCGATGAAGTCGTGACGTCCATATGGCGGGCAAACCAGTGCCTGCCTGACGAAGTTCGATGAAAAGCCGAGCGCGTCCTCTTCGGCGTCACATGCGATGACAGGATACCCCGCACCACCGAGCGCCCTGACCACACCAATCATCCCGATGGCATGCACATCGGTGACGAGCACGGGGAACGCCGACCTGCTGACAATGTTCATGAATTTCTAGCTCTTTTTGGCTTGTTATCGGGACGCCGGTCCTAGCATGAGAGGCGCGACAGCGTCACACGCCCGAAGCGCATCCGGCGCCGCAATCGATCGACACATCGAAACCCCACGGCACGAAGGGCATTTTCAGAGACCACATTGCCATTCTCCACCGCCGCGAAAACGTGCTGGGCCCCCGTCACGTCGCGAGCATCCGCGCAGATCGTCTCGAGAACCTTTCGGTACAGTCCCTTACCTCGCGCCGCAGGATGCGTGTAGGCGTTGTACAAAACCGTCGAGCGCGGCGGAAAATCATAACGCTGACTGACAAACGGGAACCAGGCGCTGTCCTGGCACGGATTGACCCAACAATAGTGTTCCAAACGCCCCCCGTTCGCACAGCTATAGCACCAGACGCCCTGATCGATCCGGTGACGCGCCTCCTGAAGGAACGCGGCGCGAGTCAGCCAGCGCTCGGTCTGCTCGAACTGGTCGAGGTCTCGCTCGACATTCCGGTGAACATCCGGATGCGGCGCACATTCGGCGGCTCGACAATCAAGCGAAAAAATACCGAGGACATGATCCGAGTACACCCACTGGATCGGGCGCGATTTCAACACACGACGGAGCACCCGCAGCAACATACCGCCCACCATCTCCTAGGCTCTCGGCCTGAACAGTGCCCTCGCCTTTTGGGCAATCGACATGAACCCGGACAAATGTGCCTCGAGTTCGATCTCGGACATGGACTCGCAATCCAGGATGCGTTTCAGGGCATAGGGATGGGCTCCCGGAGGATTGATGCCGACCTCGGTGGTCGTTGCCGAACGCACGTTCAGTTCCCTCAGCACGGGAAATACCGCTTCGGAGTACACACCACTGGGGTAGCAGAAGTGGCGAAGGCGGGCTTCCGGCGTGCTCAACATGTCGGCGAGCACCTGCCGGTTTGTGGCAATCTCCCGACGAACCGGCGCGGCGGTCTGATCGTGCAGGGAATGCGTGTGGGTATGGAGTTGAACGTCGATGCCGTGCTCGCTTGCCGCCCTGACGTCTCCAGACGTCATCAGGCGGAAGGCGTTGCACAGATCCACCACCGACACGTTCACGCCCAGCTCTTCGACGATTCGGGAGAGCTCTCGCGCCCTGGCCGGCCATGCCTTGTCTCTTCGGAGCCGGCCGAGCAGCTCGGTGATTCGTCTTTCTTCTTCAGCCGCCCCGCCCGTCCCTGGCTGTGGCTGTTCGCGCGACCATCGCTCGACGAGATATCGAACCAGCACATTCAGGACGGGCTGCTCGTTTGCCACATAGTAGGTCGTTACATACAAGGTGGCGGGCATCTTGCGCCGGACGAACTCGGGCAGCATGACCTCGCCTGTCCCCCGCCACCCGTCGTCAATGGTGACCGCAACTTCGTCGGGCTGGATGGTACCGGCTCGGTGGCGATCGATGGCTTCGTCCAGGGGAAGCACCCGGTATCCCGCGCGCTCGAGAAAATCGAGTCGCTCATGGAATGTCTTCTCGCTCATGAAAAGACAGTCTCCAAAATGTGGGCGCGGTCCGAGCCATATGCCGTGATAACAAAGAATCCTGAGGTGCTTTCGCGTCAGGCGCCTGGCAATCTCGAAAAGCCCCAAGAGCTTTCCTACGCGGAGGACAGCTTGCTTCACGCGACTCATGTTAAGGCCTTTTTCACTCAGAAGAGCGCAACATATTCTGTGCTAGCTGAGCGCCGAACTTCAATTTACCGGTCGCCCAGGGCGTAAATCGCGGCAACTGAAAAAGATCAGACTCAATCGATGCTACGCCAGGTGTGGTACTGACAGCTCCGAAAAAACCAATTTCCCTAGCCATTTGGACATGCTCATCCAAATAGTCTTTCCCGGGTCGACCGTTCGGATAGGCGAACAGGTCGACGGGCTTGCCAAGCACGCGTTCGAGCGCCACCTTGCCATCCCGGATTTCCGACAAAGCCTGCTCGCTCGATAACTTGGCCAGAATCGGATGGGTGACGGTATGAGCGCCGATCTCCATCACCTCCGCCAGCTTGCGCAATTGATCCGAACTCATCATCAGCGACGATGGAAGCGAAACACCACAACGCGTTGCAAGGTTCGACACATACTCCGCCCGCGCGTCGTACGCCATGTATTTGGCCGCCTTGTTGATCTTGCCGACAACGCCGATCCGGTCCGCGCGCGTTGCCAAGGCACACGATCCGAGCCCGACATCGGACAGATCGATCGACTCGAGCGCCGTATCGAAGATCGAATGGGACACCACGTCATTCCACATGATTCCGCCGTCCAGATACCCCGAGGTCACGAAGAAGGTGGCATGCATGCCATGCTTTTCCAGCACCGGCAGCGCATTCAGATAATTGTCGGCATATCCGTCGTCGAAGGTGATGCACGCCGCCCTCCGGGGCAGACGCCCCTCGCCCAACATGCGCATCGCACTGGACAGGGGGATGACGTCGAACCAGGCCCCGATCCAGCCCAGCATGCGATCGAACTCGTCGACGGAAGGCACGAGGTACCGATTCAAGTCCTTCTGGCCGAGCACACGATGGAATATGAAGATCGACACGCGCCCGTTGGGGCCATTCGGGGACAATCTGGAGAAAAGATGTTTGAACATATTCGAATTTCGGCAATATGCCTGTGACCATCGAGGATCAAGCGCGGCGTAGGTCAATCAACGCAACCGGAGGCATGGTCAAGGCAGCACATGCCGGGTAAATCCTATTCGCAGCCTGTCCGCAGTAAACGCATCCTAGCGAGCCCCGCACGCTTTTCGTTCGGTGCAGGCGCAGACGTCCGGCAATCACGCCGGGAGGCACTACCCATGTTCGGGGGCTCTTTGATGCCCCACGGCAAATTGCCCATTGGCTTCACGCTCATTGGATTCCGCAAGCACAGGACGTGCGATGACGCTTTTGGCGTACCGCTCGGTGACCAGCAGGATCACCATGATGTAGTAGGGCATGTCCCAATACGCCAGCGAGAGGAAAGCCCCGCCCACGGCGAAACCGGCAATGCTGACAGTGGCCATGCTCCCCAATGTATGCACCCAGGCCAGTTCCTCATGTTGCGCACCGATCTTCCGCAATCGAATGGCCGCCCGGTAGGTCAGCCACCAAAAGAGCAAGTAGAGCGAAAGGCCAATGTATCCGTGATCGCCCAGTATTTGAAAATAGATACTGTGGGCGACGAGCGTCTCCTTGGCTTCCGGTGCATACAAGGAATAAACGACAGGATTCGCCGTGGCAAACCCAGCGCCCGTCACACGATCGTTCGCGATATTGATGGCCATGTGCCACGCGGCGAGCCGCCCCAGCGCCGAGCTGTCCTGCTGGTAGGTCTCGATCGTCTGCATGCGATCCAGCCACTCCTGAGGCATGAAGAAGAACAGCGCCGGAGCAACCACGATCAGTGCGACGCCGAGACTCAACTTCGACTTGCTTCGCCACCACAGCAGCGCCCCCATGGCGACGATTGCGAGAAACGCCCCCCGGGACTGGCTGCCGATCGCAGCAACGGTACATAGAACAATGCTTGCATAAACAAGCATTTTCATCGTGGATGAGCTGATCTTTCTGAGTAACGGGATTTCGCGGAGGAGATGGACCTCCTTGGCGAGGAAATACATGAACGGAATCGTGATGACCAAGGCCAAGGCCAGTTCGTTGTTTCCGTTCACCAGGCTGTTGGGCGGTCCCCAAACGCGAAAGGCCCCACCGGTAAGGATCGTGAAAATGCCCCCTTTGACGCCAAAGAACGCGATCGATCCGGTGACCACGATGATAAAGGCAATGATCTGCTTCCGGGTGATGACGAGAGATCCAACCAAGAGCGTCATCACCAATACCTTCAGGACATCAACGAACTTGTCGAGGCTCGCCTCCACCAGGATTGCCGACGCGGTCGTCACACACATCCATAGCAACAGCAGGATGAGCACCCGGACCGGACCGCCCCCCAGCCACTTGAAATCCTTCGAATGGAAGAAGATCCCCAGGAATGTCACCGCAGCCGCCACAAGTGCAAACGGCAGATCATAGGCAAACCCCCAACCCAATCGATGGGGGTTCATCAAGCCGATCCAGACCCACAGCAAGGCGCCGATGAAGGGCCGCTTGAGTGCCGCGAAGGCACCCACGAGAAACAGCAGGGTTACGAGGATATCTCTCACTTGCTCGGTCTCAATCTACCCACATCACGCCGCGATCTTGCTGACCACGTATCTGAACTTTCCCGACTTCTCCGCCGGGATCGCGTCGACCACGCGCACATCGATCTGAACCCCGGCACCCAACCGCGCCTGGAGCCCCTCCCGGATCCGATGCTGCTCGCTGGATCCAAAACCGGCGCCCGGCCGAACGAAGACCTGAGTCAGCTCACGAGACTCCTGGACGATCTTGAATTCGGCCACGGTGGGGATGTCTCGCAAGATATAGATGAGCGACAGGCCATGCATGACCGTGCCGTCCTGCGCGATCACGAAATCGGTGCTTCGCCCCTGGATTTCCTTGAGCACCGGCAACCCGCGCCCGCATGCACAGGGCCGGTCGTCGAGCACCCCGACATCGCCGGTACGATACCGAATGAAGGGGAAATCCCGGGTGGCCATGTGGGTCACCACGATTTCACCGGACTCCCCCGCCGGAAGCACCCGCCCATCCGGGGACACGATCTCGACGATGATGTCCTCGGCGGTGATATGCATGCTACCGGACGGGCACTGATGGGCGATGAAACCCGCATCGCGCCCGCCATATCCGTTCGCCACCGGACAACCGAACGCCGATTCGATGAGCTCGCGCTGATGCTCATACAAGCGCTCCGAGGTGACGAACACCACCTTCAACCCCAGATCGTTCAAGGCAGTGCCCCGTCGCTGGGCGTGCTTCGCGATATGGCTGATGGCCGACGGATAGCCGAAAAGCATCTTCGGCCGCCGCTCACGGATGCGCGCAACAAACTGATCCAGCTTGGCGTCGGACATTTCGAACGCGGGCAGCAGTTCGGTCCGCATCAAAGTATCCCGGATCAGGCGCACCCGATCCTGAGCCCCCAGCTCGATCGGGGAACCCCAGACGACAATCTCGCGATCGCCGATGTCCACGTCCCACCATCGGGTCGCCCGCCATTTGGCCGCGACATCATGGGTGACGCGTTCCTTGCCGATATAGAAAATCAGCGGTTCGCCGCTGGAGCCCCCGGTGTTGAAGCGCGCCAGATCGCGTGCGTCGTCCGCCCGGAGCTCGTCGGTATGCGCGCGGATATCGGCCTTGGTCAGGAACGGCAGGCACTGAAGCGCTTCGATGGTGTCGAGCGTCTGCGGGACGAGTCCGGACGCGGCGAAACGGCGCGCATGGAATGGTGAGTGCCCGGCCACATCGGAAAGGAAGCGGCGCAGACGCTCGAGTCGGTAGGCCGCGAGGCGCTCTGGCGACCACCACTGCGAGGATTCCATCTGGTGCCGCACCCTGACCGTATCATGTGCTTTCGCCCGCTCCTGGAGCGGAAACAGCACACTGGAAACAAACTTCGTGTAGAGCCCCACGGTCACTTCCCCCTTGCGCCGGAAACGGCCACCGGCGCCGCCTCCTTGCACACACTCCGGTAAACGGACAGCCACTGCGCGCGTACCTGTGGCCATTCGTAGCGCCGCACTTCGTCGATGCCTGCCACTGACAGGCTCTGGTGCAACGCCGGGTCGGTCAGCACATCGACGATCGCGTTCGCCATCGCCTCGTCGTCGCCTGGTGGTACCAACAGCCCGGTTCGGCCATCCTCGACGATGAACGGCACGCCGCCGACACGGGTGGATACGACCGGCACCCCGCAGGCCATCGACTCGAGAACGGAGTTGGGCATGTTATCCACATGGCTGGGATTGAGGGAGACATCGGCGCTCCGATAGAGCGCCGCCATCTCGTCTCGATCGAGTCGCCCCGTGAAACGGACGACGTCCGCCAACGCCAGCGCGTTGGTCAGATCCCGCAATGCGTCCGCCTGCGGACCGGACCCGGCGATGGACAACCAGGCCTCGGGCACGCGCCCACGCACACGGGCGAAGGCGCGCAGCGCCACATCGATCCCGTAGATGCTCTCCAGATTGCGCGCGATCACGATGTGGTGGCCACGCACCCGAGCGGCATCCGCGGGCCGGAAACGCGCCGCGTCGATGATGTTGGGAACGATCCGGCTTGTCATGCCGAAACGGTCGAAAATGCCCGCCAGAAATCCGGACGGCACGACCAGCGCGTCCGCTCTTGCCATGGTTCTCGACACGGCGTTGGCCGAACGCTCGAGAAACGATTCGGCCTCGCCACCGCGGTAGTTGACCACCACGGGCACGCCACGCAGACGGGCGACCCAGATCGCCGGCGCGGCGAACAAATGCCACGACCAGCCGGAATTGGCCATCACGTGGGCGACGTCCGCGCGTCCGAACGATGTCCACAGGCGAACCAGATAGGGAACGAGCCGGAACAGCGCCCGCAGACCACGCATCCGCCCGGCCCAGGCCGGACGATACGGTGCGTTGGTCTGCACCAGTTCGACCCGGGCGCCCTCGCTCGAGAGCAACTCGGCCAGCTGACGGGTTTGATTCGCCATGCCACCGGCTGGCGGCGGCAGCGGACCGACCAGAGCGATGCGCAAGCCGTCAAACCCCATCATCCGCTCCGCCCCGTCAACGCCTGATAGACCGGAACGTACTGGGCCACGCTGTTGGTCCAGTTACGGACATCTTCGACAAAACGGCGCCCTGCCTGGCGCATGTCATCCCATGCGCTCCGACGGGCGAACAACTCGTCGATGGACCCCGCCAAGGCCTCGGCGTTGCCCGCCGGAAACAGCACGCCCGTCTCGCCGTCGCGAATCAGCTCCTTGTGCCCGCCAACGTCGGAGGCAATGAAAATACGTCCCTGGGCCATGGCCTCGAGTGGCTTGAGCGGTGTGACCAGTTCGGTCAAGCGCATCGAGTGGCGCGGATAAGCGAGCACATCGACGAGATCGTAGTATCGCTGAACCTCGGCGTGCGGCACGCGACCGGTGAATACGACCCGGTCCGCAATCCCCAGTGCATTCGCCTGTTGTTTGAGCTTGTCTTCCTGAGGGCCGCCTCCCACAAGCAGCATCCGAGCGGAAGGTCGCCGTGCCGAAAGCCGCGAGAAGGCCTCGAGCAGCAAATCCAGTCCTTCGTATGCGTAGAACGATCCGATGAAGCCGATCACTTCGCAGCCGGCCAGACCCAACGACGACTTGAGCGCCTCGTCGGCCACGCCGCCCATCTGGAAACTGTCGACGTTGACCGCGTTGGGAATCACCGTGACCTTGGCGCCGGGAATACCCCGGCCGAGCATGTCGTTTCTGAGGCCCTCGCAGATGGTGAACACATGATCGGCCCGTTTCAGCGCCCGCGTCTCAAGCGCGCGGGTAAGCCGATAACGAAGACTGTTCTCCCGTGTCGTCCCATGATCGACCGCCGCATCTTCCCAGAACGCCCGGACTTCATACACCACCGGAATCCCTGCACGGCGACCGACCTTCAACGCCGGCAGCGCATTGAGCACGGGAGAGTGCGCATGAATCACGTCCGGCCGAAGCTGCGCCACCAGTGCGTCCAGACGCGATTCGATCGCGCGCATCATCGCCAGCTCGCCAAGCACGGGCAGCGAAACACCCGGCACCGGAGTGCGATGAAAGGTCAGCCCGTCGACCTCCTCGACCAAGGCATCGGTCATGCCCTGCTTGGGGGAGGTGAGATGAAAGGTCTCCCAACCCAGGGCACGCTGCCCCTTGAGCAGGTTGGCGGTCCGGAACGTATATCCACTGTGCAAGGGGATGGAATGATCGAGAACGTGGACAACCCGCATGTCAGCGCTCTCCCGCCGGGTTGGCTGGGGCATCGACACCCCGCTGCAGGAAACGCTCGAACATCATCAAGGTCCACAGCGGCGCGCTGTAGTCGCGCCGCCCCGACTGGTGATCGGCCACCAGTCGGGCGAGCACGTCCATGTCGAAGATTCCTGCGTCCGCCATCACCTCGCTGGACAGCGCCGTCTTGACCCGCTCCTTGAGCGGGCCGCGGAACCAGCGGGCCAGCGGCACCGCGAAGCCCATCTTGGGACGGTAGAGCACGTCGGACGGCAGGCGGGGTTCGAGGCTCTTCTTGAACAGGTACTTGCCTTCCTGTCCGCGAATCTTCATGCCGTTGGGCAGCGAGGCCAGCCATTCGACCAGCGGGTGATCCATGAGCGGTTCGCGCACCTCCAGCGAATGGGCCATGCTCGCCCGGTCCACCTTGGTGTTGATGTCGCCCACCAGATAGGTCTTGAGATCGAGGTACTGGATCTGCGCGAGCGGATCCTCGGTGCCGGCGTTGGCCGCGTGACGGCGGAACACTTCGAGCCCGTTGTAACCGGCCAGTTCGCGCTGGAACGCGGGCGAAAACAGGCGTCGGCGCATGTCGTCGCGGATGATGGACACCGAATGGAAGTAGGCCTCGACGGAATCGCGGGCGAGCGCCTGGAAGGTCGTCTTGGCGCGGAACACGCGCGGCGCCCAGTCCGCCTTGGGGTACAGGCGCCCCAGCAGGCCGAAGACCGGCCGCCGCACCCCGTAAGGCAGCGCGTCGCGCATGCGCTGCTCCATCAGGTGCAGGCGATAGCGACGGTAGCCGCCGAAGCTCTCGTCGCCGCCGTCGCCCGACAGGGACACGGTGACATGCTTGCGCGCCAGCTCGCACACCCGGTAGGTGGGGATCGCCGAGCTGTCCGCATAGGGCTCGTCATACAGGGACGAGAGCGTGTCGATGAGGTCGAAGTCGTCCGACTTCACCGTCTCGACATGATGATTGGTGTGGTACCGCCCCGCCACCATCTCGGCAAAGGCCGATTCGTTGAAGGCGGGATCGTCGAAGGCAATCGAGCAGGTATTGACGGGCGCGGTGGACAGATCCGCCATGGTGGCGACCACCGCGCTCGAATCGACCCCGCCCGACAGGAAGGCGCCCAGCGGCACTTCAGAGATCATGCGCAGTCGGATCGACTCGTGAAGCCGCGCGTCCAGTTCGGCCATCGCATCTTCGAACGAGATCGGGTTGTCGAGGGTGAAGCGCACGTCCCAGTAGGGCTTGCTCGCCGGCACCGGCTGACCGCGACGCAAGGTCAGCGTGTGGCCCGGATCGAGCTTGGCCGCGCCCTTGAAGATGGTGCGCGGCTCGGCCGCGTAGCCGAGCGCGAAATACTCTTCGACCGCCAAGGGATCGATCCGTCGGTCCAGCGCCGGATGGGCCATGAGCACTTTCAACTCGGAGCCGAAGGCGAAGCTGCCGTCGCCGAGCTGGGCGTAGAACAGCGGCTTGACGCCCAGGCGGTCGCGCGCAAGAAACAGCATGTCGCGATTGCGGTCCCACAAGGCGAAGGCGAACATGCCGCGGAAGCGCTCGACGCAGGCCTCGCCCCAGGCCTCCCAGGCATGGACGATTACCTCGGTGTCGCTGTGGGTATGGAACACGTGGCCCAGGGCCTGGAGCTCGGGCACCAGCTCCTGGAAATTGTAGATCTCGCCGTTGAAGACCACGCACACCGAGCCGTCTTCGTTGAACAGCGGCTGTTGGCCGGTGGCCAGATCGATGATCGACAGGCGTCGATGCGCCAGCGCGACGCCCGGCTCGAAGTGATAGCCGCCTTCGTCGGGGCCGCGATGGAACTGGACGTCACTCATGCGCGTGACCAGTTCCCGCGAAAATTCGCGCTTCCCCTGCAGGTCGAACAAGCCGGCGATGCCACACATAGATCGTTTCTCTGTTGCTGGTTATCGCCCTGGCGCGGTCACACCGGCACGCACCAGAGCATTGTCATACACGTTCATGTAGCGGTCCACCATCGCCTCCAGGCTGAAGGTGGACACCGCCCGCACTCTGGCGGCCGTCGACATGCGCGCGCGCATGTCGGCATTCTCGGCCATCGCAGCCATCGCGGTCGCCAGGGCCGCGGGGTCGTTCGGCGGCACGAGCACGCCGGTTTCGCCGTCCGCGACCAGTTCGCCGTTGCCGCCGACCCGCGTCGCAATCACCGGCCGCGCACAGGCCATGGCCTCGAGCAGGGTATTGGAAATCCCTTCTGCCTTCGAAGGCAGCACGAAGCAATCCATCCCGGCCATCAAGGCCGGCACGTCGTCGCGCGCCCCCGCCAGCCAGACCGCATTGTCCAAGCCCGATGTGACGATCTGCGCTTCGATCTTCGCCCGCAGGGGGCCGTCACCGACCAGCACCAACCGTGCGCGGTCAGCCAGCGACGAGCCCGACGCACGCCAGTGCGCAAAGGCGCGCACCAGCGTGAGCTGATCCTTGACCGCCTGCAGGCGTCCCACGGCACCGAACACGATCGCGTTGTCGGGGACGAATCCTGCGGGCGCCCCCGGCAGCATCGACCGCAGCGAACCGGCCTCGAAACGCGCCACGTCCACCCCGTTGCAGATCCGGCAGACCCGTTCGGACGGGATGCCGACGGCACCGGTCAAATATGACGAAAGATGCTCGGACAAGGCGATGTACTGTGTCACGAACGGCGCATGCAAACGGCGCAAGAGCCGATATTTTCGTGACTGTCCATCCGGATCGGAACTGTCCCAGCCATGTTCGCCGTGGATGCGCACCGGCACCCGGGCCGCCCAGGCCGGAATCGTCATCTCGAGCGCGGCCAGATTGCGCGTGTGCACGATTGCCGGGCGCAGGCGCCGCAGCAACGCATACAGCCGGGGAAACAGCTTGACCCCATGCCCCGGCGACTTGTGCAGGGCGATGCACTGCACGTCGGGTCGGACGATCCGCCGGGCGAAGGTCTCGTCGCAGTCGCTCAGGGCGATGACGACATGCCGGAACCGCTCCGCTGGCATGCGATTGATCAGATTGACGACCCCGTTTTCAAGGCCGCCGATCCGGAAACTGAACAGGACGTGCGCCACGAGCGGCGGCAGTGCCCCCTGTTCGGTCAATGTGCCTGCTCCGTGGCGTGTTCGATGGCTCGGGTGATCGCGCCGTGATGCGCAGCGATGAACCGGGTAGCGCTAGCCCGCGCCGCGGCGTCATCTTCACCTGCGACCGCAATCACCACATGCGCCCCTCGGTCGGTTCCACGCCACAGACGCCTCCACACCACCCTGAATCCGGCAACGTAGTCACTCGCTTCAACCGCGTCGCCCACCACATACCAATGCCAGACATTGACCGGGCCATCCGGACCGGTCATGCGAACATGATTGACACGACCTGCCGCGACCAGCTCGGTATTCTGAGCAACGATGCGCCAGGTCTTCTTGTCCGGGACCAACTGATTGAACCAGGCAACGAGTTCGTGCCCCGGCGCCTGGTCGGCATACAGTGCCGTGTAGAGGCTGACGACGGCGCCGTCGCGCCGGTACACGCCCTTCATCTCGCCACGGAAACCCTGAAACCCCGGCGCGAAGGGCGTGGCGTCCTCGTCGAGTACCCACCCCTGTTCCGCCGGCGGCAAATCGGCCTTCAACGCGAAAGGCCGATCGACTGGCCTGACAGCGTGGGTCGCCAACGCGGCCAGACCGAGCAAGATGACAGCGACCGGGACACCCCCGTACCAACGGCCACGGCGAGTCGACAGCGGCATGATCCGCACGTCCGACATCGCTTCACCAGATGGATCGGCCCAGCGATTGCCAATCCAGAACATCAGCAGGACGACGAAACCGAAGAAGACCCAGCCATAGATCAGATGATCCACGCCCACCGCCAGGGTGTTTCCGCTCAGGTAGCCGAGCAGCACGATCAGATAGGCGCGCACCCAGTTGGCGACGATCGGGACGAGCAATGCCACCAGCACGAACAGGAGTCGTTTTTTCAGACTGCGATAATTCAGATACGCATAGAGCACACCAACCATCAGCGATGCGATCAGGTAGCGGATCCCGCTACAGGCCGAGACCACCGACCAGCTCCCGTTGGGTACGACGAAATGCGTCCCCTCCTGGTAGACCGGGATTCCGCTCAGGCGCAAGGCCTCCACGGTGAACTGGGCCGTTTGCTGCATCATGACGGGGATCAGGAAATCACCCACCGGCGCCATGAACAACAGGAAGCCCATGGGAAAGGCAATCACTCGGAAAAACTCATGGCCGGCGCATAACCAGACCATCGTGATCAACACCAGCACACCGGCAAAATGCTCGACCCCCGCAACGCTGAAGGCCACGCCTGCCGACCAGGCCGTCAAGGCGAGCAGGAACGGCGCGAGCATGATCCAGGCGGGTTGTGGCATCACTCCGACCAGTTGCTGGCGTCGCGACCACACCAGATAGGCGGCAATCGGCATGACCACCAGCCCGTGGGCAAAAGTCTCGGAGCGAAGCCACAGCTGGATCATGTCATTGAGTGTCGGCCAAAGCAGCAGCGACCACACCGCGACCAGCATCAGCAGAAACAGCAGATTCCGGCCGACCTGACCGCCGAACAGGACCGACGCCCGGCTGCGGCTCTGTGCCAACTCCGCGCTCACGCCGACACCTCTGTCAGCAGGCACTGCGTCACAAGCCCCAGATGAGCGGGCCAGGCATAGGCCTGCAACACCGCTTCGCGAGCCCGCCGCCCCATGCTCGCTCCACCCTCACCCAAACACCGATCAACGGCCGCCACATACTCGTCCACGCTCGTCGCCTCCTCATGCGTAAGCCCCGGCGTACCGCGCAAACCACGGGCGCAGGCGCTGGATGCGACCACCGGGCGTCCCATGGCCATCGCCTCGAGCACCTTGTTCTGAATCCCGCGCGCCACGCGCAACGGCGCCACCACCACATCGGCATGATGGATGTACGGCCGCACGTCCGGCACGGTGCCGGTCACATGAACCCCGTCGCGCTTCGCCAAGGCGAGCACCGACGGCGCCGGATTCATCCCGACCACGTGAAACTGCGCCCCCGGATGGCGGCGACGCAGCTGCGGCAGCACCTCGTCGGCAAACCAGCACGCCGCATCCACGTTGGGCCAGTAATCCATCGCACCGGAAAACACCAGATGGGGCCCATCGCCCTCGAAGGGCGACGCCCCGCCGTTGGCCGGAGAGAAGAACTCGGCATCCACCCCGTTTTCGACCACGACCGTCTTGTCGCGCAGCGTAGGCGCCGCCGTCAGGAACAGTTCGGTCTCGGCGCGGGTGACGAAGCTGGTGTGATCCGCCCGCTTCGCCCATTGGCGCTCGAACTGGCCGAGCAGACGCCCTTCGCGGCGATACAGCCACGACAGCGGCCACGGGCGCGACTGCCCGTAGGTGCTCCATTTGGCCGAATCCACGTCACAGAAATCGATGAACGTCTGGGTCACGGGCAGATCTTCGAGGTATTGCGCCATGGCCCCGCTGAACACCACCACCCGGTCGATACCGCACGCCCGCTGGGTCTGCCGGACCCATTCAGCCAGTCCGCGATCACGATAGAACGGCAGCGTCAGCGCCTCCCCCGTGAGCAATCCCGTCAGGCTGCGCAGGCGCCCCAGACGCGGGGACAGCGCGGCGACACGCACCGACGCGCACCATCGATCGAGCGCCGGAACATGCTGCCAATCGTCCGGATGATCCACGAAGGTGCCCAGATGCACCTCGAAACGCTCCGCCAGGTGCTTGAGCAGGTGAAAGGAGCGCACCTTGTCGCCCTTGTTGGGCGGATAGGGAATCCGGTGCACCAGATACAGCAGCGGCGGCTTGCTCATGCCTAGCCCAGATTGCGCACGATGTGCGGCCCGAGCGCATTGGCGACCGACAAGGGCAGGCGGCGCCACAAGGCGATGAAGGCGCGATACTTCGGATTCATGGGATTGTTCTGGGGCACGCTGTCGCGTTTGTAGAGCCGGTATTCGTAGGACAGCGGCTGCGGCTCGAACCCCCAGTTCTTCTTGAAGCTGTAGGGCCCGGTGCCCACCTTGCTGCGGCCGTAATCGAACACCCGGCAGCCGCGTTCGCAGGCACGACGCATCAGTTCCCAATATTTGAAATCGTTGGCCGCCAGGGCGCGGGCGGCGACGTCGTCGCCGGCGTAGTACGGCAGGACCTCGTCACGGAAGTAGAAGCTGAGCACGCTGGACAGGGGCTTGCCTGCCGGATCGGTCACGGTCATCACTTCGCAGTCGTCACCGAAGGTGCGCATGAGTGTTTCGAAGAACCGCTTGGGCAGCGCCGGCGTCCCGTGCCGGAGGACATTGTCCGAGTAGAGGGCGAAGAAGCGATCGGCGTTGTCGTCGATCTGGCTGAGCAGACCGTTCTTGATGCCCTTGCGCACCATGGCGCGCTGCTTGCGCGGAATGGCCTGCATGTTGGCCTCGACGTCCGGATCGATCGCCTTGCGGAAGGTGACGTAGAGATCCTGCCGCGGCCAGTCGGCGTGACGCACCTCGAGATTGCGATACTCCAGATGCGCCGCGCCGCGCGACACGGCGATACGCTCGGCTTCCGCCTCGAGTGCGGCCACGCCTTCGGCCTCGCCGACCGCGCCGCCATACACACAGAACGGCAGCGAGGTGAGCGAATGGCCGAACAGGCGGCTCTTGACCTCCGCAAGCGGCAGCACCGCGACCATCTGGCCGTCGCGCTCCGCCAGCAGAAACCAGCTCCGATGGCCGAAAACCTGTTCGATGATGCCCTGCCAGGCGGCCTGATGAAAGAAGGTGGCTTGCGGGCAGGCACGGACGAACGCATCCCAGCGATCGTGATCGGCGGCCGTCAGGCTTCGAACGGTGACTTGGGTAAGTGACATGGCAAAGGGTGTCAGGAGGAGGCGAGAAACACGTCGTCCATCCGCCCCCAGGAGAAATCATGCATGAGCCGACGCAGGCGCTCTTCGGTCCGGGACAGGTTCACGTAGTGGCGGAACCGCGCCTTGGGTGCGGCATCACTCACCCGGGGCTGCTCCGGATCGATTTCCCACGGATGGAAGTAGAACATCGCCGGGCGTTTGTCCTCAGTATTGACCTTGCGGATCAGCCAGCGTGAGGCGGCATAGGGCAGGAGACGGAAATAACCGCCGCCCCCGCCGGCAGGTTGCGCCCCAGGTAGCGCACCGTGGTGATCGGCATCTCCATCAGACCGTTATCGAGCCGATAGGGAAAACGCGGCGCGTCCGGCACCCCGTAGTGATCGTGCTTGACGGGATAGACGCTGGAGCTGTAGCGGTAGCCCGCCTCGGCGATGCAGTCGTGCGCCCACGGGTTCGAAGTACCGATGGAAAAACTCGGCGCCCGGTAACCATGCACCGCCACGCCGGCGATGTCCTCCAGCACGGATTTGGCCAGGCGGATATCGGCGAGGAAGGCCTCCGGCGTCTGATCGCTGGCGCGCTGATGGCTGTAGCCATGGCTGGCCACTTCATGGCCCTCCAAGGCGATGAGGCGTACCAGGTTGGGATAGCGCTCGGCGATCCAGCCCAGCGTGAAGAACGTGGCCTTGGCGCCATGTTCGTGCAAGAGCGCAAGGATCACGTCCATGTTGCGCTCGACCCGGCATGGCACCGATTCCCACTCCCGGCGCGGGAAGTGCGGCGCCAGCGCGGACACCTGGAAATAGTCTTCGACGTCGATGGTGAGCGCATTGACGATGCTCATGGGGCCACCACCTCATCCTGCTCGCGGGCGGTCAGCCAGCGATGGAGGTGCGCGGCGATGCGCTCCGCCGCACGGCCGTCCCACAGTTCCGGCACTCGCCCGCCCTTGCCGCCTCCGGTGAGGATGGCATCGACCCCATCGAGAATCGCCCGGGCATCCACGCCCACCATGGTGTTGGTGCCCTGCTCGACGGTGATCGGCCGCTCGGTGTTCTCGCGCATGGTCAGGCAGGGCACGCCCAGCGCGGTCGTCTCCTCCTGCATGCCACCCGAATCGGTCAGGACCACGCGCGCGCCCGCCATCAATCCCATCATTTCGAGATAGCCCTGGGGCGGCAGCACGAGAAACCCCGGCGAGTCGAGCAGATGCGCCAGGCCGTGGGTCTCGATGTTCTTGCGCGTGCGCGGATGCATGGCGAAGATCAGCGGCAAACGGCGGCTGACCTCATGCAGGGTTTCGATCAGACGCGTCAACACCGCCGGATGGTCCACGTTGGACGGGCGATGCAGCGTGACCACCCCATAACCGCTTTCGATGCGTGCCGGATCGAGACCCGCCTCGGCCAGCAGACGGTCCGCCGGCACGGCCTTCTTGCGGTTCGCCAACAGCGTATCGATCATGACGTTGCCGACGAACTCG
Organism: Nitrogeniibacter mangrovi; assembly: GCF_010983895.1. Classification (GTDB taxonomy): domain Bacteria; phylum Pseudomonadota; class Gammaproteobacteria; order Burkholderiales; family Rhodocyclaceae; genus Nitrogeniibacter; species Nitrogeniibacter mangrovi. The sequence continues at coordinate 2,894,029 of NZ_CP048836.1, forward strand.
ACACGGGAGGCTGCGATCCCCTCGCGGACGATGTTGTCCAGCGCCGATCGCTCGGTGGTGTACAGCACGTCGGAGACCTGATCGGTCAGCACCCGGTTGATCTCCTCGGGCATGCGCCGGTCGCCGCTGCGCAGGCCGGATTCGACATGAACCACAGGCACATGGCGTTTGCTGGCCACCAGGGCGCAGGCGAGCGTGGAGTTCACATCACCCACCACCAGCACCGCGCGTGCGCCATGGGTGTCGATGATCGGCTCGAAGCGCTTCATCACCTCCGCGGTCTGCACCGCATGCGAAGCAGAGCCGACCTCGAGGTTGACGTCCGGTTGCGGCAGTTCGAGATCCGCGAACAGACGGTCGTTCATGGCCGTGTCGTAGTGCTGTCCGGTATGCACCAGCAGGGTTGGAATCGGCGGATCGTGCCGCGCGAACGCCCGCAGGATGGGCGCCATCTTCATGTAGTTCGGCCGGGCGCCGACCACGCAGATCACGGGGCGATCGGCGCTCATTTCACCGCCTTGTCCTGATCCGGCCCGTCTTCGGAGGAGAGGATCTGGTTCATGAGTTGCAACACGGTGGATACGGTCTGCTCGAGATGACCGAGACGGGCCTCGATGCGCGCCGCGTCGAAACCCTCGGCGAGGCGCGCGAACTGCGCCGCCACGGCCGGATCACCGATGCCATCGAGCGGATCGAGACCGACACCCGTCGCCGCGGGCGCCACGTTTTCGGTCGTCTTGGCGGCGACGAGGCGCGCGGTGCTCGCCCGGCGCCCGCTGCGCTGTTCCTCTTTCATCTCGGCGGCCACTTCGTCCACTTCCCGGGCGGTGAGCGCGAGCTTCTCGCCGAGGAAACCGGCGAGCAACAGGCGGTCGCACAAGGTGTTGATCCGACGCGGTATGCCGCCGGAAGCGCGGTAGATGGCCTCGAAGGCATCGGCGGAGAAGCTCGGCGAATCGGGATGCCAGCCCACGTGCTTGAGGCGGTGCTCGATGTAGCTCTTGGTCTCCTCGACGTCGAGCGGCCCGAGGTGATACGAGGCAATCACGCGCTGGCGCAACTGCTGCATCTCCGGGCTTTGCATGATGTCGCGAAACTCCGGCTGGCCGATGAGGAAACTTTGCAGCAGCGCATGATCCTCGAGCTGGAAGTTCGACAGCATGCGCAGCTCCTCGACCGCCCGGGGCGTCAGGTTCTGCGCTTCGTCGACCACCAGCAGCGCACGCTTGCCGGACGCGGTCGCGGAGACGAGAAAGGTCTCCAGCGCCAGCAACAGGTCGGCCTTGTCGAGATTCTTGCTCGGCACGCCGAAGGCCGCCGCCACCAGCCTGAGGATGTCGTCGGCGTCGATCTGGGTACTGACCAGCTGTGCCGCAACCACCTTGGCCGGATCGAGCTTCTGCAGGAGGCTGCGCACCAGGGTCGTCTTGCCGGCACCGATTTCGCCGGTAATGACGATGAAGCCCTCGTTCTGATGCAGCCCGTATTCCAGATAGGCCATGGCCCGCTTGTGGCCACGACTGCCGAAGAAGAAGGCCGGATCAGGGTTGAGCTGGAACGGCTTTCCGCTCAGTTTGTAGTAGCTTTCGTACATGCCTAGAACCTGAGGCCGAGCGTGGCGGTGATGGCGTTTTCGGTGAAGGCGGTATCGCCCGTCTGACGCTGGTGCCTGTAGGTCAATGATCCGTTCGAACGAGCCCCCAGCTGCCGGCTGACACCCAGCGAGAACGTGGTTCTGCGCTGGTTCCGGGAGATCAGGCCCTCACCCTTGGTTTGCGTCTGGCCGAGCATCGCATTCGCCGACGCCAACTGCGACAGCCGGTGCGAAAGCGCGAGGCTCAAACCGCGCGTCCGGATCAGGTTGTAGCTGGCAAAGTCGTCCCGACCGGAGACGATGAGGTCCGGCGAAATGCGCTCGGCTTCGGTCCTGAACACCGACACGGTGACGGTATTGCGGACCCCGGTGAAAGAGAGGTCCGCGCGCAGGTTGCGCCGCAGCGTCTGGGTGTTGGAGACGAACGCACTCTGGACACTGACACCGGCCAGACCGAGCTGGTCGACCAGGTATCGTGCTGCCGCCTCACGCTGAAGCGGATCCGAGATCGTCCCGAGACTGTCGTAGATCAGCTGATAGAAGTAGTCGTCGATCGATGTCCGGATCAGTTGGTCCGATGAGCTGTAGTCACGGGTGTAGGACAGCTGCAGCGCGCTTCGCTTGGAGCGGTGCGAGAACGCCAGGTCATAGCTGCGCCCGAACAGGCGCTGCTCGGTGGTCGCGGACAGCGAGGTCCGCGGCCCGGGGATCCAGTCGAAGCCATAGCCGTAGGTCGTCTTGCTCTGTCGGCCGGACAGGCTGAAATCGTTGGATTCCCGGCCCACCGAGGCACGCAGGACGACCTGCCGCGTCAGCCGATAACTCACACCGGCACGCCCCAGTTCGTCGGTCAGATCACGTGGACTGCCGTCGTATTGGGTCGTGTTATGCGAATAGTTCACATACCAACCCAGCGGACCATAGGCTTCGGCATCTTTCAGGTTCAACGTCCAGGTGTCGGTCTGACGGCTGTTCGTGATCGAACTGCCGTTGTTCCAGGCCGCCTGATAGCGCAAGGTCCCCTGGGCCGAAGGCCCCAGGCGGAACTGCAGACGCGGCGCCAGGGAGAAGTACCGGGTTTCGTTGTTCGCGTTCGTGTTCAGCGGATCCGACGAGCTCCGCGAACCGAAGGCCGAACGGTCGTTGCGACTGACCGAACCGACTGCCTCGATAAACAGCAGATCCTTGACCGCTTCGAACTCGCCGTTGCCGCGAAACGAGATGAATGACGTACTACGGTCGTTCTGGTTGGTGTACAAGACGTTCCGGAGCGATCCGTCGAACGAGCCGGTCAGTCGTCCGGCGCGACGACTCAGACGAATCGATGGCGTGACCTCCATGATGAAATCACTGTCGCCCTTGGCAGACGTGTTCACGTTGTCTGTGAACGTCGCTCGCGTCTTTACCCCCGGTTCGATCACGACATTCGACTCGGCCTGCGCCCCGAGCGGTACGAGACCCAACCCCGCGGCCAGGCACAGGCAGCGTGCCAGATGATGCGGATCATTCGAGCGGATCATGTCAGGCCGCCTGTTCCCCGGCACCCGAATCCTCGTAACCATACCCATAGCCGTAGCCATAACCGTAGTAGCCTCCGGGCCCCTGCATCGTCGACTTGTTGAGCAGCATCATCTTGATCGGACATGCATCAATGGTGGCCAACGCCTGCTTGACCGCCGAATGCGTGGTGCGCTCGGCCTCGACGACCATCACGATCTGCCCCATGTGCGTGGCCAATGCCCTGGCCTCGGTGGTGACGAGCAGCGGCGGGGAATCGAAGATGATGATTCGGTCGGCGTAGCGACGCGACATCTCGTCCAGCAACCGGTTCATCCCCTCACTGGCCAGCAATTCGGTGGCCCGCTGATTGGTGTTGCCGGCGGGAAGAATCGCCAACTTCTCGATGTTGGTTCGCAACAGCACATCCGGCAGGCGAATGTCTTCGTTCGTCAGCACGTCCATGAGGCCACGCTCCGGCGGAAGCCCCAGGGTCTTGAGCACCGAAGGCTTGGAGACATCCGCGTCGACCAGCAACACCGTGTGATCGAGCTCCATTGCCATACTGATGGCCAGGTTGAGCGCCGTGAAGCTCTTGCCCTCACCCGGCAACGCGCTCGTCACCATGATCAGGTTGCCATCCTCCACACGCGCTGCGCTGTTCATGGAGGCGTTCTTGAGCAACGGCCGTTTGACCACACGGTATTCCTCGGCAATCGCCGACCGGGGGTTGTCAGGCGTGACCAGGCCCATGCCATTGAGCCGGGACAAATCGATGCTCACCGAGCGACTGACCACATCGCCCTGCGCCGGCGTCGCAGCCGACATCTCCGCGACCGCGACAGGCTCGATCTTGACGGGTTCGCCAAGGTCCCGCGGCACGGAGATGCCCGCCGCTTCGGCGCCGGGCACCTGATCCGCGCGCTTGAGCTGGTCCAGCCGCTCGACCGCTTTTTCGATCAAACTCATTGCAGTTCCTTAATGATTACCGAGTACCGCAAGCGCGACAGTCATGAGGCCAAAGATCCCGACCAAGCCACCGAGGCCACCCATGAACGCCAGGTTCATGCGCCGCCGCCGCCGCTTGCGTCGCGGATCGGGCGCGGAGCTGACCGTCCCGAGTACCGGCAAACCGGTCACTTCACGCAGGTCCCGCCCATCGAGGAAACTGGGCCGAAGCTGACTGATGACGAAGGTCACCGCAAGCCCGCACAGCAGGGCCGCGATACCGGCCAGTGGCATCAACAGGAGCCGGTTCGGAGCCGACGGCTTGATCGGCACGCTGGGCGGGTCGATCAGACGAAATTCCGCCATCCCGGACGAGGACTCCATCTCCACGGACATGTTGGCCGACTCGCGGCGCGCCACGAGGGTTTCGTAGTTGTGCTTGTTGATTTCGTAGTCCCGGTTCAGCTGGGCGAGCTCCGCCTCCATCTGCGGCAGCAGTTTCGCCGATTCCTGCAACTGCTTCTTGCGTGCCGCATACTCGGACACCCGCGCCTTGAGCGACGCAACGTTCGCCTCGGATTCGGCCAGCGCGAGCTTCATCTGCTGATAGACCGGATTCGAATTGACGTCGCCGAAGCCACCCGGCGTGTTCTTGCGCGCCTCGATCTCCTTCTTCTTCTGCGCTTGCAGCTGTTCGATCACCCGCCGCGTGCCGATGACGTCGGGGTGCTGATCGGTGTAGCGCTGGAGCAGGCCATCCAGATTCTTTTGCAGCGCGTCAATCCGCCCATCGATTTCAGGAATCGACACCTTGGTTTGCGTCGGGGTCTCCGGCAACAGCACCGGATCCTCGCCGACGAGCTGGCGCCGCAATGCGTCGCGGGAGTTCTCGGCCTCCCGCAAGGCCAGTTCCGCCTGAGCCAGTTGCCCCGAAACCTCGGCGACCTGCGACACGTAGTCCTTGCCACTGCTGCCCATCAGAGGCAGATTCTTGATCCGGAAGTCCTTCAGTCGGTTCTCGGCTTCTTCGAGCCGCTGCTCGTAGGTCTTGATCTGCTCCTCGATGAACCGCCGCGCCGTATCGGTGTCCTTGCGCTTGTCGCCCAAGCCCGATTCGACAAAGATCGACACCAGAGACTGCACGACACGCTTGGCCCGCTCCGGCTGGGTATCCTCGTAGGAGAGCGTGAACAGGTTGTCACGTCCGGTGCCACGAATCTTGAGGGTTTGCGACAGCTCGTTGATCAGATCCTCACGCTCCTTCTTCCCCTTGACCGCCAGATCGAGGTCGGCCATGCGAATCAGCTTTTCGATATTCGGCCGGCTGATCAAGGTGCGCGACAGGATGGTGATCTGCTGGTCCACGTTGGGCTGAATCGCCAGGCCCGACATGAGTGGCTTGAGCACCGACTGGGTATCGACGAAGATCCGTGCGGACGACTCATAGCGATCCGGGATCAGGTAAATGACGCCGGCCGCGGCGCAGCCGAACAGCCACGCGGCGAGAAGGCCCCACCAGCGGTACAGCCACATGCCGCGCAGGTAGCCGATGATTTGTCTAAGGATGTCTTCCATGGATCACTTCGAGATGCGTCGGGCCCGAAGGCCCGAATGATGGACAGTCCGGTCGGTCAGAACCAGCTTTGCGGGATGATCAGCACGTCACCCGGCCGCACTTCGGCATTCGCCGAGACGTCACCATCCTTGAGCAAATCGTCGAGGCGAACGCTGTACTGCTTGTTCCCTTCGGCGGTCCGCAGGATCGTCGCGTGGTTACCGTCAGCGAACTCGGTCAGCCCACCGACCGCGATCATCACGTCAAGCAAGGTCATCTTCTGGCGATACGGCAGGACCTTGGGCTCGGCCGCTTCCCCGACCACCCGGATCTGCTGGCTGTAAGGCCCGACGAAGCTGGTCACGATCACCGTCACGACCGGCTCACGAATATACTTTTCGAGCGCCTTCTCGATGTCACGCGCCAGCGTGGTCGCATCCTTGCCGATGGCCGGCAGATCCTCGACGAGCGGCGTGGTGATCTTGCCGTCCGGGCGTACTGGCACGGACATGGACAATTCAGGGTTGCGCCAGACGACGATATTGACCGTATCGCCCGGCCCGATCACATAGTTGTAATCCGCATCTGCTGCCATCGCCGGCGCAGGCGGAAAACTATTGGTCGCGCAACCGGCGAGCAGAAGAAGCACCGCCAAGAACGCAGACATCATTCCAAACAGTGATTGCTTGGCCTTCATTTCCAACCCCTCCAAGAAGTGTAGCCCCGGCCATGCAGCCAGACATTCCAGTGGAATCCTAATGATCGCATCCCATCGACCAAAAGGAACAATTACACAAAATTACAGCCATTGCGCGTTCGAGACGCTAGAGTCTTGCGTGAATTGCAGGCCCGCTTTGCGCACAAAGATTTCGCAGCGGTCGCTTGCGCCGAACCTTCTCGACTGATCAGGCAGCCATGGATGCGCGACACGACCGTTCTGCAGTGCGCATGGCACTCGATTCAGCCCTGACGAGCCATTTGAGATGAACGGAGCTTATCACGCCACGCCGGCATCAAACGTGACAACCGCCCCACCGATCATGCAATCGCTTGGCATTGCGCCGACGGACGCGAAGGCGAGCCGAGAGTTCGTACTCTCACGCAGTGATTTCCAGATCCGCCTCGGAACGACGGCCGATGGCCAGCGCAGTCGTGTCAGCATGCTGATCCAGCGCATGTACGCCTGGCGCGGCCTGCTGACCCACGCACCGTCGCGCCTCGATGACCGCCCCAATCAGTTGACGCTCATCGCATCCCGCGGGACCACCATGTTCGGCACGCTGACCTTGAGCCTGGATTCTCCTGAGGGACTGTGCGCGGACGAGCTCTATGCCGATGAGATCGCCGCAGCCCGGCAGCGCGGCGCCCGCGTCTGCGAACTGACGCGCCTGGCCATCGACCCGGCCTTCAACTCCAAGGAGGTCTTGGGCTCGATCTTCCATCTGGCCTACATCTTCGGGCGCCTGGTCCACGGCATGTCGGACCTGTTCATCGAGGTCAATCCACGCCATGTCGGTTTCTACACCCGGATGCTCGGCTTTCGGGTGGCCGGGGAAGAACGGATCTGTCCCCGCGTCGAAGCTCCGGCCGTGTTGCTGCACCTGCCGCTCGACTACGTCGACGAGCAGATCTCGCACCATGCCAGCCTAACCGGGTCCGGAGAAAGAAACCTGTACACCTACTTTTTCAGCGCCGCCGAACAACAGGGTCTGCTGCGCCGGCTTCAGTCGGATCCGGCCGTTCTCGAAATCTGAGCCAACCGGATCGGACGCGCACGCGCCTCCTGATCAGCCGCCAGCGGAGAAGGCCCGGGTCGCTGTCAGAAATCCCGTCTGACCTCGAGATAGGCGCGGTCCTTGTCATCGTAGCGGCCGAACACGCCATAGGTGTCTCCGCCAAAGATGTCGAACCCGGCAATCCCCCGCCACACCGGCGTCATCTGCCACACCACCTTCGGCCGGATCATGTAATCCTCACGATTCAAGGCCGACACCATCAGCACTTCGGCCTCCAGCGCGTCGGTAAAGGCGTGGTTGACCAGCAGGGTCCAGCCCTGCTCGTTCCGGTCCCAATCCATCCAGTCGTTGTGACCGTAGTAGGTCCGGCCGTAATACTGCGCGTTCACGCGCCAGTCGGCACCGATCGGCACATCGACCCCGACCACATAGTCGAGCGTATCCGACGCCTCGAGGCCATAGGGCGCAGCCGGGTTGTTCGTGTTGAATTTGCGCCCGTGGGTGTGCACCGCCTCGCCCTTGAGCACGAAGCTGCCCAGATCCTTGGAGAAGGTCGCGCCCACCTGCCGGATCCGGTCATGACGTGGGGTAAAGACGAGCGGCGCGTCCGAGGTCCGGTAGAAGGTCTGGGTGATGTCGGTGCTACGGTAGTAAAACGCCGAAAGATCCCAGCCATCGATCAACCTGGACGCCCTCAGACCCCAGTTCATGTTGCCCGGACGGTTGCCGGGCTTGTCTTCATGCGCGATGCGCGCGCCCGCCGGCGCCAGAAACGGGTAGAACTCCCCGCCCGGCTTGCCGATGTCGTCATAGCTCGGCACCGGAATCCACAGCGCCTCCAGATGCCAGTCGTCGCCGAAATGCTCGGCCCGGACCGCCCATTGCGGGGTGCGCATCTGATCGAACTCGGGCAGGTAGAACTCGCGCAAATCCCGCGCCGACACCACATCGGCGAAGAACAGCCCGACCATTTCCCCCCACACCACATGCTGGCGCCCCACGCGGTAGTCCAGACCGCCGGCAGCGAAATCCACGTAGGCCTCGCGCACCATGAACTCGTCGCGCAGATCCCGCTCCACCGCCGTGGGGTAGATATCGCTCTCCACGGCGGGCGCCATGTCCGCATCCAGACGACCACTGATCTTCCACTTCGCCGCGTCCCCCAACCTGCCGGTCATGCCGAGCACGCCGCGCGCGCGCAGCTTCGACCAGTGCGACGGCGACTCATAGGCGCGCGCGGCCGAGAATTCGACGAATCCGAAATACGGAGACCGCTCGGCCGCGACGGGCTGCGCCACATCCAGCAGACTGTCCAGATCATCCATGGCCCCGGCCGACACGGCCGCAGCGCCCAACATCAACCCGAGGCAAATCTGCCTGAATCGCATCCTCATCTCCTCAAATCTCGGGGTCTTCTTCGGTTTCGTCGCGCCGGTCCTGGACGAACACCCAGCCATCGTCCTTACGCATGCCCAGCGCCTTGATCTCGCCGTCCTCGATGCGCACGAGGCGATCGGCCATGTTCATCACGCGACGATCGTGGGTCGAGAAGACGAAGGTCGTTCCCGATTCACGGTTGATCATCTTCATGAGGCGCAGAATGTTCTCGCCGGTCTTTCGGTCCAGGTTCGCCGTCGGCTCATCCGCGAGCACGATCTTGGAATGCGTCGCCAGCGCCCGCGCAATGGCCACCCGTTGCCGCTGTCCCCCGGACAGCTGGTTGGGGCGATGAGTGGCATACTTGCGCAGACCGACCATCGACAGGTAATGCTTGACGCGCTTCTGGCGCTCGGCCTTGGACAGTTCGGGCAACTGCAGCAGGGGATACTCGACGTTCTCTTCGGCCGACAGCACCGGCAGCAGGTTGAAAGTCTGGAAGATGAAGCCGATGGTACGCGCGCGCAGGTCCGCCAGCTCATCCGGCGTCTGGCCCGACACGTCGTGCCCGTTGATCAGCACCCGACCGGCCGACGGCGTATCGATACACCCGATGATATTGAGCAGAGTGGACTTGCCGCTGCCCGACGGCCCGGCGATCGCCAGAAACACCCCGGGCTCGATCGACAGGGTCACGTCGCTGAGCGCCGTGACCTCCTGCTCCCCGAGCCGGTAGCGTTTGTATACATTTTCGACCTGAACTATCGCCATTGCGGTGCCGATATCACAATCAGAACCATGCAAGGATAGCATTCATGACACAGCCATTTCGCATCGGCAAGCGCCTATTTACCGCTTCAATTCTCGCTTTTGCGGTCTCCGCCGCCTTCGCCGCAGACACCGGCCCGGCGCCCGATCCGCAAGCGCTGGTCGCGGCCGCCGACGCGGTGCGCTTCCCTCGTGACAGCTTCCAGGTGGACATCGACATCCTCAGCCGCAGCGCCGACGACCCGGAAGGCGAATCACGCCGCTACCGGGTGCTCTCCAAGGGCAACGACGACACCGTGATCCTGACCATGGAGCCGGCCAGCGAGCGCGGCCAGATCCTGCTCATGAGCGGGCGCAACCTGTGGGTGTTCATGCCCTCGGTCTCGCAGCCCGTCCGCCTCTCCCTGGCCCAGCGCCTGACCGGCCAGGTCGCCAACGGCGATCTGGCGCGCGCCAACTTCGCGGGCGATTACACGCCGACGTATGTCGGCGAAGACACCATCGACGGCGAACCGGCGCATGTGCTCGAGCTGACCGCCGTGGACGGCAGCGTGACCTACGCCAAGGTCAAGTACTGGATCGGCCGAGACGACAACCACCCGCTCAAGGCCGAGTTCTACGCCGTGTCCGGACGGCTGCTCAAGACCTGCCGCTATGAGGATTTCAAGAAAATGGCCGGCACGCTCCGCCCCACCCGGCTGGTCATGACCGACGCCCTCAAGTCGGGCGACGTCTCCACCCTCACCTATCGCGCCATGACGCCGCGTCCGCTGCCGAACAAGCTGTTCACCAAGGATTATCTGAAGAAGCTCAACTGAGCCTTTCCGCGGTGCCGGACGGCCCACGGCAGGGCCGGCTTCCGCCGGCCAGCGATCGGCGGCAAGGGACTGGCGGGTTGAAGCCCGCCCGACGCACCCCACGCCATCGACCACACAACGAAACCCGGTGGCGGCAAGTCGCCCGAAACACAACGCGACCGGGCGTACACAAAAAAACGGCCACCCGAAGGTGGCCGTTTTCAGTTCGGATCGTCGGGAGACGATTAGAACTTGTGGGCGATACCGAGATCGAAACCGCGGGTACCGTAGCCTTTGCCGGTAGCACCGTAGGCGTTGGCAGCCGGGCTGATGGTCACAGCCGCGTTGTCGTCGTTGCGGATGGTGCCGTAGTCGACGTAGAAGTTGGTGCGCTTGGACAGCAGGTAGTCAGCACCAATACCGAACTTCTTGGTTTTGGACTTGTTAACTTCGCGGTCTTTGGTCTGACCATAGACGGCCTTCAGCACAACATTGCTGCCAATCGGCGCCTTCGCACCGAGGAACCAAGAACGATAGTCGGCGACGGTGCCAGCACCAGTGGCTTTGACTTTGTTGATGTCATACAGGGCAGACACTTTCACCACGCCGAAGTCGTAGGCACCAGCGATCGTGGTCACAACTTCCTTGTCAAAGTAGATGGGAGCCGCAACAGTATTCAGATTGACGGTCTTGCCACCCTGAGCATACACACGCTCCCAGTCGAGGTTCGCGCTGATCGGGCCGTTGGCGTAGGTCAGCATGATGGTGTTCAGGCGCAGGTCACCGCGGTTACCATCGTGCTCCTGACCCTGAGCCAGACCAGCGAAGCCGAGACCGTTGCTCGCACCAATGTTCGAGCTATACGCAGCGACCACCGAGAAGCCACCGAACGACGGGGAAATGTAAGCAACCGCGTTGTCAGCACGATCGACCTGACCGGTGACTTGCGTGAAGTTACCCATGCCGCCGCCCGCGAACGGATCGTACTTGTTGAAGACGCCATAACGCACGCCGTCCAGACGACCACCGACCACGGTACCGAAGCCGCCGGTCAGGCCGACGTAGGCGTGACGCGAGCCGTTCAGGCCGCCGTTGGTGTCGTTGGCGATCGAACCGAATTCGAGTTCGAAGATGGCCTTGAGGCCGTTGCCAAGATCCTCAGCACCCTTGAAGCCCAGACGGCTGCCGCCTTCCATACCGGAAGCGAATTCAGTTTTGCCATCAGTCGCAGCGGGGTTGTAGCTGGCACTGGCCGGATCCGTCAGAGCGTTCTTGACGCCACCACTGGTGCCGGTACGGGACATGAAACCGTAGTCAATCCGACCGTAGATGGTCACGTTGGACTGAGCAAAAGCCGGAGCGGCCATCAGGCCGGCGACGGCCAGAGCAATCAGTTTCTTCTGCATGGATTTCTCCTGTGTTTTAGAAGTAGGGACTCGCTTCTCTGAGCCCGACTGACCTCTCAAGTCGAGAAGTTGTTGCAATCATGCAAAGCGCAAGGGGTGGCTAGCAAGCGAAAGGGCCGTTTATTGGGGGTGTGCCGCGGCGCGGTGTTGCTTTTGCGCAACAACGCCGGAGTTCGGTCAGAACGCGATCGCGATGGAGAAATGCAGGCGGACCCGGCGGTCGGCCTCACCGTACGCCAGATCGGCGGCCAGGGGGCCGGCAGGACTGCGCCAGCGGGCACCGACGCCGTAGCCGCGCTTGAGGCTCAGGCGGGCGCGCTCGTCGGCCGCGTCGCCAGCGTCCACGAAGGCGGCCACGCCCCAGTCGTTGGCCCACCAATGGGTGTATTCGGCGCCCAGCACCGCCAGGTAGCGGCCGCCGACGACAGCATCGCCCTCGCGCACGCCGAGGCTGTTGTACTGGTAGCCACGCACGCTCTGGGCGCCGCCGGTGCGGAACAGGAAGTCCTGGGGAATGCCGTCCCGGCCGGGCGCACGGGTCATGCCGCCTTCGGCCCGCAGCAACACCACGTCCCGTTCGCCCACCGGGTGGTACCAGGCCACGCGACCGGACAGGCGCAGGAAGTTCTGATCGGAGAAGGCGGCCTTGGCGCCGCCGCCGATCTGGCCGGAGATCACGTAGCCGTCGCGGGGGTTGAACAGGTCGTCCACCTGTCGCAGGGTCCACGTCCAGTTGAGCGTCAGGGCCTTGTTGCGGGTGCGCTCGGCGCCATCGGGCGAATAGATTTCGCGCTGGAGCTTGAGCGCCAGGTGGGTTTCGATGTTGCCGCGCTGGTGACGCCGCGCCGCACCGATGGCCAGGGTCTGTGTGGTCAGCCCCTGGGCTCGGGTGCGCTCCGACTGGGCTCCAAAGCTGTCCTGTCCGCCGCCGCGCGCCGGCGGCAGGAAGACGTCGGCGAACAGCAGCTGGTGGCGCTGCTCCAACCGCAGTCCGGTGTCGAGTTGCCAACCGCGATCGAACAGGTTGGCGTCGCGGTAGCTCGTCTCGGCCCGGTAGCCGTTGTTGCTGCTGTAGCCGGCACCGAACTCGATGCGGCGGGGCTTGGCCTCCACCAGCGCCACGTCGATCGGCACCTGCTCGGTCGCGCCATCGGTGGGCAGGCTCACCCTCACCGAGGCGAAATAGGGCGTGGCCTGGAGGGCCCGCTGCAGATCGAGCAACGCGTCGCGATCATAGGGCGCGCCCGGCGCGATCGGGTTGTAGCGGCGCACCAGTTGCGCGTCGTATTCGGACAGGCCGTCGATATGCAGCTCGCCCATGGTGTAGGCGGGGCCGGAATCGACCACCAGTTGCAGCCGGGCCGCCTGTGCCGCCGGGTCGATGGTGGCCTCGGTCTCGGTGAACCGGGCGGCGGGGAAATCGCGCACCGACACTTCATCGAGCAGCCAGCCCTTGGCGGCATCCCAGTCGGCCTGGCGGAACGGCAGCCCCGGCTTGAGGGGCCAGGCCTGCTCGATCCGCGCGCGCCGCTCGGCATCGGCAGCGCGTTCGATCTGACCGGCGAAGCGGATGTCGACGGTGTCGATGTGGGTGCGCGGCCCGGCGTCGATGCGCAGACGCACCGGCATGCCTTCGCCTTCACGGCGGATGGTGGGCGAGAAATACCCTTCGGTGGCGAGCAACCCGGTGATCTCGCTACGCGCGCGGCGCACCAGGGCCTGCTGCTCACGTGGCCCGGGGTCGGCGCCAATGGCATCCTCGCGCAGCACCGTCAGATGCTTGTCCAGCAGCGGGCGCAGCGGCGCGGCCACGTCCAGCGTGACCGGCGCCTCGGCCCGGGCCACCGGGGCAGCGCAGCACAACATCAGCACGAACAGGCGCACGGCCCGGCTTGAGACACTCATGCCCGCGATTGTAGGGCGTCCGCGCCGGGCGCGTGATGCCACGTCAGGCCGGCAGGGCCATGAGACCGGCGTTGCCGCCCGCGGCGGCGGTGTTGACGCTGACGCTCCGTTCCACGATCAGGCGCGTCAGATCGTAGCGGGGCGACGGCGTGAGCAGGCCGATCAGGGCGCCGGTCCCGGCGGCGAGGCGCTGGCGCAGGGCCTCGGCATCGGCACGGGCGCCATCGAACAGCACCACGTCCGGCGCGGCGGCGAGCACGTCCGGGACCCAGTCGATGCAGGCGGCCACCGCTGCCGGCAAGGCGTCCAGGCGGGTGCGCAGCACCGGTTCGTCGGCGATCAGGATGCGGTTGTCGGTGGCCAGCGCGGCGGCCAGCTGATGGAGCAGCGCCCGCAGATCGGTCGTCAGCGCGCCGGCACGCCCGCGCGGGCGGAAATGCAAGCGGTTTTCCTCGCCCGTCGGCCCCGGCAGCAGGCAGCTGCGGTTCGCGAGCGAGGCTTCGCCGTAGCCGGCGACCAGGCCGATGAGCGCGTTGATCTCGCCCTCACTGAGCAGCCCGGCGGAATCGGCCACCAGCCAGGCCTCGAAGGCGTCGAGCTGGGGGTGGAGCGCCGGCGACAGCCGCGGGATGGCCGGTGGCGCCGGCTGGCGTACGAGGCGTTGCAGATACAAGGGGCCACCCGCCTTGGGCCCGGTGCCGGAGCGCCCTTCCCCACCGAAGGGCTGCACCCCGACGACGGCACCGATCATGTCGCGATTGACGTAGATGTTGCCGGCACGGGCCTGGGTCACCACGGCGTCGATGCGCTCGTCCACGCGCGAATGGATGCCCAGGGTCAGGCCGTAGCCGGTGGCGTTGATGGTCTCGATCAGTTGCGGCAGCGCGTCGGCACGATAGCGCAGCACATGCAGCACCGGGCCGAACACCTCGTCCTCCAGGCGCGCGAGGCGATCGAGCTCGATCAGGGTCGGCGGCATGAAGTGGCCCGGGGTGTCGGGCGTCAGCGCCACACTGTCGCAGGCCATGCCGGCCGCCGTCATCGCCGCCACATGGTCACGCAGGCGATCGAGTGCGGTGGCGTCGATCACCGGACCGATGTCGGTGCGCACATCGGCCGGATCGCCGACGCGCAGTTCGCGCATGGCGGCACGGATCATCGCCAGCAGCCGGTCGGCGACCTCCTCCTGCAGGCACAGCACCCGCAGCGCCGAGCAGCGCTGGCCGGCTGAATCGAAGGCGGAGGTGAGCACGTCGGCCACCACTTGTTCGGGCAACGCCGAGGAATCGACGATGAGGGCGTTCTGACCGCCGGTCTGGGCAATCAGCGGAATGTCGCCGCGCTGCGCGAGCACCCGGGCGATGTGCCGCGCGGTGTGGGTCGAGCCGGTGAACATGACACCCCGGGTGCGCGCATCGGCCACCAGCGCCTCGCCCACCCCCGCGCCGGCTCCAGGCAGGCACTGCAACACCGCCGCAGGCACGCCCACCGCGTGGAACAGGCCCACCGCGCGGGTGGCCATCAGCGGCGTCCGCGCGGCCGGTTTGGCCACCACCGGGTTGCCCGCCACCAGCGCCGCCGCCACCTGGCCGACGAAGATCGCCAGCGGGAAATTCCACGGGCTGAGGCACACCACCGGCCCGAGCGGCACCGTCGCCTCACCCCACGGCATCTGCCGCGCCTGCTGGGCGTAGTAGCGGCAGAAGTCGACCGCCTCGCGCACCTCGGCCAACGCGTTGCGCCAGGATTTTCCGGCTTCCCGGATGGCCAGCGCCATGAGGCCGAGACACTCGCGCTCCATGGCGTCCGCGGCGCGTTCGAGCAACAGGGCCCGGTCCGCCACCGGTGTGCGTGCCCAGCCCTCGGCGGCCTGCGCCGCCATCTCCAGCGCGAGGGCCGCATCGGCGGCGTCGGCCGCGCACACGGTGCCGACGACATCCGCCGGATCGGCCGGATTGCACACCGGCGCCGGCGCCGCGCGATCGCCGGTGGCGGCCGCGATCATCGGCACCGCCTCGGGGCGGACCTCGCGGCTCGCCGCAATGGCCTCGACGATGGACTGGCGCACCGGCTCGCTGGCCAGATCGAGCCCACGTGCCGCGCGGCGCCCCGGACCGACCACATCCACCGGTAAGGGGATCGCCGGATGCGGCGCACCAGCGGTGACCGCCGCGGCCACCACCGGATCGGCCACCAGGGCGTCGACAGGCACCTCCTCGTCCACGATGCGGTTCACGAAGCTCGAGTTGGCGCCGTTTTCGAGCAGGCGCCGCACCAGGTAGGCCAACAGGGTCTCGTGGGCGCCCACCGGCGCATAGATGCGCACCTGACGGCCGAGGCCGTCGGGCGTGACCACCTGGTCGTACAGGGTCTCGCCCATGCCATGCAGGCACTGGAACTCGTAGTCGCCCGGATGGTAGTCGCCGCCGATCAGGTGACACACCGCCGCCAGCGTGTGGGCGTTGTGGGTGGCGAACTGCGGATAGACCAGATCGCACGCATCCAGCAGCGTGCGCGCGCAGGCCAGGTAGGCCACGTCGGTGTGCACCTTGCGGGTGAACACCGGGTAGTCGGCGAGGCCGTCCACTTGCGCCCGCTTGATTTCGGTGTCCCAGTAGGCCCCCTTGACGAGCCGCAGCATGAGCCGGTGACCGCTGCGGCGCGCCAGCGCAATCAACGCGTCGATCACGCGCGGCGCGCGCTTCTGGTAGGCCTGAACCACAAAGCCGAGCCCGTGCCAGCCGTCGAAGGCCGGATCCATGGCCAGGGCCTCGAACACGTCGAGGGACAGTTCCAGCCGATCGGCCTCCTCGGCGTCAAGACTGACCCCGATGTCGTACTCGCGCGCGAGCAGAAACAACTCACGCACCCGGGGCAGCAACTCGCCCATCACCCGGTCGCGCTGCGACCAGCGGTAGCGCGGATGCAGCGCCGAGAGCTTGATCGCCATGCCGTTGCCATCGATGACGCCGCGGCGTGCGTTACCCTGGCCGATCGCATGGATGGCCTCGGCGTAGCGCGCGAAATAGCGTTCGGCATCGGCCGCAGTGACGGCCGCCTCGCCGAACAGGTCGAAGGCGTAACGATAGCCGCGTGCTTCGCCGAAGCGCGCGGTTTCGAGTGCGGATGGGATGTCCTGGCCGATGACGAACTGCTCGCCCAGCACCCGCATGGCCAGATCCATGCCCTTGCGCACCAGGGGCTCACCGCCCCGGTGGGCCAGCCGGCCCAGGGCCGCGCGCAGGCCACGGGTTTCGGTGCCGCCGACGAGACGCCCGGTGATGAGCAACCCCCAGGCCGCGGCATTGACGAACATGGAGGGGCTGTGGCCGATGTGCGCCTGCCAGTCACCGGCGGCCAGTTTGTCGCGGATGAGCCGGTCCGCGGTGTCCGCGTCCGGCACCCGCAGCAGTGCCTCGGCCAGACACATGAGCGCCACGCCCTCATGGGTGGACAGGGAGAATTCGCGCATGAGCGCGTCGACGCCCGAGCGGTGCACCCGGGCCGCCCGCACCCCCGCCACCAGCGAGCGGGCCAGCGCACGTACCTGCCCGGCCTGGGCTTCGGTCAGCCGGGCGGCGAGGATGAGCGGTTCAAGGCATTCGGCCTCCGGCGCACGGCAGGCGGCGTCGATGGCCTGGCGCAGGGGGCCACGCGGCGACGCGGGCAGCGCGGCGGCCTCCCTGGATAGCGGGGTCGGTGTCATGAGCGACTCCTTGCGTCGGTCGGCGCGACGCTTGTGGCGTCACCGACCCTGTGAGGGGATTGTCTTCTCTCATTCAAGCCGCTGAGGCCCGACAATCAACTTCCGTTGCTGTGACCAGCGGCAAGTACCGACGTTCGGGCACAAAAAAACCGCCCCGGAGGGCGGCGTTTGCCAGATGAGCCACGCACGGATCAGGCGTCGAGGTGATAGCGGGTGACCCGCTCGACCTCGTTGCGCGAACCGAGGATCACCGGCACGCGCTGGTGCAGCCGCTCCGGCTGGAGGGAGAGGATGCGCTCGCGCCCGGTCGTGGCCGCGCCGCCGGCCTGCTCCACGAGCATCGCCATGGGGTTGGCCTCGTACATGAGCCGCAGCTTGCCGCCCTTGTCCTTGCATTTGGCGTCGAGCGGGTACATGAACACGCCCCCCGGGTGAGGATGCGATGCACGTCGGCCACCATCGAGGCCACCCAGCGCATGTTGAAATCCTTGCCGCGCGGGCCGGTCTTGCCGGCCTGCAGCTCCGCCACGTAACGCTGCACCGGCGCTTCCCAATGGCGCGCATTGGACGCGTTGATGGCGTATTCGCCGGTGTCTTCGGGGATGGTCATGTTCGGATGGGTGTAGATGAAGCTGCCCATCTCGCGATCGAGCGTGAACGCATGCACCCCATGGCCGACGGTCAGCACCAGCTGAGTCGAGGGGCCATACACCGAGTACCCGGCCGCCACCTGGGTCTCGCCGGCCTGCAGAAAGTCCGCCTCGGTCGGATCGGTGCAGTTGCCGGGGCAGCGCAGCACCGAAAAGATGGTGCCGACGGACACGTTCACGTCAATGTTGGAGGAGCCGTCGAGCGGATCGAACAGGAGCAGGTAACCGCCCTTGGGATAGTCGCGGGGGATGGCCTGGACGGTCTCGACCTCTTCGGAGGCCATGGCCGCCAGATGGCCGCCCCACTCGTTCGCCTGGATCAGGATGTCGTTGGCGATCACGTCGAGCTTCTTCTGTGCCTCGCCCTGCACGTTGTCGGACCCGGCCTCGCCCAGCACCCCGGCCAGCGCCCCCTTGGAGACATTGACGCTGATCGCCTTCACCGCCCGGGCCACCACTTCGATGAGCAGACGCAGGTCGGCCGTCATGTGGCCTGCGCGCTGCTGCTCGATGAGGAACTGGGTAAGGGTGACACGCTGCATGGGGAGCACTCCGGAATGGCAATGAACGGGGTCAGGCGGATTATCCCGTTTTCCGGTGCCGACTGCACGTTGGCGGTATCATCGGCTCTCCCGATCACGAACCACCCGCCCCTGCCACCGTTCATGCACGTCCTCGTCCTCGGCGCCGGCCTCGCCGGCGTGACCTCCGCCTGGTATCTCAAGCGCGCCGGCTTCGACGTCACCGTCGTCGACCGCCAGGACGCGCCGGCCATGGAGACGAGCTTTGCCAACGGCGGGCAGATTTCGGTCAGTCACCCGGAGCCGTGGGCCAACCCGTCCGCGCCCATGACGGTACTGCGCTGGTTGGGCAAGGACGACGCACCGCTCAAGTTCAGCCCGCATGCCGATTGGCGCCAATGGGCCTGGGCCGCGCGTTTCCTGCGCGAATGCCTGCCCTGGCGTACCGAGCGCAACACGCGCGCCATCGCCGCCCTGGCCCGCTACAGCCGGCGCTGCCTGGCCCAGTTGCGCGACGAGGCCGGCCTCGACTACCCGCACACCGAGCGCGGCATCCTGCATCTGTTCTTCGAAGCCGACGACGTTCGCGCGATTCCCGCGCGGGTCGCCGTGCTGGCGCAACACCAGATCCGCGCCGAGGCGTGTGACGCGGCTCGCTGCGTGGAGATCGAACCGGCGCTGGCGCACATGGCGCAGCCACCGCTGGGGGGCATCTACGCGCCGGACGACGAATCGGGCGACGCCCACGCCTTCATCGACGCGCTCGCCGCACGCCTGCAGGCCGACGGGGTCCGTTTTCGCTTCGGCACCCGCATCGAGGGCATCGACCACCAGGGCGATCTGGTCGAAGGCGTGCGCGTGGTCGCTGCCGACGGCAGGCCCGAGCGGATCGAAGCGAACAGCTATGTGGTCTGCCTGGGCAGCTACAGCCCGATGCTCGTCGCGCCCCTGGGCGAACGGCTGCCCATCTATCCGGTGAAGGGCTATTCGATCAGTGTTCCGGTCGTCGATGCCGCGCGCGTCCCCGAGGTCAGCCTCACGGACGAGGCCCGGCGCATCGTCTGCTCGCGCTTCGGCGACACCCTGCGGGTGGCGGGCACGGCCGAACTCAATGGCTACGACCTGACCCTGGACCCGCGCCGCAGCCGCGGCCTGATCGAATGGGTGGCCTCCCGGTTCCCGGGCGGCACCGATCTGGATGCCGCCCAGACCTGGTGCGGCCTGCGCCCGACCACTCCGGGCAACACGCCGCTGATCGGCAAGAGTGGTCTGCTCAATCTCTACTACAACACCGGCCACGGCACCCTGGGCTGGACCCAGGCCTGTGGCTCGGCCGCCGCCCTGGCCGACCTCATGTCGGGCACGCCCCCGATCCCGGATTTTCCGTTCCTGGGCACGCGCTTCGACGGTTGAGCGTCAGCCTCGTCGGGCAGGTTGAAACCCGCCCACCGTCCGGCACCCACGGTGTCCTTCAGCCGCAGGCGCTGCCTTCCGCGGTCGAGCAGCTGACCCCCGAGAGTTTCTCCGGATGGGCGATGTCACCGCTGCCGGTATCGAAACCGATGGTCTCGAGATGGAAGGCCAGGGCCGCATCCATGCCCGAGGCATGGTTTTCGAACCACGGCGGCAACTCCTCCACCAGACGGCGCCCCAGCGCCATGTCGCCGGCCGCGGCGAGCCGGCGCACATCGCGCAGCACGGTGAGCACCCGGTCGTGTTCCGCCTTGTGGCAGCCCGGGAAGTTCACCGCCGCCATCCAGCGGTTTTCCTGCTCGAAGTGCTCGACCGTGTGTGCGATGAAGGCGTCCAGACAGTCGATGAAATCGGCCTCCGGCGCCTCCGCCAGGGCGTTGTAGCACTCCACGAACTCCCGGTGGGTGGCATCCATCGGCGCCAGCCCCAGTTCCAGGGTGTCGTTCCATTCCATGCGTTTCATTGCTGATTCCTCGTGCTCGATTCGGCCTCGACGCTACGCCAAAGGCAAGATGTACGCGGTGATGCAGGTCAACTTCCCTGAATCGCCTGCAAACAAACCGTCATGCACCTCCACTAGATTGGCGCTTCCCGAGCGAGGAGCCGCCCTTCATGAATGTGTTGATGCTGTCAGATGTGTATTTTCCCCGAATCAATGGCGTCAGCACCTCGATCGAAACCTTCCGCCACGCCCTCGCGCCCCACGGGGTGAGCACCACCCTGGTGGCGCCGGCCTATCCGGCCCAGCGCGACGACGACGGGAGCATCATCCGGATTCCCTCGCGCTACCTGCCCATCGACCCGGAAGACCGCATCATGCGCCGCGCGGCGATCCGCAACACGGTGGCACGGCTGCGCGAACTGGCACCGCGGATCGTGCATGTGCAAACCCCTTTCGTCGCCCACTATGCGGGCATCGAAATCGCCCAGCAGCTCGGGGTGCCTTGCGTGTGCACTTATCACACCTTTTTCGAGGAATACCTCTACCACTACGTGCCCTTCGCCCCGCGCACCTGGCTGAAGGCCGCGGCACGGCGCTTCTCGCGCACCCAGTGCAACGCGCTGGACGCGATCATCGTGCCCTCCTCGGCCATGCGCGACACCCTGGCCGCCTACGGCGTCACCCGGCCGATGCATGTGCTCCCCACGGGCATCCCGATGAACGGGTTCCATGGCGGCGACGGCGCCTATTTCCGCGAACGCTACGACATCGACCCGGACGCCCGCATGCTGCTGTTCGTCGGCCGGGTCGCGCATGAGAAGAACATCGGCCTGCTGATCGACATGGTCGACCGCCTGCGCCGGGCCCAACCGAAGGCGGTCCTCGTCGTCACCGGCGAAGGCCCCGCCCTGGCCAGCCTGCGTGCCCACAGCGAACGCCTCGGACTCGACGCCCATGTGCGCTTCCTCGGCTACCTCGACCGGCATCACGAGCTCCATGACTGCTACCGCGCCGCCGACCTGTTCGTGTTCGCCTCGCGCACCGAAACCCAGGGCCTGGTCCTGCTCGAAGCGATGGCGCTGGGCACACCGGTGGTTGCCGTGGCCGAAATGGGCACCCGCGACATCCTCGGGCCGCAACGCGGCTGCCGCATCGCGCCGGCCGAGGCCGACGGTTTCGCCAGCACCGTCGACACCCTGCTGCGCGATGATCCGCTGCGCCGACAGCTGGCCCACGACGCCCACGAATATGCCCGCACCTGGAGCGCCGACGTCATGGCCGGGCGCCTCGCCGCCTTGTATCGCGACATCGTCGGCGAGGCGTCGTCGCCTGCCGCATCCTCGCCCCGTGCGCGCAACGCCGCCTGAACAAAAAACCCCGCCTTCGGCGGGGTTGTCAGGTCGATCTACTTGACCACCTTCAGGTGGCCACGTCCTCCCCCGCCGGGCGCGCCGTCGTCCGGCGGCTCGGGGGCATCGACCGACTCGATCTCCGGATCCGCTTCGACGTCCGACGGCACCTCGTCCTCGACGGCGGTCACTTCGAAGGCCATGCCCTGACCATTCTCACGCGCGTAGATGGCGATCACGTTGGCCACCGGAATGCTCAGGGCGTGGGCCACGCCGCCAAAGCGTGCCTGAAACCGGATGACGTCATTGCTCATGTCGAGCTGATGCGTGGCATCCGGGCTGACGTTGAGCACGATCTGGCCGTCCTTGGCGCTCCCGGGCGGCACCCGCGTGTTCGTGTCGACCATGGCCGCCACGTACGGGGTATAGCCCTGGTCAATACACCATTCGTAGATGGCGCGAATCAGGTAGGGTTTGGTGGAGATATCGGACATGGCGGGTTGCAGCTCCTGTGAAAGGTCCCCGGCCACCGGCCGGGAACCATCGCCTCGACACCTCAGCGGCGCATGACCTTCTCGGATGGGGTCAGTGCGTCGATGAAGCCCTGGCGGCTGAAGATACGCTCCGCATATTTCATGAGCGGCGCCGCCGCCTTGGGCAGCTCGATGCCATAGTGCTCCAGGCGCCACAGCAGCGGTGCGACCGCCACGTCGAGCATGGAGAACTCCTCGCCGAGCATGAAGGTCTGCTTGGTGAACATCGGCGCCAGCTGGGTGAGCTGATCGCGGATGTTCGCACGTACCTTGTCGGCGCCCTTCTGGTTCTTCTCGAGCACGTCGATGTCGGCAAACAGCTCCTGCTCGAAGGTATGCAGCAGCTGGCGCGCCCGTGCCCGCATGATCGGGTCGGGCGGCATCAGCTGGGGATGCGGAAAGCGCTCGTCGATATACTCGTTGATGATGTTGGCCTCGTGCAGCACCAGGTCGCGATCGACCAGCACCGGCACGCGGTTGTAAGGGTTGATTACGGCAATGTCTTCGGGTTTGTGATCCAGGTCCACGTCAATGACCTGGAAATCCATCCCTTTCTCGAACAGCACGATCCGGCAACGGTGGCTGAAAGGATCCGTCGTTCCGGAGTACAAATTCATCATGTCAGTGTCAGCTCCATGAATGCTGAACGCCGCATGCCCGGGGGCATACGGCGCAAAACTACGACCATCGGGCCGCGCCGACGCGGCCCGGACGGCTTTAGTGGATGTCCCGCCAGTAGTTCTTCTTGAGCGCGTAGCTCAGGACGAACAAGCCGGCGAGGAAAGCCAGGACCCACCAGCCGATCGCCTTGCGCTGCTCGGCCATCGGCTCGCCCATCCACACCAGGAAGGACACCAGGTCGGCCACGGACTTGTCGTATTCCTCGACCGTCAGTTTGCCCGGCTTGGCCAGCTCCAGCTCGATCTCCTTCATCTTGCCGCCGTGACCGTCGTCCTTCTCGCTCACCTTGCCGATCTGGTCACCCTGCAGCTGCCACAGCACGTGCGGCATGCCGACGTTCGGGAACACGATGTTGTTCCAGCCGGTCGGGCGGTTCGGGTCGCGATAGAACGAACGCAGGTAGGTGTAGAGCCAGTCGGCGCCACTTTCCTTGGTACGGGCGATCAGGGTCAGGTCCGGAGGGGCTGCACCGAACCAGGCCTTGCCGTCGGCACGGCGCAGGGCGATCTTCATCTGCTCGCCGATCTTGTCAGCGGTGAACATCAGGTTGTCCTTGATCATCGTCTCGGACAGGCCGATGTCTTCCAGGCGGTTGTAGCGCAGGCCACTGGCGCCATGGCAGTTCAGACAGTAATTGACGAACAGCTTGGCACCATGCTGGAGCGAGGCGCCGTCCATGCTCACGGGCGCCTTGTCCAGCTGCAGTTCCCCGGTGTTTGCCAGCGCCAGCGCCGGTACGAACAGCACCGCGGCAAGCAGATGCTTCACGAGTTTCATTGCACGCGTTTCCATCAGTGAGTCACCCTTTCCGGTTCCTGTTTGTAGCTGTCCCACTTGCTGTACCAGGGCATCAGCAGGAAGAACGCAAAGTACAGCACGGCGCAGATCTTGGAGGTGGTATCACGCGGCCCGCCGTTGTCGGGCGGCAGCACCCCCAGGTAGCCGAGGATCGCGAAGACGATCACGAACACCACCAGCGCGATCTTGAAGATCGGGCCCTTGTAGCGGATCGACTTGACCGGGCTGCGATCCAGCCACGGCAGCGCGGCGAAGATCAGCACCGAGGCCCCCATCGCGATCACGCCCCAGAACTTGGCGTCGAGGCCGAACAGCGGATAGGTCACGGCACGCAGGATCGAGTAGAACGGCGTGAAGTACCACACCGGCGCAATGTGCGGCGGCGTCTTGAGCGGATCGGCCGGGATGAAGTTGTTGGCTTCGAGGAAGTAGCCGTGCCCTTCCGGCGCGAAGAACATCACCGCGCTGAAAACGATCAGGAAACCGACCACACCGACGATGTCCTTCACCGTGTAGTACGGGTGGAAGGGGATGCCGTCGAGCGGGATGCCGTTGGCGTCCTTCTTCTTCTTGATCTCGACCCCGTCCGGGTTGTTGGAGCCGACTTCGTGCAGCGCCACGATGTGGGCGACGACGAGACCGATCAGCACCAGCGGCACGGCGATGACGTGGAAGGAGAAGAAACGGTTCAGGGTCGCGTCCGAGATCACGTAGTCACCACGGATGATCAGGGACAGATCCGGGCCGACCAGCGGAATCGCGGAGAACAGGTTCACGATCACCTGCGCGCCCCAGAACGACATCTGGCCCCAGGGCAGCAGGTAGCCCATGAAGGCCTCGGCCATGAGCGCCAGGAAGATGGCGACGCCGAACAGCCAGATGAGCTCGCGCGGCTTGCGGTAGGAACCGTAGAGCAGACCCCGGAACATGTGCAGATACACCACGATGAAGAAGGCCGAAGCCCCGGTCGAGTGCATGTAGCGGATCAGCCAGCCGCCCGACACGTCGCGCATGATGTATTCGACGGACGCGAAGGCCACCGGGATACCGGCCGCATTGAGCGAAGCATCCGGCTTGTAGTTCATCACCAGGAAGATCCCGGTGACGATCTGGATCACCAGCACCAGCAGGGCCAGGGAGCCGAAGAAGTACCAGAAGTTGAAGTTTTTCGGCGCATAGTACTCGGACAGATGCGCCTTCCAGGTCGACGTCAGCGGGAAGCGCTCGTCGATCCAGTTCAGCAGAGCTTGAGATTTGGTCGTCATGACTTAGGCCGTCCCATCTTCACCAATCAGGATTGTCGTGTCCGTCAGATACTTGTGCGGCGGAATCACCAGGTTCGTCGGTGCCGGCTTGCTCTTGAACACGCGTGCGGCCAGATCGAAGGTGGAGCCGTGACAGGGACAGAGGAAACCGCCCAGCCAGTCGGCGCCCAGGCCGCTCTCCTCGCCGGTCGCGAACTTGGCGGACGGCGAGCACCCCAGGTGCGTGCAGATCCCGACCGCGATCAGATACTCGGGCTTGATGGAGCGCGTCTCGTTCTTGGCGTACTCGGGCTGCTCCGACTTGTCGGAATGCGGATCGGCGACGCGATCGTCGAGTTTCGGCAGCGAGGCCAGCATCTCCTCGGTGCGGCGCAGGATCCACACCGGCTTGCCACGCCACTCGACGGTCATCATCTCGCCCGGTGCGAGCTTGCTGACATCGGCCTCGACCGGCGCACCGGCCGCCTTGGCACGCTCGGACGGCGTCAGGCTGGCAACAAAAGGCACCGCCGTCGCCGCGGCCGCCGCACCACCGGCGACCGACGTAGCCAGCAACAACTGCCGACGGCTACTGTCCATCTTTTCTTCAACGCTCATGAGCCATTTCCCCGAAATAGGAAGCAAAAATCCCTAGCAAAAAACCGCAAAATTATAACGAATACGGCAGTGCAGAAAAAGTCCGATCTGCCGGAATCCTTTCAAATCATGCGCTTACGTCATATTTTTGGCACCAGCACACGGCTTACCCGCCGCCGCTGACCCGTTTTTTGCTGCAAAACAGCAATTGTGCGCCGCACAGAATCGCCTGCCTTGCGTTAGATCACGCCGGCGACCCGCAATGCTTCGATACGCTCCGGCCGGTAACCCAGCGCCGCCAGGACCGCGTCGGTGTGCTCCCCCAGGGCCGGCCCCGGCCATTCGGTGCCGCCCGGCGTGTCGCTCAAACGCGGCACGACGCCGGGCGCCTTCACCGAGGCGCCATCGGGCAGCGACAGGGGCTCGAACATGCGCCGCGCGATGAACTGCGGATCGGCCATCATGTCGGCGATGGAATACACCGGCGAGGTCGGCACGTCGGCGGCCTTGAGGGTGTCGATCACCGCCGCGGCATCATGCCGCGCCACCCAGTCGTCGATGGCGCCGTACAGCTCAGCGGCGCGCGCGTCGCGGCCGGCGTTGTCGACCAGTGTCGGGTCGTCGGCCAGATCCGGCCGGCCGATCGCCGTCATCAGGCGCTTGAAGATCGCATCGCCGTTGCCGCCGACGATGATGTGCCGGCCATCCTTGGAGGTGTGCGTGTTCGAGGGCGTGATGCCGGGCATCACGTTGCCGGTACGCTCGCGGATGAAGCCGAACATGTCGTACTCGGGCACCAGGCTCTCCATCATGGCGAACACCGCCTCGTACAGGGCCACGTCCACCACCTGCCCGGCGCCGCCGTGCACCTCGCGATGGCGCAGCGCCATCAGCGCCCCGAGCGCCGCCCACAGGGCGGCAATGGAATCGCCGATGGAGATGCCGGTCTTGACCGGCGGCCGGTCCGCATAGCCGGTGATGTAGCGCAGCCCGCCCATGGATTCGCCGATGGCGCCGAAGCCCGGCTGGTCGCGGTAGGGCCCGGTCTGGCCGAAGCCGGACAGGCGCACCATCACCAGGCCCGGGTTGTCGGCCTTGAGCGTCTCCCAACCGAGCCCGAGCTTCTCCATCACCCCCGGGCGGAAGTTCTCCACCACGATGTCGGCGCCGGCGACCAGCTGGCGGGCGACCTCGACCCCTTCGGGCGACTTGAGATTGAGCGTCACCGACTGCTTGTTGCGCGCCTGCACGTACCACCACAGCGAGGTGTCGCCATGCAGCTTGCGCCACTTGCGCAGCGGATCGCCGGTGCCCGGAGTCTCGATCTTGATCACCTCGGCACCGAATTCGGCCAGCACCCGGGTGCAGAACGGACCGGCGATCAGGGTGCCGAATTCGATCACGCGGACGCCGGCCAGCGGTTTGTCCGTCATCCTGCGGTCTGCCTCAGGTCTCGTCGGCGACCGCGCGCCGCTCGAGCAGGGCCTGGGCGATGGTGCCGATATCGGTGTGTTCGAGTTCGCCGCCGACCGGTACACCACGCGCGATGCGGCTCACCTTGAGGCCGCGCGCGCGCAGCAGTTCGCCGACGGTGTGTGCGGTCACCTCGCCCTCGTTGGTGAAGTTGGTCGCGAGGATCACCTCCTCGACCACCCCGTCCGACGCACGCTCGACCAGCTTGTCGAGCTTGAGCTCGCGCGGGCCGATGCCGTCGAGCGGCGACATGCGCCCCATGAGCACGTAGTACAGCCCGTTGAAGATATGGGTCTGTTCCAGCATGGCCAGATCGGAGGGCATCTCCACCACGCACAGCAGGCGGTGGTCGCGCTGCGGGTTGGCGCAACGCTGGCAGATTTCCTGCTCGGTGAAGGTGTTGCACTTCGCGCAGTGACGCAGGGTATCGAGCGCATGGCCCAGCGAGGCCGCCAGCCGCGCCGCGCCCTTCTGGTCACGCTGGAGCAGATGGTAGGCCATGCGCTGGGCCGACTTCGGGCCCACACCCGGCAGGCAGCGCAGCGCTTCGATGAGGGCGTCGAGGGCGGAAGGCGTCATGTGACTGGGCGTACCCGTAGGTCGGACTTCAGTCCGACAAACCGGGCTGCATCCGCCGCCGCGGCCGGACTGAAGTCCGACCTACGGTTCCAAGGAACATGGGCGCTCCGTTCAAAACGGCAGCTTCATGCCGGGCGGCAGGTTCAGGCCGGACGAGAAGCCCGCCATCTTCTCCTGCGTGGTCGCCTCGACCCGGCGCACGGCGTCGTTGAGCGCCGCCGCGACCAGGTCTTCGAGCATTTCCTTGTCGTCCATCACCGACTCGTCGATCTCGACCCGGCGCACGTCGTGCTTGCAGGTCATGGTGACCTTGACCATGCCGGCGCCCGACTGGCCCTCGACCTCGATGTGTGCGAGTTCTTCCTGCGCCTTCTGCAGGTTTTCCTGCATCTTCTGGGCCTGTTTCATCAGGCCGGCAATGCCGCCTTTCATCATGGCATCTACTCCAAATCAAGCGTGTTTCAGAGGGGGCGCACCGACGATTCCTGCAAGGTCGCGTCGAAGCGCTCAATCATTTCCTGGACGAAGGGATCCTGTTCCAGCGCCGCCACCGCTTCGGCGTGGCGCACCTGGCGGATCGCCGCGTCCCGCTGTGCGGGCGTCTCGCCGGCGATGCGGCCGATCTCGATGCGCAGCCGCACGGGCCGGTCGAAATGCTGGTTGAGCTCGGCCTGCAGGCGATCGACGTTGGTCGCCATCGCCATCAGGTGCTTGTGCGCCTCGCCCAGGGTGAGGCGGATCTCGCCGTCGGCCATGCCGCCCCATTCGCAGTGCTGGGCCAACTCGCGCACCATGCCCTTGAGGCCCAGCTCGCGGATCAGCCCATGCCAGTCCAGTTCACCTTCCACGGCACGGCTCGGGGCCGGGGCCGGGGCCGGCGCTGCAGGGTTCTCATGGACCGGCGAGACGGCGGCCGGTTTGGCGGTAGCCACGGGCGGCGGCGACATCGCCCCCTCATGCGCTTCGTCAGGCAATGGACCGGACGGTGCGCCGTGATCCATCGCTTCGGGCGGCAGATCCTCCCAGGGGGGGACGTCTCCCACCGGAGCCGGCGCGGGCGTGGCCACCGCCTGCGCCACCGGCGGCACGCTGGCGACCGGCACCGGCGGGGCGGGCGCGGGTTTCGGCGCCGGGGCCGCGGTGCGCGCGGGGGGTGCCGTAACGGCGAGCGCGGCGGGGGCCGCCCTTTTCGGCTGCGGCGCAGCCGATCCACCGCCACCGGCCGCGCCGCCGGCATCCGGGCGGAACGCATGCAGGCGCAGCAGGGTCATGGTGAAACCGGCGTACTCGTCGGGCGCCAGCGGCAGTTCGTCACGACCGTGAATGGCGATCTGGTAGGCCAGCTGGAGAAATTCCGGGTCGAAGGCGTCGGCGTAGGGCTGCAGACGCTCGGCCTCGAAGGCGTCGGTGACCGCTTCGGGGGCGAACTGGAACACCGCGATGCGCTGCAGCAGCGAGGCGAGCGACTGCAGCGCCGCTTCGAAGGACAGGCTGCGCGCCTCCATCGCCGCGGCGGTCTCGAGCATCGCCGCCACGTTCTCGTCCCTGAGCGCGTCGAGCAGGGCGAACAGGTGATCGTCCCCCACGGTGCCGAGCATGGCCTGCACCGCCTCGTCCTCCACCTTGCCGGCGCCGTGGGCGATGGCCTGGTCGAGCAGGGACAGCGCGTCGCGCATGGAACCGGCTGCCGCCTTGGCCAGATGGCGCAGCGCCGCCGGCTCGGTGGGCACGCCCTCCTGTTCGAGGATGCGGGCGAGGTGTTCGACGATGTGCCCCTGCGGCATCTGCTTGAGATTGAACTGCAGGCAACGCGACAGCACCGTGACCGGAATCTTCTGCGGATCGGTGGTGGCGAGGATGAACTTGATGTGCTCGGGCGGCTCCTCCAGCGTCTTCAACATGGCGTTGAAGGCGGAGTTCGAGAGCATGTGCACCTCGTCGATCACATACACCTTGAAACGCCCACGGGTGGGCGCGTAGGTGGCGTTCTCGAGCAGCTGGCGCATCTCGTCCACGCGGGTGTTGGTGGCCGCGTCCACCTCGAGCAGGTCGACGAAGCGTCCGGCGTCGATCTCCTGGCAGGACGCGCACTGCCCGCAGGGCGTGGGCGTGATGCCGGTCTCGCAATTGAGCGCCTTGGCCATGATGCGCGCGATAGTGGTCTTGCCGACGCCGCGCGTGCCCGTGAACAGATAGGCGTGATGCAATCGCCCGGTCTCGAGCGCATGCGTCAGGGCCCGTACGACATGCTCCTGGCCGACCAGGGTGTCGAAGCTCTTGGGGCGCCACTTGCGGGCCAGGACTTGATAGGACATGGGCGGAATTCTAGCAGGCCCGCCCGGGGTGAACACGGCGAGTTCACCCCGGCGATCAAAAACGCCAATCCATCGGATGCTGACCATCCATTGGCGCAGGCAATCGGCACGCACCACGATGAAAGCGTGCTACCACCGAGGCGTCGCCGACTGGCATCAGCCTCGCATCGAGATCCCGGAACCGGTGATCGACTGGCTCGCCACCCAGGCGCAGCGGCGCCGAGACACCCCGGCCAGCGCATCCGCACCCGCCGCCGCCCATTGGCTTTATATATCGAATTGGTAAATGCAATCCATTGGATCAATCGCCCGCACCCCTCCACACTGAAGTCATGTACTCAGGGAGGGACGTCACATGTCCGCACAGGAAATCAAGCAACTGGTGATCGGCACCGGCGGGCGCAAGCACCCGGTGGCCGAAGCGGTGGGCATGCTGGTGCTGCTCGTCGGCGTGCTCGCGCTGGCCATCGGCGGCGTGCAGGCCCACGGCGATCCGGTGGTCGCGGCGGCCTTGCGCGGCGGTCTGGTCGCCGCACTGGCGACCGCCGCCGGGGGCGTGCCGGTGCTGCTCGCACGCCGCATCGGCGACAAGACCGTGGACACCCTGCTCGGCTTCGGCGCCGGCGTCATGCTCGCCGCCACCGCGTTCTCGCTGGTGATTCCGGCCCTCGACGCCGCCGGCGCCCTCGGCATGGGCACCTGGAGCGCCGGTGGCGTGGTGGTCGCCGGCCTCCTCCTCGGCGCTGGCGCCCTGCTCTTCGCGGACCATGCGCTGCCCCACGAACATGTGGAGAACGCACTGATCGAGGGGCGCGGGCGCGCCGACCTGACCCGCGTGTGGCTGTTCGTGGCGGCCATCGCCCTGCACAACGTGCCCGAAGGGCTGGCCATCGGCGTGGGTTTCGCC
Organism: Nitrogeniibacter mangrovi; assembly: GCF_010983895.1. Classification (GTDB taxonomy): domain Bacteria; phylum Pseudomonadota; class Gammaproteobacteria; order Burkholderiales; family Rhodocyclaceae; genus Nitrogeniibacter; species Nitrogeniibacter mangrovi. The sequence continues at coordinate 2,924,880 of NZ_CP048836.1, forward strand.
CAGGACGAGATGCGCAAGGGGGCGGCGCTGGCCGGCGGCATTGCCATCCAGGACATTCCCGAGGGGCTGGTGGTGGCGGCCGCGCTGGTCAGCGCCGGCTACGGGCGAGTCTTCGCCTTCGTGGTGGCGGCGCTCACGGGGCTGGCCGAACCGGTGGCCTCGGTGATGGCGGCGAGCCTGGTCGGGGTGTTCGTGAGCGTCCTGCCCTGGGCGCTGGCCTTCGCCGGCGGTGCGATGCTCTTCGTGGTCAGCCACGAGATCATCCCCGAATCGCACCGTCGGGGCCATGCTTCCCTGGCCACGTCGGGGCTGACCGTCGGCTTCGCCTTGATGATGCTGCTCGACACCGCCTTGGGCTGACACGCCGGGGCGCAACAAAGCGAAACGCCGACCCGAAGGTCGGCGTTTCTGTTGTTGGGGTGGCGAGCCAAACCCCCGGCACTTGCAGGAAACGGCTGTGGCTGCTGCGTTCCCGCCCTGACCAGGTTCACCGCGCTGCAATGCGGGGAGACCCGCCACGCCGCGCATTGTATCAGGTTCGGCCCTCGCGGTTGGTATCACTTCGGCGCGGGCGACCGCGGTGCTGGTTACTTGAGATCGGGGAAATCGTCCTCGCAGAACTCCAGCGCCCCCCGCTCGGCCCGTTGCGCCTCCCGCTTGCGCAACTCGACGCGACGGATCTTGCCGGAGATGGTCTTGGGCAGATCGGCGAACTCGAGCCGACGGATGCGCTTGTAAGGCGCCAGATGCGCGCGCGTGAACGCGAGGATGTCGCGCGCCAGTTCGGCGCTCGGCGTCTGCCCGGCGACCAGGATCACGAAGGCCTTGGGCACGGCCAGGCGAACCGGATCGGGGCTGGGTACCACCGCAGCCTCGGCCACGGCCGGATGCTCGATGAGCACGCTTTCGAGCTCGAACGGGCTGATGCGATAGTCGGAGGCCTTGAACACGTCGTCGGCGCGGCCCACGTAGGTGATGTAGCCGTCGGCGTCGATCTCGGCCACGTCGCCAGTGTGATAGAAGCCGTCACGCATCGCTTCGGCGGTCTTGGCCGCGTCACCGGCGTAACCGCGCATGAGCCCCACGGGGCGTGCGGCCAGGTCGAGGCAGACTTCGCCCTCCTTGGCGGGGCGGCCGTCGTTGCCGATCAGCGCCACCGTGTAGCCCGGCAGCGGTCGCCCCATCGACCCCGGCTTGAGCCGCTGCCCCGGCGGATTGCCGATCTGGGCGGTGGTTTCGGTCTGGCCGAAGCCGTCTCGGATGGTGATGCCCCAGGCCTTTTCCACCTGCTCGATCACCTCCGGGTTGAGCGGCTCGCCGGCACCGATCAGTTCGCGCAGCACCACCGGATAGGCCGCCAGATCCTGCTGGATGAGCATGCGCCAGACCGTGGGCGGAGCGCACAGGGTGCTGATCTCGTACTTGACCAGCACCTCCAGAAGCGCGGCGGCATCGAAGCGGGTGTAGTTGTAGAGGAACACCGTGGCGCCGGCGTTCCACGGGGCGAAGAAGCAGCTCCAGGCATGCTTGGCCCAGCCCGGCGAGCTGATGTTCATGTGCCGGTCGCCGGGTTGCAGGCCGATCCAGTACATGGTCGACAGGTGCCCGACCGGATAGGACTGGTGGCTGTGCTCCACGAGTTTGGGTTTGGAGGTGGTGCCCGAGGTGAAATACAGCAGCAGCGGATCATCCACCGGGGTCGGGCCATCGGGCACGAAGCGGGTGTCGGCCGCGTAGGCGTCCTCGTAGGCCAGCCAGCCGTCCTGAGCACCACCGACGACGATACGGGTGAAGCCGGTCTTGCCCTCGAATTTGTCCACATGCGCCGTGCCGATCACCGCGTGCCTGACCTGCCCCCGCGCGAGGCGATCGTCCAGATCGTCGGGCGCCAGCAAGGTGGTGGCCGGAATCAGCACCGCACCGAGCTTGATGGCGGCGAGCATGGTCTCCCACAGGGGCACCTCGTTGCCCAGCATCACCAGCACCCGGTCCCCGCGCACGACGCCCTGGGCACGCAGCCAGTTGGCCACCTGGTTCGATCGGACCGACATCTGCGCGAAGCTCAGCTTCGCTTCGCGACCGTCCTGCTCGACGATCCACAGGGCCGGCTGGTCGTTACCCTCGGCCATGACGTCGAAGTAGTCGATCGCCCAGTTGAACTGCGTCAGCGCCGGCCAGCGGAACTGCGCGTAGGCGGTGTCGTAATCGGTGCGATGTTCGAGCAGGAAGTCGCGGGCCGCGATGAACGGGGCTGCAGCACTCATGGAATCGTCTCCTTCGTTATGGGCATCATGGTGCGCGCCGACATCGCCCTGACCATGCCGCCACGCTGGAGCGCCATTCTTACGTTGACGTTAACGTAATGCAACCGCGCGGATCAATGCGTTGCCCGCACAAGACCGCCCTGGGGGTTACCGGCGTCGCTGCCGGCAGGCCTCGAACAGGCAGATGCCGGTGGCGACCGAAACGTTGAGGCTGTCGACCGATCCATGCATGGGAATCTTGGCGAGCACGTCGCAGGTGTCGCGGGTCAGGCGCCGCAGGCCGCTGCCCTCCGCGCCCAGCACCCAGGCCACCGGGCCGGTCTGATCGACCTCGTAGAGCGATTGCTCCGCCTCGCCGGCCGCACCGACGATCCAGATGCCGGCCTCCTGCATCTGGCGCATGGCCCGGGCCAGATTGGTGACGGTCACGTAGGGCACCGTGTCCGCGGCGCCGCTGGCCACCTTGATGGCGGTGGCATTGAGGCTCGCGGAGCGGTCCTTGGGCGCGATCACCGCCTGGGCGCCAGCGGCATCGGCCACGCGCAGGCAGGCGCCCAGGTTGTGCGGATCGGTCACCCCATCGAGCACCAGCAGCAGCGCCGGCCCGTCGAGGGTCTCGAGCACGTCCTCGAGCTTGAGCACCTTGTGCTGGGCATCGACACGCGCGACCACGCCCTGGTGGCGCGCGCCGCCGGCCATGCCGTCCAGGCGCGCCGCATCGGTGGGCATCACCCGCACGCCGAGCGATTCGGCCAGGGCGACCAGATCCCGCGAGCGGGCGTCCTGGCGGCCCTCGGCGACATGGAGCTCGTGAATCGACTCGGCATCGTTGCGCAGCCGCGACTGGATCGCGTGAAACCCGAAGATGAAGCGCGTCTCGCGCCCGGAAGCCTTAGCCACGTGCCCTGCCCTTTCGTCTGCCCCGGGCCGGCGCGGAGGCCTGGTCGGCGTCACGCACCAGCCGGAAATCGATCTTGGTGGTTTCCAGGTCGACCCGCATCAGCTGCACGGTGATGCGATCGGACAGGCGGAACCGCTGCCCGGTGCGCTCGCCATACAGCTCGTGACGCGACTCGTCGTACTGGAAGTAGTCTTCACCGAGCTCGGAGATGTGCAGCAGCCCTTCGACGAACACGTCGTCGAGCGCGATGAAGAGGCCGAAGGGTACCACCGAGGAGACGCTGCCGGTGAAGACCTCGCCGATGCGATCCTGCATGTAGAAGCACTTGAGCCAGGCCTCGACGTCGCGGGTCGCGTCATCGGCGCGCCGCTCGGTCTGGGAGCATGCCAGGCCGATGGCCTCCCAGTCGCCCGGGGTGTACTTCTTGCCCTGCAGCACCGCCTTGATCGAGCGGTGGATGAGCAGGTCCGGATAGCGCCGGATCGGCGATGTGAAGTGGGTGTAGGACTCGTAGGCCAGGCCGAAGTGGCCCACGTTGTCCGGGCTGTAGATGGCCTGGCGCAGGGAGCGCAGCATGACCGTCTGCAGCAGCTGTTCGTCGGGCCGGCCCTTCACCTTGTCCAGCAGTTTGGCGTAGTCGGAGGCATGGGGGTCGTCCCCGCCGCCCAGCTGCAGGCCGAACTCGCCCATGAAGCTGCGCAGCTGCTTGAGCTTCTCCACCGACGGGCCTTCATGGACACGGTACAGGGCCGCATGCCGGTGCTTGGCGAGGAATTCCGACGCACACACGTTGGCCGCCAGCATGCACTCCTCGATGATGCGATGGGCGTCGTTGCGCGACTCCGGCACGATGCGCTCGATCTTGCCCTCGTCGTTGAAGATCATGCGCGTCTCGGTGGTCTCGAAGTCGATCGCACCGCGCTTGGCGCGCGCCTTGAGCAGCACCCGGAACAGCTTGTCGAGGTTCTTCAGATCGCCGAGCCGCTCGCCGACGACGGCCAGCGCTTCCGGATCCTTGTCGAACACGGCGGCGGCGACCTGGTTGTAGGTCAGGCGCGCATGGGAGTACATCACCGCCGGGTAGAAACGATACTGCTTGATCGCCCCGGTCGGCCCGATGGCCATGTCGCAGACCATGCACAGGCGGTCCACCTGCGGATTGAGCGAGCACAGCCCGTTGGAGAGCTTCTCCGGCAGCATCGGGATCACCCGGCGCGGGAAATACACCGAGTTACCGCGCTCGCGCGCTTCGTGATCCAGCGCGGAGCCGGGCTCGACGTAATGGGACACGTCGGCGATCGCCACCACCAGGCGGTAGCCACGGCCCTCGCGGGCGCAATACACCGCGTCGTCGAAATCCTTGGCGGTCTCGCCGTCGATGGTCACCAGCGGCAGGTGGCGGATGTCCTCCCGACCGGCCATATCCTTCTTGCGCACCCTGTCGGGCAGCTTGCGGGTCTGCGCCTTGGCCTCAGCCGAGAATTCATGCGGCAGCTCGTGCTTGCGCAGCGCGATCTCCACTTCCATGCCCGGATCGGCGTACTGGCCCAGCACCTCGACCACCTTGCCGATGGGGGCGGTGTAGCGGCTCGGTTGCTCCACCAGCTCGACGACGACCACGTCGCCGGTCTTGACCTTCTTGCTGCGCCCCGGCGCGAGCAGGATGTCGCGGGCGATGCGCTTGTTCTCCGGCGCCACGATAAGCACCCCGTGCTCTTCGATCACGCGCCCGACGATGCGCGAATTGCCACGCTCGAGCACCTCGACGATCTGCCCTTCGGGGCGACCGCGGCGATCCACGCCGGAGATGCGCACCATGGCGCGGTCGCCATGGAGCACATCGCGCATCTGCCGCGGGCCGAGGAAGACATCCTCGTCCCCCTCGTCCGGAATCAGGAAACCATAGCCGTCCGGATGACCCTCCACCCGGCCTTTGATCAGCGCCACCTTGTCGGGAATGATGTAGGCGTCGCGCCGGTTGCGCATCAGGTCGCCGTCGCGCTCCATGGCCCGCAGACGACGCTCGAAGAACGGCATCTCGGGCTCGCGGATGTCCAGCGCCCGCGCAAGGTGCTCCATGGTCATGGGGCGCCCCTGCTCGGTCAGCATCTGGACCACGTACTCGCGGCTCGGCAGGGGGTTGTCGTAGCGCTCGCACTCGCGCGCATAGAACGGATCGGCGCGCCGGATGGCGCTGGGTTTGCGCCCCCGCCCCCCGCTTGGGCGGCGGAGTCGGTCGTTCGGTTAGCCGCCGCGCCGCGCGAGCGGGCCGGTGCGGCACCGGCCGAGGCTTTGCCCGTCGCGCCGGACGCGGACGGTTTCTTCGCCGGCTTGGTTACCGCCTGCTTCTTGGCCGGTTTGGCCGTGGTCTTCTGGGTTGTTTTCTTTTTGCTTGCTTGATTCATTGACAATCTTCTTGGAGTCGATATAATGCGCGCCTTCTCGCCCAGGTGGCGGAATTGGTAGACGCGCTAGCTTCAGGTGCTAGTGTACGTAAGTACGTGGAGGTTCGAGTCCTCTCCTGGGCACCAGATTCCGCAAAAGGCCGGTCAGTTCGCTGCCCGGCCTTTTTCGTTTCCGGCTGGCCCCTCCCTGGAGCAAACTTTCGTTTGCATTGAAAAAAATTACCGCTATAATTCGGCCTCTTGCCCAGATGGCGGAATTGGTAGACGCGCTAGCTTCAGGTGCTAGTGTACGTAAGTACGTGGAGGTTCGAGTCCTCTTCTGGGCACCAGATTCCGAGAGCCGATCATTCGATCGGCTCTTTTGCGTTGACCGGCCGTCGCAAGAACGGTCGGCGCTCCTCGAGCACAGAGAACGACGCCCCGGCTGAGCGGGGCGTTTTGCGTTATTTGAACGGATGGCGAAGAACAATGGTTTCGTCGCGGTCCGGCCCGGTCGAGATCATGTCCACCGGCACCGCACACACTTCTTCGATCCGCTTCAGATATCGGCGCGCGGCCTCGGGCAGATCCTCGTGGCGCTTGACACCCACGGTGCTCTCCTGCCAACCCGGCAGGCTTTCGTACACCGGGATGCAACGCTCGGTTTCCTCCGCGCCCACCGGCAGGATGTCGCACAGCTTGCCATCGAGCTCGTAGCCGGTGCACAGCTTGACCTCTTCGACACCGTCGAGCACGTCGAGCTTGGTGACGCACAGACCGGACACACCGTTGATCTGGATCGAACGCTTGAGTGCAGCAGCGTCGAACCAGCCACAGCGGCGAGCCCGCCCGGTGGTGGCGCCGAACTCGTTGCCCTTGGTGGCCAGGTGCTTGCCGATCGGGTCGAGCTTGCTTTCCGCGTCGTACAGTTCGGTCGGGAACGGGCCGGAGCCCACGCGGGTGGTGTAGGCCTTGGTGATCCCCAGGACGTAATGCAGCATGCTCGGGCCGACACCGGCGCCGGGCGCCGCCGCGCCGGCGGTGCAGTTGCTCGAGGTGACGAACGGATAGGTGCCGTGGTCGATGTCGAGCAGCGTGCCCTGCGCCCCTTCGAACAGCAGATTGGCGCCATCGCGGTGAGCCTCGTAGAGGGCGCGCGGCACGTCCGCCACCAGCTGCTCCAGGCGCGGCGCCATCCCCAGGGCCTCGTCGAGGGTCTTCTGGAAATCGACGGCTTCGACCTGGTAGTACTGGGTCAGCATGAAGTTGTAGTAGTCGAGCAGTTCGGCCAGCTGTTCGGCGAAGCGCTTCGGGCGCAGCAGGTCCTGCACGCGCAGCGCGCGCCGTGCCACCTTGTCCTCATAGGCGGGGCCGATACCACGGCCGGTGGTGCCGATCTTCTTGGCACCACGGGCGGCCTCGCGCGCCAGGTCCATGGCCTTGTGGTACGGCAGGATCAGCGGGCAGGCCTCGGAAATGCGCAGGCGCTCGGTCACGTTCACGCCGGCGGCCTCGAGCTTGTCGATTTCGGCCAGCAGCGCTTCGGGCGAGAGCACGACGCCGTTGCCGATGTAGCAGGCCACGCCCTCGCGCAGGATGCCCGACGGGATCAGGTGCAGGACCGTCTTCTGGTTGCCGATGACCAGCGTGTGGCCGGCGTTGTGGCCCCCCTGAAAGCGAACCACGCCCTGGGCGTGATCGGTCAGCCAGTCGACGATCTTGCCCTTGCCTTCGTCGCCCCACTGGGTTCCGATAACGATTACGTTCTTTGCCATTTGCTGCTTATTCTCCCACGAGCGGCACGACCGTCCATCGGTCGCCCTGCCTGACAAGCTGGCGGTCACATCCCGCCTCGCGCCACGTGCCGTCATGGCCCGGCAGCGCCTCCATTACGATTTCTCCGCGCCCCCGCAAATCGGCGACGGCGGCCGCCAGGTCGGACGATGCGTCCGCCGGCGCAAGGATGGCCCCGGGCAGATCCGAGGCCGGCAAGCCGCGCACCAGCTCGCGCAGATCGAGACTGAACCCGGTCGCCGGGCGGCCGCGGCCGAAGGCCTGGCCGACCGCGTCGTAGCGCCCGCCCAGGGCCAGCGCCCCGGCCGCATTGCCGCCATAGGCGGCAAAAACGACCCCACTGTGATAGTGATAGCCGCGCAAATCCGCCAGGTCGACACTGATCGGCAGCCCCGGCAAGGCCTGGGCGATCGCCTCGAGCGCATCGAGCGCGGCGCGCACCTCGGGCCAATCGGGCAGACTGGTACGTGCCGCGGCGAGCACCTCGACACCGCCATACAGGCGCGGCAGCGCCATGAGCGCGCTGCGGACGGGCTCTTCACAGTCGCCGAGCATCTCGTTCAGGCCCGGCACATCCTTGGCCTGGAGCAGGTCGAAGATCGCGCGCTCCGCCTCGTCGTCCAGCCCGGCGCGGGCCATGAGGGCGCGGAACAGGCCCACGTGGCTCAGGTCGATCCGGGAGGTCGGCACCTGGGCGATGCGCAGCACTTCGTTGAGCAGGCGGATGACCTCGATGTCGGCCTCGATACCGGCATGACCATAGATCTCTGCGCCCAGCTGCATCGGCTCGCGCGACGCCGTCAGCGTCGCCGGCATGGTGTGGGCCACCGCGCCGCAGTAGCACAGCCGGGTCACGCCGCGGCGATTGAGCAGATGGGCGTCGATCCGGGCGACCTGGGGCGTCATGTCGGCGCGCACCCCGAGGGTGCGCCCCGAGAGCTGATCGACCGACTTGAAGGTCCGCAGCCGCAGATCCTGGCCGGCACCGGTCAGAAGCGATTCGAGATATTCGACCAGCGGTGGCACCACCATCTGGTAACCGTGCGCGCGAAAGGCGTCGAGCAGCTGCCGACGCAAGTGTTCGAGCTTGTCCGCTTCGGGCGGAAGGACATCCTGAAAGTATTCGGGCAGAACCCAGCGCATGAGATTGATCAGTGACTAAGAATGAACAGCAGGATGAGCCCGACGAGCATCGAACTCAATCCAATGAATCGGATCTGGCCGTCGGCCATCCGCACCAGGCGGGCGAAGGTTTCGCGCCACATGGACGGGGCGACAAACGGCAAAATGCCCTCGATGATCAACATGAGGGCAAGGGCCGTGAGCAGCGTCGACTTCATTCAGGCCTGGGCTTGCCGACCGAGCCGCCCTGGCGAAGGTACTTGAAGAAGTCGCTGTCCGGCTCGACCACCAACAGATCGCCCTTGTCGGCGAAGGTTTCGCGATAGGCCTGCAGGCTGCGGTAAAAACTGTAGAACTCCGCATCCTTGCCGAAGGCATCCGCGTAGATCTTGGCCGCCTTGGCATCGCCCTCGCCCTTGACCTCCTGGGCGCCACGATAGGCTTCGGCCACGATGATCTCGCGCTGGCGATCGGCGTCGGCGCGGATCTTTTCCGCCTCGGCCGCACCTTCCGAGCGCAGCTCGTTGGCCACACGCTTGCGCTCCGCCTCCATGCGGCGATAGACCGATTCGGACACCTCGGTGGGCAGATCGACGCGCTTGAGCCGCACGTCGACGATTGCGACGCCGATCTTGCGGGCATCGGTATCGGCCTTCACGCGCATGCGCTCCATGATGTCGTCGCGCTGGCCCGAGACCACCTCGTGCACCGTGCGCTTGCCGAACTCCTCGCGCAGGCCGGCATTGACGGTCTGCTCGATCCGGGTGCGGGCGCGCGCCTCGCTGCCCCCGACCGAGACGAAGTACAGCTCGGGATCGGCCACACGCCATTTCACGAACAGGTCCACCAGCACGTTCTTTTTCTCGGAGGTGATGAAACGCTCCGGCTCGGGGGTGTCGAGGGTGAGAATGCGGCGCTCGAAGTAGGTCACGTTCTGGATCAGCGGGATCTTGAAATTCAGACCCGGCGCCTTGATGACCCGCTTGATTTCACCGAATTGCCGGACGATGGCGAACTGTCGCTTGTCCACCGTGAACATCGACATCGACACGACGGCCAGAACGAAAAGCATGAGGCCAACGAAAATGGGGGTGCGATCGCGCATTTATCGGCCTCCCTTGTCACGGGAACTGCGCAGGAAGTCCCGGCTGCGGTAGTCATCCGGATTCGCTCCGCGCGACGCTGTCGCATCGCTGCTCTGGGATGACCCCGTCGCCGGATGTGTCGCCGAGGAGACGGAGGACGCGTGCCCGCCAGCGGCCTGGATCAGCTTGTCGAGCGGCATGAACAGCAGGTTGCCGTTACGCTGGGTGTCGACCAGCACCTTGGTGGTATTGGTATAGATGTCCTGCATGGCGTCCAGATACATGCGCTCACGGGTCACTTTCGGCGCCTTCCGGTATTCGGCAAGCACCTGCGTGAAGCGGCTGGCCTCACCTTCGGCATTGGCCACCACCCGGGCTGCATAGGCGTCCGCCTCCTGCGTCAGTCGGGACGCGGTACCTCGCGCCTTCGGAATGACGTCGTTGGCGTAGGCCTGACCCTCGTTCTTCTGACGCGCCTTGTCCTGTCCGGCCTTGACGGCATCGTCGAAGGCGGCCTGAACCTGTTCGGGCGGCTGCGCGTTGCGCATGGTCAGCTGGCTGATCTCGATGCCGGTCTTGTAGCGGTCGAGAATGGACTGCATGAGATCCTTGGCACGTTGCGCCACTTCCTCACGCCCTTCGTAGAGGACGAAGTTCATGCGGCTGCGCCCGACCACCTCGCGCATGGCGGTCTCGGCGGCCTGCTTGACCGCCTCATCGGGCGTCCGGTTGTTGAACAGGTATTCCTCGGGGCTCTTGACCACCCACTGCGCGGCAAACTGGATGTCGACGATGTTCTCGTCGTCGGTCAGCATGAGCGCCTCGCGCAGGACCTTGTTGCGTTCGGCGTTGCGATAGCCGACCTCGACCGTACGCACGCCGGCCACATCCACCAGCTCGTGGGTCTCGATCGGATACGGCATGCGCCACTGCAGGCCCGGCTCGGTGGTCTCGGCATATTCGCCGAAACGCAGCACCACGCCACGCTGATTGGCATCGACGATGTAGAAACCGCTGGCCGCCCAGACCGCGAGGACCAGCACGACAAGGACGCCAATGCCGCCGGAGAACTGTTTCGGGCTCAGGTTCGGCATGCCCGGACCCCCCTGACCGCCGTCACCGTTGCCACCGCCGCGACGCCCGAACAGGCCGCCCAACCGCCGGTTGACATCGCGCCACAGGTCATCGAGGTCGGGAGGACCGTCTTTCGGACCGTCCCGGTCCGGGTCGTTCCCCTGGTTGCCCCAGCGAGGATCATTATGCGACATGAATCTTTCCGTCAGGAATGGAGTGGATCGTAGGTGGAGGCTGTCGAGGCGGAATCGCCGCCGTCAATCCGGTCGTGGAACGCCTGCGCCGCCTCGGCCAGAGCCGATCGCAACAGATCGAGCCCTTCGCCCGTCCTGGCGCTCACAAAAACGCGGCCGATTCTATCACAGGCATCCCGGTCCGCCTGCGCCGCCAGACGCGTCTTGTCGATCTTGTTCCACACCAGGATCTGGGGCACATCCCCGGCCCCGATCTCGGCGAGCACCTCGTTGACCGCGTCGACCTGCGCATCGCGATCTTCGCTGCCCGAATCGACGACGTGTATCAACAGATCGGCCGCAACCGTTTCCTCCAGCGTTGCATGGAATGCCGCGACCAGCGAGTGCGGCAAATCCCGGATGAATCCGACCGTATCGGAGAGCACAATGTTCCCGGCCTCCCCCAGATAGAGGCGCCGCGAGGTGGTATCCAGGGTGGCGAAGAGCTGATTGGCGGCGTAAGCGTCCGCCTTGGTCAATGCGTTGAACAGGGTGGACTTGCCAGCGTTGGTGTAGCCGACGATGGAGACCGACAGCACGTCACGACGCGCGCGGGCACGCCGGCGCACCCGGCGCTGGTTCTCGAGCTTGGCCAGCTTGCCGCGTAGCGTCTTGACCCGTTCGCCGAGCAGACGCCGGTCGGTCTCGAGCTGGGTCTCGCCGGGGCCGCGCAGGCCGATACCGCCCTTCTGCCGCTCCAGGTGAGTCCAGCCTCGCACCAGACGGGTGGACAGGTGCTCCAGTTGAGCCAGCTCCACCTGCAGCTTGCCCTCATGACTCTTGGCGCGCAGCGCGAAGATGTCGAGGATCAGCGAGGTCCGGTCGATGACACGGCATTCGAGCAGGCGCTCGAGGTTACGCTGCTGGCCGGGCGCGAGCTCGTGGTTGAAGATCACCAGATCCGCCTCATTGGCGCGGAGGGCATCGCCCAGTTCCTGCGCCTTGCCCTTGCCGATGTACAGGGCCGGATCCGGCGCGCGACGCTTGCCACGCACCACCGCCTCGACACTCGCGCCGGCGCTACCGGCGAGCAGGATCAGCTCGCTCAGGCGCTCTTCGAGCGCATCCTGACCGAAATCGACCTGCACCAGGACCGCCCGCTCGCCAGACTGGGGGCGGTCAAACACGCGCCATGTCTCCCGTCATGAACGCAAACGGTCGACGGGGCTCAGTTACCGTTTTCACCAGCCTCCTGTTGCTGCTGGAAATTGACCGGCCGTGCGGGCACGACGGTGGAAATGGCGTGCTTGTACACCATCTGGGTCACCGTGTTCTTGAGCAGCACGACATACTGATCGAAGGACTCGATCTGTCCCTGGAGCTTGATGCCGTTGACGAGGTAGATCGACACGGGCACGTGCTCGCGTCGCAGTGCGTTCAGGAATGGATCTTGTAGTAGTTGGCCTTTGTTGCTCATGTTTCGCCTCTATCGTTATGTTTTCGTAATTTATCGGATTTCGCACTGCAACACCAACGGCGGTGCAACCCGATCTCCCCCGTTTGATCTCAGTCCTTGTCTGCGAACGGGTTGCTCGTCGACCGGAATTGTATCCGCAATGGCGTGCCCTGCAGCCTGAACGCGTCCATGAACGTCCGCGACAGGTATCGCGTGTAACTATCGGGCACCTTGTCCAGCCCGGTGCCGTGGATCACGATCACCGGCGGGTTGCTGCCGCCCTGGTGAGCGTAGCGCATCTTGGGCCGGAAGCCACCGCTGCGTGGCGGCGCCTGCTTGGTGACGGCTTCCTGCAGGGTTCGGGTCAGGCGCGGCGTGGACAGCTTCGCCATGGCCGCGGCGTAGGCGCCGTCCACCGACCGGAGCAACCCGCCGATCCCCTGTGACTTGAGCGCCGAAATATAGTGCGTGCGCGCAAAACCGAGGAAGTGCAACTTGTGCGCCAAGGCGTCCTTGAGGCGTTCGCGTCGGTACTCGTCCACCGTGTCCCACTTGTTGATCGCCACCACCAGGGCACGACCGGCGTCGAGCACGAACCCGGCGATGTGGGCGTCCTGGTCGGAGATGTCCTGGCTGGCATCGAGCACGAGGACCACGACGTTCGCTTCCTCGACCGCCTTGAGGGTCTTGATGACGGAGAACTTCTCGACCGCCTCGAACACCTTGCCTCGCCGCCTCAGGCCGGCGGTATCGATGAGCGCATACTGCTTACCGTTGCGCTCGAAGGGCACGGTGATCGCGTCGCGGGTGGTGCCGGGCATGTCGAAGGCGATCAGGCGCTCTTCACCCAGCAGCGTATTGATGAGGGTGGACTTGCCCACATTGGGGCGCCCGACGATGGCCACGCGCGGACCGTGATCGGTCGCCTCGTCCTCGGGGCCCTCGGGCGGCAAGGTGTCGAAGATTTCGTCGAGCAGCGGCCGTACGCCATCGCCGTGTGCGGCGGAGATCACGAGCGGATCGCCGAGACCGAGCGCATGAAACTCGGCGCCCGCCATGGCGCGATTCATGCCCTCGCCCTTGTTGACCACCAGGAATACCGGCCGGTCCGCCCGCCGCAGGCGCGTGGCGATCTGCTCGTCGTGCGGCGTCAGGCCAGCCCGACCATCGACCAGGAACAGCAGCACGTCGGCTTCGGCGATCGCCTGTTCGGCCTGCCGCGCCATCTCGTGCATGATGCCGTCCTTGGCCACCGGGTCGAAGCCGGCGGTATCCACCACCAGATAGTCGCGATCGCCCATGCGACCAATGCCGTAGTGACGGTCGCGGGTCAGGCCTGGCTGGTCGGCGACCAGCGCGTCACGACTGCGCGTGAGACGATTGAAGAGGGTCGACTTGCCGACATTCGGACGGCCGACAAGGACGATCGTAGGTTTCACTTAAGGCCAATCCGCTCAGTGCAGGTCGAAAAGAGACACCCGACCATCACGCGTCTGCACCAGCACGCCGTCGTGAAGCGCCTGCGGCGCCGTCAGGATCGGGCTGCCATCGGTCTTGACGCGGCCGATGAAGGCGCCCGTGGAATGGTCGAGCACGTGCAGATAGCCTTCGGCGTCGCCGACGACGATGCCCGCCTCGGTGACCAGCGGGGCACTCAACTGGCGCAGGCCGAGCTGACCCTGGCGCCACATGCTGGCGCCGTTGAAGGCGTCGAGTGCGGAGACGGCACCGGCGGCTTCGGAGACATACACCTGGCGCGCATCACGGTCGATACCGACACTGGTCGAGATCGGCCGGCTCCAGATGGTCTTGCCGTTGGTGATGTCGAAGCAGGACACACGGCCCTGGAAGGTCGCCGCACACAGATTCTGACGATAGAGCACGGGCACGCCGGTCACGTCGGCAATGCGCTCGATCTCGGTGGTGCCTTCCGGATAGGCGACCGTCAGTTCCCAGATGAGCCCACCGTTGGTGAGATTGAGGGCCGCAATCTTGCCGCCCGGGAAGCCGGTCACCGCCACGTTCTGGTCGATGAGCATGCCGGGCTGGCTGCGCAGGGTCAGCGGCGGGGTATTGCGCTTGTACGTCCACTTGACTTCGCCAGAGGTCTTGTCGAGCGCGAACAGGCGGTTGTCCGACGTGCGAACCACCACCACATCTCGCCCGACGGCCGGCGCGGCGAGCACTTCGGCGTTGATGGCCGCACGCCAGCGCTCGGCACCATCGTTGCCGTCCAGCGCGATCACCTCGCCCTTGGCATTGGCCACCACCGCCAGCGACGGGTCGGCACCAACGCCGGCGGTCAGCCCGCCCTTGAGGTCGGTGCGCCAGCGCACCTGGCCACCGTCGCCCAGACGCACGACCTCGCCACCGGCCCCGGCAGCGACCACTTCGCCGTCCACGACGGCCGGCGAGAACCGGTAGATGCCGGCATCACCGACGCTGGCGGACCAGCGCGGGATCAGGGTGACGCTGGCCTGGATATCCGTCAGCGGCGTCATCTTGGGGCCGGAGCTGGAGAACGGGTTCAGCGACGAACACGCCGTCAGGGTCAGAGCGGCCACCAGTGGCAGCGCACGCAAGAATCGAGTCGACTGCTTCACTGGGCACCTCCGGACAGGGCATCGCGCTTGAGGCGGATGATCTCGGCGCTGCGGTCGCCCGCCACCGGATTGGCATTGACCTGCGCCAGCGCCTTGTCGTACGCGGCCTTGGCCTCGTCGATCTTGCCGGCGGCGGTCAGGGCGTCGCCCCGCAGATCGTAGTAGCGCACCAGCAAGGTCTCGGACGGCGCTTTGTCGAGCACGGCCAGCGCGCCTTGCGCATCGCCACCGTTGAGGCGCACCGCGGCCAGGCGCAGACGCGCGATGTCGCGCATGATCGCCAGGTCGGCATGGTCGATGACCCACTGCAATGGCAGGACGGCGTTTTCGGTATCGCCCGCATCCGCTTGCAGTTTGGCCGAGAGCATGGCAGCCAGCGTGGCGTAGGCGGTACCAGAGTATTTCTCCAGGATCTGCCCGGTGGCCTGGCGCGCGGCGGCCGGATCCTGCTGAGCGGCAGCCTTTTCCACCATGGCGTAGAGCGCGGCAGCCTGCGCCGACTCCTTGCGCTGATACCACTTCCAGCCCTGCCAGCCGACCGAGGCCACGGCAATCGCCACGATCACGCCCGTGATCAGGTTGCCCCACTGCGCCCACCAGGCTTTCAGTTCGTCCAGTTGTTCCTGTTCTTCGAGGTCATACACTGCCATCGTCGTCTTCCACGGCAAAAAGGAGATCGGCCAACACATCGGCCAGGGCATCGGCCGCAACACGCTGTTGCTCACCGCCGTCGCGCAGGGGCTTGAGCGTCACCTCGCCCGCCTGCGCCTCGTCGTCACCGATGATCACGGCGCACGCGGCGCCCGAGGCATCGGCTTTCTTCATCTGGGCCTTGAAGCTGCCGCCCCCGCAGTGGAGGATGGCCGAGAACCCCTGGGTACGCAGGCCTTCGGCAACGCCGAAGGCCATGCGGTCGGCCAACTCGCCCTGATGCACCACATACACGTCCGGCACCTCGCGCTCGGCCTCGCCACCGCTGGCCTGCCAGAGCGCCAGCAGGCGCTCGACGCCCATGGCGAAGCCGGCGGCCGGCGCCGGTTTGCCGCCGAGCTGCTCGATCAGTCCGTCGTAGCGCCCACCCGCACACACCGTGCCCTGGGCGCCGAGCTGATCGGTCACCCATTCGAAGACGGTGCGGTTGTAGTAATCGAGGCCACGCACCAGACGCGGATTGATGCGATAGGGCACCCCGGCATCCTTGAGAATCTGCTGCACGCCGTCGAAGTGGGCACGGGAATCTTCGCCCAGGAAGGCGTCCAGGCGCGGCGCGGCTTCCACCAGCGCCTGCATGTCGGGGTTCTTGGTGTCGAGGATCCGCAGCGGATTGGTGTACAGGCGTCGGCTCGCATCTTCGTCGAGTTGATCCTTGCGGGCTTCGAAGTACTCGATGAGCGAGGCCCGATGCGCCGCGCGCTCTTCGGCCGAACCCAGCGAGTTCAGCTCGAGGCGGACGTCCTCCAATCCGAGATCGTCCCACAGGCGCGCGCACATGAGGATCAGCTCGGCATCGATGTCCGGCCCGTCGAAGCCAAGCGCCTCGGCGCCGATCTGGTGGAACTGGCGGTAGCGCCCTTTCTGCGGGCGCTCGTGGCGGAACATCGGCCCGTGGTAGTACAGGCGCTTCGGCCCCGAATGCAACAGGCTGTGCTGCATGACGGCGCGCACGCAGGAGGCGGTGCATTCCGGGCGCAGGGTCAGGTGCTCGCCGTTGAGCGCGTCCTCGAAGGAGTACATCTCCTTCTCGACGATATCGGTCACCTCGCCGATGGCGCGCTTGAACAGCGGCGTCGGCTCGACGATGGGGGTGCGGATCGGGCGGTAACCGTAGCTCTTGAGCCAGTCGCGGATCAGCGACTCGAACTGCTCCCAGGTCTCGGCCTCGTCCAGGAAAATGTCGTTCATGCCGCGCACGGCACGCAAACTTCGACTCATGCGTCTGTCTTTCTTCTGATGTGAGCGGGTCAGCCCGCTTTTCGCTTGTACTTGGTGGCCACGTAGTCGTCCACGATGGCCTGGAATTCGGCGGCGATGTTGTCGCCGCGCAGGGTGAGGCGCTTCTCGCCGTCCACATAGACCGGCGCCGCCGGGCTCTCGCCGGTGCCCGGCAGGGAGATGCCGATGTCGGCATGCTTGCTCTCGCCCGGTCCATTGACCACGCAGCCCATCACCGCCAGCGTCATGTTCTCGACACCGTCGTACTGCTCGCGCCAGCGCGGCATCTGCTCGCGCACATGATTCTGGATCCGCGAGGCGAGCTCCTGGAAGAAGGTCGAGGTCGTGCGCCCACAGCCCGGGCACGCCGTCACCATCGGCGTGAACGCCCGCAACCCCATGGTCTGGAGGATTTCCTGCGCCACCACCACTTCCTGGGTGCGACTGCCGTTCGGCTCCGGCGTCAGCGAGATGCGGATGGTGTCGCCGATGCCTTCCTGAAGGAGAACCGCCAGCGCCGCGGTGGACGCGACGATGCCCTTGGACCCCATGCCGGCCTCGGTCAGCCCCAGATGCAACGGGTAGTCACAGCGGCGCGCCAGATCGCGATACACCGCGATCAGGTCCTGCACGCTGGAGACCTTGGCCGACAGGATGATCTTGTCGCCCGCCAGGCCCACCGCCTCGGCCTGGGCCGCCGATTCGAGCGCCGAGGTGACCAGGGCCTCGCGCATGACCGCGCCGGCGTCGAGCGGCTCCGCACGACGGGCGTTCTCGTCCATCACCCGGGCCATCACGCTCTGGTCGAGGCTGCCCCAGTTCACGCCGATGCGCACCGGCGTGTCGTACTTGCAGGCGATCTCGACGATGGAGGCGAACTGAGTGTCACGTTTGACCCCCGCCCCGACGTTGCCCGGGTTGATGCGCAGCTTGGCAAGCACGCGAGCGCATTCGGGAAATTCGGTCAGCAGGCGATGGCCGTTGTAGTGGAAGTCGCCCACCAGCGGCACGTGCACGCCCATCCGCTCCAGTTGCTCCTGGATCCGGGGCACGGCACGCGCGGCGTCCTCGTTGTTCACCGTGATCCGCACCATCTCCGAACCGGCCCGCGCCAGCTCGGCCACCTGGATGGCGGTCGCGATGTGGTCGGCGGTGTCGGTGTTCGTCATCGACTGCACCACCACCGGCGCCCCGGATCCGACGATCACCTCGCCGACCCGTACCTGACGGGTCGGGCGCCTCGATGCGGCGCAGCCCGAAATATCCATGCTCATCAGGCTCACTCCAGCGTCAACCGGGCCACGCTGACCTTGGTGTGCGGCGCCAGGTCGACCGGCTTGCCCTTGTACTCCAGCGTCACCTCCCGGGCGTTGCCGATCACCAGCTTGAAGGGCGGCTCACCCTGCACCTCCTGAACGGAGCCCGCCCGATTGGTGCGCGAGAAGATGATCTTGTCAGAGGCATCGCGGACCTCCACCCAGGAATCGGCCTTGAAGTGGAACACCAGGCGCGGTGAGACCTCGGCTGCGGGCTCAGGCGCCGCAGACGCAGTCGCCTCGGGCGCCGGGGTTTCGGTGGTGACGGACTCGGTCGATGTCGGCGGCGGATTGTCCGCCGCGCCCGCCGCGTCCGTGCCGCTTGGCGTGGGGGCGTTCTCGGGCACCGGCGCACCGCTGGGCGTCGGTGTCGGCGCGGCACCCTCGACGCCACCGGCCGCATCCGCCGTAGCCGGCTCGGTGGGGGCGTCATCCGGAATCACCACCGGCGCCTCGTCGACGGCCGGCGGCACCGGCGTGACCGCTGCCGGCGCCACGGGTGTCTCGATCGCCGCCGGGGTATCGGTCAGTTCCCGCGGCTGGGCGAACCAGTCGAAGTACCAACCGGCAATCACGGCGCCGAGCAACAGGAGGGCCAGCAGCGCCACCGGCAGCGCCAGCGGGCGTAGCCCCCCGTCACCGGCCGGCATGGTGCCTTCGGCATTGCACACCGGTGCCAGCTCGGGCGAACCGACGCCTTCGGTCTGTGACAACGACTGAATCAACGGCTCCGGGTCCAGCCCGAGCAGACGGGCATAATTGCGCAGGAAGCCACGCGCAAACGCCGCGCCCGGCAGCAGATCGAAACGCTCGGTCTCGAGCGCCTCGACCTGACGCTGGGTCAGCTTCAGCGCCTGGGCGACGTCGGCCACGGTATGGCCATGGGCTTCACGGGTCGAACGCAGGATGTCACCCGCGCCCATGCCTTGAGCGCCCGCAACCTGCTCCACGTGCGTGGTGCCGATCGATTCGCTCACTCGTAATTTCCTTCAATCAGTTTCTGGTACTGCGGCGAGGTCGGGAACCGGCTCTTGAGCTGACTTACGTAACTCGCCTCCGCGTCACGGTCGCCCCGCATGTGCTCGACCCGCACGCCGAGCCAGAGGGATTCCGGGCTGGCCTGACCACGCTGATGCGCGGTGTTCAGGTAAGCGTGGGCCGCCTCGTAGTTCTTGCGCCGATACGCGATCGCGGCCAGGTTCAACAAGGCCTGCATGTTGTCCGGGTCGGCCTGCACGGCACGGCGAAAATAGGTTTCCGCTTCGGCATCCTTGCCCTGCATTGCCAGACACAGGCCGCTGTTGGTGAGCGGCCGCGTGGTCGCCGTGTAATAGGGGTTGCGCGCCGCCATGTCGAGCCGCTGCAGGCCCGCATCGTACTGTTTCTGCACGCACAGGAACCAGCCGTAGCTGTTGTTGATGTCCGGGTCGCCCGGGGCCAGTTGGGCCGCACGTTCGAAATTGACCCGGGCATTGGCCACATCATCCAGCGCCATGAGCACCAGCGCCTTGAGATGATGGGCCGGGGCATAGGAGTCATCGTCCGCCAGGGCGGTATCCGCCTCGTCGAGCGCGGTCCCGAAGCGGCCTGAAGTGTAATACGCGGTCCCCAGGTCGACATGGGCCTTGGCCCGCTTCTGCGCCTCGCTGGTCACCGGGCGGTCGGCGGCGGGGCGTTGGAATTCGGCCGACGATGACGACGACGGTTGCACCGGATTGCTGGTGCACCCTGCCAGGGCCAGGGCCAGCGCAACGACGAGGACAGGAACGTTCCGTGATCTCATGGGCGAAGGGGGCTCGCGGGTTGGATGATCTGGGTGCGACGGGTCTTGTCGAGCACCTGGCCGGCGAGCTGTCCGCAGGCGGCGTCGACATCGTCGCCGCGGGTCTTGCGGGTGGTGGCGACGAGACCGGCGTCCTGCAGGATACCGGCAAAACGGCGAATGCGCTCCGCCGGGGTACGGCGATACGGCGAATTCGGAAACGGGTTGAACGGGATCAGGTTGTACTTGCACGGCACGTCGCGCGCGATCGCCACCAGTTCCCGCGCATGGGCGTCGGCGTCGTTCACCCCGTCGAGCATCACGTACTCGAAGGTGATGAAGTCGCGCGGCGCGGCCGTCAGATAGCGCTGACAGGCCGCCAGCAATTCGCGCAGCGGATATTTCCGGTTGATCGGCACCAATTCGTCGCGCAGCGCATCATTGGGCGCGTGCAACGACACCGCCAGCGCCACCGGGCAGGCCTCGCGCAGCCGGTCCATGGCCGGCACGACGCCCGAGGTGGACACGGTCACCCGCCGGCGCGACAGCCCGTAGGCGTGGTCGTCGAGCATCAGCCTCAAGGCGGTGATGACATTGTCCAGGTTCGCCAGCGGCTCACCCATGCCCATCATCACCACATTGCTGATGACACGGTCACCGTCGGCGGTGGCGCCGAGCAGGCGGTTGGCCAGCCACAACTGGCCGATGATCTCACCGGCCGTGAGGTTGCGGTTGAAGCCCTGCTTGCCGGTGGAGCAGAACGAACAGTCGAGCGCGCAGCCGGCCTGCGAGGAGATGCACAGGGTGCCGCGGTTCGCCTCCGGGATGAAGACGCTCTCGACCGCGTTGCCGTTGCCCACGTCGAGCAGCCACTTGCGTGTGCCGTCCGCGGACACCGAATCGCGGATCGCCGCCGGCGCAGCCACATGGGCCGTGTCGGCCAGCATCGCCCGCAGCTTCTTGGCCACGTCGGTCATCTGCTCGAAATCGCTCACGCCCGAGCGATGCACCCAGCGCACGACCTGCTTGGCGCGGAACGGCTTCTCGCCGCGCGCGACCAGCCAGTCGACGAGCCCGTCGACATCGAAATCCAGCAGATTGACCTTGTGACTCATGATGTTCCTGCTCCTCGCCGGAAATGGAATCGGCCCGACGACCGGGCCGACCCTTCAAGCGGGGACGCCAGCCGGATCAACGGCTATAGACGTTCATGCCCGGGAAGAAGAAGGCCACTTCCACGGCGGCCGTTTCCGGCGCGTCGGACCCATGGACCGCGTTGGCGTCGATGGATTCGGCGAAATCGGCGCGGATCGTGCCCGGCGCGGCTTCCTTCGGGTTGGTGGCGCCCATCAGCTCACGGTTCTTGGCGATGGCACCCTCGCCCTCGAGCGCCTGGATCATCACCGGGCCGGAGGTCATGAAGGCGACCAGATCCTTGAAGAAGGGACGCTCCTTGTGCACCGCGTAGAACTGGCCGGCTTCCTGCTCGGACAGATGCACCATCTTGGCCGCGATGACCTTCAGGCCCGCGTCTTCGAAACGCTGGTAGATCTTGCCGATCACGTTCTTGGCGACGGCGTCGGGCTTGATGATGGACAGGGTGCGTTCAATTGCCATGATGGGATTGCTCCAAAACGTCTTAAGTGGTTCAACAAAAAGAATAACGTGACATTCTAGCAACAAACGTGAACATCTCCCATCACCGGGACCGTCAAAATCCCCCGCCGAACGCACCACCAGGGCGTAACAGGACGTAAGCGCGACCGGCGGTCACGAGCCGTCCGGGTCGAAGCCGGTTTCCTTGTAGATGGATTCGATCAGATCCTTGCCGATCCAGGGCGCCATTTCCGCGTGCACCGGCAGCAAGGCGCGCTTGAAGGCGGCGCGCTCCGCGGGCGTGGGCACGTGGATCTCGGTGGTTCCGGCCGCACGCACCGCCTCGAGCGCCTTCTCGTTCTCCACCTTGGCGATGCGGTTGGTGTACTCGGTCGCTTCGCGCATGGCGCGCTCGAGCGCGCTGCGCACATCGCCGGGCAGGCCGTCCCAGAACTTGGCGTTGGTGATCACCGCGTAGCCCAGGTAGCCGTGATCGGTGAGGATCATGTACTTCTGCACCTCGTTCATGTGCTGGGTGTAGAAGTTCGAGTGCGGGTTCTCGGTGCCGTCGACCACATGGGCGGCCAGGGCCTGGTACACCTCGGAGAAGGCCGTGACCCGCGGCAAGGCGCCGAGCGCGCGCATCTGCGCATCGAGCACCTTGGAGGACTGGATGCGCATGGTCAGGCCCTTGAAATCGGCCGGCGTGCGCAGCGGCACGTTGGCCGAGAAGGACTTGAAGCCGTTGTCCCAGAAGGCCAGCCCCTTGATGCCCCGCGGCTCGAGCTGCTCGAGCATGCGCTTGCCCAGCGGCCCCTGGGTCACCTTGTGCAGCTCGGCATAGCTGTCGAAGATGTAGGGCAGGTCGAAGACCTCGAAGGCACGCACGCCCAGCGGCCCGAACTTGGCCAGCGACGGGGCGATGAATTCCACCGCGCCGAGCTGGAGCGCCTCCATCTCTTCCTTGTCCTTGTACAGGGTGCTGTTGGGGTAGACCTCCACCCGCACCTGTCCGTGGGTATATTCCGCGGCCAGCTCGGCGAATTTCTGCGCCCCGAGCCCCTTCGGGGTGTTCGGCGCCACCACGTGGCTGAACTTGACCACCATCGGCTCGGCGGCACCGGCCGTCAGGCTCGCACCCAGCAACAGGGCCGCGAGCAGGACGCGAAATCTCATCGCGCTGTCTCCTCCTTGTGTATTGAGATGATCCGTCATTCCGTCCGCCGGCCAAAGCGGGCATCATTCGGAGCACGATCCACCCGTGGCAGGCGCTCTGCCCGACGCAAACGACCCGATGTCCGACACCGATCATCGCGCCTACGCTACCACACCCGCCTGGTACTGGCGCCTCCCCTCCATCACCCTCGGGCTGATGCTCGTGGGCATCGTCGCCCTGATCTGGATGACGCGCCACTTCGACGACGAAAAGCAGCGCGAGACGCTCATCAACGACGTGCTGTGGATGGAGCAGGACCTGCGCTTCCGCCTCGATCGCAACGAGGAGTACCTGGGCCAGATCGGCCAGTCCCTGCTCACCGAGAACGAGGTCAGCACCAAGACCGACGGGCGGCTCCAGCAACTGCTCCGCCCCGACAGCGGCCTGGTCCAGGTGCTGTGGCTCGACGCCAGCGGCAAGCTCATCGGCGGCCGCCCCTATGCCCGCGAAGACGTCTCCGTCGGCGAGACCCGCGGCGCCCTGCCCTCGAGCGAGACCTCACGGCTGGCGCAGGCGGTCGGTCGCCCGGTCTATGGCGGTGCCTATCCGGTGATCGGCAACAAGTGGCGATTCAACGTCCATGTGCCGATCTTCTCCGGCAGCCACTTCATCGGCACCGTGGTGGGCGTCTATTCCCTGCCCCAGCTCGTGGTGCGGCAGCTGCCCTGGTGGTTCTCGGAGCGCTACCGGGTCAGCGTGCACGACGCCGACGGTCGCGAGATCGCCACCAAGTCCAAGGTCGAGGCCGAACCCGGACACCAGCAGTACTCGATTCCCTTCGATCCGCCCGGCTACGGGCTCACCCTCAAGGTCACCGCCTACAAGGCTCCCACCCGCTGGATCCCGGTACTGCTCATCAGCGCCCTGGTGTTCCTCGGCGGCGTCATCGTGTGGAGCCTGTGGCAACTGCGCCAGCACACCATCGGCCGCCAGCAGGCGGAAATGGCGCTGCGCGAGCAGATGTCCTACCGCCGCGCCATGGAAGACTCGCTGCTCACCGGCCTGCGTGCCCGCGACATGGAGGGGCGCATCACCTTCGTGAATCCGGCCTTCTGCCGCATGACCGGCTTCTCCGAGGCGGAGCTGGTGGGTGCCGCACCGCCCATGCCCTACTGGGATCCGGAGACCATCGAACGCACCCGCGCCATCCACGACGAGATCCTCGCCAGCGGCGCACCGCGCGAGGGCGTCGAGATCCGCTTCCGTCACAAGGACGGGCACATGATCGACGCGCTCATCTTCGAAGCGCCGCTCATCGACGCCAGCGGCACCCAGACCGGCTGGATGGGCTCCTTCCTCGACATCACCAGCCAGAAGCGCGCCGAGGCCCTGGCGCGCCAGCAGGAGGAGCGCCTGCAGGCCACCTCGCGCCTGATCACCATGGGCGAGATGGCCTCCACCCTCGCCCACGAACTCAATCAGCCGCTCGCCGCCATCTCCAGCTACAGCTCCGGCTGCCTCAATCAGCTCGAAAAGCCATTGGCCGATACCGGCGAGTTGCGCGACATCATCGGCAAGATCACCCGCCAGGCACGCCGCGCGGGCGACATCATCCGCCGGGTGCACGACTTCGTGCGCCGCAGCGAGCCCAAGCGCGAGACCATCGACCTGAACGCCGTCATCACCGACGCGGTCGGCCTGATCGAGCCCGATGCGCGCAAGCGCGTCATCCAGATCGACGCCGATCTGGCCGCACAGGCGCTGCCGGTCAACGCCGATCCGGTCATGCTCGAGCAGGTGGCGGTCAACCTCATCCGCAACGGCATGGACGCCATGCGCGACGTCACCGACCGGCCGCGCATCATCCACGTGGCCACGTTCGCCGACGATCAGCAGGTGCACCTGCGCGTCGTCGACGCCGGACGCGGCATCGACCCGGACGCGACCAAACGCATCTTCGACCCCTTCTTCACCACCAAGGACGAAGGCATGGGCATGGGGCTGAACATCTGCCGCTCCATCGCCGAACTGCACGACGGGCGCCTGAGCTTCGAACCCAACCCCGACG
Organism: Nitrogeniibacter mangrovi; assembly: GCF_010983895.1. Classification (GTDB taxonomy): domain Bacteria; phylum Pseudomonadota; class Gammaproteobacteria; order Burkholderiales; family Rhodocyclaceae; genus Nitrogeniibacter; species Nitrogeniibacter mangrovi. The sequence continues at coordinate 2,949,566 of NZ_CP048836.1, forward strand.
GTGGTACGATCTTCACGTTCTCACTGCCCCACGCCACATGACCGACGCCGGCACCGCGCTGACCCACATCGTCGACGACGACGAAGCCATCCGGGACGCCCTTGCCTGGCTGTTCCGCACCCGCGACGTGCCCTGCAACACCTGGGAATCGGCCGAAGCCTTTCTCGACGCCTGGCAAGCGGACTGGCGCGGCTGCATCGTGATGGACATCCGCATGGGCGGCATGAGCGGACTGGACTGCTCCGGTGTCTTGCGCCAGCGCGGCAACCTCATGCCCATCGTCTTCATCACCGGCCACGGCGACGTGCCCATGGCCGTCGGCGCACTCAAACGCGGCGCCTTCGATTTCATCGAGAAACCCTTCGACGACAACGCGCTGGTGGACGTCGTCCAATCGGCCCTGCAGGAAGACGCCCGGCAGGCCGCCCAGCGCAGCACCCGCGACGATGTCGCCCAGCGCATCGAACAGCTCACCACCCGCGAGCGCGAGGTCATGGGCCTGATCCTGGCCGGCAAGTTCAACAAGGTGATCGCCGACGAGCTGAACATCTCCATGCGCACGGTGGAGGTCCACCGGGCCCGGGTGTTCGAGAAGATGGGCGTGCGCTCGGCGGTGGAACTGGCCCAGCACCTGACCCTGGCCGGGCTCTACAAGTCGGTCTCGCCCGACGCCGAATAGGCCGCCGGCCGGCGCCAGCGCAACAGCAGCCCCGCCCCCCCGGCGGGCACGCGAATGCGGCGGTCGCGCCGACCCCGGCCATCCACACCGGCTCACCGCGCAGGCAGACGATCGGGACGCGATCCCGATCCGCCGGGCTCATCCCGATCTCCTGCGCGAGCTTGTTGACCGGCTTCGACGGCCGATCGGGCAACGCGATCCGGCAACCGGGCCAGCGGGTGCGTACCTGCAGGGTTTCGCCCTGCACCCGATCCCGGGCGATCCCGGCCCCGATCACCGGCTCGACCACCAGATGCCCCTCACCCCAGATCAACGGCGCATCCGGGCGCCAGTCCACCGGCGCCGCCGGCAACGACGGCAGCGGCGGCGTGAGCCACAGGGCGTCGCGATAGGCGTGCAGCACCCCGTCGCCGAGAGGCACGCACAACGGATGGTCGACGCTACAGGTGGCCAGCTGGCGCAGGGCTTCGTGCAGGCGCGCACGATCGGGCATCGCCCGCCCCAGGCGGCGCAGCTGCCAGCGCACCAGATTGGCCTGGCGCGCCCTGCTCAGATCGGCGAAGACAGCCCGGCTCAGCGGGCGCTCGCCACAGGCCGCGGCATCGATGGCGGCGAGCTCGTCCACCAGCGCCGCCGCCTCGGCGAAGCGCTCCGCCGCCCCCGCCAGCGTGGCCTCGGCCGCCGGGAAGCGGGAGCGCATGCGCGGCAGGAGCGCATGACGGATGAAGTTGCGGGCAAAGCGCCGGTCGGCATTGCTTTCGTCCTCGACCCAGGGCAGTTGCGCGCCCTGCGCCGCGGCCGCCAGGGTCGCACGCGGGAGGGCCAGCAGGGGCCGCAGGCGACCGGGGCCGCCATTGCCCGGCACGATCTCGCCCATGGCCGCGGCCCCATGCACACCGGCCCCACGCAACAGGCGGAACAGCACCGTTTCGGCCTGATCGCCACGATGATGGGCCGTCACCCACCAGTCGGCGGGCGTCGCCGCCCAGGCCGCATGACGCGCCTGCCGCGCCGCCGCCTCCCAGCCCTCGCCCGCCGCCGGGCTCACCCGCACCCGCGACACCGTGCAGGGCACCCCCAGCGCCTCACAGCGGGCGACGCAATGCGCCGCCCAGTCGTCGGCATGAGGACTCAGACCGTGGTGGACGTGATGGGCGCGCAGATCGAAACCGAACCGCGCACGCAGTTCGGCCAGCACCTGCAGCAGCACCGTGGAATCGAGTCCGCCGCTCAGGCCGAGCAGCAGGCGCGCGTCGGCGGTCACGCCTGCCCGCGCGAGGACGTCGGCCACCCGAGCGTGGATGGCCGTCATGGGGTCAGCTGACGGCGGCGTCCTTGAACTTGCCATAACTCATGAGGCGCTCATAGCGCTGCTCGATGAGCTTCGAAGCCGGCAGATCGGACAGCACGCGCAAGGCGTCGGCCAAGGCCCGCTTGAGCGACTGCGCCATGGCGCGGTGATCGCGATGGGCGCCGCCGGTCGGTTCGTTGATGACCTTGTCGACCAACCCCAACGACTTGAGCCGCGATGCGGTGATACCCATGGTCTCGGCGGCCACGCTGGCCTGCTCCGCGCTCTTCCACAGGATGGAGGCACAGCCCTCCGGAGAGATCACCGAATAGGTCGAGTACTGCAGCATGAACACCTGGTCGGCCACAGCGATGGCCAGCGCACCGCCCGAGCCGCCCTCACCGATCACGGTGGAAATGATGGGCACCTTCAGCTCGGCCATCACGTACAGGTTGTGCCCGATGGCTTCGGACTGGCCACGCTCCTCGGCCCCGATGCCCGGATAGGCACCCGGTGTATCCACGAAGGTGAACACCGGCAGATTGAATTTCTCGGCGGTGCGCATCAGGCGCATCGCCTTGCGATACCCCTCGGGACGCGGCATGCCGAAATTGCGCAGGATCTTCTCTTTGGTGTCGCGCCCCTTCTGGTGGCCGATGACCACACACGACTGGCCGTTGAAACGGGCCAGTCCGCCAATGATCGCCTTGTCGTCGGCAAAGGCGCGGTCGCCATGCAGCTCCTGGAAATCCGTGAACATGTGCTCCACGTAGTCCAGTGTGTAGGGACGCTGCGGATGACGCGCCACCTGGCTGATCTGCCACGGAGTCAGCTTGGCGTACAGATCCTTGGTCAGCGACTGGCTCTTGGTCTCCAGGCGCTTGATCTCTTCCGAGATATCGACAGCCGGATCGTCCTGCACGAAACGCAGCTGGTCGATCTTGCCTTCCAGCTCGGCAATCGGCTGTTCAAAATCGAGGAAAGTGGTCTTCATCGAATCCGTCGTCCGTCAGGAAAAGCCTTGCATTGTACCCCTTCGGAACGCGGACCATGTGCGAGCGCACATCGCGTCGCAAGCACACGCCGCATCCGGCGCCGGCTCGCGCAGGGGGCAAAAGAGAAGAGCCAGCCGTGTGGCTGGCTCCCGGGATCTGGTGGAGCCGAGGAGGATCGAACTCCCGACCTCTGCATTGCGAACGCAGCGCTCTCCCAGCTGAGCTACGGCCCCATGGCGGCGGATTATAGCGCCTGCGCTTCAGCCTTGGGAAGCGGCGTCGTCGGCCGGCGTGGCGGCCCGCGCCAGGCGGTCGTTGACGGCCTGCCATTCGGCGCTGCGCGGCGGCGCCTCGACCAGGATGCAGCGGGTGCCGCACTGGTCGAGCCAGCGCAGGCTGGCATACAGCCGGTGCGCGTAGGTGACCGCGTCTGCGGGCGCGACGCGCCACACCGAACCGGGTGGCGGCGCATCGTCGATCACGGTGCGCGCCAGCACCGCGATGGGCGTGCCCTGACGACGGGCCTGCGCCGCCTCGGCATAGAGCTGCATGGGATCGAGCAGGCGCACCGGGGTGTTCGGCGCGTAGTGGGAAGCGAGCGAACCGCTGGTGCGCGGGGCGGTGGCGGACACCTCGGCCGGATCGAGCACCGGCTCGCCGGCGGCCCGCGCGATCTCGTCGCGACCGATCCGGCCCGGCCGCATGAGCACGGGGGCGCCGCGGGAGAGGTCCACGATGGTCGATTCGATGCCCACCTCGCAGGCGCCGCCATCGAGCACCAGGGCGACCTGGTCGCCCAGTTCGTCGCGCACATGGGCTGCGGTGGTCGGGCTGATGCGGCCGAAGCGGTTGGCCGAGGGCGCCGCGAGGCCGCCGTCGAAGGCCACCAGGAGCGCATGCGCCAGCGGGTGCGAGGGCACGCGCAGGCCGATGGTGTCCTGGCCGCCGGTGACCACATCGGGTACCGCGCTCTGGCGCTTGAGGATGAGGGTCAGCGGCCCCGGCCAGAACGCGGCCGCGAGCCGGCGCGCCACTGGCGGGATCTCGCGCGCCCATTCCTCGAGCCGTTCGCCCGAGGCCAGATGGACGATGAGCGGATGGTCGGCCGGGCGGCCCTTGGCGGCGAAGATGCGCCGGACCGCCTCGGGGTTGCGGGCATCGGCGGCGAGGCCATAGACCGTCTCGGTGGGGATGGCGACGAGCTGCCCGGCGCGCAGCGCGGCGACCGCGCGGGCGATCCGTTCGTCCCGCTCAGTCATCGTCGATGCCGATGGCGCGACGCGCCGCCATGGCCACCGCGAACGCCCGCTCGACGTCGGCGTCGATCACGGTGAAATGCCCCATCTTCCGCCCCGGCCGGGCGTGGTGCTTGCCGTACAGGTGCAGGCGCAGGTTAGGCACCGCGTACAGCACCGACCAGTCGGGCTCGTGCGCGCGCTCGTCCCCCGCCCGGTACCACAGATCGCCGAGCAGATTGACCATCACCGCGGCGCTGTGCGGGCGCGGATCGGCCAGCGGCAGGCCGCACAGCGCGCGCACCTGCTGCATGTACTGATCGGCGATGCTGGCATCGATAGTGGCATGGCCGCTGTTGTGGGGGCGCGGCGCCATCTCGTTCACCACCAGCGCACCATCGCTCACGAAGAACTCCACCGCGAGCGTGCCCACGTACTCGAGCCGGGTCGCCACATGGGCGGCCACCTGCCGGGCCTGTTCCGCCAGTGCCTCATCGACCCGCGCCGGGGTGATGGAGACGTCGAGAATGCCGTTCCGATGGCGGTTCTCCGCCACCGGGAACACCTTGATCTCGCCGCTGGCCTCGCGTGCGAGCACCACTGACACCTCGCAGTCGAGGCGCAGGCGTTTCTCGAGCACGCAGGCTTCGGCGCCGAAGCCCTGCCAGGCCTGCATCGCCTCGGAGGCGTCGTGCACCGTGGCCTGGCCCTTGCCGTCATAGCCGAAGCGCGCCACCTTGAGGATGGCGGGAAACATGGTGGCGGGCACGTCCGCCAGATCGCCGGCCTCGCGCACGGCGACGAACGGCCCGTGCGGCAGGGCGTTGTCGGCGAGGAAGGTCTTTTCCGCGATCCGGTTCTGGCATACCGCCACCGCCGCCGCGCCGGGGCGCACCGGAATGAACTTGGCCAGATAGTCGAGCGTGGCCGCCGGCACGTTCTCGAATTCGGTGGTCACCGCCGCACACTCGGCCGCCATCCGGTCGAGAACGGCGAAGTCCTCGTAGTCGGCGCGCAGGTGCCGCTCGGCCACCTGGCCGGCGGGGCTGTTGGGGTCCGGGTCGAGCACCCAGACCTGGTAGCCCATCTCATGCGCAGCATGGACGAAGAAGCGCCCCAGCTGGCCACCGCCGAGCATGCCCAGGGTGGCCGGCGGCAGGATGGCGTCGGTGCTCATGGCGTTCAGCTCCGCTCGACCGGCGGCAACGTCATGGCCAGCACGGTCTCGGTCTGGCGCTGGCGGAACTCGGCCAGACGGGCGGCCAGCGCGGCGTCCTCGTTGGCCAGCAGGGACACCGCGAACAGCGCCGCGTTGGCCGCGCCGGCCTCGCCGATGGCGAAGGTGGCCACGGGCACGCCCTTGGGCATCTGCACGATGGACAGCAGCGAATCCTGGCCGGACAGCGCACGCGATTGCACCGGCACACCGAGGACCGGCAAGGTGGTCTTGGCGGCCACCATGCCGGGCAGGTGGGCGGCGCCGCCGGCACCGGCGATGATGGCCTTGAGGCCGCGCTCGCGGGCAGTCTCGGCGTATTCGAACATCAGGTCTGGGGTGCGATGGGCGGACACCACGCGAGCCTCGAAGGCGACGCCGAAATCCTCCAGGATCCGGGCCGCCGCCTGCATGGTCGGCCAGTCGGAGTTGGAGCCCATGATGATGCCGACCTGGACCTTCATGTTCATGCCCGACCCTCCTGCCGCTCGGCCTGGCGCTCGGCCGACTCCAGCGTATTGGACAGCAGCATGGTGATGGTCATGGGGCCGACGCCGCCGGGCACCGGCGTGATGGCGCCGGCCACGTCCTTGGCCGATGCGAAGTCCACGTCGCCGCACAGTTTGCCTTCGTTCGGCATGCCGGCCGGAATGCGGTTCATGCCCACGTCGATCACCGCGGCGCCCGGCTTGATCATGTCGCCGGTCACGAACATCGGGCGGCCGATGGCCACCACGAGGATGTCGGCGCGGCGGGTATGGCTGGCCAGATCCCGGGTCCGGGAATGGCACACGGTGACGGTGGCGCCGGCCTGGGTCAGCAGCATCGCCATGGGCTTGCCGACGATGTTGGAGCGGCCGATCACGACCGCATCGGCGCCGCTGACGTCGACATGGCCGGCCTCGAGCAGCTTCATCACCCCGTGCGGGGTGCACGGGAAAAAGGCCCGCTGGCCCTGGGACAGACGCCCCACGTTCTCGGCATGGAAGCCATCCACGTCCTTGTCGACCGAGATCGCTTCGAGCACGGCCTTCTCGTCGAACTGCGGCGGCAACGGCAGTTGCACCAGGATGCCATGCACGCTGTCGTCGGCGTTCAGCTCGGCGATCTTGTCGAGCACCACCTGCGGGGCCACGTCGGCCGGGTAGTCGAAACGCAGCGAGCGCATGCCCGCCTTCTCGCAGCCGGCCACCTTGTTGCGCACGTATACCGCCGAGGCCGGGTTGTCACCCACGAGGATGACCGCCAGGCACGGCGTGATGCCGCGCAGCTTGATCTGGGACACCTGTTCGGCCAGTCGGGCACGAACGTCGGCCGACAATGCATTTCCGTCGAGAATGCGTGCGGACATGGGAACTCGCCTTGCGGAAAAACCCGCAATTCTAGCGCAGGATCAGGGGCTTGTGCGGAAGTTTGTGGCCCGCCCTACCCCGACGCCGGCGCCGCTCACAAGGTCGAAAAACGCCCTCGCGCGGTCTCGCAGGACATGACCGCCTGCACGAGCTCGGCGAGCGAACCGGCCTCCATCTTCTCCATCACCCGGGCGCGGTGCACCTCCACCGTCTTGATGCTGATGCCCAGGTCGTCGGCGATCTGCTTGTTGAGGCGGCCGGCGATGATCAGTTCGAGCACCTCCATCTCGCGCCCGGTAAGCTGATCGAGGCGCCGCGCCACGGCGGCATCCTGGCGCAGGCGCTCGCGGTTCTCCCGTTCGGTGGCCAGGCACTGGTCGATGAGCTTGAGCATGTCGCGGTCGGTGAATGGTTTCTCGATGAAGTCCACCGCCCCCTTCTTGAGCACCGACACCGCCATCGGCACATCGCCGTGACCGGTGATGAACACCACCGGCAGGGTCGCATGGCGGTCGCGCAGCCGCTCGTAGAGCTCCAGCCCGCTCATGCCCGGCATGCGCACGTCGAGCACCAGGCAGCCGGCCATCTCGGGCCGGTAGGCGGCCAGGAACACTTCCGCGGAATCGAACTGGGCGACGCGATAGCTGTTGGATTCGAGCAGCCAGACGAGCGAATCGCGCAGCGCCTCGTCGTCGTCCACGATGTAGACGGTCTGGTCAGGCGCGCCGGACATCTCTTTCACTGGCAATCTCCACGGGCAGCGTAAATCGGAACACGGTACCACCTTCCGGGTTCGGTTCGAGCCACAGGCGCCCGTCGTGGAACTCGATGATGGAGCGGCAGATGTTCAGCCCCATCCCCATGCCCTCGCTCTTGGTGGTGTAGAACGGGGTGAACAGGCGCTCGGCGTCCTCGGCCAGGATGCCGTGGCCGCGATCGGCCACCGACACCTCGATCATGCCGTCCACCTGGCGCGCCACCAGCTCGAGCTGGCGCTCCTCCTCGGGCATGGCCGCCATCGCGTCGATGGCGTTCTTCACCAGGTTGAGCACCACCTGCTCGATCATGATGCGATCGGCGAACACCGGCGGCAGGTCGCGCGACACGTCGCGGTGGATGCGCACCAGCGACTTGCGCGCGTCGATCTCGGCAAAGCCGAGCGCATCGTCGACGATGTCGGCCAGCACCACGGCGGAACGGCGCGGCTCGCTCTTGCGCACGAAGTCACGGATGCGACGGATGATCTTGCCCGCGCGCTCGGCCTGGAAGCTGGCCTTCTGCATCGCCGCGAGCAGGTCGCTCTCCTTGTATTCGCCGGTCTCGAGCCGGCGCACGCAGCCCATGGCGTAATTGGAGATCGCCGCCAGCGGCTGATTGAGCTCGTGCGCCAGGGTGGAGGCCATTTCGCCCATGGTCACCAGGCGTGCGGTGCGCTGCAGGCGCTCTTCCTGCTGGCGCGCCATCGCCTCCATCTGGCGCCGGTCGGTGATGTCGGTGGCGATGCCCATGCGCACCACGCGGCCATCGACCCAGCGGGTGGCATGCTCGCGCACGTGGTACCAGCGCCCCGACAGCGCATGGCGCAGTTCGCCGTCGAACAGCTCCAGCGGCACGTCGGCGGGGCCGAGCCGGCGCGGATCGATCCGGTAATCGCCCATTTCCGGCTGCGGCTCGGCCACCTTGCGCGCCTGACGCCCCACCGCGTCATAGCCGTGCAGGGCCTTGAAGGCGCGGTTGGCATAGAGAATCTCGTCGCTGTGCGGGTCGGCGACGAACACCGCCGCGTCGAGCCCGTCGAGCACCGCCTCGAACCGCGCCTGCGCCGACTCGAGCGCGGCGCGCACGCGCTTGGGTTCGGTGATGTCGGTGACCGAGGCCATCCAGCCGGTCTGCCGGCCGGTGCCGTCGATCAGCGGCGACAGGTAGAAACGGGTGTCGATGCGATCGCCGTTGCGGCGCACGATCTGCATCTCGAAACCGCTCGGCGGCGCCTTGCCGGACAGGGTCAGTTCCAGATTGACCTGGCAGGTCTCGCGCTGATCCGGCGGCCAGTAGGGAAACGGCGCCTCCGCCCCCACCAGTTCCTCGGCGTCGCGCCCCACGAGGCGACAGAAGGCCGGGTTCACATAGGTGATGCGCCCGTTCATGTCGATGGCGCGCAGACCGGTGATGACCGATTCCTCCATGGCGCGGCGGAACGCCGACTCGGCGCGCAGGGCCTCCTCGGAGTCCTTGCGTCCGGTCACGTCGTGGGCCACGGCGTAGAGCAGCTGCTCCTCCGGCACCGGGTTGATGCTCCAGGCGAGCCACTTGTAGCCGCCGTCCTCGCAGCGGATGCGGTTCTCGAAGCTGACCGGCTGGCCCGAGGCGAGCCGGCGCAGCTGCTCCACCGTGGCGGCCACGTCGTCGTCATGGACGAACTCGATCAGGGTGCGTCCCGGCATGCCAGCCACGGGATAGCCGAGCAAGCGCTCGAAGGCCGGATTGCAGCGCCGGAAGCTGCCGTCGGCATTGAGGATGCTGAGAATGTCGAGCGACAGGTTGAAGAGCCGGTCGCGCTCCTTCTCCACCCGCACCCGGCGCACCATGTGTCCGCGCAGCAGCCACAGGCTCCACAGCACGAAGAAGGACAGGCCGACGATGAGCACCACCGGCAACGCCCGCGGGATATCGCCGACGGTGCGGAACGCCGTCGCCTGCAACACCAGCCCGTTGCCCGGCGGATCGAGCGGAATCGAATAGGAGATGCTCTCGTCGATCGCCGCCACCAGGGAGTTGACCGCCAGCGGCTTGCCGTGCGCACTGATCAGCGCGAGACGGTACTTCTCGGAGAACCAGTCGGGCACCAGGTGGCGCACGATGCGGTCGATGGAATACACCCCGACCATCGCCCCCATGAAGTGGCGCCCGTTGCGCACCGGCACGAAGACTTCGAGCACCGCCTCGTTGCGGCTGTTGACGTAGGCCTCGCCGTAGGTGACGCGGCCGATGTCCCGCGCCTTGAAGTAAGGCGTGCTCTGCGCCGCGGTGAGCGCGTCGCCCGCCAGCCAGTCGGTGGTGTCGAACGGCGCGCTCCAGTGCACCACCTCGTCGGCGGCCACCCACACGATGTTGATCAGCTGCGGGTTGTTGGCGATGTGCTGGTTGGCCCGCACCTGAAAACCGTCCAGATCGAGCGCGCCCGCGGCCAGATCGCGCGCCATCTGGGTGAGGAACTCCTCCGTGGCCTGCATGTGCAGGCGCATGGTCTGCTCCGCCCACTGCACATCGCGCGCGATCGCGTTGTGCTGGACCTCCGCCTCCTGGCGCTGCAGCACCCACACCAGCAGCAGCATGGTGAGCGCAAACACCACCACCGCGACATACGGTGTGGTCCAGTACAGCCGGTTGGGAACGCCCGCCGCCCTGCGGCGAGCCGTCTTTTCTGCCATTCGCCCCACGAGATAGGAAAGAAACGGGCCAGCGCCATGGCGGCGCCGGAGCGTTCATTCTGGGCACCCGGCCGGGCCGCCGGCATCGGGTGATTCCCTAGTCCAGCCGCAGCACCGTCGCGCACGCCGGCACCGCGGCGCCCCACCCGAGGTGGCAGCGCGTCATAGGGTTATCGCCAATTTTGCCCCACTTCGCACGGCAATTACATTGGCCCGATCTATAAGGAGGAGACTCGAGACGTGCGCGCCTGCCTGGCATGGCTGCTGTGCTGCTTCATGGCTTCGGCGGCGTCGGCCGTCGAGCCGATCCGCATCGGCGTGACCGGCCCGTTCACCGGCGGCTCGGCGCCGATGGGGCTGTCCATGCGTAACGGCATCCGCCTCGCCGCCATGGAGATCAACGCCGGCGGCGGCCTGCTCGGCCGACCGATCCAGCTCATCGAGCGCGACGACGAGGCACGCAACGAACGCGGCGCCCAGGTCGTGCAGGAATTGATCGAGAAGGACCACATCGTCGCCGGCCTGGGCATCGTCAACACCGGGGTCGCCCTGGCGTCCCAGCAACACTACGAGCGCGCCCGCATCCCGATCATCACCAGCGTGGCCACCGGTTCGATCGTGACCAAGCAGTTCCTGCCGCCCCGCTACGCCGAGAACTACGTGTTCCGGATGTCGGCCAACGACAACATTCAGGCGGCCATGATCGTGGAAGAAGCCGTCGACCGGCGCGGATTCCGCAACATCGCCATCTTCCACGACGCGACCAATTACGGGCAGCTGGGCAAGCTCGATCTCATCCACTGGCTCGCGGTCCATGGCATGGGCGCCAAGGTGGTCGAACGCTTCAACCTGCGCGACGTGGACATGACACCGCAACTGCGGCGCGCACGCGCCGCCGGCGTGGACGTGATCCTCACCTACGGCATCGGTCCGGAGCTGGCGCACATCGCCAACGCCATGTCGGCCATCGGATGGCGGGTACCGCTCATCGGAAGCTGGACCCTCGGCATGTCCAGTTTCATCGAGCAGGCAGGCCCCAACGCCGAGGGCGCGCGCATGCCGCAAACCTTCATCGAGCAAGGCGCTTCGAGCCGGCAGCGGGCGTTCACCGAACGCTATCGGCGCGCCTTCGGCACCGAATACATCCCTGTTCCACCCGCGGCCGCGCAAGGGTATGATTCCGTGCTGGTACTGGCTGCGGCGATCCGCCAGGCAGGCAACACCGACGGCGACAAGATCCGCGAGGCACTCGAAAACCTCCATGAACGGATCGAAGGTGTTGTGATGACCTACGACAAGCCGTTTTCCCGGAACGACCACGAAGCGATCGACGACACTTCGATTCCGTTCATGGGGGAAGTCAAGAACGGCCGCGTCGTCTTTGCGTATCCGCAAGACCGCGCTCGTGCAGCCGACCGATGAGCTCCACACCTGAGCCCATTTCACGACCGGCCGGGGATTTTCTCCCTCCCTCCCTCATCCCTGGCCGGTCTTTTTCTCCCCCGACGCGCTCCCATCTCGCCCAGCCGAGCGGCCGTCGGCCATCTACGCTTAAGTCCACGGACGTCTTGTCCGGAACGCCACCCGTGGCGTGCATCGCCCGTGCACTGCCGGGACGCCGTCCCGAAACAAGACCGTAAGGAGACCTGAACCACAGCCGTACGCGAAAACCGATATTGCACATCCTGAAACAACGTTTTATAGTGCGCAAAACGGTCCCGGGCCGGGGTCATCCATGCCCGCACCGCTTCGAGCCGTCGCGCACAACGCGATCCGGCTGACAACCTATCGATGTGGAGAGGAGAGAGAAGCATGAGCACGACACAAAACGTCGGCCTGCGGCCGGACACCGACGCGGAAGAAACCCGCGAATGGCTGGACGCACTCGAAGGCGTGATCGCCAACGAAGGCGCCGAACGGGCGCACTTCCTGATCGAGAAGCTGATCGAGGAAGGGCGGGAGGAAGGGATCGACATCCCCTACTCGGCCAACACCCAGTACATCAACACCATTCCGGTGGAGCAGCAGCCGCGCTACCCCGGCGATCCGGACATGGAGATCAAGCTCCATTCCTACATCCGCTGGAACGCCATGGCCATGGTGGTGCGCGCCAACAAGCACACCAACGTGGGCGGCCACATCGCCTCCTTCGCCTCGGCCGCCGCGCTCTACGACGTGGGCTTCTCGCACTTCTGGCATGCCCCGTCCGCCGATCATGACGGCGATCTGGTGTTCTTCCAGGGCCATTCGGTGCCGGGCGTCTATGCCCGCGCCTACATGCTCGGCCGCCTCACCGACGAGCAGCTCGACAACTTCCGCCAGGAGGTGGACGGCAAGGGCATCTCCTCCTATCCGCACCCGTGGCTGATGCCGGACTTCTGGCAGTTCCCCACCGTGTCCATGGGCCTGGGGCCGCTGTGCGCCATCTACTCGGCGCGCTTCATGAAGTATCTGGCCAGCCGCGATCTGGTCGACGCCGGCAAGGCCGCCCAGCGCAAGGTCTGGGCCTTCCTCGGCGACGGCGAGACCGACGAGGTCGAATCCCTCGGCGCCATCGGCATGGCCGCGCGCGAGAAGCTCGACAACCTGATCTTCGTCATCAACTGCAACCTGCAGCGCCTCGACGGCCCGGTGCGCGGCAACGGCAAGATCATCCAGGAACTGGAATCGGAATTCCGCGGCGCCGGCTGGAACGTGATCAAGGTGGTCTGGGGCACCCACTGGGACGCCCTGTTCGCGCGCGACACCAAGGGCATCCTCAAGAAGCGCATGATGGAGTGCATCGACGGCGAGTATCAGACCTTCAAGGCCAAGGACGGCGCCTATGTCCGCGAGCACTTCTTCAACACCCCGGAACTGAAGCAGCTGGTCGCCGACTGGACCGACGACGAGATCTGGCAACTGAACCGCGGCGGCCACGACCTGTTCAAGATCTTCGCCGCCTACCAGGCCGCGGTGAACCACAAGGGCCAGCCCACCGTGATCCTCGCCAAGACCATCAAGGGCTTCGGCATGGGCCAGTCCGGCGAGGCCATGAACATCTCCCACCAGCAGAAGAAGATGGATGTGGACGCGGTGCGCCGCTTCCGCGACCGCTTCGGCCTGCCGGTGCCGGACGACCAGCTCGAGAAGCTGCCCTACCTCAAGCTGCCGGAAGACTCCCCCGAATACCAATACCTGCGCGAGCGCCGCATGGCGCTGGGCGGCTTCCTGCCCAGCCGCCGCACCACGGCCGACGCGCTGGAAGTGCCGGCGCTGGACAAGTTCGAGGCCCTGCTCAAGGCCTCGGGCGAAGGCCGCGAGCTGTCCACCACCATGGCCATGGTGCGCATCATGAACACCCTGCTCAAGGACAAGCAGGTGGGCAAGCGCGTGGTGCCCATCGTGCCGGACGAGTCCCGCACCTTCGGCATGGAAGGCATGTTCCGCCAGTACGGCATCTGGAACCAGCAAGGCCAGAAATACGTCCCCGAAGATCATGACCAGCTCATGTTCTACAAGGAATCGGAGACCGGCCAGGTGCTGCAGGAAGGCATCAACGAAGCCGGCTCCATGGCCGACTGGATCGCCGCCGGCACCGCCTACTCGGTGCATGGCGTGCAGATGATTCCGTTCTACATCTTCTATTCCATGTTCGGCATGCAGCGGACCATGGACCTGTGCTGGGCCGCCGGCGACCAGCGCACCCGGGGCTTCCTGGTGGGCGGCACCGCCGGGCGCACCACGCTCAACGGCGAAGGCCTGCAGCACGAGGACGGCCACAGCCTGATCCTCGCCCAGATGATCCCCAACTGCGTGAGCTACGACCCCACCTTCCAGTTCGAGGTCGCGGTGATCGTGCAGGACGGCCTGCGGCGCATGTTCGCCGAGCAGGAGGACGTGTACTACTACATCACCGTGATGAACGAGAACTACGAGCACCCGGCCATGCCCGAAGGTGCCGAGGCCGACATCATCAAGGGGATGTACCTGCTGCGCAAAGGCGCCGAAGGCAGCGCGCCGCGCGTCAAGCTGCTGGGCTCCGGCACCATCTTCCGCGAAGTCATCGCCGCCGCCGAGCTGCTCAAGACCGACTGGGGCGTCGAGGCGGACATCTTCGGCTGCCCGAGCTTCAACGAACTGGCCCGCGACGGCCACGCCGTCGAGCGCTGGAACCTGCTCCATCCGATGGAAGAACCCAGGCAGTCGCACGTGGAGCAGATGCTCGCCGGCATCGACGGCCCGACCATCGCCGCCACCGACTATGTGCGCCTGTTCTCCGAGCAGATCCGTCCGTACGTGAAAGGCACCTACTTCACCCTGGGCACCGACGGCTTCGGCCGCTCCGACACCCGCGAGAAGCTGCGCCACTTCTTCGAGGTGGACCGTTACTGGGTCACGCTGGCGGCGCTCAAGTCGCTGGCCGACGAGGGCCGGATCGAACGCGAGAAGGTGGCCGCCGCCATGGCCAAGTATTCGCTCGACCCCAACAAGCCCAACCCCGTCACTGTCTGAGCACCGAAGGAGACTGAACCATGAGCCAACTCATCGAAGTCAAGGTGCCCGACATCGGCGATTTCGACGCCGTCCCGGTCATCGAGCTGTTCGTCAAACCCGGCGACACCATCGCCGTGGATGACGCCATCTGCACCCTGGAGTCCGACAAGGCCACCATGGACGTGCCCTCCACGGCCGCAGGCACCGTCAAGGAAGTGAAGGTCGCCGTGGGCGACAGCGTGTCCGAAGGCACGCTGCTGGTGCTGGTCGAGGCCGCCGGTGCCGCCGCTGCGCCGGCACCCGCCAAGGAAGACGCCGCCCCCGCGCCGGCCGCTGCCGGTGGCGGCACGGTCGAAGTGAAGGTGCCGGACATCGGCGACTTCGACGCCGTGCCCATCATCGAATTCTTCGTGAAGGCCGGCGACACCATCGCGGTGGATGACGCCATCTGCACGCTCGAATCCGACAAGGCCACCATGGACGTGCCCTCCTCCGCGGCCGGCACGGTCAAGGAAGTGAAGGTCGCCGTGGGCGACACCGTGTCCGAAGGTACGGTGCTGATCACGGTCGAATCGGGCGCTGGCGCCGCAACCGCGGCACCGGCCGCCGAGAGCCAACCCGCACCGGCCCCGTCCGCGGCCCCCGCAGCTGCGCCCGCCCCCGCCAAGGCCCCGGCCCCTGCGGCTGCAGCCGCACCGTCCGCCGTCAAGCTCGGCGGCAAGGTGCACGCCAGCCCCTCGGTGCGCGCCTTCGCCCGCGAACTGGGCGTGGATCTGGCCCAGGTGAAAGCCACCGGCCCGAAAAACCGCATCACCGCCGACGACGTCAAGGGCTTCGTCAAGGGGGCGATGAGCTCCGGCGCCGTGCCCGGCAAGGCCGCCGCGGGTGGCTCGGGCGTCGGCCTGGACCTGCTGCCGTGGCCCAAGGTCGATTTCACCAAGTTCGGCGAGATCGAGTCCAAGCCGCTGTCGCGCATCAAGAAGATCTCCGGCGCCAACCTCGCCCGCAACTGGGTGATGATCCCGGCCGTGACCTATCACGAGGACGCGGACATCACCAGCCTCGAGGACTTCCGCAAGCAGCTCAACAAGGAGAACGAGAAGTCGGGCAAGAAGCTCACCATGCTCGCCTTCCTCATGAAAGCTGCTGCCCGCGCCCTGGCGGAATTCCCCGAGTTCAACACCAGCCTCGACGGCGACAACCTGATCTACAAGAAGTACTTCCACATCGCCTTTGCGGCCGACACGCCCAATGGCCTGGTGGTGCCGGTGGTGCGCGATTGCGACAAGAAAGGCGTGTTCGAGATCGCCGAGGAGACCGGCGCCCTGGCCAAGAAGGCCCGCGAGGGCAAGCTCGGCCCGGCCGACATGTCCGGCGCCTGCTTCACCATCAGTTCGCTCGGCGGCATCGGCGGCACCTACTTCGCCCCCATCGTCAATGCGCCGGAAGTGGCCATCCTCGGGGTGAACAAGAGCGCCGTGAAGCCGGTGTGGAACGGCAGGGAATTCGAACCGAAGCTGATCCTGCCCCTGTCGCTGACCGCCGACCACCGCGTCATCGACGGTGCGCTGGCCACCCGCTTCAACGTCTACATTGCCCAGATGCTGGCCGACTTCCGTCGGGTCATGCTGTAACCCGCATCCGTCACCAGAACGGAACAGATCAAGGAGAAATATCCAATGATTACCGGGTTCGCATTCAAGCAACTCATCGAGCGTATCGTGTCGCCTTCCTTCGCGGGCGCTGACGGCCGTTTTGCGGCGTCTTCGCACCCGCGCTTCGCGCCAATAGCACAGGCTATTGGCTTGGCGCGCGATGCACGAATCCATCCACAAACCGGCTCGTCATCGCTCCGCGATCTGGCGACGCATGCGGGTTAAGGAGGGAACCATGAGCCTCAAGGAAATCAAGGTCCCCGACATCGGCGATTTCGATGAAGTCCCGATCATTGAGCTGTTCGTCAAGGTGGGCGACACCATCGCCCTGGAAGACGCCATCTGCACCCTGGAGTCCGACAAGGCCACCATGGACGTGCCGGCCGACGCCGCCGGCGTGGTCAAGGAAGTGCTGGTTGCCGTGGGCGACAAGGTGGCCGAAGGTACCGTGCTGGTGAAGGTGGAAGCCGCCGCCGGCGCGGCGACCGATTCCCCTCCCCTTCAAGGGGAGGGCCAGGGTGGGGATGGGGTCAAAGCCGCTGGCAATAACCCACCCTCTCCCTCAGTCCCTCTCCCTGAGGGCGAGGGAAGCGTCGCGCCGGCCCCCGCGGGCGCGTGGACCGGAGAGGTCACGCTGGAGTGCGACATGCTCGTGCTCGGCGCCGGCCCCGGTGGCTACTCGGCGGCCTTCCGCGCCGCCGACCTCGGCCTCAAGACCGTCATCGTCGAGCGCTACGCCACCCTCGGCGGCGTGTGTCTCAACGTCGGCTGCATCCCCTCCAAGGCCCTGCTGCACGTGGCCCAGGTGATGGACGAGGCCGAGCACATGGACAGCCTCGGCATCGCCTTCGCCAAGCCGGCAGTGGACATCGACAAACTGCGCGCCCACAAGAGCGCGGTGGTCGGCAAACTCACCGGCGGCCTGGCCGGCATGGCCAAGGGCCGCAAGGTGGACGTCGTGCGCGGCTACGGCCACTTCCTCGACCCCAACCATGTGGAAGTCGAGGAAACCACCGGCACCGCGCAGGAGAAAACCGGCGCCAAGAAGGTGGTGAAGTTCAAGCAGTGCATCATCGCCGCCGGCTCGGCGGCCGTGCATCTGCCCTTCATCCCCCGCGACGAGCGCATCGTCGACTCCACCGGCGCGCTGGAACTGCGTCAGGTGCCCGGGAAGATGCTGGTCATCGGCGGCGGCATCATCGGCCTGGAGATGGCCACGGTCTACTCCAGCCTCGGTGCCAAGGTCGATGTGGTCGAGATGCTCGACGGCCTCATGCAAGGCCCGGACCGCGACGCGGTCAAGGTGTGGGAAAAGCAGAACACCCACCGCTTCGACAAGATCATGCTCAACACCAAGACCACCGCGGTCGAAGCCAAGGACGACGGCCTGTACGTCACCTTCGAGGGCGACAAGGCACCGGACGGCCCGCAGAAGTACGACATGATCCTGCAGTCCGCCGGGCGCAGCCCAAACGGCAAGAAGATCGGCGCCGAGAACGCCGGCGTCATCGTCACCGATCGCGGCTTCATCCCGGTGGACGCGCAGATGCGCACCAACGTGCCGCACATCTTCGCCATCGGCGACATCGTCGGCCAGCCCATGCTCGCCCACAAGGCCGTGCATGAAGCCCACGTCGCCGCCGAAGTCGCGGCTGGCGAGAAAGCCGCCTTCGACGCCACCGTGATCCCCGGCGTGGCCTACACCCATCCGGAAGTGGCCTGGGTCGGCTACACCGAAGCCCAGGCCAAGGCCGAGGGCAAACAGGTGGACACCGCCAAGTTCCCCTGGGCCGCCAGCGGCCGGGCGATTGCCAACGGCGCCGAATACGGCTTCACCAAGCTCATCTTCGACGCCGAGACGCACCGCGTCATCGGCGGCAGTATCGTCGGCCCCAACGCCGGCGACATGATCGGCGAAGTGTGCCTGGCCATCGAAATGGGCGCCGACGCGGTCGACATCGGCAAGACCATCCACCCGCACCCGACCCTGGGTGAGACGGTGGGCATGGCCGCCGAAGTGGCGCATGGCAGTTGCACCGATGTGCCACCGGCGCGGAAGAAAAAATAACAAAGGTGTTTGCGCCTCGATGAGGCGGGAGAAAAGAGAAACGGCGACCGGGAGGTCGCCGTTTTTTTGTGAGTTCGGATGATTTCGTAGCCCGGACGAGGGCCGAAGGCCCGACTCCGGGGACGGCTGCGCTGAATCGCTGCACTGACTGCGCACTCTGGTGCGCTACACCCGAGCTACTGGATTAGTTGCGTTTAGTCTCACGGCGATCTTTGATCGCTCTGTATGTAGTCAGCGTTGAATAAGTAAGCCCAAATAGGAAAAAAACTCCGTAGAACACAATAGCTGCCGGAGACGACCATCCCAAAAAATAGTGGAACGCGAGGGCCACTAGCAAATACAAAGAATAGCCAACGACTTCTAGTACCCAACCAAAAACAATTTGCCGAACCGTTAAATATTCAAACACCTTGCCCTCGAACAAGTGAAGAGTCCGATTCCAGCGAACGTAGCCCGGACGAGGGCCATAGGCCCGACTCCGGAATTCATCCGTTGATCCACCATCGCTCCCGGATTCCGCTGCGCTGCATCCGGGCTACGAAACCCGCAACTTTTCCACTGACGCGGAGAATCAACGTGCATATGCTAACGCGATGGTTCGTTATCGTCGCAACTATGTGCCGGGGGGTACGTACTTTTTCACCGTGACCTTGCGCGACCGGCGGGCGGATTGGTTGGTGCGGCATGTCGATGCGCTGCGCTTAGCCTTCGCACGGGTGAAGGCGAAGCGGCCGTTTCGGATCGACGCGATGGTGGTGTTGCCGGAGCATCTGCATGTCCTCATGACGCTACCCGAGGGCGATTCGGACTATTCGGGGCGGTGGCGATTGATCAAGGCGCTGTTCGCCCGTCAGCTACGCGGCGAAGGCATCGATCCGCGAACCGTGTGGCAATCCCGCTTCTGGGAACACACGATCCGCGACGAAGGCGATCTGCGACACCACGTGGACTACATCCACTTCAACCCGGTCAAGCACGGCCACGTCGAATCGCCCACCGACTGGCCCTACGATTCATCGATATATCGCGGATGGACGCATTGCTCCCGATTGGGGCACAGCCCGCAGGCCCGACGCCGGGAACGACTCTGCCTGATCGCGACGCCGCTCCCGGATGCCGCTGCGCTGTATCCGGGCTACGACCCTCAAGCGGGTGTGGCGCTCTCGCCCGGCGCCTCCGCCCGCCCCAGCCACTGTTCGAGCGCCATCGCCACCACCGCGCTGACGCCGCCGTCGGTGTCCATGGCGTGCGCGCGCAGTTGCGTGACCAGTTCCGCGGGCAGGCGGCAGGTGAGCGGGACCAGCCTGGGCGTCGTCCCGGCCTTTTTGTCGCGTTTGCCGACCCCCTTGGCACCGGTGCCGAAGCGTTCGGGTGTCGTGGTGCCCTTCTGCTGGCGTTCGATCTGTTTGGCCAGGTTCTTGTAGAGGTCGGTTTTCTTCATGGTCATGGCGGGCTCGACGGGGTGTGGGCCGGTGCTTCCGGGCCGGTGGGAGGGGGCACCGGCGGGGGTGCCCGCCGGGGTCTGCGGCGCCGATTCTACGCCAGTGGACGACGCCCGCACGAGGGGGGCCGGTTCCATACCGGACGTGGCGACACACCTTGGTGAAAGCCCTGCTGGCGCCGCACGAGGTCCGGGCGCCGCCGAAACATCTTCTCACCCGTGGAAAACAAACCGAAACGCCTCCTTGACGTTCGTTTGCATGTCGTCGCGGTACAAATCAAGCACCGGCCGCAGGACTTCACGACGCGGCCCGGCACGACAACAACTCAAGGAGTCATACCATGAACACACGCTTTGCTACCGCGCTCGTACTGTCGCTGACGCTGGCGAGCACCAGCGTGCTGGCCCGGGGTCCTGGCTGGGGTGACGACGATCGCGGCCGCTCACCGGCCTACGGCCAACGCGACCACCGGGGCGACGATCACCACCGGCGTGACCGGGATCGCCACACCGATCGCTGGGACCACCGGCGCTACGACGACCGCCGCGACCGCGACGACTATCGTGCCGCCTACGGCGCGCGCCACTTTCATCGCGGCGAGCGGCTACCGGCCGGGTATCGCGACCGCGTCTATGTGGTCAATCACTGGCATGAACACCATCTGAGACGTCCGCCGCACGGCCACGAATGGGTGCAGATCGGCGGCGACTACGTGCTGGTGGCGATTGCCACGGGCGTGATCGCGTCGATCATCCTCAACCAGTGACCGGGGCCTGACGGCACCGACCGATTCCCAAAAAAAACAGCGGCCCGCGGGCCGCTGTTTTCATGTCGAGGCGCGAGCGCTCAGAGCTTCTCCACCGTGGCCTGCTCGGCCTTGAGCTGTTCGCTCGTCAGCTGGCCGGTGAGTTTCCACCCGGTGATGGTGTTCACGAAGGTGAAACCGGAAACGCGGTCCACATACACGTCGAAGGAACCACGCGCGGATTTGGCGATTTCCTGGGTGGTGGTCAGGCGCTTGCCGTAGGTGGTGGTCCCTTCGTCCGCGGCGGTGGCTGCGGTGGCGAAGCCGGCGGTCAGGGCGATGGTGCCCAGCGCGATGGCGATCTTGGTTTTCATGGTGGTACTCCTTTCTTGGATCAAAAAAATCTGCATGGGTGCCGGACGGCCCAGGTGCTCCGAGCCGGTTGCCCGTGACTTGAATTTCAATGTTTCCCATTAAAGATCAGGATGTTGCATCGCGGGAAATTGTATTTTTGGATTCGACCATAAGCCCTGTTTCTGCACCGCCGATCCGGCCCGGGCATTTCGGCCACCGGCCCTGTCAAGCGGCAATCCACGACATCGGCATCGCCTTCGACCGGACCCGGCACGGTGACCGGAAACGCGGGTGTGCAATCACGGTGCACCGCACCGGGAAGACGACTCCCCCGCACTCGGGGCGGTGTAAACTCGACCCATTCCCTTCACCCGACCGGGCCTGCCGCCATGCGCAAACGCGACACCACGCTGACCACCGACCAGAAAGCCCTCGCCATCAACCTGGACAAGCTCAAGTACGGCTCGATCGTGGAGATCGGCGCCGGCCAGGAGGTGGCGCGGCGCTTCTTCTCGGTGGGCGCGGCGGCGGGCACGGTCGCCAAGACCATGTCGGCCTACGACATGGCGGTGAGCGACGACATCTACGGCCAGGCCGACCGTTACGTGAGCCGCTCGCGGCTGCTGCAGATGCTCGACAAGGAGTTCTCGCTGGTGGTCAAGCGGCTCACCCATGTGCGCCCCAAGAACACCACCTTCTTCGCCTATGCCGCCACGGTGACGGCGCGCAGCTTCAAGCAGAAGAACGAATGCCACGGCTGGGTGGGCATGCGGGTGCAGCTGCATCCGGGCGCCGAGCCCAGCGACGTGGTCATGCACGTGCGCATGCTCGACAACGACAACGCGCTGCAGTCCGAGGCGCTGGGCATCCTCGGGGTGAACCTCATCCACGGGATGTTCACCTCCTTCCAGAATCCCGAGTGGGTGGTGGAGAGCCTGGCGGACGGGCTGGGTTCCGAGCGCATCGAGGTGGACCTGATCCACTTCTCCGGCCCCTACTTCGAAGAGGTGGAGAACCGCCTCATGAACCTGCACCTGATCCGCAGCTGGCTGACCCGGGCGGTGGTGTTCAACCCGAACGGCGAGGTGGTGGTGCCGGGCGAGCTGCTCTATCGCAAGCCGGTCGTGGTCATGCGCGGCACCTTCAAGCCGGTCACCCTGGTCAACGTGGACATGATGTGCGCGGGGCAGAAGCAGTTCGCCCAGCTCGAGGCGGTGGACGAGAACGAGATCGTCTCGCTCGCCGAGATCACCATGAACTCCCTGGTCACCGGCGACAACGTGGACGGCGCCGACTTCCTCACCCGCATCGACCTGCTCGCCTCGCAGGGCTACACGGTGATGATCTCCGACTACCTGCGCTTCTTCCGCCTGCGCGCCTACCTGCGCCGCTACACCCAGAAACCGATCGGTATCGTGCTGTCGGTGCGCGACTTCACCTACCTGTTCGACGAGAAGTACTACGAAGGCATGGAGGGCGGCATTCTCGAGGCCTTCGGCAAGCTGTTCCCCGACAACACCCATGTGTATGTGTATCCGTCGCGCCCGCGCGGCAGCGAAGCGGCCGAGCTGGTGACCCTGGACAACGTGACCGTGCCGGCCAACCTGCGCCATCTGCTCGCCCACCTCAAGGAAAACCGCAAGCTGCTGGCGGTGCAGCCGCTCGACGACAGCCACCTGCACATCGACGCCGCCGACGTGCTCGCCGGCCTGCGCCGCGGCCATGGCGACTGGGAGCACGACGTGCCCGACACGGTCGCGCAGCGCATCACCACCGAACGCCTGCTGGGCTTCGACACCGAGTAAGGCAGCACCGACGCCAGACAACGAAACGGCGGCCCGAGGGCCGCCGTTTTTCGTCGAAGCGTGGCCTCTCAGCCGGCCAGCAGATCGAACCAGGGCGTGGCGCGATCGTGCGCCGCCATGAGCCTGAGCGTCTGCCCCGGCGTGAGCTCCAGCGGCGTATCGAAGCGGTAGAACATGTGCTGCCAGCCGGACACCGGCAGCGCGTCGCGCGGATGGTTCTCGTAGACGGTGGTGCCGTCCATGTTCAGGCGGATCCACTGGATCACGCCGTAGCAGGTGCCGGCGGCGGTGGCGCTCACCTCGAGCACCTTTTGCTCGGCCGGGTAGGTGTCATCGTTGACGAAGTCGAAGTGGAAGGCTTCCACGTCGTCGCTGAGCAGTTCGGGATGCAGGTCGGCGCGGAACACCGGCAGCTTCTTGGGCGTGATCGCGTTGAAGCGGCGGATGTCGAAGCCGAACGGGTCCTTCACATGGAAGTAGCGCGCGAAGCCCTCGCCCCCCACCAGCGCGATCATGAGGCTGGCGGTGGCCGGCACGATGGCCGCGCCCGGCTTGAGCAGACGCCGCTTGGCATCCTCCATGGCGGGCAGCACGTGCTCTTCGATCAGGCCGCTGGAGAAGATCTCGTGCACCAGCACGTCGGCCAGCTCCGGCAGCTCGCTGCCCAGCTGCACCTCGAAGGACGGCTTGGCCAGCACCGTCACGGTGTCGCCGAAGCCGTTGTCGGCGACGATCTGCTGCGCGGTCCGCGCGATCAGCGGCGCGCCCTCGCAGGTGACCACGTTGCGGGCCCCGAGCCGGGCCGCCATCATCGACAGCAGGCCGGAACCGGCGCCGATCTCGAACACCTGGGTGTCGGGCCGCACGTAGGTCTTCATGCCTTCGAAATAGGCGTTGTTGCGCGCCTGCTCGTTCATCATCGGCACATGCCAGTTGGGCACGATCTTGTCGATCAGCCAGGACTTGCCGAGCTTGGCCGTCAGCGAATCGGGGTTGGCGGCCAGCGCCTGGTCACACAGGGCGATGGCCTCCTCACCGCGCTGCAGCCCGGCCAGACACACCGAGGCGGCCTTGAGGGTCTCGTCGTCGTCGGGTGTGACCGCGAGGATGGCCGTGTAGTCGTCCACCGCCTGCGCGGCACGCCCGAGCTGGGTGAGCACCTTGGCGCGGCCGGCGCGCGCGGCCGTCAGCTGCGGGTCCATCTTCACCGCCTGGTCGAGGCGTTCGAGCGCCTCCGGGTGACGACCGAGCTGGCTCAGGGTGAGACCGATCTTGGCGAAGGCGCCGGCGCTGAGCGCCAGCCCGTTGGCCCGCTCATAGGCCTTGAGCGCCTCGCCATGGCGACCGAGCGCCGCCAGCGCGTCGCCCTTGGTCATCCATGCGGGCGCCGCCTTGGGGTTGTACTGGATGGCGCGCTCGACCGACGTGAGCGCCGCGTTCGCCTCGCCGAGCAGCACCTGGCATTCGGCCAGGTTGAGCCAGCCTTCCCAGGCCTTGGGCAGCCGTTCGGTATAGCGCAGGTAGCAGGTCCGGGCCTCGGCGAAACGGCGCTGCTCGCGCTCGCACACGGCCAGGTTGAACAGGGCGTCCATGTCGTCCGGCGCCTGTTCGAGCACCTCGCGCAGCATGCGCGCCGAGGCGTCGAAGCGACCGGTCATGCCATGCATGGTGGCGCACAGGCGCTTCAGATCGGTGTTGGCGGGCTGCGCCGCGCACAGCTGTTCGCAAGCCTGCAGGGCCTCGGCATGGCGCCCCGCGCGGAACAGCGCCTTGATGTCGTCGATATTGTGCATTGTGTTCGATCTTCCGGGTGCGCCCGGGCGGCGCCCCGCTCCCTCGTGTCCGCCGGGGATGCTAGCCGACCCTCCCGGCAACTGCAACGCAACCGCCGGATGGCCGCCCACGACCTGCCGGCACCGGGCGAAAATTGTGCACTGCACAATAATTCCTACACTTTCTGGCCAATCCCCCGTAGAATCTCCCTCAACCAAGAATTATTCATAGCCTTCAGGGAGTTACAGCATGACTGGAAAATACGGCACAAGCGTGCCCGATGCGCGATGTACGGCCGATCCGACCCTGCACCGGATCGTGATCGTGGGCGGCGGCGCGGGCGGACTGGAGTTGGCGACGCGGCTGGGCGAGACCCTCGGCAAGCGGGGCCGCGCCTCCATCACCCTGGTCGATCGCAACCGCACCCACATCTGGAAACCGCTGCTGCACCAGGTGGCGGCGAGCCGGCTCGACATGGACGACGACGAGCTCGAATACCTCGCCCAGGCGCGCTGGCACCACTTCCGTTTCTTCAACGGCGCCATGGACGGTCTCGACCGCGAGCAGCGACGCATCTTCGTCGCCCCGACGGTGGACGAGGACGGCCAGGAAATCACCCCGCGCCGGGCGGTGCCCTACGACACCCTGGTGATCGCGGTGGGCAGCACCGCCAACGATTTCGGCACCCCGGGGGTGGCGGAGCACGCCATCGCGCTGGATTCGGCCGAGCAGGCGGTGCGCTTCAACCGCAAGCTCATCAACGCCTGCCTGCGCGCCAACAGCCAGCATGAGCCGCTGCGCCCCGGCCAGCTCCATGTGGCCATCATCGGCGCCGGCGCCACCGGCGTGGAGCTGGCCGCGGAGCTGCACAAGACCACCCGCGAGATTGCCGCCTTCGGCCTCGACAGCGTCGACTTCGACCAGACCGCGAAGCTCACCCTCATCGAGGCCGGCCCGCGCATCGTGCCGCAACTGCCCGAACCGCTCTCGGAGGGCGTGGCCGACCTGCTCAAGGGCCTGGGGGTGGACGTGCTCACCGGTCGCAAGGTGACCACCATCACCCCCGAGGGCGTGGCGCTGGAGGACGGCACCTTCATCGCCAGCGAGCTGAAGGTGTGGGCCGCCGGCGTGAAGGCCCCGGCCTTCCTGGCCGAGCTGGGGCTGGAGACCAACCGCATCAACCAGATCCTGGTGCGCGACACCCTGCAGAGCACGGTGGACGACAACATCTTCGCCTTCGGCGACTGCGCCGCCTGCGCCCTGCCCAACGGCAGCTTCGTGCCCCCGCGCGCGCAGGCCGCGCACCAGCAGGCCTCGCTGTTGCTCAAGGCGATGAAGGCGCGCCTGAAGGGCGAGGCGCTGCCGCGCTTCCATTACAAGGACTTCGGTTCCCTGGTGTCGCTGGGCAAGTACAGCGCGGTGGGCAGCCTGATGGGCGGACTGATCGGCGGCAACGTGAAGATCCAGGGCCTGTTCGCCAAGGTGATGTACAAGTCGCTCTACAAGATGCACCTGATCGCCCTGCACGGCTGGTTCAAGATGCTGCTCGACACCGTCGGCCGCGCGGTGCTGCGCCGTACCGAGCCACATGTGAAGCTGCACTGAGGCATGCCGCTTCCCCACGATGGCGACCTGCGGGTCGCCATTTTTGCGCCCGGCCGCCCCGCGCGGGCTTGATCGTCCGGCCCAAGCCGGTATGGTGGACCAAGTCTTCCGTTGCGGCCCGTGCATGCCCCAAGAACGCGAACTGACCCCGCGCGCCGTGCTCACCGGCCTGATCCTCGGCGCCGTGCTCACCCCGTGCAACGTCTATGCCGGTCTCAAGATCGGCTGGTCGTTCAACATGTCCATCATCGCGCTGCTGTTCGGCGTGGCCTTCTGGCGCCCCCTGGCCGCGCGCGGGCATGTGCCGGGATGGACGCCGAAGGAAAGCAACATCAGCCAGACCACGGCCTCGTCGGCCGCGTCGATCATCTCCGGCGGCCTGGTGGCGCCGATCCCCGCCTATCTGCTCATCACCGGCCGGCCGCTGGCCATGGGGCCGATGATGGCCTGGGTGTTTGCGGTGAGCTTTCTCGGCGTCTGGGTGGCCTGGTATCTGCGCCCGCTGCTGATCGAGCGCGGCCAGCTGCGCTTTCCCGCCGGCGTCGCCACCCTGGAGACCCTCACCGACATCTTCGCCCACGGCCGCGAGGCCCTGCGCCGCATCGCGGTGCTCGCCGGTGCGGCGCTGATCTCCGCCATCACCAAGGCGGTGGACGCCTTCGTGATGACGCTGCCAAAATGGGCGCCGGGCGCCTGGTTCGGCCACTACACCCTGGCCCTGGAACCGTCCCTGCTGCTGCTCGGTTTCGGCGGCATCATCGGCCTGCGCGTGGGCCTGTCGCTGCTCGCCGGCGCGGTGCTCGCCTGGGGCCTGCTCGGCCCGGCGCTGGTGGCCCGCGGCCTGGTGACGGTACCGCCCGACCCGGCCGCCAGCCTGTTCGGCCCGCTGGTCGAGTGGCTGCTGTGGCCGGGCGTCAGTCTCATGGTGGCGGCCAGCCTCACGAGTTTCCTGTGGCAGATCGTCAGCGCCCTGCGCACCCGGGGCGACGGCAGCCGGCCAAGGATGCGACCCGCCCTCGCCCGCCCGCTGGCGGGCCCGCTGCTCGGCCTGCTCGCGGCGAGCGCGATGACGGTGGCGCTGCAGATGGCCCTGTTCGACATCTCGCTGCCCATGGCGCTGGTGGCGATTCCGTTCGCGGTGCTGCTGGCCACGGTCGCCGCCCGCGTCGTGGGCGATACCGGCATTCCGCCCATCGGCGCCATCGGCAAGGTCTCGCAGCTGGGCTTCGGCGTGATGGCGCCGGGGCAGGCGGTGACCAACCTGATGACTGCCAACGTGGCCGGCGGCGCCGCCGGCCAGTGCGCCGACCTGCTCAACGACCTGCGTACCGGCCACGGCCTGGGCGCCAGCCCGACCCGGCAGGTGCTCGCCCAGTGCGTGGGGGTGCTCACCGGCAGCGTGGTCGGCGTGGTGGTCTATCTGGCCCTGATTCCGGATCCGGCGATGCTGCTCACCGAGCAGTGGCCCGCGCCGGCGGTGGCCACCTGGAAGGCGGTGGCCGAGGCGCTGTCGGCGGGGCTCGGCGCGGTGCCGGTCGAGGCGCGCGCGGCCATGGCACTGGGCGCGCTCGCGGGTCTGGCCATCGGCCTCGCCGAACATCTCCTGCCGCCGCAGCAGCGCCGCTGGCTGCCCAGCCCGGTGGCGCTCGGGCTGGCCTTCGTGATCCCCGGTTCGGTGTCGATCATGATGTGCCTGGGCGCGGTGCTGGTCGCGATCGTCACGCGCCTGCGCCCCACGCTCGCCGAGCGCTTCGCCGTCGCCGCATCGGCCGGCCTCATCGCCGGCGAATCGCTCATGGGCGTCGCCGCCGCCGTGGTGTCGATGGCGCGCTGAGCCCCGGTGCCCCGCGGAAAACCCGGACAGCAAAGGCCGCGGCGGTCCTCTATATCAGATAAGTGACATTACGTATTCCCGCGCATCGTCAATTGGAAGACCATGCGCTGGCCCGATGGACGAGACCATCCGGGCTCCCGCAGAAAAACGAATGCGGGCGTGGCACCTGTACCCCCGGGATACAGCCGTGCCGATTCGAACACACGAGGAGGAGTAACCCATGCGCAAGCACATGTTCGCCATCGCAGCAGCCGCAGTCCTGGCCGGCACCGCCGGTTTCGCCCAGGCCGAGGACGCCTGCGATCCGGGCGAGGTGGTCATCAAGTTCAGTCATGTGACGAACACCGACAAGCACCCGAAAGGCATCGCCGCCACCCTGCTCGCCAAGCGCGTGAACGAGGAGATGAACGGCAAGGCCTGCATGCAGGTGTATCCGAACTCGAGCCTGTACAACGACGACAAGGTGCTCGAGGCCATGCTCAACGGCGACGTGCAGCTGGCCGCGCCGTCCCTGTCCAAGTTCGAGAAATTCACCAAGAAGTTCCGCCTCTTCGACCTGCCCTTCCTGTTCAATGACATCAACGCGGTCGACCGCTTCCAGAATTCCGACGATGGCCAGAAGCTGCTCGGGTCCATGAAGCGCCGCGGCCTGCAGGGCCTTGCCTTCTGGCACAACGGCATGAAGGAGCTGTCCGCCAACAAGCCGCTGATCAAGCCGGAAGACGCCAAGGGCCTGAAGTTCCGCGTGCAGGCCTCCGATGTGCTGGTCGCCCAGTTCGAACAGCTCGGCGCAAACCCGCAGAAGATGGCCTTCAGCGAGGTCTATGGCGCGCTGCAGACCAAGACCATCGACGGCAGCGAAAACCCCTGGTGCAACATCTGGGGCAGAAGTTCTTCGAAGTGCAGGACGGCATCACCGAGACCGACCACGGCGTGCTCGACTACCTGGTGGTGACCTCCACCAAGTGGCTCGACAGCCTCAAGCCGGACGTGCGTGACCAGTTCCTGAAGATCCTCAAGGAAGTGACTGCCGAGCGCAATGCCGCGGTGCAGAAGGTGTCCCTGGAATGCCGCCAGAAAGTGGCCGACACCGGCACCGTGATCCGCACCCTGACGCCGGAACAGCGTCAGGCCTGGGTGGACGCCATGAAGCCGGTGTGGAAGAAGTTCGAGGGCGACATCGGCTCCGACCTGATGGACGCCGCGCTCAAGGCCAACAACAGCTGATGAACGCCGCCACGGGGGGCCGAGCGCCCCCGGCGGCGCAACGACAGGCATGCGCGGCGGGCCACAAGCCTCCGCGCATCTTTTTGACCCGAGACACCAAAACACAATATCCGGAGAGGGGAAATGACAGGAGAACGCAGTCGCTTTTCCCGCGCGGTCGAGAGCTTTGAAGAGACCTTCATCGCCGTCGCCCTGGGTCTGATGACCCTCATTACGTTCGCCAACGTGGTGGCGCGCTACGTATTCAACGACAACATCCTGTGGGCACTCGAGGTGACCGTGGTGCTGTTCGCCTGGCTGGTGCTCGTGGGCGCCTCCTACGGCGTGAAGAAGACCTTCCACATCGGCGTGGACGTGGTCATCAACATCCTGCCGCCACCGCTGAAGAAGCTGGCCGCGCTGCTCACCGTGATCGCCTGCCTCGCGTTCTCGATCCTGTTGCTCAAGGGCGCCTGGGACTACTGGTATCCGTTCGCCACCGACCGGGTGTGGATGGAGACCAACGACATTCCCATGCCGGACTTCCTGCGCTTCATCGAGCCGCTGCTCAACGAGGGCGAAGCCTACGAGAAACTGCCGCGCTTCATCCCCTACTTCGCCCTGCCGTTGGGCATGGCGCTGCTGGTGTTCCGCTTCATCCAGGCGGGTTTCCAGGTGCTGATGGGCACGCGCGACTCGCTGATCGCCTCCCATGAGGTCGAGGAAATGCTCGAAGAGGCGGTGGACGCCCATGCCGACGGCCATCACCACAACGCCGATCGCGCACTCAAGCAGATGCAAGACAAACAGAACAAGGGCGCCTGATCCATGGATATCCTGATTCTCTTCGGCATGGTGATCGGCTTCATGCTGATCGGCGTGCCCATCGCCATCTCGCTGGGTCTGTCCAGCGTGCTGTTCCTGATGATGCACTCCGAGACCTCGCTCTCGGCCATCGCCCAGACCCTGTTCTCGGCCTTCGACAGCCACTACACCCTGCTGGCCATCCCGTTCTTCATCCTCGCCTCCAGCTTCATGTCCACCGGGGGCGTGGCCAACCGCATCATCCGCTTCGCGATCTCCCTGGTCGGCTCCATCCGTGGCGGCCTGGGCATCGCCTCGGTGGTGGCCTGCATGATGTTCGCCGCGCTGTCGGGCTCCTCGCCCGCCACCGTGGTGGCCATCGGCTCCATCGTCATCGCCGGCATGGTGCAGGCGGGTTACAAGAAAGAGTTCGCCGCCGGCCTGATCTGCAACGCCGGCACCCTGGGCATCCTGATTCCGCCGTCCATCGTGATGGTGGTCTATTCGGCCGCCACCGACGTGTCGGTGGGGCGCATGTTCCTCGGCGGGGTGATTCCGGGCCTGCTGGCCGGCGCCATGCTCATGACCGCGATCTACGTGACCGCACGCGTCAAGAACCTGCCCGCCCAGCCCTTCCCCGGCTGGGGCGAGGTATTCGGTGCCGCCAAGGACGCGGCCTGGGGCCTGTTTCTCATCATCATCATCCTGGGCGGCATCTACGGCGGCATCTTCACGCCGACCGAAGCGGCCGCGGTGGCGGCGGTGTACGCCTTCCTGATCGCCAACTACGTGTATCGCGACATGGGGCCGTTCGCCGATCCGGAGAACCGGCGCCCGGTGGTGGTGAAGATCGTCGAGGTGTTCTGGCACGCGGATACCAAGCGCACCCTGTTCGAGGCCGGCAAGCTCACGATCATGCTCATGTTCGTGATCGCCAACGCCATCATCCTCAAGCATGTGCTCACCGAGGAGCGCGTCCCCCAGGCCATCACCGAAGCCATGCTCTCGGCCGGTCTCGGCCCCATCGCCTTCCTCATCGTGGTCAACGTGCTGCTGCTCATCGGCGGCCAGTTCATGGAACCGTCGGGCCTGCTCATCATCGTCGCGCCGCTGGTGTTCCCGATCGCCATCCAGCTGGGCATCGACCCGATCCACCTGGGCATCATCATGGTGGTGAACATGGAGATCGGCATGATCACCCCGCCGGTGGGGCTGAACCTGTTCGTGACCGCGGGGGTGGCCCAGATGTCGGTGATGAACGTGGTCAAGGCGGCCATGCCGTGGGTGGCGATCATGTTCGTGTTCCTGCTCATCATCACCTACATCCCCTGGGTGTCCACCTGGCTGCCCACGCTCATGATGGGGCCGGAGATCGTCACCAACTGAGCCGACCACAACCGGACGCGTACCTCACTTCACCCCCGCCCTGCGGGGGTGTTTTTTTGTCCACGCCCCGGGGCCGGCGAACCTGCGGCGTTCGCCCGGCCGGGCACACCGGCGACGAATCGACATCGATGTCGGCGTATAGTCACGGCTGGACCCGCCTTCAGGCCGTCGTCGCATGCTCACGCTTCAGAAGAAACTGACCGCCGCGCTGCTGTTCACCGGCCTCGCCTCCACCCTCGTGCTCGGCGCCATCGCCCACTGGATGCTGATGCGCGACTTCCGCGAGACGCTCATGGACGAGGCCTTCGACAACTTCCGGGCCGACATGGTCGCCTACGTCGAGAGCCATCCGCAGTGGACCGAGTCCGATCTGGGACGCGATTTCTCCGACTTCGTCCGCCATCGGCGACGTCCCATGGGCGGCCCGGGCGGCTTCCGACGCCCGCCGCCGGACGTGAGCTTCAAGCGCGCCGGCACCCCGCCGTTCCGTTTCATCGTGATGGATCCGGACGGCCGCATCGTCAAGGGCAGCGAGGCACTGCCGGTGGGCGCCCAGGCGCCCGCCGACACCCGCGCCTCGGCGCGCCCGATCGAGGTCGACGGCCGTCTGGTGTTGCTGGCCTCGCCCGATGGCGAACCGGTGCTCACGCGTCGCGACCAGGACTACCTGGACGCCATGCGCAAGGCGCTGTTCACCGGCATGGGCGTCGCGGTGGGGCTGTCGCTCCTGTTCGGGCTGATGATGGGGCGGCGCATGAGCCGCAGCCTGCAGACCCTGACCCGGGCGATCCGCGACATGCAGACCAACCGCGAGCTGCCCCGTCACGTGCCGGTACGCTCCGGCGACGAGATCGGGGAGCTGGCGCGCGCCTTCAACGACATGAACGCCGAACTGACCCAGGCCCATCGCGAACTGCGCGAGTACGCCGAACTGGCGGCGCGCCAGTCCGAACGGCTCAAGGAGCTGAGCATCCGCGATGCGCTCACCGGCCTGTACAACCGGCGCCATTTCGACGAGCACGCGGGCAACCTGTACCAGCAGGCGCTGCGCTACGGCCAGCCGCTGGCGGTGATGATCGGCGATCTCGACTGCTTCAAGCAGATCAACGACGTGTTCTCCCACGCCATCGGCGACGAGGTGCTGCGCCGGATCGCGGCGCTGCTGCGCGAAGGCACGCGCAAGGCGGATCTGGTCTCACGCTACGGGGGCGAGGAATTCGTGATCCTGTTCCCCTCCTCCACCCTCGAACAGGCGGCGCAGTGCTGCGAGAAGCTGCGCCAGGCCATCGAGGCGGCACCCTGGCACGAGATCCATCCCGACTTGCAGGTCACCATGAGCATGGGCCTGAGCGCCCGCCTCGAATCGGGCAGCGTGGACGGGATGATCGCCGACGCCGACGAGCAGCTCTACCGCGCCAAGCACGGCGGCCGCAACCGCGTGCTGCCACCCCCGGCGCAGGCCGCCTGAGACCGATTCACGGCCCGTCGACAGAGCGCACGCAGCGCACGTCGTTGCGGATCCGCACCGCGTCGTGCTGGCCACCGCGCCCGGCCCGGTAGCGCGCCGGATCACCCGATTTCGGATCGCTGCGCTGGGCGCCGGCGCCATGCACGTCCACGCCCTCGACGCTGGTGCACTTGCCGAAACACACATACACCGCCTCGCTCGGCTGCTCGCCGTGGGTGGTCGAGCTCCAGAACCAGCCGCGCGGATCGGCAATGCGGAACACCGAGGTATCGATGGCCGGCTGCGGGCGACGATAGTCCACGATGCTCTGAAGCGCCTTCGCGTTGGGCAGGCGCCAGTCGTCGTGGCCGCCCAGGGTGAGCGCCTCGCAATAGGCCAGCGCCTCGCCCCAGGTGCGCGCCCGGCCGTCATCGGCCTGCTGCCACATGAGCCCGAACGCGCGGTCGGTGACGGTACCGTCGCCATTGGCGACCAGATCGTTCGCCCCCCACGCCGGCCCGCGCACACAGCGGTAGAACAGCCCCGGGCCGTCGCCGTCGATGGGCGCCTGCTTGATGCGCCCGTCGAGGAAATTGAAGAAGAACGCGGCCTGCACCCCGGGCCGATCCCAGTGCTGCCCCCGATACCGGGTGGCGGACCAGGTCTGCCCCATCATCTCGGGGCGATGGGTGGCCGCGA
Organism: Nitrogeniibacter mangrovi; assembly: GCF_010983895.1. Lineage (GTDB taxonomy): Bacteria > Pseudomonadota > Gammaproteobacteria > Burkholderiales > Rhodocyclaceae > Nitrogeniibacter > Nitrogeniibacter mangrovi. The sequence continues at coordinate 2,983,064 of NZ_CP048836.1, forward strand.
AACGGTCGCCGTGCAACTGGTCGCTGTCCGGCGGATGAATCTCGAACACCGGGTCGATGAAGGCCCGCTGCCCGGTCACGCCGGCGAAGTCGGCCAGGGAGTAGAGCTCGCGGATCGAGGGCAGGCGCCAGTCGTCGTGGCCGCCGAGGCGCAGCCGTCGGCAGGCGGCCTCCGCCGCCCGGTAGCCGAGCCGCCGCGGGTTGTGCGCCTGCTGCCAGGTCAGACCGGTGACGCGGTCGGTGACCGTGCCATCGCCATTGACGCGATAGTCGCGCGGCGCCCCCAGATAGTGGGCATCCTGCCCGTAGAAGGGCTCGCCGGGCGCCGGGCAGCGGATCGCCCGGTGATCGTCGAAACAGCTGCCCTGGCCCGTATCGGGCAGGCGGCTGGCGACGCGCACGGCGCCGGCATAGCGGCTCGCGATGGGCGTCTGCGGCCCGCGCGGAGGGCGCATCGCCGCGCCTTGCGGCGACCGCGCCGCGGGCGCACCGGCCAGTGGATCTGGACCGGGCGGCCCCCCGGCCGGCACGCACACCGGCGTGGGCTCACGCATCCGCCGGCAGGTGCCTCGCACCGTGCCGTGCGGGGCCTCGAAGGCACAGGTCGTGCCCTCGCGCAGCCCCTGGCAGGCGCTGAACGCCTCCGGCGGCGGACCCACCGGCGGCGACTGGGCCCACCCCGTCGCCACCCAGCCTGCCAGCAGCCCGGCCGCCGGCAGGACCCGTCGCCACCGCATGCCGGCTTACTCGGCCTTGAGCGGGAAGAACAGCTGCTCGCCGTGCAGCTTGTAGGACGAGATGACCTTGTGGCCGGCGTCGGAAGTGATCCAGTGGATGAACTTCTCGCCCGCCTCGACCTTCACATGCGGATGCTTCTTCGGATTGACCAGGATGACCCCGTACGGGTTGTACAGTTTCGGGTCGCCCTCGACCAGGATCTCCAGGTTCTGGCGGTTCTTGAAGTTGGCCCAGGAACCCCGATCGGTGAGGGTGTAGGCGTCCATGCCGGCGGCGGTGTTGAGCGTCGCCCCCATGCCGGAGCCGGTTTCCTTGTACCAGTCCTTGCCCTCGGGTACGCCCTTGCCGGTGGCCACCCAGAAGCGCTTCTCGGCCGCGTTGGTGCCGCTCTTGTCGGCGCGGGAAGCGAACGGGCTGCCGCTGTCGGCGATCTTGGTGAAGGCGTCGGTGGCGGATTTGTCGCCCTTGATGCCGGCCGGATCGCTCTTGGGTCCGACGATGACGAAGTCGTTGTACATCACGTTCTTGCGATAGGCGCCGTAGCCCTCTTCGACGAACTTGTCTTCCTTGACCCGGTCGTGCACCAGCAGCACATCGGCATCGCCGCGGCGGCCGGTGTCGAGCGCCTTGCCGGTACCCTGGGCGATGACCTTGACGCCGATACCGGTCTCTTTCTCGAAGATCGGCAGGATGTAGTCGAACAGGCCGGAGTTCTGCGTCGAGGTGGTCGACGCGACGATGATGCTCTCGCCCGCCTGCGCGCCGATGGCGGCGGCGCCGATCAGCAAGGCGGCGGTGAGACGACTCAGAAAGCGACGTGCCATGGGAGTTCTCCTTCGATGAAGCGTTTGGCCTCTTCCGAAGCCGGTTGGGTGAAAAAGCCGCGGACGGAGGCGTGTTCCCGCACCTTGCCCTCGGCCAGAAAGACGATGTCGTCGGCCAGGCGGGTGGCCTGGCCGAGGTTGTGGGTGGTCATGACGATCTTGGCGCCGTCGGTGCGGATCTCGCGCACGATGGTCTCGACGGCCTCCACCGCGGACGGATCGAGACTGGCGGTGGGCTCGTCGAGCAGCAGCAGCTGCGGGCGCGTGAGCCACACCCGGCCCAGGGCCAGGCGCTGCTGCTCGCCGCCGGACAGGCGCCGGGCGTTGTCGCGGGCGCGGTCGGCCAGGCCGATGCGTTCGAGCATGGCCAGGCCGCAGGCCTCGCGCTCGCGCCGCCCGACGCCGCGCGGGCGCAGGCCCAGGGTGACGTTCTCGAGCACCGAGGAGCGCAGCATCATGGGGTGCTGGAAGACCATGCCGATCCGGGCACCATCGAAGGGCTGGCCGCCGTAGTCGAGGACACCACTCGAGGGCGGGATGAGCCCGCACAGGGTACGCAGCAGCACGCTCTTGCCCGCGCCGTTCGGGCCGAGCACGATGGTGATGCCGTCGCCGGTGAGGGTCAGGTCCACGCCGTCGAGCACGTGGCGGCCGTTGGGCGAGAAGTGCACCTGTTGCAGGCGGAGGGGAAACAGGCTCATCCGAAGCGCCTCATGACCCAGGTGCGCATCAGGAAGGCGGTACCGTTGAGGCCGAGGATCACCGCCATCAGGACGATGCCGAGCGCGATGGACAGGGGCAGGTCGCCCTTGCTGGTCTCCAGCGCGATGGTGGTGGTCATGACCCGGGTAAAGCGGTCGATGTTGCCGCCGACGATCATCACCGCACCGACTTCGGACATGGCGCGCCCGAGTCCGGCCAGCACCGCCACCATCAGCGAGAAGCGGCAGTCGTGCAGCAGCGCCCGCACGGTGTCCCACCAGCTGAAGCGCAAGGCGGCCAGTTCTTCCTCGTACTGGCGCCAGGCGTCCTCGACCACCTGGCGGGAGATGGCGGCCATGAGCGGCACCACCAGCACCACCTGGGCGATGACCATGGCCTGTGGCGTATACAGCAGGCCGAATTCCCCGAACGGGCCGGAGCGGGAGAGCGCAAGATAGACCACCACGCCCACCACCACCGGTGGCAGGCCCATGAGGCCGTTGATGAGGACACCCGCTATCTCTTTGCCGAGATAACGCCCAACGGCGAGGCAGGCTCCCAGTGGCAAACCGATCAGTGTGCCGATCAACACCGCCGAACCGCTGACCTCGAGGGACAGCAGGACGATTCGGGCAACACGGTGATCAAAACTGCCTAACAGGGCAAACGCATCGACAAATGCCTGCGTCAATCCGTTCAATCGGGCTAGCCCCCTCCTCTTTGCATGGCCCGGTCCAGTCGGCCAAGCAACGCCAGTCTCTCAGCGTCGTCGCCGCCGGAAAATCGATAGGTCACCTTCAACACCGGAATCTCGAACAGCCCGATCCGGCGCGGCGGATGCGGCTGCGCCGTCATCCTGAGCTCGACATTACCGCACTGGAGAAAAAAAAGGCCAGCCCCGAGCAATGAAACCGCGCCCGGGGCGGCCTTTTGGAGACCCCGTTCGAACTCGGCGAGCGTGGCGCCGAGCTCTCGTTCGAAGCACTCAAGGGAATGCGGGGTGAACACGGTCAGCCACCGGCCACGGGTGGCCAGACCGCCAGTTCGTCATTGTCCTTGAGGGCGTGCGCCCGCCGCTGCTGCGGCGGGATGAACACGCCGTTGACGAGGACCAGGTGCGCCAGCTTTTCCGGAACCTGATAACGATCGATCAGATCCTGCACCCGGGTGCCCTCGTCCACGTCCAGCGTAACCACGTTGCCCTTGCGATCCGGCGGCAGGTAGTCCGTCAGGGTCGCAAACAACTTGAATGCCACTTTCATGCAGCGTTCCGCGCCAGCGAGGTGGGTTGGGTCACCGCCACATAGGCCTCGAAGAAGGCCGCCGGATTCTCCAGCAGGCGATCCTTCCACTCGCCCAGGTTCTGACGCCCCTGGATGAGGCCGCGCAAGGCACCCACGTGGTCGGTTCGGCCGATCGAAGTGGCGCCGATGAGCACGTCGTCCTTGAATTGCAGACTGATGTAGCGGTACTTGGATTCCTCCACCAGCTCCACGCCCTGCCCGTTTTCGTCGCCCCACCATTGCCCGAAGGAGGTGGAGATGAGGCCGAGGGTATCGAGCACGTTGATCGCCAGCACGCCGGGCAGTTCGGTTTCACCCCCGGTCATATTGATGGCAGCGACACGGGCCTGGTCGGCAGCGTTGGGCTGGATGGCGGAGACCATCGGCTCACCGGTGAAGAAATCCAGCCCGGCCGCCACGTCACCGGCGGCGTAGATGTCCGGCACGTTGGTACGCATGCCGGCATCGACGATCACGCCGGCCTCGACCTTCACTCCGGTCCCCTCGAGGAAATCGATGTTCGGCTTGACGCCGGCGGCGACGATGACCACGTCAGCTTCCATGACTTCACCAGTGGACAGGGTCACCGACACCGGCCCCTCATGCGCCGATGCGGGCTGCTCGGCATCGCCACCGGTCAGCGCATTCACCAGCCGGGTGAACATGCCGCCGCTGTCCTTCTTCTGGCCGCCCACCGGCTCGATCTTCTCGACCCGGGCTTCGGTGCGCACGCGGATGCCCTTCTCTTCCACCCACTGCTTGATCATGCCGCCGGCCTTGGGCGTCATCATGCGCGGCACCATCCGGTCGCCCATCTCGACGACGGTCAGCTCCACGCCCCGCTTGGCGAGTGCCTCCATGATGATGCAGCCGATGAAACCGGCACCGAGCTGGATCACGCGGCTGCCGGGCTTGGTCAGCCGGGCAATGGCACGGGCGTCTTCCAGCGTCCAGCAGTTCTGTACCTGGGGCAGGTCCAGTCCCGGAATCGGCGGACGCACCGGGTGCGACCCGGTGGCGATCAGCAGCCGATCGTAGGATTCGACGCTGTTGTCGACGAAATGCACCATCTTGCGGTTCACATCGACGGCGGCCGCCCGCGCATTCTTCTGGTCGATGCGCAGCTGCTCGAAATGCCCCTGCTTCTTGCGCAGATACGTCCCCGGCTCCTCGATGTTCTCCTCGAGCAGGTAGGGAATCGCCATGCGCGAATACGGCGGCAGGTTTTCGCAGCCGACCAGGAGGATCTCTCCGTCCTTGTCCTGCGCACGCAGGGTCTCGGCGGCGACGACGCCGGCCGGGCCGTTACCCAAAATCACGTATTTCATGGGTGTAGTCCTCATTGACTCCGTGGCTCGGGCCGCACGTTCGGCAGCCCGCGACGAGACGCCCCCGACGGCGACACAGCGCCGCGGCCGGGGGCAGGTCATGCCTCGAAGCGATTACAGGCCCAGGCGTTCCAGGGTCTCTTTGGTCGGCACGCCGTCTTGCGTCCAGCCGCGGATCTGGTAGTACTCGGGCAGCATCTTGTCGAGCCCGTTCACCAGCCCCTTGGCCGGACCGACCTTGGCCGGCTCGGTGGTCAGGCGCGGCGGCAGGTTGTCATCCTTGGCGGTAAAACCGGCCGCGTTGTTGTACTGGCGCTCCATGTTCCAGATGCGCTCGCCGACCTCGTTGAGCTTCTCCATCGACCAGTCGCCTTCACAGGCGGCCTGCAGCTGGGGCTGCACGTCGGCCAGCGTCCAGGCGAAGGAGGTGAACACGCAGATACCGGCGGCATCGAACACCGCGGTCGCGTCCTGGAAGGCCTTGACCAGTTCGGGCTTGCCCTCGGTGGTCAGCGGATCGGTCTTGACCGGAATGCCGAGCACTTCGGAGGCCACGGTGTAGCTGCGCAGGTGGCAGGCACCGCGGTTGGAGGTGGCGTAGGTCAGGCCCATGCCCTGGATGCCGCGCGAGTCGTAGGCCGGGAACTCCTGGCCCTTGACGCTCATGGACAACTCGGGATGGCCGTACTTCTTGGTCAGGCGCGCGGAGCCCTGGCCGATCTCCTTGCCGAAACCCTCGCCCGTCGCCGTCATCTCGGCCATCTTGGCCAGGGCTTCGGCGGAGCCGAAGGGCGCCTCGATGCCGATCTGCTCCTTGGTGAGCACGCCCATCTCGTACAGCTCCATCACCGCACCGATGGTGGCGCCGAAGGAGATCGGGTCCATGCCGTCCTCGTTGCACAGCATGTTGGCGTACTGGAGCGCTTCCAGATCGCCCACGCCGTTGGCGGCGCCCAGCGCCCAGGCCGCTTCGTACTCCAGCCCGCCGGAAGCGTCCCAGTACTTCGGGCTGTTCTTGACGGTGAAGTGATCCTTGTCCATCTGCGAGATACGACCGCAGGCAATGGTGCAGCCAAAGCAGGCGGCATTGGTGATCAGCTGCGTCTTGCCGTCGCTCTCGCGTTTCTCGTGCATGGCTTCGGCCGAGATCTTGGAGGCGTCCTCGAACTGCACGTCCCTGTGGTTGCGGGTCGGCAGCGCGCCGATCTCGTTGATCACGTTCATGAGCACCTGGGTGCCGTAGGTCGGCAGGCCCTGGCCGGTCACCGCGTTCTCGGCGAGCACCTTCTTGGCGTCCTGGGTCGCCTGCAGGAAGGCCGGGAAGTCCTTGATGCCACCCACGCCCTTGGTGCCACGCAGCGCCACGGCCTTGAGGTTCTTGGAGCCCATCACCGCGCCGACACCGGAACGGCCGGCCGCCCGGTGCAGGTCGTTGACCACGCAGGCGAACAGCACTTCGTTCTCACCGGCACGGCCGATGGAGGACACACGCACCAGCGGATCCTGCAGACGCTCCTTGATGGTCTCCTCGGTTTCCCAGCAGGTCTTGCCCCACAGGTCGGAGGCGTCGCGCAATTCGGCCTTCTCGTTTTCCACGTACAGGTAGACGGGCTTGGGCGACTTGCCTTCGAAGATGATCATGTCCCAGCCGGCGAACTTCATTTCGGCGCCGAAGAAGCCACCCGAGTTCGAACAGGCGATCGCGCCGGTCAGCGGGCCCTTGGTCACGATGGTGTAGCGTCCGCCCGTCGATGCCATGGTGCCGGTCAGCGGACCGGTGGACATGATCATCTTGTTCTCGGGAGACAGCGGGTCGACCTTCGGATCGGTCTCTTCGACCAGATACTTGGTCGCCAGACCCCGGGAGCCGAGGTACTGGTCCGCCCATTCCATGTTGAGCGGTTCGGAGGTGCACGTGCCTGCGGTCAGGTTCACGCGCAGGACTTGACGGTTCCATGCCATGACGGGTTCCTCCTCAGGCGTTCGCGGACGTGGATTTGGACGCCCACTGGCGCATCTTGTCCAGGCCGGTCCAGCTCGAATCGATATAGGTGATCGCACCGGTCGGACAGGCCTTGGCACAGGCGGGATTGTCGTCGCACAGATCGCACTTCTGGACCTTGCCGGCATCGGCCATGTAGTTCACGGTGCCGAACGGACAGGCGATGGTGCACACCTTGCAGCCGACACACACGTCTTCATGGACGATCTTGGCGCCCGTCGAGGCGTCGAGCGTGATCGCGTCCACCGGACAGGAGGTCATGCACCAGGCCTCGGAGCACTGGGTACAGGTGTACGGCACCTTGCGGCCCTCGGCTTCGAAGTTGAAGACCTTGATGCGGGACTTCGACGGATTGAAGACCCCGTGGTGCTCATACGAGCATGCCATTTCGCACTGCAGGCAGCCGGTGCACTTGGCGGGATCAATATGAAGTGATTTCTGCATTGACCGATTCCTCTAGGATGTCCATTTTTTTCTCGGCATGGGTTTCTCAGAACCGTTATCTCCTCCGATGAATAGCGCATGGCAAAAAAATCGGAGGGCGCCTTTTCTCCCTCACGCGGTCATTGGTTGCAGTACCGCGAACGTAGTGTCAGCATAACGCGAACAAAATGATTGTCAACGGCGCAAACCCAGCAACGACGGCACATACGGCGCTTCGAGCAACGCAGCGCAGCATGCCGGCACGACGCCCGGCTCCGCCCATGAGCATGGAATCCAGATGAGCACCAGTACACAACCCGCAGTTGCCGCCAGCCGAACCGCCCTGTCGGTCGATGAAGCCCGGCAATCCATCCATTCCGCGCTGACCCCGATCCGGGGCTGGGAACGCGTGGCGATCCGCGACGCGCTCGGGCGCATCCTGGCCGACGACGTTATTGCGCCGCACAATGTCCCCGCCCACGACAACTCGGCGATGGACGGCTACGCGGTGCGCAGCAACGATGCCGCCGCCCCCGGGACCACCGCCCTGAAGATCGTCGGCACCGCCTTCGCCGGCACCGCCTTCTCCGGCCAGGTGGGCTCGGCGCAGGCGGTCAGGATCATGACCGGCGCCATGATCCCGCACGGCGCCGATTGCGTCGTGCCGCAGGAATTCGTCCAGGTCGAAGGCGAAACGGTGACCGTCACCGGCCCCCTCAAGCCCGGGCAGAATCTGCGCCGTGCCGGCGAGGATCTGGCCAAGGACGCCCCCGCGCTGAGCGCCGGCACCCGCGTCGGCCCGGCCGAACTCGGCCTCATCGCCTCGCTGGGCGTTGCCGAAGTCACGGTCCGCCGGCGCCTGCGTGTCGCCTTCTTTTCTACCGGTGACGAGGTCGCCTCGATCGGCAAGCCCCTGGCCCCCGGCCAGATCTACGACAGCAACCGCTATACGCTGTTCGGCGTGCTCACGCGGCTGGGCTGCGAGCTGATCGACATGGGCGTCATCCCGGATCGCCCCGAAGCCCTCGAAACCGCGTTCGCCGACGCGGCCGCCAGTGCGGACGTGATCCTCACCTCGGGCGGCGTATCGGTCGGCGAAGCGGACTTCATCAAGGACATGATGGCGCGCATGGGCGAAGTGGATTTCTGGAAGCTCAACATCAAGCCGGGCCGGCCCATGGCCTTCGGCCGCATCGGCACGACCTGGCTGTTCGGCCTGCCGGGCAACCCGGTGGCGGTCATGGTGACGTTCTACCAGTTCGTCCAGGACGCCCTGCTCACGCTGATGGGGGTCGAACCGCTACCCGAGCGCCCCACCCATCCGGCACGCTGCCTGGCGGATATCCGCAAGATGCCCGGGCGTCGCGAATACGTGCGCGCCATCTTCCGCCAGGAAAACGGCGAGGCGACGGTGCAGCCGACCGGTGCCCAGGGCTCGGGCGTGCTCCGTTCCATGTCGGACGCCAACTGCTTCATCGTCCTGCCCGAGTCGCGCGAGAGCGTGACGGCCGGCGAGACGGTCGAGGTGCAGATGTTCGACGGCCTGATCTGACGCGCCATAAAGAAAAGGCCGGGCACCGCCCGGCCTTTTCACATCGACCGGGGGCAATGCCCGGTCATCACTCAGCCGCGCTCACGGCGCCGCAATGACAATCTCGACCCGACGGTTGGCGGCACGCCCCTCCGCGGTGGCATTGTCGGCCACCGGCTCGTCTTCGCCGTGGCCTTCGGCGGTCATGTGGCTGGTCTCGACCCCCTTGCCGGCGATGTAGGCGCGTACCGCGTCGGCACGCGCTTCGGACAGGGCCTGATTGTAGCGGGCGCTGCCGGCGCTGTCGGTATGGCCGACGATCACGGCGCGACTGGCGGACACGGCGGTCATCGCCGTCGCGATCCGGTCGAGCGCCTCACGCGCAGCCGGATCGACCTCGCTGCTGCCCGACGCGAAGGCCATGGCGCCCGGCATGGTGACGCGCACACCGGTGGCGCTGGATTCGACGGTCACCCCCATGGCATCCAGCCCCTCGAGCTGGGACTGCAGTTGCGCGACCGGCGAGACAACGACCGGCACCGGATCGGTTTTGGCGACCGGTTGAACGGGCGCCTGGGTGGCACACGCGGACAGCAAGGTGAGCAGGACAGGGACGAATACGGTCTGCGGGGACAACTTCATGAGGAAACCTCTCGGACAAGCGACAAAGACATGGATTCAAGCGGCGACGCGCGCCACAAAAACCTGACCATCATATCTCATATGTCATACATCCGCAGTCCCCGCCATGTGCCCTGTGCACGAAAAACCCCCGCCGCAGCGGGGGTCCTGATGGCGCCGGACCAGCTTACATGCGCGCGATCATCGCATCACCGAACTCCGAGCAGGACACCTCGTCGGCCCCCTCCATGAGGCGGGCGAAGTCGTAGGTGACCTGCTTGTCGGCGATGGCCGCCTCCATGCCCTTGATGACCAGATCGGCCGCCTCGGTCCAGCCCAGGTGACGCAGCATCATCTCGGCGGAAAGAATCAGCGAGCCCGGATTGACCTTGTCCAGACCGGCATACTTGGGCGCGGTACCGTGGGTGGCCTCGAACACCGCATACTGGTCGGAGATATTGGCCCCCGGCGCGATGCCGATGCCGCCGACCTGCGCCGCCAGGGCGTCGGAAACATAGTCGCCGTTGAGGTTCAGGGTGGCGATCACGTCGTACTCGGCCGGACGCAGCAGGATCTGCTGCAGGAAGGCGTCGGCGATCACGTCCTTGACGATGATCTCCTTGCCGCTCTTCGGGTTGGTGAACTTGCACCACGGGCCGCCGTCCAGTTCCACGGCGCCGAATTCGTTCTTGGCCAGGGCATAGCCGAAGTCGCGGAAGGCGCCTTCGGTGAACTTCATGATGTTGCCCTTGTGCACCAGCGTCACGCTGGCACGATCGTTGTCGATGGCGTACTGCATGGCGGCGCGCACGAGTCGCTCGGTGCCTTCCTTCGAGACCGGCTTGATGCCGATGCCGGAGGTCTCCGGGAAGCGGATCTTCTTGACGCCCATCTCGTTCTGCAGGAAGGCGATGACCTTCTTGGCGCCATCACTCATGGGCTCCCATTCGATCCCGGCGTAGATGTCTTCGGTGTTCTCGCGGAAGATGACCATGTCCACCTTGGACGGGTCCTTCAGCGGCGAGGGCACGCCGTTGAAGTAGCGCACCGGGCGCACACACTGGTAGAGATCGAGCTCCTGGCGCAGTGCCACGTTGAGGGAACGGATGCCGCCGCCCACCGGGGTGGTCATGGGGCCCTTGATGGCCACGGCGAATTCCTTGAGCGCGTCGAAGGTCTCCTTCGGCAGCCACTCGTCGGGACCGTAGATCCGGGTGGACTTCTCGCCGGCATAGACCTCCATCCAGTGGATCTTCTTCTCGCCGCCATAGGCTTTCCGAACCGCAGCGTCGATCACCTTGATCATGACCGGGGTGATGTCGACACCGATGCCGTCGCCTTCGATGTAGGGGATGATCGGATGGTTCGGGATCGGCTGCCCCGCAACGATCTTCTGTCCTTCGGCGGGTACCTTGATGTGAGATGCGCTCATTCCTGCTCCCTCGTTTTGGCTCGTATAGGACACGCCAGCGCGTCGACCGGATCGGGGATGACCGCGCCTCCGACGGAATGCGTTTGGGAGGGGCCGGCGGGCGCTGCGCGTGGACGCACGACGATCGGCCGTGCGCTCCATCGCGGATTATCGCTCAAAATCGTGATGCGTTCCCGCCACGGCGGCGTCGATAACGCAACGGAATAAAAAAACGCCCGGCACATGGCCGGGCGTTTCCGTCCCTGAGCAAGACGCCTCACATGGCCAGCACCGCGTTGAACGTGGCGCTCGGACGCATGACGGCTTCGGTCTTCGCCGGATCGGCCTGGTAGTAGCCACCGATGTCGACCGGCTTGCCCTGCACCTCGGCGAGCTCGGCGATGATCTGCTCCTCGCTCTGGGCCAGCTGCGCGGCCAGGGGCGCGAAGAAGGCCTTGAGCTCGGCATCTTCGTCCTGCGCGGCGAGCGCCTCGGCCCAGTACATGGCCAGGTAGAAGTGGCTGCCGCGGTTGTCCAGCTCGCCGGTGCGGCGCGACGGGGACTTGTTGTTGTCGAGCAGCTTGCCGGTCGCCGCGTCCAGGGTACGGGCCAGGATCTTGGCCTTGTCGTTGCCCTCCTTGATGCCAAGCTCCTCGAGCGACACCGCCAGGGCGAGGAATTCGCCGAGCGAATCCCAGCGCAGGTGGTTTTCCTCCACGAGCTGCTGCACATGCTTGGGCGCCGAGCCGCCGGCCCCGGTCTCGTACATGCCGCCACCGGCCATCAGCGGCACGATGGAGAGCATCTTGGCCGAGGTACCCAGTTCCATGATCGGGAACAGGTCGGTGAGGTAGTCGCGCAGGATGTTGCCGGTCACCGAGATGGTATCCAGACCGCGCACGACCCGTTCCAGGGTGAAACGCATGGCGCGCACCTGGGACATGATCTGGATGTCCAGACCGCTGGTGTCGTGATCCTTGAGATACGTCTTCACCTTCTTGATCAGCTCGTTCTCGTGCGGACGATAGGGGTCGAGCCAGAACACCGCGGGGTGTTGGAGTTGCGGGCACGGGTGACGGCCAGCTTGACCCAATCGCGGATCGGCGCGTCCTTGACCTGGCACATACGCCAGATGTCGCCCTCCTCGACCTGCTGCGACAGCAGCACTTCGCCGGTGTCGATGTCGGTGATGTTGACCGCACCGGCTTCGGCGATCTCGAAGGTCTTGTCGTGGGAGCCGTATTCCTCCGCCTTCTGCGCCATGAGGCCGACGTTCGGCACCGTGCCCATGGTGGCCGGGTCGAAGTTGCCGTGCCATTTGCAGAAGTTGATCATCTCCTGGTAGATGCGGGCGAAGGTCGATTCGGGCATCACGGCCTTGCATTCGTACTGCTTGCCGTCGGCGCCCCACATCTTGCCGCCGGAGCGGATCATGGCCGGCATGGAGGCGTCCACGATCACGTCGTTGGGCGAGTGGAAGTTGGTGATCCCCTTGGCCGAATCCACCATCGCCAGCTCGGGGCGGTGCTCCTGGCAGGCGTGCAGATCGCGGATGACCTCGTCGCGGATCGACTCGGGCAGGGTCTTGATCTTGTCGTACAGATCGACCATGCCGTTGTTCACGTTGATGCCCAGCCTGTCGAACAGCTCGCCGTGCTTCTCGAAGGCGTCCTTGTAATAGATCTTCACGCAGTGGCCGAACACGATGGGGTGCGAGACCTTCATCATGGTGGCCTTCACATGCAGCGAGAACAGGATGCCGGCCTCGCGGCAGTCCTCGATCTGCTGCTCGTAGAACTCGCACAGCGCCTTCTTGCTCATGAACATGGAGTCGATGATCTCGCCGTCGAGCAAGGCCACCTGGTCCTTGAGGACGACGGTCTTGCCGCTATCGGTGATCAGCTCCATCCGCACGTTGCGCGCCTTGTCGAGGGTCATCGACTTCTCGCCGTGATAGAAGTCGCCGTGCTCCATGTGCGACACATGGGTGCGCGACCACTGCTTCCACTCGCCCATCGAATGGGGGTGTTTCTTGGCGTAGTTCTTGACCGCGGCCGGGGCGCGGCGATCGGAGTTGCCCTCGCGCAGCACCGGGTTCACCGCCGAGCCGAGGCACTTGCCGTAGCGGACGCGAATGGCCTTTTCCGCGTCGCTCTTCGGATCATCGGGGAAGTCGGGAATCGCGTAGCCCTTGTCCTGCAGCTCCTTGATGCACGCCTTGAGCTGGGACACCGAGGCGCTCACGTTGGGCAGCTTGATGATGTTGGTGTCCGGATCCTGGGTCAGGCGGCCGAGCTCGGCGAGGTTGTCGGGCACCTTCTGGGCGTCGTCGAGGCAGTCGCCGAACTCGGCGAGCACGCGGGCGGACACCGAGATGTCGCTGGTGGCGATGTGGATGCCCGCCGGCTGGGTGAATTTGCGGATGACGGGCAGGAGCGAGCACGTGGCCAGCAGCGGCGCTTCGTCCGTGAGCGTGTAGATGATGGTCGACTGACGCGACGTCATGGAAAACCTCCCTCAAGGTAGAGTCGGCCCGATGGCCGAACCGCCGTCGGCCCGATGGCCCACGGCACCACTTCCGGATCGGTCTGGTACAGCGAGTCATGACGCGCCGGCCCGATCTTGATGCCGGGTCCGACGCAAAGCCCGACGCCCTTTCGCGGGAAAGGGCGCGGTGTGCCCTGCTGCCTCCTGGGAGCTGCTCTGCCGGCAGACAGGGTCATGGGTCACGCGCTGGCGCATACCTCCGGTTTCCCGGAAGTCGGCAATTATACTGTCTGCAGCGTCTGCGTGAGGCGAGACGGCGTACCGCGCGCGGGCACGGGGCTCGTTCAGAATGTTAGTAAATGCTAAAATGCCACGATCCGGCGTCGGCGGAGCCCCACCCGACGCGATGCCGGATGCGGGTTGAGGAGGCAACATGGATGTCGCACTCGGTGAAGGCCCGGTGGCCCAGGCCATCGCCCACGCACTGATCGAGGGCTTCAACAAGCACTACCGGATCTTCCGCGAGACCAGCCGCAAGGCCAAGGCCCAGTACGAATCGGCCGCCTGGCAGGAACAGCTGGCGGCGGTGCGCGACCGGGTCCGCTTCTACGACGACCGGGTCGACGAATGCGTCACGCGCCTGCATCAGGAATTCGATGCCGACTCGCTCGACGACGCCACCTGGCAGCAGGTCAAGCTCCACTTCATCGGCATGCTCATCAACCACAAGCAGCCGGAGCTAGCCGAGACCTTCTTCAACTCGGTGTGCTGCAAGATCCTCCACCGCACCTACTTCAACAACGACTACATCTTCGCCCGCCCCGCGATGTCGGTCGAATACATCGAGTCGTTCCCGCCGGTGTACTCGAGCTACTACCTGCACGAGGACGGCTTTCGCGCCACCGTGCGCCAGATCGTCGAGGACTTCGACTGGCAGCGCCCGTTCGAGGATCTGGACCGGGACATCGAGCATGTGTCGCGCTGCGTGGAGGAGCACCTGGGCGGCGAGTGGCCGGACCGCGAGGTGAACTTCCAGATCCAGGTGCTGTACTCGGCCTTCTACCGCAACAAGACCGCGTACGTGATCGGCAAGGCCATCAACGGCTACCAGGAGTACCCGTTCGCGATGGCGGTGCGCCACAACGCCCACGGCAAGCTCTACATCGACACCCTGCTGCTCGACCGCTGGCGCATCTCGGTGCTGTTCTCGCTCTCGCGCGCCTACTTCCTGGTGGACATGGAGGTGCCCTCGGGCTATGTGCAGTTCCTGCGCTCGATCATGCCCAACAAGCCGCGCAGCGAGCTGTACACCATGCTCGGGCTGGGCAAGCAGGGCAAGACCATGTTCTTCCGCGACCTGATCTCGCACCTGCGCCACTCCAACGACCGCTTCATCATCGCACCGGGCATCCGCGGGCTGGTGATGCTGGTGTTCACGCTGCCCTCCTACCCCTACGTGTTCAAGATCATCAAGGACGTGTTCGGCAGCACCAAGAACATGGACCGCGCCACGGTCAAGAAGAAGTACCTGATGGTCAAGCAGGTGGACCGGGTCGGGCGCATGGCCGACACCCTGGAGTTCTCCAAGGTGGCGCTGCCCCTGTCACGCTTCCACCCGGACCTGCTCAAGGAACTCACCGACCTGGCGCCCACCGCCTTCGAACTCGACGGTGACTCGGTGGTGATTCGCCACCTGTATATCGAGCGCCGCATGACGCCGCTGAACATCTACCTCGAACGGGCCGACGAAGCGCAGACCGAGCACGCCGTGCGCGAATACGGCAACGCCATCCGCGAGATGGCCGCCGCCAACATCTTCCCTGGCGACATGCTGTGGAAGAACTTCGGCGTGACCCGCTACGGCCGGGTCGTGTTCTACGACTACGACGAAATCGAGTACATGACCGACTGCCACTTCCGCGCGATCCCGCCGGCGCCCTATCCGGAAATGGAGCTGGCCGGCGAGCCGTGGTACACCGCCGGCCCGCACGACGTCTTCCCCGAGGAATTCGCCACCTTCCTGCTCGGGCGGCCGGCCATCCGCAAGGCCTTCGTCAAGCACCACCGCGACCTGCTCGCACCGACCTTCTGGCAGCAGGCGCAGCAACTGATCCGCGACGGCCACGTCGAGGACTTCTTCCCCTATCCCCCCGAGCTGCGCTTCCACAACCGCTTCGCGCCGGAAGCCACGCCCATCGACACCGAGGCCATCGAGACATGAACGCCCTGCGCACCGGATTCGCCCTGTTCCTCCTGCTCGCCGTGGCCCTGTTCCCGCCACCGCTGCGCGCCGACGAGGCCATCACCCTCACCCCCATCCAGGTCGGCCCGCACAGCTGGTATTTCCAGGGCGAATCCGGTGCCGCATCGGCGGCCAACAAAGGCTTCATGTCCAACGCCGGCTTCGTCGTCACCGACGACCAGGTGATCGTCTGGGACAGCCTCGGCACCCCGGTCCTCGGCCAGGCCATGATCACGGCGATCCGCAAGCTCACGGCGCTGCCGATCAAGCTCGTCATCGCCAGCCACTATCATGCCGACCACATCTACGGCCTGCAGGCCTTCAAGGCCCTCGGGGCCGACATCTGGGCGCACCAAAACTCGCGCCTCTACCTGGCCAGCGACGTGGCCAGGGAGCGCCTCGCCCAGCGCCGCGACGCCCTGTTCCCGTGGGTGAACGAGGACACGCATCTGGTCCCCCCCGATCGCACCCTGCCCGGCGGGGAGAACTTCACCCGCGGCGGCCTCCATTTCCGCCTCATCGACGCCCATGGCTCCCACGCCCCCGACGACATGATGCTGCTGGTCGAAGAGGACGGCGTGCTGTTCTCCGGCGACCTGTTCTTCGATGGTCGCGTCCCCTTCGTCGGCGACGCCAACACCCGGCACTGGCTCAAGGCACTCGACAGCATGCTCGACAGCCACCCGAAGGTCGTCGTGCCCGGCCACGGCCACGCCAGCAAGACCCCGCAGCACGGCATCACCCTCACCCGCGACTACCTGATCGACTTGCGTCAGAAAATGGGCGCCGCCGTCGCCGACCTGACCGACTTCGAGACCGCCTATGCCGCCGCCGACTGGTCGCGCTGGCAGAAGCTGCCCGCCTTCGAGGCCGCCAACCGGCTCAACGCCTATAACGTATACATCCAGATGGAACAGGAAGCCTTGCAGGGCAACCGCTGAATCGGGGCGCACCATGGACATCACGTCGCTGCTCGACGCCTACGGCGAGAAAACGGTCATCTCGGCACTCGGGCTGGCTGCCGGGGTGCTGTTCGGCGTCACCGCCCAGCGCTCGCGCTTCTGCCTGCGCTCGGCGGTGATCGAGTTCTGGCGCGGTGCCTGGGGCGAGAAACTGTCGGTGTGGCTGCTCGCCTTCTCCGCCGCCCTCGTCACCACCCAGGCCTTCGTCGCTCTCGGCTGGCTCGACGTCACCACCGCGCGCCAGCTCTCGGCGCGCGGCAGCCTCTCCGGCGCGCTGGTCGGCGGGCTGCTGTTCGGGATCGGCATGATCCTGACCCGCGGCTGTTCGAGCCGCATCCTCATCCTCGCCGCCAACGGCAACCTGCGCGCCCTGCTCAGCGGACTGATCTTCGCGGTCACCGCCCAGGCGGCCATGAGCGGCGCCCTGGCCCCGCTGCGCGAGTGGCTCACCGGGCTGTGGACCGTCGAGGGCGGCTCGGCGCGCGACCTGCTCGCCGCCTTCCATCTCGGCCCCGTGGGCGGCATCGTGTTCGGATGCAGCTGGCTGGTGGTCGGCGTGCATCTGGTGCGCAAGCATGCCGTGCCGGTGCGCGGCATCGTCGGCGCCGTCGGCGTGGGCCTGGCCGTGGCCCTGAGCTGGCTGGCGACCTTCACGGTGGGCCGCCAGTCCTTCGATCCGATCCCCACCCAGAGCCTGAGTTTCACCGGCCCGTCGGCGGACATGCTCATGCTGGTGCTCGCCCCGATGGGCAAGTCCTTCGACTTCGATACCGGCCTGCTGCCGGGCGTGGCGATCGGCTCGTTCGTGGCGGCACTGCTCGCCCGCGAGCTGAAACTGGAGGGCTTCAAGGACGGCCCCTCCATGCGCCGCTACATCGCCGGCGGCATGCTCATGGGCTTCGGCGGCATGCTCGCCGGCGGCTGCGCGGTGGGCAACGGGGTGTCGGGCGCCTCGGTGTTCTCGCTCACGGCCTGGATCGCCCTGCTCGGCATGTGGGTCGGCGCCGGCCTGACCGACTGGTGGTTCGACCGACGCGCCGCCAGCCAGGCCCGGCTGGCCGTCGCCTGCGCCGAGGAGGCCGTGCCGGTGGCGCCATGACAGACGGCCTTGCCCGGCCACCGATCCGCTAGACTGCCCGCATGGACATCCGACTGGCCACCTCCGACCGGGACATCGAACGGGCCGCCGACCTGCTGCGGCAGTTGCGCACCCACCTCGACCGGGCAACGCTGATCGAGCGCATCCGGACCCAGCAGCGCGACGGCTACCAGCTCGCCCTGCTGGCCCCCGCGGACGGGCCGGCCCAATGCGTGGCCGGCTTCGTGATCACCACGAAGCTCGCCTGGGGGCGCGCCCTGTACGTGGACGATCTGGTGACCGATGCCGCGACCCGCTCGAGCGGCGCGGGCCGACGCATGTTGGACTGGCTCAAGGCCTACGCCCGCGCGCAGGCGTGTGGCGAGCTGCATCTGGACTCCGGGGTGCAGCGCTTCGAGGCGCATCGCTTCTACCTGCGCGAAGGCTTCCGCATCGCCAGCCATCACTTCGCCCTCACGCTGGATGCGCCGCCTTGACGGCTCCGGGGAAGGAACGCACGACCGCCTCCCTTGCATGTGGGAACCGGCGCGCGCACCATGGACGGACGCACGAGCTTCGACGCTCCATCGCAAACAGACCCCATGACCCGGCGTTTTCTCCTCGCCCTGCTGTGCGCCACCCTGATGCTCCCTGCCCTGGCCGCGAGGGCGCAGATGCGCTTCTCGGTGGTGGAGGATGCGGTCCTGATGCAGATCAGCGAGCGCGTCCTGCAGGAAGCCTACCGGCAGATCGGGCTGAGCTTCGAACTCGAGGCTTACCCGGGCGCACGCTCACTGCGCTACGCCGAAGCGGGTTTCGTCGACGGCGAGGTGGCCCGCCTCGGCGGGTTGGAGAAGACCCATCCGACCCTGCTCCGGGTCCCGGTCGCCATCAACCGGCTCGAAGCGGTGGCCTTTACCCGTGACGTCCAGTTGAGTGTGCACGGCTGGCCGAGCCTGAAGCCATACCGGGTGGGCATTCGCCGTGGGGTGCCCTTCGCCGAACGGGCCGCGAAACGCTATGGCCTCGACAGCCAGATCGCCGACAGCGTCGAACAGCTGTTTCGCCTGCTCGATGCCGGCCGGGTCGACGTGGTCGTCGTCTCGCGCCTGAACGGTCTGGAAGCCCTCGACGCCCTCGGCGATACCGGCGTTCAGGCGCTCTCCCCACCGGTCGACTCCTTCCCCCTGTTCCATTATCTGCACGCGCGCCACCGCGATCTGCTGCCGGCCATCACCGCCGCATTGCGCAAGATGGACGGGACGGGACGCATCCGGCAGATCCGGGAGACCTTCATCGCCCAGCGCTTCGGCAAGCACGCCGCCCGGGCCACCCCTTGAGCGCGCGTGTCGGTACACGAAGAAGGCCGCCGGGTGGCGGCCTTCTTCATCGTCGGCGCACAAGCCTCAGGCCATGCCCGGATTGCCGGCCATGCCCTTGAGGCTGGGCATGTTGAGCTGGCGCGGCGCGATGGTCTTGTGGCTGCGCAGGTAGCGGGCCACCACGTCCCAGACCGGCTCGCCGGCGGCATCGCGCGCCGCTTCGGACACCGGCGCCCAGCCGGCGACCTTGTAGGTCTTGTCGGCGTCGATGGGTTTGCCGTTCAGGGTCATGTCGAGGATGCGCCCGCCCATGGCGGCGGTGGGGTCGCAGCCGTACTGCAGGCCCCCGACGCGCACCATGTCCCCGCCCTGCTGGTAGTACGGGTCGGGATTGAACAGGTTGTCGCACACGTCTTCGAGCACGGTCTTGATCATGCTGCCCTTCATCTCGGTGACGGTGGTGAACGGATAGGTGATGGCGGTCTGGTCGAGCAGCTGCTCCATGGTGATGGTGTCGCCCGGCAGCAGCGTGGTGCCCCAGCGGAAGCCGGGCGAGAAGGCGATCTCGGCGTCCTTTTCGGCCATGAGCGCGTCGAGGATGAGCTGGTCCCACGACCCGTTGAAGTTGCCACGCCGATAGAGCAGCCCTTCGGTGACGGCGAGCTTCTCGCCGAGCCGGTCGAGGAAGGGGGCGCGCACCTTGTCGATGTAGGCGGCCATGTCCGGATCGGCCGGCAGCAGGTTGGAGAACACCGGCATCAGGTGGTAGCGGAAGTCGCGCACCTTGCCGTCGCGCACGTCCAGGTCCATGACGCCGAGGAACTTGCCGTTGGAGCCGGCATTGGTCACCAGGGTCTTGCCGCCGGCGTTGTCGACGATGCTCGGCTTGGGCATGCCGTCGTGGGTGTGGCCACCGAAGATGACGTCGATGCCGGTCACCTGCGAGGCCATCTTCAGGTCCACGTCCATGCCGTTGTGCGAGAGCACGACGACGACCTGGGCGCCCTTGGCGCGCGCCTCATTGACCATCTCCTGCATGCGCTCGTCCTGGATGCCGAAGCTCCACTCGGGGGTAAAGTAGCGCGGGTTGGCGATGGGGGTGTAGGGAAAGGCCTGGCCGACGATGGCCACCGGCACGCCGTTGATCCGCTTGATGACATAAGGCTTGAAGACCGGGTCTTCGAAGTCGGTGGTCTTCACGTTCTGGGCGACGATGTCGATGGCCCCGGCGAAGTCCTTGCCCTCGACCTCCTTGACCCGCTCGGCCCCGTAGGTGGCCTCCCAGTGCAGCGTCATCACGTCCACGCCGAGCAGCTTGGCGGCATCGACCATGTCCTGGGCCTGGGTCCACAGGGCGGTGCCGGAGCCCTGCCAGGTGTCGCCGCCGTCGAGCAGCAGCGCGCCGGGCCGGCTGGCCTTCATGCGCTTGACCAGGGTCGCCAGGTGGGCGAAGCCGCCGACCTTGCCGTAGGTGCGCGCGGCGGCCTCGAAATCGAGGTAGGTGTAGGCGTGCGCCTCGATGCCGCCAGCCGGCACCCCGAAATGGGTGAGGAAGGCGTCGCCGACCAGGTGCGGGGCGCGGCCGCGCATGTCGCCGATGCCGAGGTTCACGTCGGGCTCGCGGAAATAGATGGGTAACAGCTGCGCATGGCAGTCGGTCATGTGCAGCAGGCTGACATTGCCGAAGCCGGGCATGTCGTAGAGCGTGCCGGCGGCCTTCTCGGCGCGGACGAAGTCGCTGTGCAGGGTCATGCCGCCAGCCGCGGCAACGGCCAGCATCTGCAGGAATTCTCGGCGATTCATGCTCATGGGTGCAGTCCTCGAGGCAAAAAAAGTCCGGCCTCGGACACCGCGCGCCGTGTCACCGGACGTGACGGTCGGGGCAGGCCGGGGCCGGACGGACGAGTCGGGTCAGGGTTTGTTGACCGGTGACTCCGGGTCGAACAGATAGGCCATGACGTCCTTGATCTGGGCTTCGGTCAGCAGCCCCGAATCCCCGTTGCGGGGCATGTTGCTGCAGGCGTTGAAGGCCTTGGCGTTCCAGATCTTGGCCCAGGTGTACCTGACCATGTCCTCGGAGGCGCCGCGCACCTTGCCGTACTCCAGCAGGCTGGGGCCGATGGTGCCGAAGGCGATCTCGTGGTGGCTCAGCTGGTGACAGTTGTAGCAGCCGCCGCCGTTGACCGCATCGGCTTTGTCTCGCCAGGTCAGGCCGCGACCGGAGATGGCGATCTTCTCGCCCTTCTTCCAGTCGCCCAGGTACTGGCCGTCGGCCGGATACTTGACCGAGGCGAGCTGCGCCGCCTCGATCTGGGCCATGCGCGCCTTGTCGGGCGTCTTGCCGGAACATTCCTTCTGGAAGTCGAGCTGGTAGAGCCGGTGCTTGTCGGCGATCCCCTTCGACCGGAAAGACTGGTCCATCATCTGCTTGAACTCGACATAGGTGTCATCGGCCAGGGCCAGATTCGCCGCGAGCGCCAGGGGCGCGATCATCATGAGTTTCAGTTTCATCGCCGTCCTCCTCAACGCTTGATGCCCGGGGTGGCCATGGTCGCCCCGTTGGCCTTGGCCGCCATGTATACCGACAGGGCCTGGGTCACTTCCGAGCCATAGACCGGCTCGGGGAAACGCTGCTGGCGATAGCAGTCGTTCAGGCGGTGCTGCATGGTCCAGAACTGGCCGTTGGAGACGCGGTAGGCGGGCCAGGTGGTCCAGCCCGCGGCCGCGCCCTTGGCGGTGGTGAGGTTGGGCAGGTTCTGCATGCGGATGCGCTTGTCGTCGTCACCGTGGCAGGTGGCGCAGGAGAAATCCATCGGGCCGGCGCGATAGAAGAAGGCCATCTCGCCGAGCTTGTACATGCGCTTCATCTCCGGATTGTGCATGTCGACCCTGACCTTCGCCCCTTTGGACTGGCCGACGACGTAGGCGACGATCTGCTCCATCTTCTCCATCTCGTCCTTGCCGAACTTGCCCTTGATGAACTTCTCGGGCGGGATGCCCTGCAAGGTGTCCATGCAGGTCATCAGGCGGCTCTCGAGGTCCTGAACCTTGCCCGTATCCTTGAAGTAGCGCGGCATCTGGGCATAGGCGCCCTTGACCACGCCGGGGCCGAGCCCCAGGTCACATTGCGCCAGCGAGGCGTTCTTGGGGCCACGCGCGGTGGTCCACAACTCCTCTCCGGCCATTTCCCAAAGCTCCGAGGGATTGCCGTCGGCCAGCATCTGGCGGTATTCGTCCAGGCTGTCCTGATTGGCATCCGCCCAGGCGCCCGTCGCCACGGCAGACAGGCCGGCAAGGGCGGCGCACAGCAGTCGCTTCTTCATTGTCTCTCCTCCTCTGTTCGAACCGGTGCCCGGGGGCCGACGGCGGGCAGCGCACGCCCGCCACACCGGCGGGCCCACGTCACTTGATGACGACTTCGTCGGTGCGGCTGTCGCCCTTGTTGTCGACCCAGGCCACGCTCACCTTGTCACCGGCGGCGCCGCCCTGGAAGTCGAACTTCAGGTACGGATTCTTCGACACCGACGGGCCGAAGTTGGCCGCCAGCACGACCTTGTCGTTGTGCTTGGCAGTCAGCTCGGTGATGAAGTGGGCCGGGATCTTGTTGCCGTCGGCGCCCTTGCGCTGGCCGGTCTCCATCACGTGGTTCATCAGCACTTTCACAGTCGTCACGCCGCCTTCGTTGGTGGCGCGGATACGCATCGGATTACCCATGTTTCAAATCTCCTTGTCCGGACCGGCGGTCAGCCGCCACATCCACCGAGGGTGACCTTGATTTCCTTCTTGGCCATGTAGAACTTGTCGCCCGCCTTGACCAGCGCGAACACGTTGGAGGTCTGGCCCATCTTCACCCGGGTCTGGATGTCGGCCATGGTGCCCTCGGGCAGCGTGAAGGTGGCCGCCAGGGTGTTCGGGTTCTTCTCGACCAGGATCGCGATCTGCTGCGCCCCGGGGAGCTTGCTCGACACCGCCACCGGCACCACGGCACCGTTTTCGGCGATGTCCGCCGCGGTCAGCACCACGTCACCGCTCTCGGCGGCATCCGAGGCACCGAGTGCCTTGAGCGCCTCGTCCAGACTCTTGGCGTCGAACGCCACCTTGTTCCATTCGGCGCGGGCCACTTCCGGCTTCAGCAATCCGGCGGCGACCAGCACGCCGAACAAGCCCATGCCGGCACCGGCCTTGAGCGCTTCCCTACGTGATTGATTCATATCTCTCTCCTCTATCGCTGCTTCGCTTTTACTGCGCTTTCGCGCCATCCAGAATCCATCGCACGATGGCCTGTATCTCGTCATCCTTCACATGGCCCTGCGGCGGCATCGGCACGGCGCCCCAGACGCCCTTGCCACCGGCCTTCACCTTGGCCACGAGCTGCGCCTCGGCATCCGCCTGCCCCGCGTACTTTGCGGCCACATCGGCATAGGCCGGCCCGACGATGCCCTTGGCGATGCCATGGCAGGCCATGCAGCCCTTCTCCTTGGCCAGCGCCTCGCCGGCCGGCGCCGCCGACTCGGCCGGTGCGGCCGCGTGGGCCTCGCCGGTCTGCATGCCGCGCACGCCGCCGATCAGACGATTCTGGTCGGCCAGGTTGCCGTGCGCGTCAGCAGCATAGTCTGGCAGAGCGGAGGCGATCTCGACGGCTTTCTTGCAGTTTTTCATGCATGCCGTATTTTTCACATCGGGGATGCCCCCGTTGCCCATCCCCTTGCCGGGCCACATGCCGTGATCGGTGGTCATGCCGTTGCGGTTGGGCATGCGCTGCTGCACCTCGGCGATGTTCTCGTCCGACAGCTCGAAGTCGGCGGGCACGATGTTGGACAGGTTCAGCAGGTAGGCCAGGAGCGCATAGACCTCGTCCGGCTTGAGCGACTTGGGCGAGGTCCAGGGCATGGCGCGCTGGATGTAGTCGTACAGGGTCGAGATCGTCGCCACCTTCATGAAGGTGGTGCGCTGCGGGGTCGAGCCGGTCTTGAGCGAGAGCACATGGCCGGTCTTGATGTCCTCGGCGGTGGTGCCGCCGACCAGCGGCGTGAACACCTCGTTCGATTCCCCGAAGGTGCCATGGCAGCTCTCGCATTTTTCCTCCCACAGCGTCGTTCCCTGATCCACGGTGCCGCGCCCCTTGGGCAGCCCCTTGAAATCGGGACGCACATCGATGTCCCACGCCTTGACCTCGTCGGGCGTCGCCTCGCGGCCGAGCCCTTCGAACGCCTGTGCATTGAGCGTGCCGGCCATGAGCACGGCGGCGAGCAGCGACTTAGAGCACCTGGACATTGCTCACCTCCCCGTTTTCGACCACCTTCCACGACTGGATGGCGTTGTTGTGGTAGATCGACTTCTTGCCGCGTACGGCGCGCAGCTGGCCATAACCCGGCTGCACGTAACCGGTCTCGTCCATCGCGCGCGACTGCAGGATGCAGGGCTTGCCATCCCAGTTCCAGTCGATGTTGAAGCGGGTCAGGGCCTTGGACAGCACCGGCGTCTCGAGGCGTGCGGTGCGCCAGTTGATGCCGCCGTCGGTGGACACGTCCACGCGCTTGATCTTGCCGCGACCGGACCAGGCCAGGCCGGTGATGTTGTAGAAGCCCTTGTCGAGCAGCACCTGACCGCCGGAGGGGCTGGTGATCACCGACTTGGCCTCCTGGGTCGAGGTGTATTGCCGGTGCTGGCCATCGGGCATGAGGTCGATGTAGTGCACCGCCTCGTCCTTGGTGGCCCAGGGCATGTCGCCCACCTCGATGCGCCGCAGCCACTTGACCCAGCTCACCCCCTGCACGCCCGGCACCACCAGACGCAACGGGTAGCCGTTTTCGGGGCGCAGCATCTCGCCGTTCTGGCCATAGGCGACCAGCACCTCGCCCGACTCGACCAGCTCCATGGGGATGGTGCGGGTCATGGACGAGCCGTCGGCGCCCTCGGCAAGGATGTAGCGGCCTTTCTTGAAATCGGCGCCACAGTACTCGAGCAGTTCGCGCAGCGGCACGCCGGTGAATTCGGAGCAGGACAACATGCCGTGGGAGTACTGCACGGTCGGCACCGCCACGTTGCCCCATTCCATGCCGGTGTTGGCGCCGCACTCGATGAAGTGGATGCGCGACACGGACGGCAGACGCATGATGTCGTCCATGGTGAACACCATGTTCTTCTTCACCAGGCCGTTGATCATCAGGCGGTGCTTGCCCGGATCCACGTCCTGCCAGCCCTGGTGGTGACGCTCGAAGTGCAGCCCCGACGGCGTGATGATGCCGAACAGGCCCTGCAGCGGCGCGAAGGCCACCGACGAGCCCCCCACGCGGGTCAGCCCCGGCGACTCGCGCCGCACCAGGTTGCTCTCGTACTTGGACGGCATGCCGTAGGGATTGGCCGCCACCGGCTTGCCCAGCGAGGTGGACCACGGCGGCAGCTCGAGAATGGCCGACTCACCCCGGGCCGCGTGGGCGACGGCCGGCGCGGCCACCGCTGCGCTGGCCGTCAGGAAGGCCTTGCGCAGGAATTCTCGTCTTCCTTTGCCGACTTCGGCGATCTGGGCCTCGGTCAGAAAATTTTCGGGCGCACGTCGAATCCGACCGGCCCGCACGTCATCATGGGACATGGTTTGTCTCTCCCCCATCCAGTGGTCATCGGACTCAGGTCCGTTTTTCGTCTTGCACCAGCCGCATGAGCGCCAGGCGTTCTTCCTCGGGCAGATCTTCGCGCCCGGCAATCGCCAGGCACACCGGCCGGCACATGCCGACCAGATTCGGATCGACGATCCGGTAGAACACCTGCGCCCCCTCGCGGTCCCGGTCCACCACCCCTGCCCGGTAGAGCAGGTTCAGGTGTCTCGAGGTGTTGGCCTGGGTCAGGCCGGTCGCTTCCGCCAGGTCATTGACCGAGCAGGCACCACCGCACAACCGGTGCAGAATCTTCAAACGCGTGGGTTCGGACAGGAGACTGAAGTAGCCGGCAACTTGCTCGAACACTTTCCCCAGTGCATCCATGGCCTCCTCCCGCATTGATGTAAATCAATCTATAAGCAGATGCTTATATCGTCAACAACTAATATTGCTGCAGTGCATGATGTCAAGCGCACCCGGACCGGGTGATCATTCATCGGAAATCGGCAGGTGCCATCCCGCTTCAGCCGCCGGGAGCCGGGGTGAAAAGCCAGATTCCGCGCGGCTTTCCGTTGCGCCGTCACCGCCGCCCACGTTAAAGGAGAAGACCCCCCGTGAGACTCACCGATCTGCTCATTGCCGCCGCGCTGGCCAGCGCCTCGTTGGGGAGCCAGGCCCAGGACCCCGATCTGGCACGCGACCTCGCCGCCACCTGCGCCAACTGCCATGGCACCAACGGCCACGCCCTCGGCGACGCCAAGAAACTCGCGGGCCAGCCGCAGGCGAAGCTGCTGAAGAAGCTCGATGAATTCATCTCCGGCGACAAGCCGGCGACGATCATGAACCAGATCGCCAAGGGCTACACCCGCGAGCAGCTCGAGCTCATCACCGGCTATTTCGCAGCGCAAAAAACGGGGGAATGACCATGACCAATCGACGCGATTTTCTCAAGGCCGCCACGGCCGCCGCCTCGGTGGCCGCCCCCTTCCCCGCCCTCGCGAAATCCATGAAGCGGCTGGGCCATGTGGTGGTGGTCGGTGGCGGCTACGGCGGCGCCACGGCGGCCAAGTATCTGCGCCTGTGGAGCGACGGCGCGGTCGAGGTCACGCTCGTGGAACGCAATCCGGCCTTCGTCTCCTGCCCCATGTCGAACCTGGTGATCGGCGGCCTCAAGCAGATGGCGGACATCACCGTCGGCTACGACAATCTGGCCAGGGTCCATGGCGTGAAGGTGGTGCACGACACCGTGAGCGCCATCGATCCGGGCGCACGCAAGCTCACCCTCGCCGGCGGCACCACCCTCGGCTACGACCGCCTCGTGCTCGCCCCCGGCATCGACTTCATGCTCGACCGCGTCGAGGGCCTGGCCGGTCATGTGGACACCATCCCCCATGCCTGGAAGGCCGGCGAGCAGACGGTGATCCTGCGCAAGCAGCTCGAGGCCATGGCCGATGGCGGCGTGTTCGCCATCCACATCCCCAAGGCACCCTATCGCTGCCCCCCGGGCCCCTACGAACGCGCCTGCCTGGTGGCCGCGTACTTCAAGCAGCACAAGCCCCGATCGAAAGTGATCGTGCTCGACGCCAACGATGACATCCAGTCCAAGAAAGCCCTGTTCCGCAAGGCCTGGGAGACCCACTACAAGGACATCCTCGAGTACCGGCCGAACAACACCCTGCTGGAGGTGGATGTGGCTTCCCGCTCCGCCATCATGGACTTCGAGACCGTCAAGGCGGACGTGCTCAACGTGATTCCGCCGCAGCGCGCCGGGGCCGTCGCCGGCATGATCGGCTCGGACCTGATCAACGGCCGCTGGATCAACGTGGACTGGCTGACCATGGAAGTCCACGACGTGCCCAGGGTGCACGTGGTCGGCGACGCCGCCTTTCCGGCCCCGACCATGCCCAAGTCCGGCCACATGGCCAACCAGCAGGCCAAGGTCGCCGCGGCGGCCATCATCCGCCTGCTCGAAGGCCGGCCGCCCAATCCGGCGCCGGTGGTGATGAACACCTGCTACAGCTACGTCGATCCGAAGAACGCGGTGCATGTGGCTTCGGTGCATCAGTACGACGCCGAGAAGCGCACCTTCCTCCCCGTCCATGGCGCCGGCGGGCTGTCGCCAGCGGCCAACCAGCTCGAGGCCAAGACCGCGCAGTCCTGGGCGCAGAACATCTGGGCCGACATGCTCGCCTGACGAGCACACGCCGGACACGGGCCGCCCGGTGCGGCCCGGGCCACGGCGCTCAGTCGAGGGTGCTGATGTAGGCGGCCACGGCGTGTCGCTCCAGCGCCGTCAGCTTCGAGGCGATCGCATGCATCACCGCGTTGTCGTTGGTGCGCTGACGCGCGTTGAAGGACTGGAGCTGCTTTTCGAGGTAACGGGGAATCTGCCCGGCCAGACGCGGCAGCTGCGCCGTGCCGTGGCCTTGCGCCCCGTGACAGGAGGCACACGGCGCCACGCCGGAAAATTCATTGCCGCGGAGGAAGATGTAACGCCCCACCGCCACCAGCGCTGCGTCGGTGGCCGGACTCGACTGCGCCGGCTTCTGCTCGAAATACACACCCAGCGCCAGCATCTCGGCCGGGCTCAGATCGGCCGCCATGTCGTTCATGGTGTCGCTCTGGCGCCGGCCCGACTTGAAGTCGGCCAGTTGCTTGGCAATGTATTGATAGTGCTGACCGGCCAGCCGCGGAAACAGCGCCGAGGTGCTCTCGCCGTTCTGGCCGTGGCACAGGAAGCACTGGCCTGACACGATCTGTTCGGCACGAGCGAGATCCACCTGCGGCATCGGCTCGGCCGCCGCCACCCCGGCCAGCGCCAGGGCTGCCGTCCCGACCCATCTCGATATACCTGCCATGCTCAATGCGCCTCCGCCACGATCCATGGCGAAAGCGTATCAGAATTCACTAATACATCAGATCGTTATCTGGCAACCGGGCCAGCCCGTCTCGACGATCCACGGCCCCTCGCCCGTCCGCGCCAGCGCCTCGCGCACATAGGCCACCGTGGCCACCGGCAGGGCGTCACGGGAAAACCAGGCCAGGTCGTCGCATTTGTCCGGCTCGGCGCGCCGGGGCGTGCCGGTCCAGCGCTCGGCACGCAGGAAGAAATCGATGCGATTGGTGTCGGATCGTCGATGGACCACGCCGACCGTGGCGAGCCGATCCGGTTCGACATGGACCGCGAGTTCCTCGGCCATTTCCCGCACCGCCGCCATGAGCACCGACTCGCCCGCCTCCACATGCCCGCCCGGCAGGCTGTACAGGCCGTCGAAAAAACCGGTGTTCGCCCGGCGCATGAGCAGGATGCGGCCCTCGTGCTCGAAGATCACATGCACCCCGGTCGGGATGCCGGCGCCGGTCACCCTCGCGGCAGTGGACATCTATCTGACGGATCGTGTTGTATCCACAGCCCCTAGCCCTTGCCGGTGCTGCCGAAACCGCCGTCGCCCCGCGCGGATGCGTCGAAGCGGTCCACCACGTTGAAGCCGACCTGCAGCACCGGCACCACCACCAGCTGGGCGATGCGCTCCATCGGCTCGATCTCGAACTTGGCGTGTCCCCGGTTCCACACCGACACGAAGATCTGGCCCTGGTAGTCGGAATCGATCAACCCGACCAGGTTGCCCAGCACGATGCCGTGCTTGTGGCCCAGACCGGAGCGCGGCAGGATCATCGCCGCCAGACCGGGATCGGCCAGGTGAATCGCCAGCCCGGTCGGCACCAGGTGGGTCTCGCCGGGCTGGAGGATCACCGGAGATTCGATGCACGCGCGCAGGTCGAGCCCGGCGGCGCCTTCGGTGGCATAGTGCGGCGGCTGTCGCTTGAGGCGTTCGTCGAGCAGGATGACGTCGATTTGATGCATGCGAGGCTCCTCAGGCCGGGTGCCGGCCAAGCCGGCCGGACAGGTGTTCGACGATGCGCTGGGCAAGGCCCATCTTGCCGCCGCGTGGTAACGGATGTTTCCCATCATCGTCGTAGATCACGACGAGGTTGTCATCCTGGCCGAGGCCGTCCTGCACCAGGTTGCCGACGATCATGGGCACCGCCTTGTTCCGGCGCTTGCCTTCTGCATAGGCATCCAGTTGCCGGCTCTCGGCGGCGAAGCCGACACAGAACGGGGGCTCCGGCAGCGCCGCCACTTCGGCGAGGATGTCCGGATTGGGCACCAGGGTCAGGGTCATGGCCTCGCCCGACTTCTTGATCTTGTGCTCCGCGCTGGCCTCGGGGCGATAGTCGGCCACCGCCGCGACGCCGATGAACACGTCGGCACCGGCCAGCCGGCCCATCACCGCGTCGCGCATCTGCAGCGCCGAAGCCACGTCGATCCGTTCGACACCGAAGGGGGTCGGCAGGCCGACCGGGCCGCTCACCAGCACCACCTGCGCCCCGGCGTGGGCACAGGCGCGGGCGAGCGCAAAGCCCATCTTCCCGGAGCTGCTGTTGGTGATCCCGCGCACCGGGTCGATGGCTTCGAAGGTCGGCCCGGCGGTGAGCACCACCTTGCGCCCGGCCAGCCATTTGGGCTGGAAATGCGCGCAGATGGCCTCGTACAGCACCTCCGGTTCCATCATCCGCCCCTGGCCGATCTCGCCACAGGCCTGCTCGCCGGCATCCGGGCCCAGCAGCATCACCCCATCGGCCACGAGCTGCTCGGCGTTGCGTCGGGTCGCCGGATGCTCCCACATCTGCCGGTTCATCGCCGGCGCCACCATGAGCGGGCAGTCGCGCGCCAGGCACAGGGTGGAGAGCAGATCGTCACCACGGCCCTGGGCCAGCTTGGCCATCACGTCGGCCGTCGCCGGCGCCACCACCACCAGATCGGCGTCGCGCGACAGGTCGATGTGCGCCATGTTGTTGCCCATGCGCGGGTCCCACAGATCGGTCCACACCGGGTGCCCGCTGAGCGCCTGGAACGTGACCGGGGTGACGAAACGCGCGCCGCCCTCGGTGAGCACCACGTGGACACTCGCGCCGGCCTTGACCAGCAGGCGTGTCAATTCGGCGGCCTTGTAGGCGGCCACGCCGCCGGTCACCCCGAGTATGACTTTTTTACCCTTCAGTTCGACCATGACATTCACATATCATATGCACCGGCACATACCGCTCCGGAGGATTGTACTGCATGGCCATCACCGACTGGCCCGCGGGAGAACGCCCGCGGGAGAAGCTGATCGACAAAGGCGCCCACGCCCTCTCCGATGCGGAACTGCTCGCCATCTTCCTGCGCGTGGGTATCACGGGCAAGAGCGCCGTGGATCTGGCGCGCGACCTGCTGCATCATTTCGGCAGCCTCGACCGCCTGTGCGCGGCATCGCGCGACGAGCTGTGTCGTGTCCCGGGCATGGGCACGGCGAAGTACACCCAGTTGCAGGCGGTCATGGAAATGGCCCGCCGCGCCCTGGCTGGGCAGCTTCGGGAGCGCGACCTGTTCGATGCCCCCGAGCGCGTCAAGACCTGGCTGCGGCTGCGCCTCGGCGCCCTCGAGCACGAGGAATTCCACGTCCTCCTGCTCGACGCCCAGAACCGCCTCATCCACGCCGAGGCCCTGTTTCGCGGCACCCTCACCCAGACCAGCGTGTACCCTCGGGAAGTGGTCAAGCTGGCCCTGCGCCACAATGCCGCGGCGTTGCTGCTCGCGCACAACCACCCGTCAGGCTGCACCGAGCCGAGTAGCGCCGATCACGCGCTCACGCGCAGCCTGCGCGACGCCCTCGCCCTGGTCGACGTTCGCGTGCTCGACCATTTCGTGGTCGCCCGCAGTGCGATCGTGTCGTTCGCGGAAATGGGATGGCTGTGATCGCCGCGCGGTCGCATGCCCGGCGCGCAATCGCCGACAGGTGTTGATCTGGCCACCGTTCATGTTGTATGATCGGCGGCTTTCTCGAAAACCGAATGATCTGGAGCACATCATGGCTCGCGTTTGCCAAGTGACCGGTAAGGCACCGATGGTGGGAAACAACGTCTCCCACGCCAACAACAAGACCAAGCGTCGTTTCCTCCCCAACCTGCAGTACCGCAAGTTCTGGAGCGAATCTGAAAACCGCTGGATCCGCCTGCGCGTGTCGAACGCCGGCCTGCGGACCATCGACAAGAAGGGCATCGACGTCGTCGTTGCCGATCTGCGCGCCCGCGGCGACAAGATCTAACCCCACGCTCTAGACGGAGACTGACATGGCCAAAGGCGCCCGCGAAAAAATCAAGCTCGAGTCCAGTGCCGGCACGGGTCACTTCTACACCACCAGCAAGAACAAGCGCACCATGCCTGGCAAGCTGGAACTGAAGAAATTCGACCCGGTGGCGCGCAAGCACGTGCTCTACAAGGAAACCAAGCTGAAGTAATCTCTTCCGGGATTTCTCCAGAACGTTTTCGAAGCACAAGGCCCGCATCCGCGGGCCTTTGCTTTTTCCGGGAAACGCCGCGTGCGCCGAAACCGGAAAGAAGAAAGGCTGCCCGAAGGCAGCCTTTCTCGTCGATACGGGGTGTTGAACCGTATCAGGCGCGCTGGATGTTGGAGGCCTGCTTGCCCTTCGGGCCTTGCGTCACCTCGAAGCTCACCTTTTCCCCTTCCTTGAGCGACTTGAAGCCGTTCATGTTGATCGCCGAAAAATGGGCGAAGAGATCTTCGCTGCCATCATCAGGGGTAATAAAGCCAAAACCTTTTGCGTCGTTGAACCACTTCACGGTACCAGTTGCCATCTTGCCTTAATCCTCACAAACATCTTTTTTCTGTCGCCCGGAACCCCGGACAGTCCCCGGCGGTCAGTTCCTTACGTCCTTGGACATAGGTTCTGCCACCAAAGGTACGAAACCGCTTTTACCCATTTGTCCATCAGACGTCAACGCTTTTTCGAACCAAAAAGATGTTGCATTACAGCAAATTAGCCCCATATCTCAATCAGGTTTGCCAGCTTCTCTGATCAGAAGTTGGCTCATTGCTGACCCGGACGCCACAAAATACGCACGGTAACAGGCGCCCGCAACGCAACAATCCGGTGCGGTTGCCCGATCGTGAAATAGGCACTGATTTCGCGCTTGATCATCGCTTGCCATCGACCAGCGCTTGATTAAGAATGCTTCTCATGGCCATTCGGAAACAAGACGATTCGCTGCTGGAGGCCGAGAAGACCCGGGTGGGTCCACCTCGGATGTTCAAGGTACTTCTGCTCAACGACGACTTCACCCCGATGGATTTCGTCGTGAGCGTGCTGCAGAAGTTTTTTGCCATGGACCGAGAACGCGCGACCCGCGTCATGCTCCAAGTCCATACAGAGGGTCGAGGTGAATGTGGCGTCTACCCGAAGGACATCGCCGCGACCAAGGTTGAGCAAGTCATCGCACATGCCCGGCAACACCAGCATCCGCTGGCCTGTGTGATGGAGGAGAACTAAGCATGATTGCGCAAGAACTGGAAGTCAGCCTCCACATGGCCTTCGTCGAAGCCCGGCAGAAGCGGCATGAGTTCATCACCGTAGAGCACCTGCTGCTCGCGCTGCTGGACAATCCGTCCGCCGCGGAGGTGCTGCGCGCCTGCTCGGCCAACATCGAGACGCTGCGCCGTGAGCTCACCGACTTCATCGACGAGCACACGCCAACCGTCGAGGGCGAAGACGAGATCGACACCCAGCCGACCCTCGGGTTCCAGCGGGTGATTCAGCGCGCGATCCTGCATGTGCAGTCCTCAGGCAAGAAGGAGGTGACCGGCGCCAACGTGCTCGTCGCCATCTTCGGCGAGAAGGAGTCGCACGCGGTGTACTTCCTCCAGCGCCAGGACGTCTCCCGCCTCGATGTGGTCAACTTCATCTCCCACGGCATCGCCAAGGATGGCGGTGGCGCCAGCGCCCCGGAAACGCCGTCGAGCAGCGATGCCGACCTGCCGGACAGCGAGAGCGAGACCCCGCAGGGCGGCGGCGCGCTGGAGAACTTCACCCAGAACCTCAACCAGCAGGCGCTGATGGGCAAGATCGACCCGCTCATCGGGCGTGACAAGGAAGTCGAACGCGTCATCCAGACCCTGTGCCGCCGGCGCAAGAACAACCCCTTGCTGGTCGGTGAGGCCGGCGTGGGCAAGACCGCCATCGCCGAGGGGCTGGCCCGCCGCATCGTCGAGGGCCGGGTGCCCGAAGTGCTCCAGGACGCGCAAGTGTACGCGCTCGACATGGGTGCGCTGCTCGCCGGCACCAAGTATCGCGGCGACTTCGAGCAGCGCCTCAAGGCGGTGCTCAAGCAGCTGGTGGAGAACACCAACGCCATTCTGTTCATCGACGAGATCCACACCCTGATCGGTGCCGGCGCGGCCTCGGGCGGCACGCTCGATGCCTCCAACCTGCTCAAGCCGGCGCTCTCGTCCGGCCAGCTCAAGTGCATCGGCGCGACCACCTACGCCGAGTTCCGCCAGATCTTCGAGAAGGACCACGCCCTGTCCCGGCGCTTCCAGAAGATCGACGTGGTCGAGCCGTCGGTGGCCGAGACGGTGGAGATCCTCCGGGGCCTCAAGAGCCGCTTCGAGGAGCACCACAGCGTGCGCTACTCGAAGGAAGCCATTTCTTCGGCCGCGGAACTGTCCGCCAAGTACATCAACGACCGCCACCTGCCCGACAAGGCCATCGACGTCATCGACGAGGCCGGCGCGGCGCAGCGCATCCTGCCCAAATCGCGGCAGCGCAAGACCATCGGCAAGGGCGAGATCGAGGAGATCGTCGCCAAGATTGCGCGCATCCCGCCGCGCACCGTCTCCAGCGACGACAAGGCCGCGCTCAAGACCCTCGACCGCGACCTCAAGAACGTGGTGTTCGGTCAGGACAAGGCCATCGACGCGCTCGCCAAGGCCATCAAGATGTCGCGCTCCGGCCTGGGCAACCCGGGCAAGCCGATCGGCAGCTTCCTGTTCAGCGGCCCCACCGGCGTCGGCAAGACCGAGGTGGCCCGTCAGCTGGCCTACACGCTCGGCATCGAGCTGGTGCGCTTCGACATGTCCGAGTACATGGAGCGCCATGCGGTCAGCCGCCTCATCGGCGCGCCCCCGGGCTACGTGGGATTCGACCAGGGCGGCCTGCTGACCGAGGCGATCACCAAGAAGCCGCACTGCGTGCTGCTGCTGGACGAGATCGAGAAGGCGCACCCGGACATCTACAACATCCTGCTGCAGGTCATGGACCATGGCACGCTGACCGACAACAACGGCCGGCAGACCGATTTCCGCAACGTGATCATCATCATGACCACCAACGCGGGCGCCGAAGCCATGCAGAAGCCGGTGATGGGCTTCTCGGCCAAACGCGAGACCGGCGACGAGATGAGCGAAATCAAGCGCATGTTCTCGCCGGAGTTCCGCAACCGCCTGGATGCCACCATCTCCTTCAAGGCGCTCGACAACGAGATCATCCTGCGGGTGGTGGACAAGTTCCTCACCCAGCTCGAGGCGCAGCTGCACGAGAAGAAGGTCGAAGCCTCCTTCTCCGACAAGATGCGCACCTGGCTGGCGGCCGAGGGCTTCGATCCGCTCATGGGCGCGCGGCCGATGGCCCGTCTGATCCAGGACTCCATCCGCTCGGCGCTGGCCGACGAGTTGCTGTTCGGCCGGCTGGTCAATGGCGGCCGGGTGCACATCGATCTGGACGACGAGGAGAAGATCGTCCTCGAGTTCGACGAGGAACTGGTCACCAGCTCCTGATCCGGCAGCGATACCCACATGGCGGCCCAAGGGCCGCCATTTTCATGCGTGCATGCTGGTACACTCTGGGCCGCCGCGACCGGTTGTCCTCCCGTGGCGCGCCGGCCCGAGGGCCGGCCGGTTTGCTCGCCCGCCGGGCCGGTCACCCCTTCACCACAGACCAGGAAGACAAGCATCATGAGTTTCCAGACCGCCGATTTGTGCGACACCCATGACCAGGCCGTTCGCGTCGTCGAGCCCATGTTCCGGAGCTTCGGCGGCAAGTCCGCCTTCCACGGGCCGATCACCACGCTCAAGCTGTTCGAAGACAACACCCTCGTTCGTTCAACCCTCGAGACCCCGGGCAACGGCCGTGTGCTCGTGATCGACGGCGGCGGCTCGAAACGCTACGCCATGGTCGGCGACCAGCTCGGCGTCCTCGCCGTCAAGAACGGCTGGGCCGGCATCGTCGTCTATGGCTGCATCCGCGATTCCAAGGCCATCGGCGGCATGGACGTGGGGGTCTTCGCCCTGGGCACCCATCCGCGCAAGACGGTCAAGAAGGGCGTCGGCGACACGGACGTTCCCGTCACCTTCGGTGGTGTCACCTTCACACCCGGCGAGTATCTCTACGCCGATGAGGATGGCGTCATCGTGAGCGCGACCGCCCTGCTCTGAGCCCTCCCCGGGGCCACCGGGCCCCACCTCGTTTCACAAAGCTGCACCGCCTTTCACATTACAAAAATTTAGTTGTAATGCTCTGTTTTTATTGGTCTTATTTTTTTCTTATATCTTATATAAGACCTATTGCTGCTGTGCAAAAAAACGCCTATACTTCACCACACTCGAGCCGCGGTCCCGACCGCCGCTCCCGAAGTTGAACCGGGTGCCCGTCTCGGCTGGCGACCGGCCAATCTCCCTCCCCGTTCCACTGCAACACAAGGAATCGATCATGTCCCAAACCCGCGAACAGCAAATCGCCGCCCTGGAAAAAGACTGGGCCGAAAATCCCCGCTGGGCCAACGTCAAGCGTGGCTACAGCGCCGAAGACGTCGTGCGCCTGCGCGGCAGCCTGCAGCCGGAGTACACGCTCGCCAAGCGTGGCGCCGAGAAGCTGTGGGACAAAGTCAACGGCGGCGCCAAGAAAGGCTACGTGAATGCCTTCGGCGCCATCACCGCGGGTCAGGCCATGCAGCAGGCCAAGGCCGGCCTGGAAGCCGTGTATCTGTCCGGCTGGCAGGTTGCCGCCGACGGCAACACCTCCGAAACCATGTACCCGGACCAGTCGCTGTACGCCTACGACTCCGTGCCGACCATGGTTCGCCGCATCAACAACACCTTCAAGCGTGCCGACGAGATCCAGTGGTCCCGTGGCATCAACCCGGGTGACGAGAACTTCATCGACTACTTCCTGCCGATCGTGGCCGACGCCGAAGCCGGTTTCGGTGGCGTGCTCAACGCCTTCGAACTGATGAAGAACATGATCGCCGCCGGCGCCTCCGGTGTTCACTTCGAAGACCAGCTGGCCGCCGTGAAGAAGTGCGGTCACATGGGTGGCAAGGTGCTCGTCCCGACCCGTGAAGCCATCGAAAAGCTGACCGCTGCCCGCTTCGCCTCCGACGTCATGGGCGTGCCGACCCTGATCCTGGCCCGCACCGATGCCGAAGCCGCCAACCTGATCACCAGCGACTACGACGCCAACGACAAGCCGTTCCTGACCGGCGAGCGCACCCAGGAAGGTTTCTACCGCGTCAAGAACGGTCTCGAGCAGGCCATCTCCCGCGGTGTCGCCTACGCCCCCTACGCCGATCTGGTGTGGTGCGAGACCGGCACGCCGGATCTGGGCTTCGCCCGCGAGTTCGCGCAGGCCGTGCATGAAGCCTGCCCGGGCAAGCTGCTGTCCTACAACTGCTCGCCGTCCTTCAACTGGAAGAAGAACCTGGACGAAGCGACCATCGCCAAGTTCCAGGACGAGCTGTCCGCCATGGGTTACAAGTACCAGTTCATCACCCTGGCCGGTATCCATGTCATGTGGTACAACACCTTCCAGTTCGCCTACAACTACGCTCGTGGCGAAGGCATGAAGCACTACACCGAAATGGTGCAGGAGCCGGAATTCGCCGCGCGCGACAAAGGCTACACCTTCGTGTCGCACCAGCAGGAAGTGGGCGCGGGCTACTTCGACGACGTGACCACCGTGATCCAGGGCGGTTCTTCCTCCGTGAAGGCCCTGACCGGTTCCACCGAAGAAGAGCAGTTCCACTAAGACGCATGCTGCCGGCCCCCGGCCGGCGCATTCGCGAAAAAGCCGCCCTCGCGAGGGCGGCTTTTTTCATGCCGTGCCGATCGACGCGGCGCGACCGGCCGCATTCAGCCGCCGCCCGCCGGGTCCGTGTCGGGTGCGCACACCACCTGGTTGCGTCCACCGTGTTTGGCACCGTACAGCGCGGTATCGGCCAGCGCCACCAGACGCTCCTGCGTGAGCGCACCGGGATCACCCGTGGCCACCCCGATGCTCACCGTCAGCATCCCCGCGTGCTCCAAAGCCTTGTTCGGGATGCGCAGCGCGGCGACCGCGGCGCGGATCCGCTCGGCAACCACCT
The DNA here is from genome assembly GCF_010983895.1 of Nitrogeniibacter mangrovi. Lineage (GTDB taxonomy): Bacteria > Pseudomonadota > Gammaproteobacteria > Burkholderiales > Rhodocyclaceae > Nitrogeniibacter > Nitrogeniibacter mangrovi. The sequence continues at coordinate 3,020,869 of NZ_CP048836.1, forward strand.
GAGCGCCGTTTCGGGTCGTTCCCGGGAGCACCAGGACGAACTCCTCCCCGCCGTAGCGGGACGCCAGGTCACCGGTGCGCGCCGCCGCGCTGGCCAGCACCGCGGCAACGCTGCGCAGGCAGGCATCGCCCTGCGGGTGCCCGTAGGTGTCGTTGAACTGCTTGAAGTGGTCCACATCGATCATCAGCATCGACAGCGGCTGCGCCGTCCGTTGCCCGCGGCGCCACTCGTAGCCGAGGTGCTCTTCGAAGCGGCGTCGATTGGCCAGGCCGGTCAGCGGATCACGGGAGGCCAGGTGCTCCAGTTCCGCCTGCGCCTCCTTCTGCACGGTCATGTCCCGCAGCGTTTCCACCACCGACAGGAGCCGACCGTCCGAATCGAAGATCGGCCCGGCGTCGATATGCAGGTACTGGCGTGTACGCACTCGTGGCATCACGCACCAGTTCTCCGCGTGGAATCCATGGTCGTTATTCGAGCGCACATCATAGTCCGCATAAAGGGTGTCGATGCGGTCCGTCGCGTCCATGGCAATCAGGTCCGCCAGGGTCGGCCGGTCTTCGTCGTAGAAGGCCAGGCGATGTCTGCGGGTACCCACCACTTCCTCGGCGCGCACCCCCGTCAGACGCTCGCAGGCCCGGTTCCAGATGATGACCCGACACTCCGCATCCAGCACGAAGGTGGGCACCACCAGGTGTTTCATGAGATTGACGGCGAAGTTGTGGTCCGGGTGCAGATGGTCCACCGTTGCGCCACGTCGATCTTTCTCGGTCACGTCGTCTCCTGGCCGGCTGTGTTCGTCAAATAACGGCACTGGCCTCATGGATTTAAGTTTTTCTTCGCCGGCGTCGTTGCTCCGCCTCCCACCGAACAGCGCCGTCGGCTCCAACGAACGGCCGAGCCGGGCACCTGATTCGCACATCGCCCTATCACCTAAAGCAAGGCGATGACGGGCCGTAATCAACATAGCCGTCACGAGAGCCAATTTCATTGGAGACACCGCCGCCATGCTTTTCAAGAAGAACAATCCCGAGCAGGAAAGACGCCTGGCACAACTGGAAAGCGCCCTTGCCGACAAGGAGCGACGCATCCTCGAACTCGAGAACGCCCTCGCGCGCGCCGAATCCGAAGGACGCCAGCAAAGCGCCCAGGCCCTCCAGATGCAGCGCCTCATCAAGCAACTGCAAAGCTTCGGCACCTCGATCGTCGAGGTCCAGACCGGCATCCACACCATGGCAGACACCATGCGCAACGAGCGCGACAGCGCCAACGAGGCGCGCAACGTGTCGCGCGGCGGGCGCGACGCCGTCAGCACCATCGCCGGCAGCCTGGTCTCGCTGGCGAGTGCCTCCGCCAATGCCGCCGAAAAGGCCAGCCAGATGGACAGTCGCGCCACCGAGGTCAGCCGCTTCGTCGAGCTGATCCGGGAAATCGCCGACCAGACCAACCTGCTGGCCCTCAACGCCGCGATCGAAGCGGCGCGTGCCGGTGAGCAGGGGCGCGGGTTTGCCGTCGTCGCCGACGAAGTGCGCAAGCTCGCCGAGCGCACCGCCACCGCCACCACCGAGATCACCCATCTGGTCGAGCAGATCCGCGAGGACAGCAGCACCAGCAGCGAACACATGCAGCAGCTCGCCAACCAGTCGTCCCAGTTCAGCAGCGACGGTCAGCGTGCCGCCCAGACCATGGACGCGCTGATGAACATGTCCGCCGACATGGGGCGTACCGTGTCCTCAGCCGCCCTGCGCGGCTTCTGCGAACTGGCCAAGATCGATCACCTGCTGTTCAAGTTCCGCATCTACGAGCAGCTGTTCGATCTGCGCGCCGGAGAAGAGGTCACCGGCCATCACGACTGCCGGCTCGGCAAGTGGTACTACGAGGGCGAAGGCAAGGCCTGCTTCTCGTCCCTGGCCGGCTTCACCCAGCTCGAATCGCCTCACACGCGGGTGCACACCAGCGCCAAGGCGGCCATCGACGCCCACCGCGCGCGCAAGCCGGACGCGGTGCTCGACCACGTGGCACAAATGGAAAAGGCCAGTCTCGAGGTCATCGAGATGCTCGAACGGATGGCCCTCGACGGCGCCAGCCGCGACGACCTGCTCTGCATTCCATCTTCCTGACCCGGCCGGCTTGCCGTCAGGTCCGGCTGAAATGGCCGATGCGGGAAGGGAACGTGATCCGCGGATTGGCACTGCGCAGCGCATCGTAAAGACGCTGGCGTGAATAGGGGTAGTTCTTGCACAGTGACAAAGTCCGGCCGTCACGGGTATGGATGCGTATGCGGGTGAACTGATTCAGATCCAGGCGATGCTCGATGCGCACGATCTGCGCCGGATCGATCGAGAAGGTCCACTCCGAGAACAGCGGATGATGCACGGCGAACCGTTCGGGCGTGACCGTCATCTCGAAGCGGTCCGGATGGGTCAGCAGCCACACGACCGCGAGCCCCAGCAGGATCTCGACGCCCCACACCGCCGGTACGGCCACCGCCATGAACGCGTCGAGACCCTGCCTCCCCGCGCCCAAGGTCGCCAGCAACCACAGCCACAACGGCAACACGCCCATGCCCGCCACCAGGTTCGCGGCGGTGCGCCGGCGACTGCGCACATACCGGAACAGCACGCTCACCGGCGCACCGCCCCACAACGATAGGCCGCGGCCAGGGCCGTGAAGGCCGCCACTTCCGCGCCCTGCCATTCAGCGTCCCGGTCGAGTTCCTCGGCCATGAGCCGCGCCACCTCGGGCGCCACCTCGATGGCCGCCGCCGCATCCAGGAACAGCGCCCGGTGACGCCGCGCCAGCACATCTTCCACATGGAGGGCGAACTGCGCGCGCACCGCGTGGCGCACCTGAGCCGCGGTCAGATCCAGGCGCGGATGCAGCGGCACTTCGGCACCCGCCTCGCGCGCCGGCCCAGCCACGGACACCGGCAGCTGTGCCGTGCGGCAGGTCACCGCCTGAAGCCCAGCCGCCCGCGCGGCCCGATCCACCACCTCTTCGGCCATCTGTCGGTAGGTGGTCCATTTGCCACCGGCAATGGTCACCAGGGTCTCCTGCTCCACTCGGATCACATGCTCGCGCGACAGCTCGCTGCGCGGCGCCGACGGATCGGCGGCAATGAGCGGCCGCAGGCCGGCGAACACGCTGAGCACATCCTCGCGGCGGGGCGCGCGGGCGAGGCAGCTCGCCGCGGTGCGCAGGATGAAGTCGATCTCGGCCTCGCGCGCCTGCGGCTCCATGGGCAGATCGTCCAGTGCGGTGTCGGTGGTGCCGAGCAACACCTTGCCCCGCCACGGGATCATGAACAGCACCCGCCCGTCTTCGGTCTCGGGTACCAGCAGGGCCTCCTGGCCGGGCAGCCAGTGCGCATCGACCACCAGATGCACGCCCTGGCTGGGGGCGATCATGGGCGCGAGGTCGGCGCACGCCATGCGCCGGATCGCATCCACCCAGACGCCGGCGGCGTTGATCACCACGCGCGCGGAAAACGACCGCTCACGACCGGTCACCGCATCCCGGGCGCGCACGCCGACGACGCGCCCCGCCTCGACCTGCAGGCCGATGACCGGCATGTAGTTGAGCGCGGTCCCGCCCTGATCGAACACCGACTGCGCCAGCGCCACCGCCAGCGCGGCGTCGTCGAACTGGGCGTCCACATAAGTGATCGCGCCGAGCAGCCCCGCCCGGCGGATGTTCGGCAGCGCCTGCAGCGCCTGGTCCCGTGACAGCGTGCGCACCGGGCCGAGCCGGTAGCGGCCGGCCAGCAGGCTGTAGGCGCCCAGGCCCACGCGCAGCTTGAGCCGGTCCCAGCGCGAATACACCGGCACCACGAAGCGCAGCGGATGCACCCACTGCGGCGCATTGCGCAGCAGCCGGAAGCGCTCCACGAGCGCCTCGCGGACCAGGCCGATGCGGCCCTGCTCCAGATACCGCACGCCGCCGTGCACCAACTTGGTGGAACGGGAACTGGTGCCCTTGGCGAAATCGTGCCCCTCGAGCAGCAAGGTGCGATAGCCGCGGCTGGCCGCATCGAGTGCGGCGCCCAGGCCGGTGGCGCCGCCGCCGATGACGATCACGTCCCAGTCGGGCTCGGCATCGGCGCGCGCCAGCAGCTGCGGACGCGCCAGCGGCGAGATGGGCGCGTCGTCAGGCGCCATCGGCCCACCCGCGGGCGCGCTCCACCGCCCGCTGCCAACGCGCCTGCATGGCCTCGCGCCAATCGTTCGACGCGGCCGGCTCGAACACCTGCTCGGCGCGCCAGTGCGCACTCAGCGACGCATCGTCCGGCCACACGCCCACCGCCCGCCCGGCGAGGAAGGCCGCGCCGAGCACCGTGGTCTCGGTCATCTCGGGGCGCACCACCGGCACCCCGAGCAGATCGGCCTGCAACTGCATGAGCAGCGCGTTGCGCGTCATGCCGCCATCGACCCGCAGCTCCTTCACCTCGGCCCCGTCGGCCGCCATGGCGGTGAGCAGATCCAGGTTCTGCAGCGCCACCGCCTCGAGCGCCGCACGGGCGATGTGGGCCGCCGTGGTGCCGCGGGTCATGCCCATCAGCGTGCCGCGGGCGTAGGCGTCCCAGTGCGGCGCGCCGAGCCCGGCAAAGGCCGGCACCATGACCACCTCGCCGCTGTCGGTCACCTGCGCGGCGAGGCTTTCGATCTCGTCGGATGCGCGGATGATGCCGAGTCCGTCGCGCAGCCACTGCACCACCGCTCCGGCCATGAACACGCTGCCCTCGAGCAGGTAGCGGGTCTGGCCGTCGCGGCGCCAGGCGACGGTGGTGAGCAGCCGGTGCTGCGACGGCACCGGCTGCGCGCCGGTATTGACGGTGAGGAAGCAGCCCGTGCCGTAGGTGTTCTTGGCCATGCCCGGGCTCAGGCACGCCTGGCCGAAGGTGGCCGCCTGCTGGTCGCCCGCGATGCCGGCGATGGGAATCGGCTCGCCGAACAGCGCCGCATCGCAGTGGCCGACCACGCCGGAAGAGTCCACCACCTCGGGCAGCATGGCGGCGGGAATGTCGAACAGGCCCAGCAATGTCTCGTCCCAGCAGGCCCGGTGGATGTCGAACAACATGGTGCGGGCGGCATTGCTGATGTCGGTGACGTGGCGGGCGCCGCCGGTCAGATGCCAGATCAGCCAGCTGTCGATGGTGCCGAACGCCAGCTCGCCGCGCGCCGCGCGCGCCCGCGCATCGGGGATGTGGTCGAGCAGCCAGGCCAGCTTGGTGGCGGAGAAGTAGGCGTCCAGCTCCAGCCCCGTCACCTCGCGAATGCGCGCGGCGTGGCCCTCGGCACGCAGGGCGTCGC